>NZ_VANV01000020.1 GCF_022496765.1 Acidaminobacter sp. JC074 | reverse complement strand
CTAATATCCAATTTCATAGATTTAACTACCACTGTAGGCGCTAGAGTGGCTATTTTTGTGTATATATTTCAAAAACGATGACTGAAAAGATTAAAATCTGCTTATCCATCGATCCCTACTTTTTTCATAGATTACTTTCCACTACCAAACTTGTTTTAACCAAGACGTCTATTCTATCAACGGTCTCTTTTGTCATTACCCAGTTTAAAGCCTCTACATTCATAACAACTTCTTCAACATTTGCGTGTGTTGCAATAATAGATGTCACTTCTTCTTTAGCAACAAGATAGTTGATTGCAATTTCAGCTAGCGGCTTGTCACTTAGTTCAGGCATCTCTTTAATCTGTTCGATCACTTGTAAATGTTTCATACGCATGTCGCCATGAAGCTTTGGATTATGGTTTCTAACATCATTTTCACCAAATACAGTCTGATCTGTGATCTTTCCTGTTAGAAGGCCTTGCATCAAAGGACTGTAGGGTAAAAATGCCATGCCTTCCTTTTTCACTTCCGGGAATATTTCATCTGCGACTCTATATTGCAAGGGAATGTTATGATAAGAACTTGCATTTGCTTCTAACATATTATAGAGTCCTTGATAAGATACAATCCCAACTTCTTTATCGATGGTCTTTAAATCTTCTAAAGAGAAGTTGCTAAGACCTATATATTTGGCCTTACCTGAAGCTTTGATGATCTTTAAAGCTTCAATTGTCTCGCTTAAAGGCACGTCTTTGTCTGTTGGCCAGTGAACTTGTAGTAAATCCACATAAGTCATTTGTAGACGTTCTAAGGAATCATCAATTTCCTTTAGTAGGTTTTCTTTTGTCACATCGTTATAACCTTCATAGTTTTCATTCCATGGAATGCCTGCTTTAGTAGCAATAAAAACCTTGTCTCTTTTACCTTTAACAGCTTTACCTAATACTTCTTCTGCATGGCCACAGCCATAAATAGGCGCCACATCAAAGAAGTTAATACCCAGTTCAATGGCCTTTTGAATGGCTTTGATTTGACCCTCATCATCGTGGCCATCCCAACTACCTTTACCTGATGCCCCCCAGCAGCCAAAACCTATAACAGAAAAATCCCAATCCATTTTACTTACTCTTTTATATTTCATATCTACCTCCTGTGGTACCGGTACCACATCCTTTTAAAGAAATGACCACTAATCGGCCATATTTATCCTTTTTTCAGAACCTCTTGTAACAATCTGAGCTTCTAATATTATCTTCTCTATTTCAACCTGACCATCCTTTATTAAGCTTAAAAGTAGTTGAATGGCCTTCTGGCCTAAGACCCCTGGATTTCGTTGTACCACGGTTAAGTTAAGACCCAAAAGTGACAAGAGTTCAATGTCATCAAATCCTACAACTGCAAGGTCTTCTGGCATCGTCAATGACTTTTCTTGTAAGGCCTTTAGAAGCCCCATCGACGTTAAGTTATTTGGAGAAAATACTGCTGTAATATCTGTTTTCAGTATTTCAAGACTTCTCTTGTAACCCATTTCTATTGAAAAATTGCCTTCATAAATCAAAGATTCATCATAAAGGCCTGCTTCCTTCATGGCTTTTTCATAACCTAAAAGACGCTGTTTACCAATTAAGAGACCTTGATCGCCGCTTATGGTTGCGATTTTTTTATGACCTTGATCTATGAGTAGCTTGGTTGCATCGTAAGCGCCTTTTACATTGTCTGTAAAAACACCAGGCCATGATACATGTTCAACGTCTCTATCTAATAAAACAATGGGTACATCAAAAGCCTTTAGGCCTTTAATAAACTCTTCATCTACCTGACCATTTATCAAGCCACCCGTAGCAGGTGTGACAATGAGTCCGCAGATATTATGGCCCCTAAGGGTTTCAAAAGCCCTTAATTCCTTATCTCTATTGTTATCTGTGTCACAGTATAAGATACTCATCTGCTCTTGGTCAGCAATCTTTGAGATGCCCTTAAAAATCTGTCCAAAGAAGGGATTGTTAACTTCAGGTACAATCAATCCTATGACATTGCTTCTTCTTAAAGAAAGATTTCTTGCTGTTGATGAAGGGATATAATTTAACTCCTCTATCTTGGCTGTTATCTTATCTGCAACCTCCTTAGACACATAACCTGACTTATTTAAAAACCTCGAAACAGTCGTTTTAGATACCCCACAAGCCGTGGCAATATCCCTTATGGTTGGTTTCATATCTACCTCCTATGTAACCGGTACCATATATTATAGTACCATTTGATAAATAAGTCAAAAAAATAGTCACTATCTCTAGTGACTATTCATTATTATCTTTTATAGCTGGCCATCATACGAGCAAGACCACCGCCATTTTCTGAGTTTTTATAACCATTTTGTCTTAAGAAGCGTTGTGCATAAGCAGATCTAGCGCCTGTTGCACAATAAAGAATGATTTTACGGTCTTTATCACCTAATTCTGAAATTCTGTAACCCAGTTCATCTAAAGGAATATTTACAGCACCTGGATAAGCTCCATAAGAGAATTCATCTTCTGTACGAACATCAATGACAATTGGACCAGAAGTAATGGTCTCTTTAACAACTTCTTTCTTTACTGGATCTTTACTTTCTTTTTCACCAAGTACTTTTGATTCTGGTTTTTCTAATTTAAGAACAAAGTTTTTAGGTTGAATAGATCTTACATAATTCGATAAACTGATGAATCCACCAGACACATTGATGACATTTTTAAAACCTGCACCTACAAGTGTACGAAGTGCCTGATGACCTTTTTTGCCAGTCTTGTCATATACCAATATAACTTGATCTTTATCCAGCCTGTTCATGTTAGCTGGTAACATTTCAAGTGGTATATTGACCGCTCCTTCTATATGGGCTTTATCATAGGAAAAGACATCTCTCACATCTATCCACATGACCTTTTTGTCGTCCAGGTAAACATCTAACTCACCTACTGTAAGTGTTGGAGAGAAGCCAGACATTCTATTTTCTGATACATATGCTGCCATATTGATGGCGTCATTGGCATTGCCAAGTGGTGGAGAATATGCAAAGTCCATGTCTGCTAAGTCAGATACTGTTAGTTTTGCCCCAACAGCCGTTGCAAGCACATCTAGTCTCCTATCTGCACCATCGTAACCAGCTGTTTGTCCACCTAAGATGGTACCTGTATCTTTATCATAGACAACTTGTACTGCCACCAGTTCAGCACCAGGATAATAAGATGTATGATTTTCCTTATGAATAACAATCGCATCAGCATCTAAACCGGCATTTCTAGCAGCTTTTAAAGAAAGGCCTGTTATACCTGCAATGGCTTCAAACACTTTTACAATTGATGTACCTATTGATCCCTTGTATTCGTGTCTTTTCCCCATTGCATTTTCAGCAGCAATTCTTCCCTGGCGGTTGGCTGGTCCTGCAAGCGGAATACGTACTTTCTTATCTAGAACCCTATGCTCTAGTTCAATCATATCACCAGCTGCATAAATCTTGTCATCACTTGTTTTTAATGTAGCATCTACCAGTAAACCACCTGCTTCACCAAGTTCAAGACCTGCTTCCTTAGCAAGTGTTAAAGTTGGACGTACGCCAATTGACATAAGTACCATATCAGCCTCAATAAGTTGGCCATCATTAAGAAGCACTGACTGGTCCTTAATTTCTGTTACAGCCTTATCCGTAAACAAGTCAATACCGTATGCTAACATTTCTTCTTGTATAAAGCCTGCAAACTCAGGCTCCATAATAGACATAACATGCGGCATCATTTCTACAACAGATACCTTCATGCCTCTTTTGGCAAGCGCTTCTGTCATTTCAAGTCCAATAAATCCTCCACCTACAACAACAGCAGTTTTTGGCTTTTGATCCGTGATATAAGCATTAATAGCATCCATGTCGTCTAGTGTCCATAGTTTAAAAACATGGTCTTTATCAGCACCTGGAAGGGGTGGTGTAATGGGTCTGCCACCTTGGGCCAAGATCAGCTTAGTATAGTCAAACTTTTTCTCTTCACCTGTTTTTGAGTTTACAGCATAAACCACTTGATTCTGTCTATCTATCTTTATTGCTCTTGTATGAATATGTACATCTGTATTGTACTGGTCATTAAATGACTCTGGACTTTGAAGTATAAGTTTTGAACGGCTTTTGATATCACCACCGATAAAATATGGTAAACCACAGTTGGCAAATGAAATATCTGCACCTGCTTCTAAAATTGTAATTTCTGCTTCAGCTGAAAGACGTCTTGCCTTAGCTGCTGCTGTAGCACCTGCTGCTACCCCACCAATAATAAGGATTTTTTCCATTTTACTCTCCTCTAAATCTATTCTTTGTGAATTTCCAAACAAGTATTTACACACCCCCCCTATACAGGGGGGTTGTTTTGATTTTATTACCTAATACCTAAAATGTCAACCACAATAAGAAAATTAAATGTATCATAGGTAAAACTGATAGGTAGATTTACTTTTTGTATACAGTCCCCATGATTCTGTTACGGCCATTTTCTTTTGCCTCATACAAACAACGATCACATGCCTCAATAAGAAGGCTTGAATCAAAACCCTCTTCTACATCAAAGGGTTCATTTAAAGTAACAAAACCCACACTGACTGTTAATACATCAGAAACTAGAGAGGATTTATGTGGAATTTCTAAAGACTCAATACTTGCTCTTATTTTTTCTGCAACAAGCTCCGCACCTAAGTAATCTGTATGCGGTAAAATCAAGGCAAGTTCTTCTCCCCCATATCTTGCAACAACATCATCGGTTCTTGTAACGAGCTGGTTTAAACAGGCTCCAACGCCTCTTAAAGCATCATCACCAGATACATGACCATAGGTATCATTAAAGTTTTTAAAGTAATCAATATCAATTAAAATAAGTGACAAAGGCGAATCGGTTCTGCCTTGTCTTTTCATCTCACTTTTTATTTTTTGATCGAAGTATCCCCTATTATAAAGACCGGTCAGTGCGTCTTTATGAGCAAGTTGTGATAAGGTTATCAGAGCCATTTCCAAATCACTGGCAGATTTGTCAACCAATCTATGAAGGACACGCATGGTTCTAAATTGTCGTCTTTCTGTAAACTTATAGGAAGGCAACTTCTGTTCTTCTACAGGTTCATCTGTTTTTTTACCCTCTCTTAAACCAAGAACCGTTGTGGTTTGTCCGAGCCTATGGTATTCATCTACACCTTCATCAAAAAACTCACCATAGGCAAAGAAACCAGCAGAGTTAGACAGATCAGCCATAGGACTGAGTTCAACGATAATATCCTCGCCAAGTACATTTCTTCTTATGGCACAGGAATACATAAAGTTGGTCTGTATCTCCTCGTCAAGTAGCTCATTGTATATCTTATTGGCGCTTAAAGCCAGTAGACCTACATGACAGAATGAAAACTTGACCTGCTCGCCTACATGAAGATGATGGGTCATCTCAAAGGTCCCATCATCGTAAATTCTTGATGGATGAATCAGCATCTGCTTGCCGCCTCTTTCTAAGACTAGCGGAAACTCTGCAGATGACATAGGAAGACCAGCCACGATTTCCTCACCTAAATAGGTCTTAAAGACTTCAGCTGGCGTCATGCCGTCTAACAGTTTTAAATGATAGTCCTGGGCGTCCTGAACCACAAGCTTTTTACCAATGGGGATCCAGCTTAAGTTGTACTTGTTTATGACTGAAAGGTCCTTACCATAAAGTCCAGCTATAGCAATACCAAAATGTGAAGACTTTGATTCTGTAAACGTTGAGCTGAGTTTAGTGGAATCAAAATTATAAACACCAGCCACACCACCTGAGAATATAGAATCAGGCAAGTGCTTCTTAAGCCTAGTGATAAAAGGCAAAACATTGACATAAGTATAGTTAGGAGTAACGCCATATGAAAACATGATGATGGCTTTTAAATCATCTGCTGAAAGTGCCTTTGCGGCATAATCTGCTTGCTCTTCTAAGTCGCTAATAGACCGAGTGATACCATCAATAAAAAGCGTTTTAACCTTGGTCTCTTCAAATTTAGTAAAACTTATAACAGTCGTCTTGTCATAGGCTTTTCCCTCAAATATCTCTCCAGCTGTGGAAGAGCCAATGATGTTTGTATTAGGAAACACTTCAAGCACCTCAGATTTAATCGATTCAATAGCTTCTAGATCATTGAGATAAGTAAAAATCTGAATCAAAACATTTTCATCGTCATAAGGTCCTACATCATTTCTTAGTTTGATTAAGTCTTCTTCTGTATGATAAAGCGTGTTGTAACTTTTAATCATTTCTACCTCCACATCGATTAATTTCCCATGGTAACTTCCTTTAACACATCAATGACCTTTTCATCAAATTGTGTACCGCTGTGCCTTTCTAATTCTAAAAGTGCATCTAAATGACTCAGTGGTGTCTTCCTGTAAGACCTTGCACTGGTCATAGCATCGTAAGCATCTACAACAGATAGGATTTTTGATTCTAAATCTATTTGGTCACCTTTAAGACCATTTGGATAACCCTTGCCATCAATACGTTCGTGATGGTCTAGGATAAATTGTGCTGATTTTTCTAGATACGCAACATCTCTTATAATCTTATAGCCTGTTAGAGGATGTTCTTTAACAATTTCATATTCCTCTTCAGTCAGCCTACCTTCTTTATTTAAGATTCTATCTGGAATACCTACTTTTCCAGCATCATGTAAAAGGGCTGCAAACTCAAGATTTCTGAGTCTATTTTGTGTAAAACCATAATGTTTGCCAATGGCAATCGCTAACTCAGCGACCCTATCACAGTGACCCTTTGTATAATGGTCACTGGCTTCAATGGCATTGGATAAAACACGTATGGTTTGTAGCCAAGATGCTTCAAGTTGGTCCATGGTATCATGCAGGGTATCGTTCATAGCCGTAGTTTCTTCATAAAGGGCTTCTATCTCCATGTACTGACTTTTGATTTCTTGCTGGTTTTGCTCTAATGTTTGTTTCTGTTCATAAACACGGTGCAATAAATTGTTGATTCCACCAGCTAAAATGTCCACTTCTACAAGATCACTACTAGGCGCTTCAAAATCCTCGTAGCTTTCAGACAGGTCTATATTTTCTAGTCGACTGACAACCTCTTCTATAGGCTTTGATATTCTAAGAGAAAACCTAGATGCAAATAACCAAGTCATCATGACCGATACCAAAATCATAATCAAACTTAATATAATGAGATTACCTAGATTTTCATTCATATATGACTTGGGTACAAAAATTAAAGATAGCCAGCCGGTTTCTTGATTGCTTTCTGAATAAACCAAATAAGTCCGACCCTTGACATGAATTTCAAGAGGCAAATCGCTGTCTAAAGTAGAAATATCAAGCTCAACTTGCTGAATGATATTTGAGTCGTAAAAATCACTGATCATAACCTTACCTTGTTTAGAGGCTATTGCTGAAAAACTGCCCTCAGTAATCTGAATTGACTTGGCTAAATTAAAGACTCTTAGGAGGTCCACATCTAAGCCTGAAACGCCAATGATTTCATCATGATTATCTTTGACTACTTTGGAGTAAGTAAAAACGTAAAGATCTCTGTCGTTAATATCCGCTGTTAAATAGGGAGCAGACAAACAAACTTTGTCCTCATTATTAACAGCATCTAAATACCAAGGTCTGACACGGGGGTCATAATTCTCTGGCAACATTGTTACATGAGATGAAAACATACGCCCATCTTCTAGACCTAAGGCCATACTCGCACCGAACTTAAACAGTGAGTCATATTCATTAATGGATGTGTTTACATGGCTAACATCCACATGCCCCTGGTTATCAATGGCTTTTTTGACATCATTAATAAAGAGCTCTAATGAGGCAACATTGATTTCATGAAAATCAGTGATTCTCTGATTAATGACAGACAAGCCATTGTGAATGGTTTTCATTTGATCACGTTTGTTTGAACTATTTAAGCCATAAAATGCTCCAAAGACACTTAATAAAATCAAAATTAATATGGGGTATGTTAAAGTCGAGTGTAATTTTTTTCTTAGTAATTTCATCCATCCTCCAAATATAGTCCTTACTATTTTCTTATCTACCCAATTAAGATGTCATTATTTAAACTCAGGCATAAAAAATACCACTTGGCATCAAGTGGTATTAAATCGTTATTATCTTGTTCACTATAAAGTATGGATTCTCTCATGAACCAAATCAACTTCAACTTCTTGTTCATAATCAATATGATCAATGTTAAAGCCAAAAAGCTGGTAGAACTCTGTACGGTAACCTTCAATATCCGATAAGTCAGAAAGGGTTTCAGAATTGACCTGATCCCAAAGATTTTCAACAGTTTCTTGAACATCGTCTCTCATTTCCAAATCATCTATACGAATACGTCCTGACTCGTCTACTGGTGTGGTCTCTTCATACATAAAGTCATCAAACAAACGGTAACACTGTTCAATGCAATTTTCATGTATGTCCTTTTCCTTCATAATCTTATAGAGTAATGAAATGTAAAGTGGCACGACAGGAATTGCAGACGACGATTGAGTCACGAGGGCCTTGTTAACAGATACAAAAGCTTGTCCTGAAAGGTCCTTTAAATCATCTGTAATGATCCCAGCAGATGCTTCTAAGTGGTCTTTGGCACGTCCGATGGTACCTTGTCTATAAACAGCATGAGTCAGTTCCGGGCCAATGTATGAATAGGCAACGGTCTTAACACCTTCAGCTAATACATCCGCTTCTTTAAGGGCCTTCATCCATAGCTGCCAATCTTCGCCACCCATGACTGTAACGGTATCTTTGATCTCTTCTTCTACAGCTGGTTCAATGGTGATTTCAGAAATATCCCCTGTATGAAAATCAACAGTCTTGTTGGAATATGCCCCACCAATAGGCTTTAAAACAGAGCTTGATAAAACGCCTGTTTTAGGATGCATTCTTTTCGGTGATGCCAAACTGTAAACAACCATATCAATTTTGCCTAAGTCTTGTCTGATGACTTGAATCACTTTTTCTTTCATTTCATCAGAAAAAGCGTCACCGTTTAAAGATCTAGAATAAAGACCAGCTTTTAATGCTTCATTTTCAAAGGCTACAGAATTGTACCATCCTGCAGTGCCTGTTCTTTTGCCAGATGCTTGTCTTTCATAAAAGACACCTAAAGTATCAGCCCCTGCTCCAAAGGCCTGGACAATTCTTGATGCCAGGCCATAACCTGTCGAAGCACCAATCACCAATACTTTGTTCGAACCATCAATTGGCCCCTTTGACTTTACATAGTCTATTTGTTTAGATACATTGTCAGCACAGCCTACTGGATGTGCAGTTGTACAAATAAATCCTCTTGTCTTCTTTTTTACTATCACACTATTACCTCATTATAAAAGCTTAGTCTAAAATACTAAGCAAGATTTCATTCTTTTCATTGGAAAGGTTTTTATAAGCCTTACTGAGCATATCATTCAAATTAGATATATCACAGTTTGAAAGACCATCCATCAACTGACTTTCAACTTGATTCAGGACATTTTTAAACTTGTCACACAAGTCGTCTCCTAAGTCTGTTAAACAAAGTTTTTTTACCCGACTGTCTTTTTCATCTTGTAGTCTCTGAATTAAGTCATGACTTAAAAGAAACTTTACTGCCTTAGAAGCAGAACCCTTGTTAACATTTACAAACTTGGCCAGATCGTTTTGATTGATATGTGGATGTTTTTTAAGAACCATCAAATACCTAAAATAAGAGTAGTCGTACTTGGATAGAACATCTAAATCCATAGACTGAAGTACTCTTTTTGCCTCATCTTCAAATTCTTTGAGTATGGCTCCCATTAATCTAATAATCATTTTTCACTCCCATTAGTTTTATACGCAAACCATTATAACAGAGCATGGTTTCCCACGCAACCTTTTGGACAGATTATTTTTTCCTAAAATAAAAGCCTGAATAAACTTCTTACATAGTTTTTAATGTATACTATTATTGTAGATATTACTCCTTTCTACTTGAAAAGAGGTGAAACATGAAAAAGTTAGCTATATTCGTCTTACTCATTGTAGGACTAACAATTATCTATTTCTTGACTTCAGATCCATCTACCACAGATATTAATACCAGCCAACCTACTGCAATTATCACAGAGCCTGATACCTCTACAGTCAAAGAAGATACCTTATCCAACATTTCAAGTGATTATTTAGATACCTTAAATGACAATATCTTAAGTGGCGGTCCGCCTAAAGATGGGATACCACCAATTGATGAGCCTAGTTATGTCAAAACAAGTGAGGTTGATTATCTAGACGATTACGATAAAGTTTTTGTATATGAAAGCTTAAACACCACCTATATATACCCTCAAAGCATCTTGGTATGGCATGAAATCGTCAATGATACCATTGATGATCAGATGGTCTCCATTACCTATTGCCCTTTAACAGGATCAACCATCTGTTATCTACCAACTGCATCCTATCCTGACAACACCTATGGTACGTCTGGCAAACTACTTAACTCAAACTTAGTCATGTATGATAGACAAACTGACTCTTATATTCCACAGATACTGGGTGTTGGTATTACAGATGATTTAAAAGGCACTGTACTAGATACAAAACCCATTCACTGGACCACTTGGGCACGTGCAAAATCACTCTTTCCTCAGGCCAATGTGCTTTCTTTAGAAACCGGTTATTTTAGAGATTACAACAACGACCCATACGGCTCTTATGCACCCGATGATGACTCATCCTACTATCATTTTGGAACAGCAATGTTTCCTTTACTCAATCAAAGCACCTTATTATCTGATAAGAAAATAGTTGTTGGAGTTAAATATGGTGACCACACTGTAGCAGTCGATCCTTTAAAGGTCAGACAGGATAAAGTCCTTTATTTTGACATTGGTGATATAAAAGCTGTTGCCCTTTTTGATGAGGATTTAAAAGCAACAAGGGTCTATCAGGCGGGCGATCTAAACTTAGTAGCCTCAGAGAATGGCTATACAGATTCTAATGGCAATGAATACACCTTTAGAGGCGACAAGACATTACCACTTGAACCACTTACCTACTTTGATGTAATGTGGTTTGCATGGTATGCCTACTATCCAGAAACAGAGGTTATACAATGAAAACAATGAAAAAAACACTTAAGGACAAGAAAATACTCTTTCTCGGCCTCTTGATTTTTATTATTTACTTTCTTTTATATTATTGGTCGATTGGCTACTTGAACTTTGGTGCAAATGGCAGTCATGTCAGGTTTTCATCTAACTGGGTCAACCTTGTATTTAAAAGATCTTCCACTTTTTTGTTTGAACCTGTCGGTTCTTTTCAAAACTTTGGGATCCATGTACTGGTTTCACCCATGAACATCTTATTAGGTTTACTGCTTTCTCTACTGGTATTTTTTAATGTTATGGCAGCCTTTTATATTTACAAACTCCCTAAGCAGTGCAGACTTGACCATAAATACACTGGCCTTATTGGTATACTACCCAGCTTTTTAACAGGATTTGCATGTTGTGCACCAACATTTCTAATACCACTTGCATCCATCATAGGATCATCTACAGCATTTTTAAGTTCTATTATGCAATGGTTTTTACCTTTAAGCGTATTATTATTAGTTTATGGTATTTATAAGAGCTACCGCCTAATCCAGTCATACTAATACTTTGACTCTGGTCATATTGTTCAGAAAAAATAGTTGTGCAATTTGAGTGCAACTATTTTATATTTCTATGTTGTTTTTTAAGATTTCTGGGTATAAATATATTACAAAATCGTAATAAATAAAGGAGGAGGTTATGAAAAAGACAAGAGTAGAACCCAAGACATATGATATAACCAACCATGTTTATTATGATCATGCCCTCTATGAGCATGACCATAAAGAAAATAGTAAGAAAGACTTACGGCCACTTGTTAAGTTCAACCTTAGAGAGAGAAAAAATAAGGTAACTGACAAGATGATGGAAAATGGCATTCTTTATAATTAGGACAAGTATGCAAATAGTTGGTTACTTATGACACACTCATTAGGGTGTGTTTTTTATTGATAATCATTATCATTTTATAAACATTACAATAATTTGATTGCCTCCTACCTATTATTGGGTATGATTAAATCAACGAAGGGAGTCAATTTTATGAAATATAATATTGTAGTAGGCGGTGCAGCCGGACAAGGCGTTAAGACACTTGCAAAACTTATAGGGAAAACATTAAAACATCATGGTTTTTATACCTTCACAAATACCATCTACATGTCTAGAATACGAGGTGGTCATAACTTCTTTCAGATTAGATTTTCTGATCAACCACTCTATTGTCATGAAAAGGAGGCAGATCTTCTAATAGCACTCAATGACGAAACTTATACGCTCCACAAGGATGATCTTAAAGCTGGTTCTTTCGCCCTTTTAGATGCTTCAAGTAAACTAGGCGAAGAAAACATCATAAAAATAAATGCCAAGTCATATGAAAAAGATGTCAATGTGAAAAAATCATCTACATATGTAACACTTGGCGCTATAGCCAAGCTTTTCAACTTAGATAAAAATATCTCAACAAGGGATTTAAACACTGATCAATCCAAGGCTTTTGGGGCAGGTTATGACGACCAAAAGGTCTTATACTCTACCCTACCTCCATCTAAAGATAAGAGCATTTCTATCAATGGTAATGAAGCGACTGCCCTTGGTGCCATAGCTGCAGGAATGGATTTCTTTTCAGCTTATCCAATGACACCAGCGACAAGTGTTATGACTTATCTATCTGACAAACAAGACCAGTGCGGTTATATAGTCGAACAAGCTGAAGATGAGATTGCTGCCATGAACATGGCAACAGGTGCTTCTTATGCAGGTGCAAGGACCTTTGTCGCTACATCAGGTGGTGGCTTTGCCTTAATGACAGAAGCATTAGGTATGTCAGCAATAGCAGAACTGCCAATTGTAGTCTTAAATGTACAAAGACCCGGACCTGCAACAGGCATGCCAACTAAGACGAGTCAGTCTGACCTTAGCTTTATACTTCATTCATCGCCGGATGAATATCCAAGAATGATCATTTCACTTACAGATGCTAGTAATGCTTTTTATCAAACATTTAGAGCCTTTAACATAGCTGATAAGTATCAAATGCCTGTTATCTTGTTAAGTGACAGATACCTAGCAGATGCCAGAGTCACTATAAGTCCTTACGATCTAAATGGACTCGTGATAGATCGATCACTAGCAGACGAAAACATGACAAGCTTTAAACGTCATGAAATAACTGAATCAGGTATCTCACCAAGACTTCTACCAGGCAATCCAAATCATACTGTTTTTGCAGATAGTCATGAACACGATGAGTCAGTAAATATTGTTGAAGATGCAGATATGAGAGTTAAAATGCATGACAAACGATTGAGAAAACTAGAAACTTTAAAATCAGAACTTATAGATCCAGACTACTATGGCAATGAAGACGCCAAAACTGTTCTTGTTGGATGGGGTTCATCTTCAGGCTTGTTAAAAGAAGTCACACAAGACCTAGATCTAGGTGCCCTTGTATTTGGAGATATTTATCCACTTCCAAGTGAAAGAATATCTCAACTAAAGGCTAAAGGTGTCAAATTTATCTCTGTAGAACATAATGCGACAGGTCAATTTGCCAAATACCTACGTGGAGAAACTGGTATTACGATGGACCATCAACTCCTTAAATACGATGGTCGTCAGTTTGACATAAAAGAGCTGAAGTCAAAGGTTTTGGAGGTGATGTAAATGACAGATGTAAAACTTTTCAACGTAGCTAAAGAAATCACCTGGTGCCCAGGTTGTGGCGATTATATAATCTTAAAGGCCTTAAAACAAGCCTTCTCAGAGCTCGGATTAACACCGACTGATACTGTCGTGGTATCAGGTATAGGACAGGCTGCAAAAACACCCCACTATGTAAATACCAATGGCTTTAACGGTTTACATGGCCGTGGTCTTCCAGCTGCATGCGGTGTTCATGTAGCCAATCAAGATTTAAACTTATTTGTTGTTACAGGTGATGGCGATGCCTTTAGCGAAGGTGGTAATCACTTTATTCACAATATCAGAAGAAATCTAAATCTGGTTCATTTGGTATATGACAATCAAATTTATGGTCTTACAAAAGGTCAAGGATCACCAACAACCGCCATGGGACAAAAGACAACCAGTCAAACCCAAGGTGTTTATTCAGAAGCCTTAAATCCTATTGCCATGGCTCTATCGCTTAACTGCGGATTCGTTGCAAGAGGTTTTGCAGGCGATTCAGACCAACTTGTTAAACTCATAAAAGAAGCTTACCTCTATGATGGTTATGCCTTTATAGATATCTTGCAACCATGCGTTTCATTTAACAAGGTTAACACCTATCAGTGGTATAAAGAAAGAGTTTATACACTTGATGAAAAATACGATTTCACAAACAAAGACCTAGCTTTTAAAACAGGACAAGAATGGGGCGAAAAAATCCCTACAGGCATTATCTACAAGGAAGAGAAAGCTTCTTACTTTAAGAAGATACCTCATTTAGATAATGAAACGGTTCTTACAAACCGTTCTTGGAAAGTTAAAAACACACAAAACTTAATCGACGAGTTCAAATAAAAAAAAGGCTGCATCAAAAGCGATGCAGTCTTTCTTAATTGATTGTTAAACCACTTGTATTATCAAAGTTAATTTTCCATCCAAATTCATCATTTACCCACTTCCAGGTTAAAGGGAAATAAGTGATGTTGTTTAAAACTAAGATTGGATAGTCTTCTTTATCATTGTCTATCACTTTGCCATTAACCTCAACCTTAAAGGCTGGTTTGGTCGCTAGCATAGATGATGGATTAGTTGCAGGCTTTTCATATTCTTTTATCTTACCATTAGATTTGATTTGAGAAATTGAAAGCGTCTTAGTTGCATCTGACCATTTGGCATCTAATCCCAAGCCCTGCGTTGCATTAAATGTCATCGGGAAATAAGTAATATCGTTGTACACAAATAGTGGATACTCACTCTTTTGCGGATTCATCTTAGAACCTTTTAGAGCAACACCAAACTTAGGAATTGTAACTTTAAACTCACCTGCTGAGACGATAATAGGTTCTTCAACCACCTCAACAATCTCTTCCACTACTTCTTCTACAGGTGCAGCAAATGATTTAGTATAATTTAAGTCATTCTTTGAATCATAAACCTTCACAGTGAAGTTATCAATTTTAGATAAGTCACCTTTAAATGAATAAGGTAGTTCAGTATCTTTACCTAAAAGCTTATCGCCATCATAAAACTCAATCTTACTGATTTTATAATCAGGGATTTTTACTACAAAATATATTTCATCATAGTCAGAAAGTTGATCTTCTGTAATCTGCTTAAATGTTGTATCAACTGAATCATCCATAGAACCTAAGTAATAGTCTGATTTAATAAGAGATTTATAAGCTGTCTTCATCTTAGAATTTTCTGATATAGCATAGTTGTTCCACAGGTTACCTACATGATAATTAGGGTTTGCCTGGTTTAAAGAGAAATAGTTAACAGCTTTTACTCTTGGATATTTAATTGGCAACTGACTGTAAAACTTCTTTAAATTTTCTACACCCCAGTCTGTTAAATCCTTGCTATTAGGAATAGAATAATGTGTTACAGCAGTCTCAGAAATCATGATTGGCTTTCTGTCTGCATAAAGTTCATAGATATAATCTAAATGTGAAAGTGGATTTTGAAGGTGGTTATCACCATCATGAACATTACCACTGTCATAATAATCTACATAGAAGTTGACCCCAACCCAATCTACATACTTGTCACCTGGATAGTAATCTTCTATACGATTGCCATTTGACTCCACAGGTGTATCATTTGGTGTCCATACCATGGCAACATTAGGTGCATATTCTTCCATGATGTCATGCACCAATCTAAACTTTTCAATATAAGCTTCAGGTGAATCATACCATTTTACCCAGTCGCCATTCATTTCACCTGCAAACCTTAAAAAGATTGGCATATCTAACTGCTTAGCCTGTTTAGCCCAGTTAACAATCCACTTGTCTTCTTTTACTTCCTTTAAACCATTCATTGGATTGATGGCAATGTGGAAAGATGCATTTTCATCCTTCATTCTTTCTGCCAACATCACATCAATGTAATCAGAACCAATCATCTTACCCCAGTCTTGGTATAAAACGTATTGGGCATGAGGACCATATACTGATTCGGTCTTGTTAAACTTCTGACCAACAGCAGGATCATTTTCTGAATAGATACCAGTATAAATACCTGAAACAGGTTCATACATTTCTAAATCTTGCTTCTTATCAGCTTCAACTTCTACGTACATTTCAAAGAGTGTACGGATTTCCTCAGCACGAAGCATGTCTTCAGCCCCCCAAGAGTTGCCGACTTTGTTCCAATAATCATTTTCCATTTCATAGTACTTAACTGCCAAATCATATTGCTTTGTTTGGTCATAGTACTTACCAACCTTCTTAGCGAAAATTGCTATGTTGGTGTTGATGCCTTCATCTTCAGGTTGCGCCTGGTAGTAATCAATAATGTCTAACCATAAAGGTAAGGCTTTATCAAGTTCTCCTGCAGTTTCATATGTACCAGCTTCTTCTATGGCCTTCCAAACATTAAAAGAACCAGCAAAAACTGCATTACACATAAGCACCATAACAAAAGCCAGTGCTACAAATCTTCTTACATTTCTTATCATATTTACTCCTTTAATCAGCCTCTTACCTTTCATATGTTGCATGAAAAAATACATGGTGTCAAGTTATATAAAACAAAATAGCAAATTCTGTTCATTTATAAGATTATATAGGAAATTTAAACCTACATAATGATAACTTTACTAATACTTTATTCCTTGCTATACTTATAAAAGCTATAGGAGACAAGGAGTTATGTATGTTCCGATTATGGGGAAAACTATTTAAGAATAATGAAATGATAAATGATCTGGTTTATGAAGATTCAAGTGATTTAGATTTTTTAGGCAAAACAAAAAAAGGCATGGAATACCTATGTTATGAGTTTGATCTTTCAAAGCCTATGTGGTTTTCTGAAAACAAGGCTGATTATCAAGTCATCCATAAAACAAGTTTTTACGACCATCATTTTATTGAATCGATCAACTTTGATTATTTTGAAATTGAAATTATAGAACATGATATTTAAAAGCCAGTCCAGATGGACTGACTTTTTTTTATTCATAGACATAGTGCTGAGCCTGTGCATGCCAGAGTTCATGATATTTGCCTGATTCATTTAAAAGTAGTGACTCGTGATCACCGGTCTGCACAATTTTTCCTTTATCAAAGACAGCAATATTGTGACAAAACCTGCATGATGAAAGCCTATGTGAAATAAAGACCGCTGCCTTATCTTTTACAAGTGTGTTAAACCTTGTATAAATATCATACTCAGCAACAGGGTCTAAAGCTGCAGTTGGTTCATCTAATATAACAATAGGTGCACCTCTATATAGTGCCCTTGCTATTGCAAGCTTCTGCTTTTCACCACCAGAGAAGTCTCTACCGTTCTCATCAAAGTTCTTACCCATGGCCACATGAATATTGTCTAGCTCTTCTAGTATATTTTCTAGACCTGCGCCTTTAAGATTTTCTTTCAGCTTATCATAATCTTCCTCTCTACCAGAGAAGATATTCTTATCCATACCAAATGAAAAAAGCTGGAAATCTTGAAAAACAACTGAAAAGAGATCTATATAGTCATCAAAGTCAATGTCACTGATATTCATACCATTTAAAGTAATCACGCCTTCAGTCGGCTCATAAAGTCTGCAAAGAAGTTTGATCATGGTAGTTTTACCAGCACCATTCATGCCTACAACAGCCAGTCTCTGACCAGACTTAATGGTCATATTGATTTTATCAAGAACCAGACTTTCAGAACCAGGATATTTAAAAGACACATCTTTAAATTCAAATACATAGTCTCCAGTCTTTTGAAGCTTTTTAGTCCCCTCTTTTTTCATTTCAGGCAAGTCGAAAAACTCAATAGAGTATTTAAAGTGTTCACAAGCTGCTCTTAACATATTGTACTGGTTTAAGAAGCTGCCTACCCCTTCATAAAGTCTCATAATGGCGTTGATCTGTATAAAGATTGCACCAACTGTTATGGCGCCAATATAGGCCTTTAGGATGATAAAGGTATAGACGGCAACCAACATGATCACATTTACTAGATTGATTAAGGTAAAATGTTTGATATTGGGTTTTACAAAGAATTCATCACATTCATAGTAATTGTTTTTTACAAAGCCTTTCATCTTTTCATGCAGTAATCCTTGGGCCTTATAGACCCTGATATCCTTACCGTTTTCATAGTTATTGCTCATTCTAAAAAAGAGGTAGGAAAATATCCTATTGCCACCGACTGCCCCTTTCATATCATTGGCTGCAGTCTCTCCTACTTTGGTCTGTAAGAGGCTATAGAAGTAAAGCCCGATCAAAAGGACTAGTCCCAAGAATACATACGATACAGGCGACTGAATCAGCGGTATTTCACTTGTTCTAACAACTTCATTTGAGTTCATAAACATGGTGACAATCAAAACAGTTGACAAGATGATTTCTATAATAGCCAACATGCCCTTTTGCATGTATTCTGCTATGTTCCAAATGGCCATAAAGCTAGAACTTGCTCCTTCTATCTGGTGTAAAAGGTCTAGAGTCTCTTTCTTTTCGATGTATTCATACTTCATCTTCATGGTCTTTTTAGAAAGCGAGAAAAAATAGTGACTGATCATGAGATTGGATTCTTCACTGTATCGCTTTGTAAAATAACCAGAAATGATATGTGTAAGAAGCATAAAGCCCACTAGCATAAGAGATAAGACCATAAGCTTACCCTGTGATTTATCTCCTAAAAGCTCATCTAGTATCAGGGCTGATAAAATAATGGGAATGAAAGGTCTAATGGCTTGTAAAAGGGCGTCTCCCATCAAAACTCTGATATACTCTTTTCTAATCTCATAGATCTTTTTTATTGCTATTTTAACGGATGATATATTTAGTTTCTTCAAGAAATCACCTCAACTTCCTTATGGTAGTAGTGACTTTGTACATTGAACATCTCTGCATATTTGCCATCTAAAGCCATTAAATCTTTATGACTACCTCTTTCTATGATTTGACCTTCATCTAATAAAAGCACTTCGTCACAAAACTTGGTAGAAGACAAACGATGTGATATATAAATTGCCGTTTTATCTTTGGTCATATCATGGTACTTTTCATAGAGTTCTGCTTCAGCAATAGGATCTAAGGCTGAAGACGGCTCATCTAATATTAGGACTGGTGCATCCTTATAAAGGGCTCTTGCTAAAATCAGCTTTTGTCTTTCGCCACCTGATAACTCAGTACCATCACTGTCTAGATACCTTTCGGCACTTGTATACTTACCATTTTTTAATGATTTTACCTTTTCGTCTAAACCTGATAGTTTTAAGACGTGGTCTACTTTTTCTTGGTCGGTCTGATCACTCGATGTCATAGACACATTGACATCAATGCCATAGGCAAGAATTAAAGCATCTTGGAAGGCAACTGAAAAGAGGTCGTAGTACTGAAGCATATCAATCTCTCTTGAATCTATACCATTGATAAGAATTTGACCTGAATCTGCTTCAATCAGATTTAAGATCAGCTTAACCAATGTGGACTTGCCAGCACCATTGATACCTACCAAGGCAATCTTTTTACCCGCTTCAATCTTAAGGTTAAAGTCTTTATAAATAACATGGTCATTGTATGAAAAGTTCACATCCTTTAACTCGATAGATATAGGTGTTTTTATTTCTTTCTCAGGTAATCTATTTTTTATGTTGTCATCTGCCCTGTCCATAAAAACTCTAAAGTCTGAAACTTGAAGAGAATCTGCATTTAAAATAATCGTATTGTTAACCAAGCGGCTTATCCATAGAGAAAAACCAGCAATAGATCCTATGTATAGGGTAAACTCTGATACGGCAATCTGATCTGTTAAAACCAGATTAATAAGATAAATATAGGCAAAGCCATCTCTAAAAAAGGCAATGAGTCCATCTATAATGGTGTTTTTAAAAACCTTTGTTGTAATCTTTTTATACCATTCATTTTCTTCTGAGATAAACTTGTCACCTAAAGATACCAGCCACTCAAACATGCCATATAGTCTTATATCTTTTGCAAATTTAACATCCCTTGTTGAGTCATTGATGTAATGTCTTTTTCTTTCAACTTTGGAGATATCGTCTTTGGTTTTAAGTCTGTACTTGTTGACACGGTTTCCAGCCAAGTAAGACAGTAAACCACATGATATCAGAGCGATGATTACTAGTGGGTTTAGTGCAGATAATATGAATATATAAACGATGGCGCCAATTAAATTGGCTGTGCATAAGATAAGTTTATTGGCCATATCCTGTATGCCAATATTGCCTCTACTCATAGCCTGTCTGGCTTTTCTTATCTCTTGCTGGCCATTATCAGAAGACAAATACTTATAATGAACGTTTAAGGATGCCAAAGCCATTTCCGAGCCTAGTTTCATACTTCTAAAGTAGGCAATTTTTCTAGGCAAATAACCATCAGCAAAACTTTTGATGCTGCCTATGATTAATGAAATGACGCCAAAATAAACTACCAGCCTCATCAAATCAGCGACTGGTCTAGCTTCTTCAAAAAACTGAATGATAAACTTTGGCATATAAATAATAATAATCGGTTGAACAACTGTCGCGATCACTGATGCAATCATTGCAAGTAGCAAGATTCTATCTACCCGCCAGACATTTCTTATGATATACAATATGTTGGAAAAAACGCCGTACTTTGCTTTATTCATGTAGCCCCCTTATATTTATAGAAAAATGACTCCACCAAATAATAATGAAGTCACTTAATATTATATTACATAAGATGTGAAATTTCTTTAATATAATAGGATAAAAATGGTTTTATACAAATATTCCTCTTAAAGTTTCCTTGCCTTTATAACAAAGGTGACAGGCAACATGGATGCTTTTTTAGAAAAAACACTGTCAGATGCTTTTATAAGATCTTCCTGTGATTCTTCTACCAGCTCTTCAATGACAAAACCAGCCCTTGCCAGTGCATTGATATAAGTAGACAGTTTCCTGTCAGCCAAAGAAATCACACGACCATCTAAGGAAAGTGCATACCAGGATTCATCGAAGTAACTTTTCTTAAATGTTAAGGCGTCATATTCTACAGAAACACATTTATGGATGGGATGTGACCATGAGAAGATAAAGGTACCATCCTTTTTTAGATAGGATGCAACTTTTGAAAAAGTGCCCTCTAAGTCTGTTGTCCAGCCTATGCCATAAACTGAATAGACCAAATCGAAATAGTCTTCTGGCAAGCCACATGCTTTCTCCATGGGTGTACACTTTAAGTGACAATCATAGCCATTTCTGCTTAAAAGTGATTGAGTGATTTCTATTTGTTTACTAGAGATATCAATCCCCCACAGTTCTGAAGCCTTATTTTTTCCTGTATAAAGCAAGGATTCACCAGAGCCACAGCAAATATCCAATACCTTCTTACCTTCAAGACTGCCCATCAGTTGACACTTTTCTTCACTGATAAATGCCCCATAAAGTGGTAGTGCCAGACAACCTATAATATCATTGCCATAATGACTCCAAAAGTTCTCATTGGTTTCATGAATCTTCTTCGGATCATTGTCAACACTGATCCCATAACGGTCACCACGACCACCTACAATAACACGCTTATTTTCTTCCATTTCATATCCCTCCATCATCACTAACTTAAAATTGATCGGAGGATATGAATTTGTGACTGCACCTTTTGTTCTAGCCTTAGATGGTGACATCCCATGCATGTGTTTAAATGCTCTAGAAAAGGCTGCTGCAGAATCATATAAATACTTTTGAGATACATCCACTATCTTATGACCATCTTGTATGTCTCCTAAGGCAGCAGTTAGTCTTCTTCTTCGAATATATTCAGAGATAGGCATCTGGGTTAGAAATGAAAATAGTCTCCTGTATTCCCACTCAGACACATTAATATAACTAGCCAGTACATTGTAATCAATATCTTCAGTCAGCTTATTCTCAATATACTTCATAGATTCATTCATTTTATTTTGTAAACTCATTGTGACCTCCTGATATGATTATACTAATGAATAAAAACAATTGCTTTGCAGTCTGTGTATTCTAATGTATCATAAAAGGCAAACATTTTCATGAAAAGGAAATACCGTTTTCCTAAAATAGACACCGTTTTCCTAGTGTTTTCCTATTGCAAATCTAGACTGATGTTGTATACTTGCAGTGTAAACAAGATGAAAGGAGAAAAACATGTCAAACGTAATTAAACTTAGATACACAGACAAAGGTATTGGTGTCAACTTCTACAACTCTAAAGAAGAAAAGCATTACAAAGAAATCATTGAAACAATTAAGCCTCAAGTCTCAAGTAAAGTATCTTTAGGTATTTCAGATGTTAAGTGGGACTTAGACAACATGACTTTAGGTCATAGTGACAAGGCTGCTAACAAGTTACTAAAGAAAGTAGCATTAAAATTAGTTAGCTAAAGAAGCTTATCTAAAAAAGTAGATGAGCTTTTTTTATTGCAAAAAACAACCTTTTAGCTAGGCTAAAAGATTGTTCTACTGATCATTCATTAATGCCATAATCTTCTCATACAAGATCTTCCCCTTTAAGACCTTATAAGTCTTATCATCCATTTCTACTTCTAAAGACAAGTCTTCTTTTTGATAAATATGAATGACTTTGTAATCAGTCTCCGACTTTCCAATCTCAACAGATAAGACCTTTTGGCCAGACTTTACTTCTGACTCAATAAGGCGGTAGTAATTCATCTTAGAATAAAATGTTCTTCCAAGCCACTCTGGATCCTCAACTGGTACCACTTGGTTATTTACAAGATCACTGACCGCCACATAATTGATTTCGTCTTCATCATATCTTAAAATATCAGATAGTCTCTTATAAGATTCATGATTAAAAGACTGAAGTTTTCTAATGACTTCATCACTAAGAGCTATATAGCCTCCAAATACCGAAGCATACTTACTTTCTGGAAGCACTTGTATATGAATCATTGGCCCATCTTCTAAGATTAGGTTAATAGGTATGCGACTAGAATTCTTATAGGGCTCGGACTCCATTTCATCATAGCTGATCCGAGAGAGACCAGGCAACTCCTTGTTTAAAAGGTCCATCAAAGCCTTGTCCTCAACTGTTTTCATCCAAGATCCATCTTCTTCACTTCTGTACTCTACCCCGACTATAGTCGGTTTATCTGAAATCATCTTAAGGATTTGTTCAAAAGTCATTTCTACGTTCCTTGTCGGATGAGACCGATAAAAGACAATATCAGAATGCTTTGTCTCTAATAAAAATGCCCATTCTTTTTTTACGCCTTTTAACTCAAAGATCTCTAAACCTTCATCATAAGTTGAAGAAAAGTCAGGCGGAATCCCTTCATAGGACTTGTACTTCAGATCAATTAAGATCTGACCAAGTTTGTCTCCTTTTTCATAAGGCAACTCACCAAACTCGTGATCATAACCATAAGATAACCAGTCTGTCGCGCTATAAACATAATCGTCATAATAAATGACTGACGCATAAGATATGGATACACCTGTAATATCACCTGTAATCTTAAATGGCACATCAAGATTTCTATTAACACCTAGTACTTCTTTCATATACTCTTCTTGTCTATATTCCTTAAACTTAAAAAATCCAAACAAGCCTATCACCAATATGACTGGTATTATAATATATCTCTTTTTCATTTTATTACCTCTCATTTATTTTATCATAAATGAATTTTATGAGGCAATTTTCTCCAAATGATTGTAGAATTTTTTGCTTGATTTCAAATACTTGAAAAGTTTTGAGCCAGAGTATACTGCTGTTATTAGCTCTGCAAACAATATGGATGCCCAGATGCCATTTACAGGAAAGACAATCGGTAGTGCCAACAGGCCAATTACCACGAAGACAAAACCTCTGCTTAAGGCTATGATAGTTGCATACTTAGGTTTTTCAATAGACTGAAAGAGTGTTGCAACAATGACATTAAAGGCCATAATAGGTGGTGCTAGAAAATATACTTTCATGGCTGATGATGCCAAGTCAATCAAGGCTTGATTCTCTCTTGTAAAGAGTGATGCCAAGGGTCTAGAAAATGCAATGGTGATAAGAGATACTGTTAAGCCAATTGATAGTGAGTATTTCAAACCTAGATACAAGGTTTCTTTAATTCTTTCAAGTCTGTCTGCTCCAAAGTTAAAGCTGATGATTGGTTGACAAGCCTGTCCAATACCGACCAGTAAGAAGAGACCAACAAGGCCAACATTCATCACAATACCATAAGCTGATACATGAAGCGGTGAATAATTTCTTAGTAGAACATAATTAAAAATCATAACAGAAACAGCTGTTGTCGACTCAACAAAAAACGTTGGTAGTCCGATTTTCACAATCTTCCTTGCTTTATCAAATCTTAAATCTTTAAATGATAACTTTAATATGCCCTTATGACTCTTAAAGTGTGATAAAAGCACTGTAAAGGTAAATGCTTGTGACAATCCAGTCGCAAAGGCTGCTCCTTTTACACCCCAAGCGAAGACGAAGATAAATACATAATCCAAGACCACATTTAAGAGTGCTGAGCCAATTGTTGCATACATAACCAATGATGGATTGGTATCATTTCTGACAAATGCAGACAGTACCCACCACATGCCATGAAAGATAAAAAACGGCAGCATAACACTTAAATAATCCTTTGTTAAAATAGCCAGTTGGCCGCTTGCACCCATGAGGCCTATAAGGTCTTCTAAGAAGACAAATGCTAAGGAAACCAAGACTAAGGCTGTAACAAATATCATAGCCATAGATTGACTGAATACCTTTTGAGCCTGATCTTTATTATTTTTTCCTAGCTCTACAGACATAATTGACGCACCACCTATCCCGATGGTTAAGGCTATGGCCGCAGACAGTGAAAAGAAGGGTACCGATAAAGATACGGCTCCAAGACCTTCTGCACCAACACCTACACCTACAAAAATAGAGTCTGCAAGTACATAAAGTGATTTGACTATCATAGCCCCTATGGCTGGTAGTAAATACTTATAAAATGAGTTTTTAATGGGATCATTCATTAAATCAATTGTTTTTTTCATTTTGCCTCCTCAATGACAGGTTTGATGTCCAGTACCGGTGAGCCATTTAACATATCTGCTCCAACAAAAGTCAAGGTACTGCCTTCAACCTTAATAACTTCAACTTTGCTTAATCCGATTGGATTGGGTCTATCTGGTGAACGTGTATTAAAAACACCTGTTACCTTCTCCCTTTGATAGGGAACAATTTTCAAATCATAGGTGATGCTTTGATGAAAACAAAACAAGACTTCAAGTTTATCACCAATTTCAATACCAGCCATCCCCTGAAAGAAATCATCGTATATGATGATTTTTCCAATACTATTTATAAGCCCCTGGCCTTGAGCTGGTGTGCCTGGTCTTTGATTGTAATCGGATTCAATGTGACCTATGGGTTTTAAGATAATATTTTCTGTCATTTTTACCTCCATGACCTTAACATTTCCTCTTGATAGTGATAGTATAAAGTGTATTCTAACTATACAGTCAAGGATGTTTAAAAATATTTTTTTAGATAGGTGAGGACCAGATGGAAAGAATCAAAAAAATCATTGAAGATGTTCTTTTGGTAGAAGCAATTGGACACGTGCACCTGAAAAGACATGAGGTATACAAGGTTACAACCAAGAGAGACACCTATATCATTAAGTTTTATGGCGTTGACAACAGATTTCAAAATGAACTCGCAGCATTAGAGCTACTAGAAGGCATGGACTTACCGACACCTAAAATAATCAAGCATGGTGAGATGGACGGTAGTGAATATGTAGTTATGTCTCTTTTAGAAGGATGCCCGCTGGACAAGCTTGAACTTTCGGATACTGAAAAGAATCATATCTATTATGAAGCAGGTCTTTACTTAAAAAAGATTCATGGAGTCAAACATGACCTATCCTTTGGAAGAATCGGTTCAAAGAAATTTGATTTATTTGATCAACACTTTCAATATGAACTTGAAAGAATCCTGATGTACTTAAAACGTGATAATCACCCTTTTCCAGATATTATTGAAAAAGGCATTGAAACTATAAAAAAGCAGACCTTTTCTTCTGAAGATAAAACACTTTGCCATATGGATTATTGTGACAGAAATATTCTAATAAAAAACGGGAAAATATCGGGTATTATCGATTTTGAACAAAGTATCATATCCGATAGAAACTGGGATCTTGCTTATACCCTAAGTAAAGTCGAAGAAAAATATCAATCAGCCTTCTTTAAAGGATATGGCAGTAAGCCTGATAAAATAGATTTTTTTATGCTTTACCGCGGCTTGCATACTTGTTCCTGGGCATTAGCATATGTTAAAGACTTTTATATGGAAGGACTTAATTTAGTAAGGAGATTTTATGAATAATCCTGAATATTTTAAAATCAGTTCTGTGGCTAAGCTCACAAACGTCACAAGACAAACGCTTATCTTTTATGATAAAAAAGACATTCTAAGACCTGCATTTATTGATGAAAACAAATACAGATACTATTCCATCACACAGATCCATCAAATTCAGATCATCAATATACTAAAGGAATTTGGATTACCGCTAAAAACCATCAAGGCCTATCTAGATAAGAAGGATAAGGACCAGTTGATGATGCTTTTAACGGATGTAGAAAACAAGATGTATGAACAAATCAAAAGAACCAATAATTACATCAAGATCATCAACCATAAGAAAGACTTACTTGGTAAAAGTAGCGACATTAAAGACTACAATGAAATCAAGCTAGAAAATAGAAAAGCCCTGAAGGTATATACCAGCAGACGTCTAACAGATCAGGACCAAAATGGTGATGGTCATTTTAGGTGTGTCCATGATTTTGAAAATGATTTAAATGACAAGGGCCTTCTGGGCTTAGAGCACAGTGTTATTGTAGAGAATAAATATCTGAATGAGGATTTTGACAACCATATATCCTACCTATGTGTGCCGCTTACCCACATCGAAAGCGACTTAGAATATAAAATCGTTGAAAAAGGTTTGTATGTTGTTGGCTACCATAAAGGCAAGTTTCAAAAGTCTGTAGACAGCTATAAAAGATTATTTAAGTATATTGAAGACAATAACTTAGAAATAGCAGGCAACTCCTTTGAAACCATCATCTCCAATTTTTTAACTGAAGAAAGTGAGGAGGACTATCTAATAGAAATCGCCATATTGATTAAGAAAAAATAACCCCTGTGGATATCATCATAAAAAATAAAATAACCCACAGAAATGTGGGTTAAGCATGTGAAAAAGCTGGAAATCTAAAGCTTTCTTTTATATTTAATTGCTTATGTCTGATAAGAAGTGTTTGGTCTTCAACAACCATCTGGGTCTCTTTCACTTTCATACCAATTGGTTTAAAATGATATTCAATCTTATCAGCTTCCTTAAGGGGAAGTTTTTTTATCAGTTCAGGTAGGTCGACCTTATCTGTTGAAAGCACATCGTATAGATTTAATATACCTTCTGATTCATCTAATATAACAATGACATCTAAGTCACTGCTATAATAGATACAGTCATAATAGGATAAGCTGGCATAGAACATGGTCAGATGACTGTCGTTTCTAGTGCCTATTCCATCTGATAAAAAACTTCTCTCATCTGCAATTTTCATCATCAGATCAAAGTCTTCTTGATTATCTAAACTGATTTTTCTAAAGTCGCTAGATTCAACTTTAGGCAAATCACCCATATATCTGTGTTCTTTAAACTCATGCATGTCAAACTTCTTATATAAGTCTAAGGCCAGGTCATTACCAAACAGATAGATAAAATCAACCTTATCTGTATAATCTTCCATAACCTTTTGAAGAAGCTTATAGGCAAGGCCTTTTTTTCTATAGTCAGGGTCTGTCATGACTGTACCAATCTGAATGGCAGTATAAGTTTTGCCTTCCCATGATACATGCATCTTATTAATAGATACATTTGAAATAACCTTTTCACCATCTACATATGAATAATTCACATATTTGTCGTTCCAAAGACCTTTTTCATACCATTTTTCAAAGTGAATCCCAAAGGTATCTAAAGCCAGCTGACTGAAGCTTTTTCTTAAACTTTCCTTGTTTTTATAATCTTTAATAAATTTGATGTCCATATATGTCTCCTCATCATTTCTATTATAAAACAAGTTGAAGAAAAATATAGGGTAAAAATGATTTAAACAGCTTCTCTCTTTGCCAAGTCATTGGTGTTAATGGAGTTTCTGTAAACAACAAACCTAGTAAATAAAAATTCTGTAATTAAATTAGTGGCCATGGTTCCTAAGAGTATGATGTATTCATTCCAACCCACTTCAGTTAAGCTGTCTCCCCACCATGTAGATAGTGGCGTAAAAATGCAGTAGTAGCCAAAGACTTTTAGCATGGCAATTGGTACATTGGCAGCTGATTTAAAAGTAAAGCGCCTATTTACCGTAAAGTTATAAATAATAGATAAAATCAGAGCTGTTAAATACTTGGGCCAATAAGGTAAAGTGGTTAGATTGGTCATCAGTGTAAAAGTGATGATCTGAATGACGCCTGCTGAAATAGAAAATAAAACAAACTTAATGACTTGAATGGTATTCTCTTTTTTAGATAGTTTCATATATCCCCCTTTAAATTGAGTGAATATTCACTCAATTTATTATACATCAAAAAAACAACCTTTAAAAGGCTGTTTATAAATGGGTCATTAAATACTTATCTTTACCATATCTTTTAGCATCCATTAAAGCTCTGGCACTTGCATCCTTTAGGGCTATGATATGTTCAGGCGTCTTGCCGACAGAGATACCACATGAAATCGTCACCGGCACCTTACAACCAATTGCTTCAAAGTCATATTCTCTAACACCATCAATAGAACCCATGACACAAGACTCTACTTCTTTTTCCGATGCATTTTTTACAAAGACAGAGAACTCGTCACCACCCATTCGTGTCACATATGCATCTTCTAAGTTACCTATAAGTGGCTTAACTTGGTCAACTACAATAGATAATGTGGTCTGAATGACCTTATCACCCACTTCATAACCAGAGGTTTGATTGACCTGCATAAAATGATCGATATCAAATGTTAAAAAGTAATAGGTTGCCTCTAAATCTTCTGCCATGACCTCTTCAATTTTTTCTAAAAACAAATCTCTATTCATCAGACCCGATAATTTTATTAATTCTAAATGATTATTTTGTGTCATTTGTAAGCTCCTTTCCCAATCTAATAGTTTATAGACAGAAGGAAACATCTTAGACGTTTGATTTTCAAGTAGGCTAATCATACGACTGGTGGATAAGAGACTGGACTTTATCTCATCCGATTCTTTATTCAAAAGCATTTCCTTGTCTTTTAAGATCTCTAGAAAATCTTTGACACTGATAGGCTTTGATAAAATATCACCGATGGAAGATAGTGAAAATCCCAGTGTTCTAAGAAACTGAATCTTGTCTAAGTCATCCACTTGAGATGCCAAATAATAACGGTAACCATTATCCTCATTGATCTCAGCTGGACAAAACAAGTTCAGCTTATCGTAATGTCTTAACATTCTCTTTGAAATGCCTGTTAAATCTGAAAACTCACCAATTGAAAATCTTTCGTTCATATAACCTCTAATCTGATTCTTTGACTTCTGTAACTTGAGTATATAGCTTGACACAGTGTTAAGGTCAACAACATTTTATCATAAAATTAGTCGTGAGGCATTTTAAGTTGAGAAAAGACACCATAATGGTCACTAGGAGAATAACCAGTCTCTTCATCTATAGAATGACCGAAGTAGACAAAGTATTCTAGTGATGGATAGTCATTTGGATAGCAGTCATGGATAAAGATAAAGTCCACTTCAGCACCAGCATCTGTTATAGACGTGTTTTTCCACCTAGGATTATGCATCAAATCTAATGTCTGTTGTCTCTTTAGACCAAGCTGTTCTTTAGCCACACATGCAAGATCTGTCCAGTAAACATCCACTTCTGTACCTAGTAAACTCCTATCACCTGATACATAAGAATAGATGGAGCTTTTTTCATTAGAGTTAAAATCGCCTAGTATGAATTCGTAATCAGATTCTATATTCTTTGCTTTCTCCATGATCTTTACGATACATGTCTCTTTTTCTAATATACTGTCATATGGCAAATGAACATTGATCACCTGGTATTTAAAATCACCATGGTCAATCAAACAGATAAGACCGAAATGTGTATACTCAAGAAATTCTATGGGCCATTTACTGAGAATGGCAAGGCCATCTTCATCCTCATGAGGATGAAAGATACCAAAAGGATAGTTAAGTTCTTCTTTTAACTTGTTAAAATATGCTTCATTTCTAACTTCTTGAAGTCCAATAATATCTGGATCTAGTGAGTTAATTTCACTGACAATCAATTCATGTCTTTGTGGCCATCCCAACCCAGAATACCATATGTTATAAGTTGCTATTTTCATCATACACCTCCGCCTTTATACTATCACTAATTGACTAGGTAGAATTATCTAAAAATAAAAACCACCTAAATAGGTGGCTAATCTAACAATGATTTTTCTATGACCTCTAAATCTGCACGGTAGATATGGAGTCTCTTATTATCTATTAATACCTTCGTAGTATTTGGAAGTGCTGAATCTTCTATTAAGACATTATCACCTTCAAACACAGCTATGGTCTTACCAGTTTGAGTCTTAACAATGATGACTCTTTCTAAACCTGAAGTAGTTGCAACAAACTCATTTAAGGCCTTTGAGATAGATGTGATACCTGATCCGTCACCTGAAAGTGTTAAAGCATCCTTATAGTCGTCCACGTGGTTCTCTAAACCCGTTTCATAAGCGATTAAAGTAGAACCAACATGTTGCCATCTCGAACCATCTACCTCTATCATTAAGACACCTGATACTTCTGATGGTTGCATATCTGTATTATCACCTGTTACAGTCATGGTTTCATTACCATCATCGTCGTATACTTTAAAGGTTCTTTCAAGACCAATCCATTCTGCACTCATATCCTTAAACTGCGACTTAAGTGATGTACACCCAACAAAAACCAATGAAATAATCAAAATGCTGATTAAAATTAAACTCTTCTTTTTCATAAATTCTCCTCTCTGCAATTCTTATTCTAAAGAAAAATTATCAAAATAGAAAGTTAATTTTAAAAGTCTAATGATTTTCTAATACTTCTAAAAGAAAGATAATAGTTTGGGAATGAATATAATAGAGCCAATCACAACAGTCCCCATAGAAATGGTCAGTACAGCTGCTGCAGCGATATCTTTTGCCTTCTTGGCATGTTCATGGTATTCAGGACTAAATAAATCTACTAGATGTTCCAGTGCAGAGTTAAAGAGTTCTGCAATCAGCACTAGAACAATACAAAAGACAATGGCAGTCCATTCCAGTATGGATATCTTCAGAATAAAAGATAAAATGATGACCATGATGCCCATCACCAGTTCTATTCTAAAGTTTCTTTCATCTTTAAAGGCAGTAATAAGTCCCTGCCATGCATTTTTAAAGCTCATTAAAAATTTTCTATTCTTCATTATCATCTCTCTATATCACTAATATACATTTACATCTTCCTCTTTTATTATAATACAATCTACTGGTCATTGGCTAAAAAACACCAAAAAAACTCCCGAAGGAGTTTTAAAGTATTTCTATAGTACCTGTTTCACCATTTACTCTTACGCGCATACCGTCTTTTAAACTTTTGCCCGATATACCAACAACCGCTGGAATACCGTATTCTCTAGCAACTATACCGCCATGGCTCATTGGACCACCATATTCCATAATCAAACCACCTGCTGTTGCAAATAGCGGTGTCCATGCTGGATTGGTAGATTCGGTCACCATAATTTCACCTTCTTTAAGGTCATGATCATGAGGATCCATAACAATCTTAATATTGCCTTCATATACACCTACTGATAGAGCCATCCCCTGTAAAACCTTAGAATTTGGATCAATCATGCTTGATGTATAATAAGTATGACCATTGTTAAGAAGCATTCTTGGTATGGATTTTCTTTTCATTTCCTTAGAATAGATTTCCTTTGCTGAATCTACCTTAGCTTTTAAATCTTTAGCTTCTAAGATATGACTTCTTCTTAAGAAGAAAATGTCTTCTTTGACATCTAATATATTATCACTGACATAGTCTTCACCGATAGACAAAACAGCCTTTCTCGCCAGTTCTAAAAATCTTACAATATCAGACTTAGGGTATTCTCTCATAGCAGCAGCATACCTGTAGTTGATCATATAGGTTCTAAACTTGTCAGCTCGTTTTTTACCCATCTTATCTATAAGTCGTTTAGAAACCTCTTCTATCATATCTTCTGCTGCCTTCTTTTTAGCTTCATGATCCAAAAGGTTTCTCTTATACATGTCATCAGCCATATAGGACTTAACTAAATCAAGTAAGTAATTTGGATCTTCTCGCCACCTTTTTGTACCAAAGTCTAGTTCAACAGTTGCCCTATGACCATAAATTTCTAAGATCTCTTTAAACATATCATGGTCCTTTGATGGACTTAGCTTGTTTTCTGAGCAGTATTTGGCATATTCATTCAATTTTATGGTCATGGTTTGTGTAAAGCAGCCTGGTAACGATTGAACCAAGGTCTCTACTGCGTATTCATTATTAAAATGCTTCTTTAAAACTTTTTCAATCTTAATATAATTATTGGCATCTAAACAATACATGGCCTGGGCTTGTGATAATTTAAAGGCCTGAACCAGTGCATACTCTGAAAAATCTAATTTTTCTTCTATGCTTGATAGACTTTCATATTTCTTAACTATATCATCATACCACCTGTTACCTTCTTCAATCATAGCTTCATACCTTTGATTATTAGGTATCTTCATGATGCGTCTTACAGAACCGATCATAGAAAAGCTATATTTAACAGCACCAAGTGGTGGTTTAAAATGAATGCCCTGACCTCTAAATGCCTTGCCATAATCATCTAACATTTGATTCATAACACCCTCTAAAGGTAAGTCATTGCCTGAAAAGGCCTTGGCAAACTGTTTGGCAACAAACTTACTAGATAATAAGTAAGTCATATCTACATAGATTCTGTTACCAGGAAAAGCTACAAAACTGTTGGTTAAAGGCTTTTTCTTTCTGGCAGTCATGATGTTGATGATTCCAGGAAACATGTGACTCATCAACTCATAGCCCAGTGGTGTAAAGGGTTCTCTTACACCTAAGAGGACTGTAGAAGCTGACATATAGCCTCTTATTTTACCATCTATCTTGAGTCCGTCAATGGGATAAAGAGTTGTAATATCTCTGGACTGTAAAATATACAATTCACCACTTTTATCAAAGGCAAACTCCATGTCTTGTGGCTTTGAAAAATAGTCTTGGATTTTTTTAGAAGCATCAAGAAGTTTATAAAGTTCATTCTCATGTAGACAAGCCTTATCAGAATCAATGACTTCAGCCTTGATACCAGAAGCGTCATAAACATATTTCATATGTTTTTTATGAATCTTTGCATCAATGACCCTTGTTGCTTTATCAATAATATACTGGTCTGGAACAACTTCACCAGAAACAATGGCCTCTCCTAAACCAAAAGATGCTTCTACCACCACTTGGTCTCTTCTACCGTTGATTGGATTGGCAGAAAAACAAACGCCTGCCTTTTCAGATTCAACCATTTCCTGAACAAGGACTGCATGACTAAAGCTTTCATGGATGCCTTGTCTTAGCCTATAATCAATAGCCCTTGCATTATAAAGTGATCGCCAGCATTTGATAACAGCATCTAATAGACCCTCTTCTAACACATTTAAGTAAGTGGTATACTGTCCGGCAAAGCTCATACCTGGTAAATCTTCAGCCGTTGAAGATGATCTTACAGCAACTCTTTTACTTTCAAATGCTTTGAAGTTCTCAACAATCATGTCTTTTAAACTTTCAGACATGTTTTCAACTTTAAACATAGCCTGTATCTTTTTAGATTTATTTTCAAGATCTAAATCAGCTTCTAAGGTAGTATCTATTTTTTCTTTTAAGTCATCTTTACTGATATAAGCTTCATAGGCTTCAGTCGTAATGGCAAATCCCTTTGGTACATTCAGACCTTTTTTGTACATGTCTGCTAAGTTTAAAGCTTTTCCGCCTACTTTCTCAAAGTCATTTCCTATTTGATCAAACCATAAAATCATATGCACCCTCCTTAAAACTTACATTCTTTTATCACCAATTTCTTCTTTCATAGCCTCTAAATACTTGATGCCCATTTTTTCTAATTCAATGGTCTTATCTTTTAAACCTAACTGACTATTAATCAGCTGCTCATTGAACCTAAGTGTTCTGAAAAAAGTCTCTTTATCTAATCGGTCCATCAGTACCCATCTAGACATTTGCTGAAACTTAATCACTTCTCGTCCCCATAAAGCAGCAAGTTCTTGTGGATAATCTGTAAAAAAGCGACCTTCATCCACACCCTTTTGTATCAATTGTTGATAATAGACCATGGTTTCCTTTTCAAAGGCTTCCCCCATTTTTCTGAGAAGAATATGGTTGTCCTTAAAAGTATATAAATTTTTTATTTTGTCCCAGTCTTTGACCTGTTCTAGTTTCATATTGTTCAGCTGATAGAAAGATTCTATAAACTTGTCTTCAATACTGAGAGGACTCTTTAGAACCTCATCATACATGATTCTGACTTGATCAATGTAACCGAAAGTAATGGTTTCAAGTATCTCTTCTTTAGAAGTGAAATGATGATAGAAACCACCCTTGGATGCGCCAGCTAACTTTATAATCTCAGCAACAGATGTCTTCTCATATCCCTTAGTTGCAAACAATTCATAGGCAGCATCAATGATTTTATCTCGCAAACTCATAAGCTCCTCCTTACAGACCGACCGTCGGTCTGTTCTTGTATTAATCATATCACTTCTGAATTTTTCTGTCAAATATAAAAAGATACACCCTCATGGATGTATCCTTAGAATTAGTTTCTTTTTGAAATAACTTGATTGATTACTTGACCAGCTCTTTCAGTCTTTAAGCTTTCAGATGAGTCTCTAATATAGTTTCTGATTTCTTCTAGATCATCACCATTTTCTAGCATTTCATTGGCAATCTCAATGATTTCTTCTGATAAGTTAAAAATGTGTAATGGCTGATAGATATCATTTAACTCTTTTACAAGTGTCATGTTCTCTTCACGGTTGTCTTTATCAAACTCGATGTCTTTAAGTGCCTCATAATAATCAGCATTTAAAATCTTTAATAAGGTTTGAGCTGGCGACTCAAGCACATAGCCTTCTTCAACTAAGATGTCTTTGATCTCACTTCTTTCATAGCCTTCTTCTTTGAGTTCATTCATTCTATCCAATGTTTCTTGATTCATTTTAGGACCAGCAACATTCTCTCTAACCTTGTTTGTAAACTTTGAACCATCAAAGGTATGAAGCTCATAACCTTCTTCTTTAAGAATTTCTACAATCTCTACTCTTGAATAGCCATCCTCATGTAATTCTTCCATTCTTTCTTTAGCTGTCATATCTTCAGCGAATACATTGAATGTAAATAGAGATGTTGCTACCACTGTCATTGCTAATACCTTTTGTAAGTTTTTCATTTTCTTTTCTCCTTTTCTTGTGTGGCTGTTTGCCATTTGTTTTGTTTTCTGAGTACAGTGTATACTCAGACTGTGTGGAGAAAATCAAACAAATATGTGAAAATAATTGGTCATGTCAAAAAAAAGTGCATTCGCACTTTAATTGACTTGTTCTAATACTTCTTCAGTTTCACCAGACCCCTTTAGTTCTATAATTAAGACTGATGCAAATATAATCACGCATCCTAAGATCATAACAGGTGTAAAGACCTCTTTCATAAAGATAACTGATAATAGGCTACCAAATACAGCTTCTAAACTTAAGATAATGGCAGTATGGGTAGACTTGGTATAGTTCTGGCCAAAAGTCTGTAAAAAGTAAGCCAGTCCTGTACATACAATACCTAGATACAAGATACCTATCATAATACCAGGAGACATTTGTGATGGTACACCTTCAAAAGCCAGTGCAGATACCGTTGACAATACAGCAACAGTTGCAAACTGAACAATGGTTATTTTAACTGGTGTGGACTTCTTAACAAAATGTCCTGTTGTTAATATATGCAGTGCAAAGAATACAGAAGAAAAAAGAGTTAACGAATCACCAAAAGAAATGGATAAACCCGATTTTAGTGTCAACATGGCGATACCGATCATGCAGGCAAATGCCCCTACAAATGACTTGGTATCGGGTCTCTTCTTAGTAACACCCCATACTAGAAATGGTACAAATATAACGTAAGTACCAGCTAAGAAAGCCTGCTTGCCTGGCTCTGTGTAATTAAGTGCAATCAACTGTGTTGCAAATGCAATGAATAATACAGAACCAACAATCATACCACCTATGATATCACTTTTTTGGATGTCTTTAATATGACTCCTAAAGATAATAGACATAAATGATACGGCTAATATAAACCTCATCGATATAATGGTTAGTGGTCCCAATTCATTTAAAGAAAACTTCGATGTTACAAATGTAGTACCCCATAAAATAGCGACTAGCAGAAGAATCATATCTGCTTTAAAACTTGATATTTTTTTCATAAACCTCACCTCAAGATAATTGTAGCAGATGCCGCCGTTTTAATCATTGTACCAAAACTAATAATACACTCATAACTTTGTTTCTTGCACAAGGATCTTTTATTTAATAGAATATAGTTAGGAGGTTCCTATGTCAATTACAGTAAGAGAAGCATTACAATTAGAGTATTTAGAAGAGTTTAAGCTCTTAACAAATGAGTCAGGCTTTAACAATCAGGTCACAACAGTAGGGATTTTAGACCATGAAATCCTTGAAGGTCTGATGGATATTTTTGTAGAAGGTGAATTTGTTATGACCACACTGTCTGCCGCTAGAAACGATGTCAATCTCGTTTTTGAAGCAGTTAAAGCCCTTATTACTCAAGGAGCTGCTGGTTTAGGTATTAAATCTGTTTATTATAGTGATTTACCCGATGAAATCATATCATATGCCAATGACCACCATTTTCCCATATTTAGCTTCCATCCAGATATCTACATAGAGCATATTATCAGGACAGTCTTCAATGGCATAAAAACTAAGGGGATTCATGAACATTTAGAAGCCAAACTTGAAACCTTGATGACAGGTAATTTAAATCCATACATCGTTAAGGAAGTCTCTTTAGAGCTTAATAGCCATTTTAAAGACAAGCATATAGCCATTTACTGTCACGAAAAAAGATTCATCAGTGAAGAAAACATCATCCGATTAATCGATAAATACCATAGACTTAATGACAAACCTCTTGGTCACGGCTTATTTAAATTTAGAAAGGGCCTTCTAATCCTACTTACTTATGAAGACAAGACCAATATTGAATCGGACTTTAAGTACATACTTGATTTGATTGGTTTAGATAAAGATAGCATTACAGTTGGTAAAGGCTTGATCAAACAACAGCTCATGCAATTAGATGAATCTCTTAAAGAATCTTACTATGCTTATCAAACCGCCATTAGCCAGAATAGATCCTCACTTTCATTTGACCAAATTGGTATTCATCAGCTCTTGATGCCCTTAATGGATCACACCTGGTCCATTAAATTTGTAGAAGATAAATTAAGACCCATCTTAGAATACGACGACAAATATCAAAGTGAAATCTATCAAACACTGAAACTCTATTTTGATTATGGTCTTCAAACTCAAGCAGTTGCTGACCAGCTTTTTCAGCACAGAAACACCATTTTGTATCGTGTAAAAAAGGCTAAGGAATTAACAGGGCCTTATCTACATGATTTAGACTTTTACGAGCAAATGTCCATTGCCATCAAGTTTTATGAAGCAAGCCATATTTATCATAAACAGAGACATTGATTTCTCAATGTCTCTCAATCACTAACTCACTTATATATAAATCACTTATGGCTGTGTCTACAATCTGTTTGGCAACTTGACCTGGATTCATATAATCAGAGGTCACTTGTTCTGACCAAAATGGCGTGTCCATACCACCAGGATAAACGGCCATGACTTTGATATTGGTATTCTTATAATGGGCCTGCAGGGCCTTTGTATAACCTCTTGCTCCCCATTTAGAAGCGCAGTAAAGAGCCTCTCCCGCCTTACCAACCTTTGCTGCAGTTGATAAAATATTGATGATTCTAGACCTCTTATGAGACATCAAACTAAGAAGCTCACCGGTTAATAGCATCATACCTATTAAGTTTGACGACAAAACCTCGTCAATATCTGACCTTTTCATTTCATCTGGTGGCCCAAAACGACCAACGCCAGCTGCATTAAAAAGATATTCGACTTCTTGCCCCTTGTCTCTAAGGTATTTACCAAAGGCTCTTACTTCATCTTCACTGCTTATGTCTATCCTATAAGCATCCACATCTCCTTTTCCTTGTATGGACTTTACAAACTCTGAAGACGTTTTCAGTTTAAGATCATCTCTTCCGAGCAAACAAATATTTATATCCAAACTTCTTAGTAACTTGGCCATTTCAAAGCCAAGACCTGAGTTACCGCCTGTAATGATTGCTAGTCCCATATGACTCCTTTCTATACACGTCCTAAAATAATATCTTTTAAGTCAACTTGAATGTTGGAAAGTTCAAGAGCCCTGATGACTTCATCAACACTTCTAATAACAATACCAACTTCAGACACCAAACAATAGTCTTCTTCGAAACTTTTATCTATTCTTTTGAACTGGATCTGATAAGCTTGATTCATGGCTTCACTCAGCGCTTTTTCTATATGAATCCTTAAATTTGAAACATGGTGAGTCATCATGTTCATCAAATCATTTTGAAATACAGACAACTTCTTCTTTCTTTGTAGTGTTGCAAATAAACCACCTTCATTTAATCGATCTAACATCAAGTTAAGTTCAACTCCGCTGACAAACTCAATATCATCTTCTTCAACACTTAAAAGAATTTCCTCATCTGTCGCTAACTTCTTAAGTTCATTTTCAATACCATCAATAAGTCGATTGATGTCTCTTTTCAAAGCATCTACTTTAAAAATCTCCTTCTCAACGAAGTCTCTCTTATCACTAACTTCAAAAATATCCTTTGAACGATAATTGACTTGTTGCTTAACATCTACTTCATAAGAACCAAGCATCATTTCAATTTTATGATTCAAACCATCAACTAATTGCTGGTGTGATTTTTTAACATCAGATTTATCTGTAATTCTCTTGTTTTCCCCTTGCCTAAATAGCATGGCGTTGTCTCTTAATGTTCTTTTTAGCTCAGCAATTTTTTGACTGGTTACATTAAAGACACTTTGCACCTTAAGCGAAGCCTCTTCATGAATAAATCTTTTATTAATGGCATTAATCAGCTCAAACTTGCCTTCTAGAGTTAAACCGTTGAAAGGCAAGACTAAGCTAACCATCTCTTCAAAGTACTTTCTGGCATCTGTTAACATATATACAGGGTCATCAAATAAGTCAATTTTTGATAATACCGCTAAGTTCGGTTTACTTTTAAAAAGTGTCTGTAATTTATGATCTTTCTTAAAATACATGGTCTCATGGTTAATCAAGTAAATAAGACCATCACAGTAGTAATAGGATTCAAGTGCATCTTCTTCATATGCAGGCATATCTACAAAGTCGATTTCATCAACAGCTTCATTTAAGAACTTCGCAAGTGTTGTTTTCCCAACGCCTTGATCACCAATGATACATACTTTGAGTTTAAAATCCTCCCCAGATTCAGCAGAAGATGTAAGTTCCTTTAAATAGCCATTCAAATCCGATAGCTTGGTTTGACCTTCTATATGAAGACCACTTATCGTCTCATTAAGTAGTGATAATTTATCTTGAACACTTTTAACATCATCATCTATAGATTTAGACTGCTTTGCATTTTTTAAGTCATAAATTTTCTTGTAAAACTTAAGTAAATCTTTAGCAGATTCATACATAAAAACTACCCCCTAAGTAGCAAGAGACCTGCTAGTCCAAGTACTGAAACCAGTGTGATTATATTGAGTATCAAGGCTATCAGAAACTGCTTATTAGAAGCCTTCTGACTTTCCTTTACCTTATTTAAAATATAGTCTGCCTTGATGTTGATGGTATTGTTAAGCTCATTCATGGAGTAGATGTCTTTTGAAGACTTCTCAACAAAATCATCAATTTTTTCAACTGATTTATCTAAGTAGTCTTTTGATTTTTCAGATTGCTCCATAATCTTTACAAGGGTTTCGTTCATCCTCGCTTCAATGGAACGCTGGATATCAGTAATAGAATCCTGATTGCCCCGTATCAACTTATCTGAGTTGATTAAGTAATCCTTGATCATCTTAATCTCTTCAGAAAAATGGTCATTTGTAGAGTTGATTAAGCCATCTAAACGCTGAGTTGTTTTTTGAATCACACGGTCCATCTCCTGAGTGTTGTCTCTTAAACTATCATTAAGAGATTCAGAAACATAGGCTACTGATTCCTTTATCCTAGTAGTTGCTTCATCAAGCGTTTGATTCATCTGTTCATTCGACTCATCAGAAGTTGTTTTCATATCACTAGATGACCTTGCCATGATCTTGGCAATTTCTTCAACGGTTTCATCAAATTTCTCATTGATGTCATGAGAAGATTTCCTTAATATCTCATCAATATCACCTGTAACAGAACCAAACTTATCCTCCACTTGTTCAGATGACTCTGTGAGTATTCTCTTTAATTCATCAACAATAGAGACCATCTTTTCATCCAGATTTTCAATAGACTGGTTTAAAAAACGGTCCAAGTCTTCTGAAGTTCTTTTAATGGCACTGGTCATATTGCCAGAAGTTTGGCTTAATATATTATCAATAGAGATGATGACAGAGTTCACTTTATCAGCTTTTTCTGAGAACTCACTCATCTCACGTGTTAAATTATCTCTAAGTAGTACCAAATCGTCCATCACTGATGTATCGATAACTTCCTTGCTTACATTAAGAATCAAGGTTTCAAACTCTTCTAAAAGTTCATTTTTTTCTTCTTGGTTCATCATTTCAGACATATTAGACCTCCTCATACATCTTATATATACCCACTTCTAGAAATTTACACAAAAAAAGAGCCTAAGTTTACAACTCTCCACTTAGGCCCAACTTTATTTCCTCTATTCTTTTATTCATATCTGCAAGGCAAGAACAACCAAATGGATTGTTGGATTGACACTGACTTACAATGACAGGTTTCTTTTTAAGGACATCTTTAACACTGGATGCCCCTTCTTTTAAAACTGCATGTCTTAGTGCATCTAATGTGATTTCATGACAGTAACAGGCATATTTTTTATCTGCATCCTCTTTATAATCCAGTGGTACCTTGATTTGCCTTTGTAAATACAAGTAGCCATAATCAGCTGAAAAATAAGCCATTTCACAAGCTTGGTCCATGCATAATGAAAAAATCTCTAGTTTGAAAACACCTGGCTCTAGATTACCTACCAGTTTTTCAACCGTTTGACTGGGGACCAAATAGCCTGTCTTACCACACATGGGACATTTATAGGTTCTTTTGTTCCTACCATCCTGTAGGATTCTTTTACGTCGTCACAGCATAATAACCTCATTTCATCCCATTATAGCACAAAAGCGCTAGAAATTAATCTAGCGCTTTATCTTATCAATCCTAACAGCACATACCTTGAGTTCAGGTATATTGGTTGTAGGATCTAAGGCTTCATTGGTCAACCTGTTAACAGACTCTTTTGCAAAGTGGAATGGTATAAAGAGAGTATTTCTCGACACCCTGTCTGTAATCATAACAGGCACTTCAATCTTACCCCTTCGAGATGAAACATAAACCATCTCCTTATCTGATAAACCGAGTGTTTTTGCCATTTCACTTGAGATTTCTACATAGTTTCTAGGCGATATCTCATCAAGACCTTTTTCACGTCCTGTCATGGTTCTTGTATGGAAATGATAGAGTACTCGACCGGTTGTTAAAACAAATGGATAATCTTCATCGGTTACTTCTGCAGGCGGTGTATACTTGATGCCATGGAACTTTCCTAGTCCCCTTGTAAACGATCCCTTGTGAAGATACTTGGTGCCTGGGTGGTCTTTTGAGGGGCATGGCCATTTAAGACCATCTTCTTCAATTCTATCATAAGAGATGCCGCCATACTTAGAAGTTAAAGTGGCCATTTCATCCATTATTTCACTTGGACATGTAAACTTATTTTTATAACCGAGTTTTTCCATAAGTTCATGGATAATGAGCCAATCTTCTTTACAAGTGCCTGGTGGGTTTACAGCCTTTCTGACGCGTTGAACCTTTCTTTCACTATTAGTAAAAGTCCCTTCTTTTTCTGCATAACAGGTGGCTGGTAAAACAACATCAGCTATCTGAGCCGTTTCTGTTAGGAAAATATCTTGTACCACTATAAAATCCAACTTTTTAACGACTTTTTCAAAGTGATTCAAATCAGGTTCAGAGACCATAGGGTTTTCGCCCATGACATATAAGAATTTGATTTTATCTTCCTGAATGGCTTCCATCATCTTAGGAATAGTCAATCCCTTCTTTGTAGACATATGATCTACTGACCATGCCTTAGAAAACTTTTCTATAATATCAGGGTCTGTTACATCTTGATAGCCAGGATAATAAATCGGTAAGGCGCCCGCATCCGAAGAACCCTGAACATTATTTTGACCCCTAAGCGGATTGACACCTGCAGATTCAATACCCACATTGCCACACATCATGGCTAGGTTGGCCACTGATTTGACATTTTCAGTACCATGGCTATGCTGGGTAATACCCATGGTATAGTAAATACCAGCTTTATCTGATTTTGCATAAATCTCAGCTGCCTTCTTTAAATCTTCTACATCCACTTCACAAATCTTAGCAGCATCATCAATTGTAAAGTCTTTTAAAGCTTGTCTTACATAATCAAAGCCTTCTGTTCTATCCTTGATATAATCTTTGTCATGCCAGTTGTTGTCTAGTATATATGACATCATACCGTTTAACATGGCGACATTTGTACCTGGCTTAATCGGTAGATAAACATCTGCTAGAGAAGCCATTTCAATTTTTCTTGGATCAGCAACAATCAGCTTAGCGCCCTTGTTTATAGCACGTTTCATAAAGGTGGCGATAACAGGATGGGTTTCCGTTGTATTGGATCCAGTTATAAATAAGGTTTCTGCGTTTTCAATTTCTTCAATACTATTTGACATAGCACCTGTTCCAAATGAGGCTACAAGACCTGCAACCGTTGCGCTATGTCAGAGTCGTGCACAGTGATCTATGTTATTGGTACCTAAAACTGCCCTAAAAAACTTCTGAATGATGTAGTTATCTTCAGTTGTACATTTGGCTGATGAAAATCCTGCAAAGCCATCAGAACCGTAGTTCTCTTTAGTCATCTTAACTTTTTCAGCTATTAAATCATAGGCTTCATCCCAAGTGGCTTCTACAAGTTTACCCTCTTTTCTAATAAGGGGACTTGTCAGTCGATCTGGATGACCTATGAAATTATAAGCAAACTTGCCTTTTACACACAGAAGACCCTTGTTAAGAGCGTCCACAGCGGGATCTATTCTAACCACTCGATTGTTTTTTACGACCAAGTCAATTTGACAACCCACACCACAGTAAACACAAGTGGTTCTTACCTTCTTTTCTATATCCCAGTTTCTAAAAGGTTTGTCCTTTTTCTCCATCAAGGCGCCCGTCGGGCAAACATTGACACAGTTACCGCATGAAACACACGTCGAGCCTGACATGCCCTGAGAAAATGGATGAGCCACATGCATATCACTTGATCTGCAATCAAAGCCAATAGCATGGGTGTTTTGCAGTTCACCACACATTCGGATGCACTTGCCGCACAGGATACATTTATCCCTGTCAATGGTATAAAACTTATTGGAAGTATCATACCTGCCCAGTAGATTCATCTGGTACTCAGACGTTGAAGCTTCTACGCCATACTCAAAGCAATAGTTCTGTAGCTTACAGTCACCGGCTTTTTCACAGGATAAACAATCATTGTCGTGAACACCCCACATAAGTTCTAAGATCTCTTTTCTTGCATCTATTACTCGCTGAGAATGGGTATGAATGACCATACCATCTTTGACCTTGTCTGCACAGGCAGCTGCTAATTTCTTCATGCCTTCTACTTCTACAACACATATCCTACAGGCGCCAAATGCCTTCAATCTATCATCATGACAAAAGGTTGGAATATCTATAGATAATTTTTCACATGCCTTCAAAATAGTAGACGATTCTTCCACTTGAACCTTCTGATTGTTAATGGTTACTTGAATCATTTTTCGCCTCCCAACCAATAATGTTTTTGCACAAATCTTCCTCAAAGTATTTAAAAGCTGAATAAAGAGCGGTAGGTGCAGTGGTACCCAAACCACAGAAAGAAGCCTCTACCATGACTTTCATAACACGCTTTAACTTATCTAAATCTTTTAGTGTGGCTGTTTGATTGTTAATCTTATCTAGAATCTTAACAATATGAACCATGCCTTCTCTACAAGGGGTACATTTGCCACATGATTCATGGTGGAAAAAGCCTTCTACAGCAATCAGATAATCAATAAGATCCATGGATTCATCTACAACAACCATAGAACCTGCTCCAATGACAAAGCCCCTGTCCTTAAAATCTTCATAGGTAAATGGCATATCAAACTCACTGGCTGGAATCAAAGGCCCGGATGCACCGCCGGATTGGACAAAACTGAGTTTTAAGCCATTTTTAGAACCGCCTCCTAAATCATTTAGGATTTCATTGATGGTCATGCCAAATGGTATTTCATAAGTACCGGCATGTTTTATCTTGCCGCTTAAACTGATGACCTTGTTGCCCTTGCTTTTTTCTGTACCAGACTGACAATAAACCCCTTTGCCATGAATAAATACTGTGGTCGCACAGACAAAGGTCTCCACATTGTTGACCAAAGTCGGCAGGCCAAACAAACCTTTTTCTCCAACTCTTGGTGGCTTGAGTCTTGGTCGTCCTGCCATACCATGCATGGACTCGATCAAGGCTGTATTTTCACCACATATATAAGCACCTGCACCGATGTTTACATGGATATCAAAATCAAAGTCTTGACCTAAAATTTGATTGCCTAAATACCCCTGAGATTTAGCTGATTCACATGCATCAATAAATCGTTCTCTTATATGGGCATACTCTTCTCTTATGTATATATAACCATTTTTGGCCCCTGTACAGTAAGCGGCAATGGTCATGCCTTCTATAATTTTCATAGGGTCATGTAATAATATATCTCTGTCTTTAAATGAGCCTGGCTCACCTTCATCTGCATTACATAAAATGAGTTTTTCACCTTGACGTCCTTTGGCCATAGACCATTTGCGCCAAGCAGGATATTCAGCACCACCACGGCCTCTGATATCAGCAGCCTTTAGTTCTTCTAATGCCCAGTCCACACCCTTTTGGATGACTTTCTTCAAACCCGAATAGCCCCCTAAATCGACGTATGATTGGACATCATTGCATTTATATTTACCAAAATACTCTGTAATCAATGGTCTCATTGTTCACCTCTTAACTCATTTATGATCTTTCTGACCTTTTCAACACTTAGCTTCCCGTAAGCTCTTTTGTTGATACGAATAGATGGTGAGACATCACATGCCCCAAAACATGGTGCATAATCCAGTGAAAACATCTTATCTTCCGTCGTTTCACCAATCTGTATGCCTAGAGTGTCCTTTAAGTAGTTTTCTATCAGAAAATTTTCGTTGACCTTACAGACTGTAGAATTACACATCTCTATATGATACTTGCCTTTAGGTGTCTTGTTGATGGCTGCAAAAAATGAAATGACTTCTGACATCTGTGAGTAAGGTATCTTCATCTCCTCAGATACAGCCCTAGCGATGTCAGGTGTGATGTACTTATCTTGAAGGTCATCTTGAATCTCTAACAAGATTGGTAATAGATTTTCTACTTTATGCTCGTATTTACCCAGTACTTTTCCAATATTCATATATTTTCCCCCCTCCCTTTAAGTCTACCCCAAGACTTTTTTATAAAACACTTATCACTACTTGTTTTATCTAGATTAAAGGGGGAATAAATAAAACATAAGGAAGTGATGACATGAAACATGGACTTGTAACTAAAATTGAAAAGAAATTTATGATTGTTAAAACAGAAAGCAATGACATTGAACGCATTAAACTGCGACGAGATACAAAAGTTGGTGAGCGGGTCAGCTTCGAAAAACGAGATATCTATAAGGGCTTTGGTAAATTTTCTTATAGACAAATTGGTACATCTGTCTCCATGCTCATTATGGTTGTACTGATTGGTGGTTATCTCTTCAATCAGGCTTCCGACAACAGGGTCTACGGTATCGTATCCTATGATGTCAATCCTAGTATGGTCATAGAAGTTAATAAAGATTATGAAACACTTACTGTAACAGGCGATCCATCACTCATCCCAGAAAATTACACAGACTTACCTATACAAGCAGTTCTCGATCAAATGACAGAAAAAGCTCTAACACTTGATATCCTAAATGATCAAGATACCATCATCATCTCTTATGACAAAGATGATATCCCACTTGATGACTACTTAAGTAAAAACAAATCCAACTATAAGATTGTACTTGTCTACCATGAAACTGAGACCAAAGCGTCTTATGGTCGTCAGTTCATAAAAGAAAAACTTGAAGAAAAGGACATCATCATTAAAGAAGATGAGGACTTTATTAACAATGCCCTTAAAGCCTTAGAAGATGACTTTATGGAGGTCGAAGGTATTTACAAACCTCAAACAAAAGTTCAAGATGATTCATCTGATTCAGTGGAAAATACTGAAACCAATGAAGAAGATGTGACTGATACTAAAGACGACCAAGTAGAAAAGCCCGATGATCCCATAGAGACAGAAGACGATGAGTCTAATCAAGAAACTAGTGATCAAACCCCCGATACAGTGGAATCGGATGAAAAAGACCAAATAAGTCAAGAAGAACTCGATGCACTCATTAAACAAATCGATGATCAAAAGCTTAAAGTTGATGCAACTTATAACAACTTCATCAATACTAAAAACGCTGCTGAAAACAAGCAAGTGGAAATGAGTAAAAAAGAAACTGAAATTGCAGAAAGCAAAGTCAACTTGGAAAAGAAACAAGCTGGTTCATCAGAGTTAAAGGATGAATACATTGTACTTTCCAATGAAAAAGTAGCCTTAGAAAAAGCTTTGGAAGGAAAAACTACAGAGATTAATGAAGCCAATGCCTTATACAATAAAAAGGTTGAAAACACTAAAAACGACCAAGAAAAAGTAGATAAACTGTATTCTACTTATGAAGAAGAATACGACCAGGCAAGAGACACCTATCTCAATGACCGTATAACAGTCATCGAGATGATCGAACAGGAAATCATAAACAAGGACGCTCTTATACAAGAAGCTGGTGACAACACTGATTTAGCAAACACTTATAAAGAAGAAAAGTCAAGTTTAGAAGGCATGTTAGAAACCGTTTATATGGAAAATGATTATCTTTCTGAAGGCGCACCTGCAGGCACATACAATTATGAATTTATCTATCACTACAATAGTATTTATCAAGTCTTTGAAGGTAAGAAAGCTGAGATCAATGCCATAAAAGATGAAGCAGATGAACTTCAAGACGACATAGATTCTGATCTCAAAAAAGCCAAAAAGAACTTAAACACTACTCTTGGCGAATTAGAAGAAAAATATGCTGAACCTGAGGCTGTACTTGCTTCAACCAATGAATCTATTGCTGATTTTGAAAGAATCATCAACAATTTTTCAATTGCCATCGATAATCTTAAAAATGAGTTAGCAGGATTAGAAGCAGCCTACAAGATTTTACAAGATGACTACAATGCACTGATAAACAAGCAGTCTCAGTACGAAAACCAATTGTATAAAGAGAGAAATCTACTAAAAGAATTGGAGCAAAAATACGATGAATCAACTGACTCTGAATAAGAAATGGCTCTTGATCTTTATTATCCTTATTGGATTATCCATCCTTTTGTTTAATCTATTGGACTCTAACGATCTCTTTGACATAAGCTCATCAGGTCCTGTAACTCTACATCTATCAGGACCTCTTTTTGAAATCATAAAAGAGCCTCTTCAGGAACAACTTGCAAATGACCTAAACAGATCCCTTACACTTGTAGAGGGTCTAGATGGTCATGTACTTTTTTCCTACCAAAATGGTATTTATCAAATAGAGAAAAAAGACACTACATCTGTTTCTATCTTAAATGATGATTTTGACTTATTGTTAAGTCGACTTGAAGACGGCACCATCGATGCCATCTCTATGCCGTATATAGGTGACTATTTGCCTGACTCAGGTCTTTATTTCAATGGCTTCGATAGTATAGAGTCACCTGGCCTGTATATCAGTCAAGAAGATTATAAAGAATTTATTCCGATCTTTGAACATTACTTGAATACTGGTTTGATAGATAAATGGATTGATGATTACAATGACCAATACTTAGAAATGGCCCCTTTTAATCAAGATGAAATCAAGGTAGGTATCATCAGTATGCCTCCGATTTCTTATATTTACAACAATCGGCTCTACGGCCTTTCCATTGCTCTTATCAATAAGTATGGTGAACTCAACAAGAGTCAGATTGTTTATATCACAGGCGAAAAGGACAAGCTTTATACCATGTTAGATGAGGGTGAAATAGACTTGTTAGTCTCTGATGAAAAACTTGGAGCATGTCTTGAATTCTATTCTGAGCCGCTTGTTATTGCAAGCCATGATCATTCAGACTATCTTGAGTCCTTTAATTACGATGATCAGTTAAACACTCTAGATGACATCCATAATCAAACAGGTAAATACTACCAAATACCAAGAAGTCTCTATTTGTTTAGCCAGTCACATTTAGATTCAAAAGTCCTTTACCTCAACCATATCACTGAAAACAAACAGCATTATTATATAAGTGGTCAAATAGACTTATTAGATTCACTCGAAAACTTTACTATTCAGCTTCCTATGGAAAGACTTTATAGACTCAGCTTATATGATATTCCAAAAGAGCGTGAAGCTATGGAAACAAGAAGTCTTATCGTACAGCTTATACTGGCGGGGCTATTTATCATAGCTATTTATATTATTATGAAACTAATACTCAGTCAAAATGAAAAAAGAAGACTTAATTATCTTTTTAAACATGACCAGCTAACTTATCTACCGAACAATTATGGCTTAAAGAAACTCTTTAATCCATCTAGTCAGGGGGCATTTTTGCTCATAGATATCAAACGTTTTAAGCTGATCAACGATCTTTATGGTTATGAAGTAGGTGATCAGATCCTTATAGAAATGGCTCATATGCTGGACCAGATATCAGATTCATTAATTGTCGGACGTACCTCGGGCAACCAGTTTACATGTATTGCACTCAATGATTATGAAAGCTATTTTAATAAGATTACTGAGGCTTTTGAATCGCTGAAAGAGGGTAATTATAGGACAAGAAAACTCAGTCTAAGTCTTTCTTATGTAGAGTACCCTAAGTACACAAGTTCTTTCGACACACTTATTCAGTACCTAGAAAGCGTTATGTACTTTGTAAAGAAAAACAACATCACCAATGAATGGACTGCCTTTGATGATGACATTTACAAACATTATCTAAATGAACAAGAACTTGCTATAGAAATCCAGACTGCCCTTGAAAAAAATGATTTTATGTTATTCTATCAGCCTCAAACGGAGCTTTACCATGAAAAAACCATTGGTGCAGAAGTATTGGTCAGATGGGTTCATAAGGAAAGAGGACCAATCTATCCAGACCAGTTTCTCGGTGTGGCAGAAAGAAATGGCCTCATGAGAAAGCTAGACATGTATATGATCAAAAATGCCTGCAAACAGATTAAGCTATGGCAAGACCAAGGTCTACCTAAGATGAAGATCTCCGTCAATATGTCTACTTATACCTTTGACAGTCCTGGCATGACAGTGGAACTTTTAGACATCATTTCCAAATCGGAAATTGATACCTCTTGGTTTGCCTTAGAAATAACAGAAGAATCCGGTCTTTCTAATATCAAACAGGCAAAAGACATTATGAAGGACATAAAAAATCACGGGATACGCTTTGCTCTAGACGACTTTGGTAAGGGTTACTCTTCCATCAACTACTTAGACCAGTTGCCTTTTGATTTTCTAAAAATAGACAAGGCCTTTGTAGACCATATTCATACCAGTGATAAGTCTAAGAAACTATACCACCTTATAGCCAATCTAGCCAAACTCTATAACATGCATATCATTGCAGAAGGTGTAGAGTATGAAGATCAAATCAATATCATCAGACATGATTTAGATACCATCATACAAGGCTACTATTACAGCAAACCTTTAACATTAGAAGATTTTGATGCACGCATAAAAAATCAACAGTCATAAACTGTTGATTTTTATTTCATCTGCTTCACAACAGAATTGATGCTATAGTTGGAGAATGCTAAGAGTTTTTCTAAGATTTGATTGAGATCCTCTTGGTCATTGCTTTCTACTTTCATCATGTAACAACCATTGCCACTGATTCTGTAAACTTCCTTGATCTCTTCTATACCACTCACCACCTCCATAAACTTTGAATGGTCAGAAGTTGTCATGATCACAGTGATAAAATCCACTCTTTTCTTGCCAAAGGCTTGATCATCAATGCTTGCATGAAAGCCGGTGATGATTTTATTAGACACAAGTCTTTTAACCCTCTCTCCTACTGCCTGACCACTGATATGAACTTCTTCACCAATTTCTCGCCATTGAAGTCTGGCATTTTCTTTTAACATGTCTATAATTTTTTTATCAGTTTCATCAGGTATATAAACCTTCTTCATGTAAGTCACCTCTTCTCATTGAAAATTCATGCTTTTGGATACAAAGCCTTCTTTTCTACTATTTTAACACTTTCACGGTGAAAGTAGAACCATCAAAGAAGTTCTCGGCGAAAGATGCTTCCTTGCTATAATGACCATACAAGCGAAAGGAGAATTTAAAATGAAATTTACACATATACGTCACGGTAGTCACTTACTAGAGTATAACAATAAAACTTTTCTGGTCGATCCAGTATTTGCTGAAAAAGGATCTAAGTCTTCTATGCCTAAGGCAAGAAACAAAGAAAAGAATCCATTACTGCCCTTACCATTTAAACTAGACTTTATGAATGCCCTAGATGGTGTATTTATTACCCATACTCACTTTGATCACTTCGATGATGTCGCAATCAAAATGCTTCCAAAGAACTTGAAAATTTTTTGCAGGTCTCATGATGTAAAGAAAATCAGTAAAAGTGGCTTTAAGAATATTGTAGCCATTGATGGTTCTAAACAGATTTTTGATGACATCAAAGTCAAAACAGTAGGTGGTCGTCATGGTAAAGGTTTAGAAGGTTTGTTGATGGGAAAAACGACTGGTTTTGTATTAAGTTCATCTGCTGAGCCTAAAGCCTATTTAACAGGTGATTCTATTTGGTGTGATGAAGTAGAGAAGACACTTGAAACTGAAAAACCAGATCTTGTGATTGCCTTTGCAGGTGCTGCTGTCCTACCATTTGGAAAGAACATCACCATGTCTACAAATGATATTGATCAGCTTGCAAATAATTCTGGAGATGCTAAGATACTTGCTATTCATATGGATGCATGGAGCCACTGCTTCTTAACAAAAGATCTATTAAAGGACTTTATCAAAGACAAGAACTACAAGAATCGAATCCTTATCCCAAATGAAGGGGATTCATTAGAATTTTAGAGAGGTCATATGAATTCAATACTTTTAAATGGAGATATACCAGTCAACTGCTTTTTTCTAGAAGATCAAGGCAAGTGTTACATCATTGATCCTGGTTATGAAAAAGATAAGATAAGAGCTTATGTTGAAAAAAACAAACTTGAAGTCATTGGCATACTTTTAACCCATGCCCATTTTGATCATATAGGTGCTCTAGATGTTTATGACGTGCCTATTTATATCCATGAAGATGAGTATCCTATCTTAATGGATGGTTTTAAAAACGGTTTTGACTATGAAGGCCGTTCTATGGACTTCAATCTAGATGACTTATACATCATTAAAATGAATGAAAACACAAAGTTATTTTTAAACACTAAGCCCATTGATGTCATTTTAACACCTGGTCATACACCAGGCTGTGTGTGTTATAAATTTTCAAACCATATGTTTACTGGTGACACCTTATTCAAGGGGTCTGTTGGACAATGGGACTTTCCTTCAGGCAAGCAAGAAGACTTAAGAAAGTCTATTATTCACTTATTAGAAGATTATGACCCAGCTACAATCATCTACCCTGCCCATGGCGACAAGTCTACCATAGGCCAAGAAAGACTATCCAATATGTTTTATCACCGATGGAAAGAGCTTGGTACCATCATAAGAGATACCTATGATGATTATGAGACATTCCAGAAAATGAGGGTTCATCTAGAAAACAAAGAGTATCAGAAAGCTTATGATATCACCTTAAGACTCATGCAAAATCCTAGAGCCAATCCACTGGTCTATATGTACTATCAATATCTTGTTACAAAAAAAATCCTAGTTAACTAGGATTTTTTAATATACTTTACTTGCTTGATAAGCTTCTATTGGCTTGTTGATCACATACTGGACCTTATAATCTACATATATAGAATCTGTACTGGCATCTACTATCCACCACTCGTCTCCAATCAAGACTTCATTCCATGCATGGTAGACAGGTGTATAGGATGAATAGCCCTTAACAAGCTTGGTTGGCACGTCTACAGACCTCATCATTGCAGCCAAAAGTGCTGCAAAATCATAACAGATACCGTCTCCAACTTCTAGGGTAGCTTCTGCATCTGGTATATAGCCTTTTGGCAGTGTAGCAGCCTTTTGATAGTTGTACCTTACATTATCAACAATATGCTTATGGACAGCTTCTAACTTTTCTTGATCAGTTTCTAGATCTAAGGTCAAGGCCTTAGCAAGTATGCTGACTTCTGTTTCATCTGACCAGTTAACGGTCTGTGTAGAATTTAGAAATACAACATTCTCTTCAACTTCAACCTTAAAGTCTTTAGAAGTCAGTGACCTATACCTTCTACCGTCATTAGACCCTAATAAAGAAACCGTATACTTGCCACTGCCCATTTGAAGTGGGAAGTACTCAATGTCTGAGACATTGTTGTAAATGTACTCCTGGTCCTTTTCAACAATGGTTTTTACATTTTTATATGACGTAGAACCCTTGTTGACAATAACCGTCGCATCTACAGCTTGAACCTTGATATTCATGGCAAGCCAGTTGACAGAGCTTGTTTTCATAACAAACAACATATGGTCAGCTTCTTCAACGTGGGTCTTTTCAGTCAGCTCATAATGGTCATTGACCGAAGTTTTTACAGGCTCATTCTCAAAGGCAAGTGCAGGCACTGTCATCAATGAAATAATCAGCCATATTATAAAGATTTTTTTCATACCACACCTTCTAACTAGTCTTTAGGGATAAATGGGTTCCCAAACTTAATGTCTTCATACTCAAATAAATCTTGTGTTTCACTGTAGTCAACTATATCATAGTTTTTAATTTGATTCTTATCAAGATATATTTCAAGGGTCACATCAATATGTTTTAGATTTTCCTCTGCATCTTCAGAAACTCTGAAATAATAGTAATAAGCATCGCCTTCTTTGATTAAATCAAACTCATCCATATAGGCCTGCAGAAGTGTTTCTTCTTGATTTGCTTCTTTAAGGTCTGTTAAACGCTGGTCTATGGATGCAAGTTCTATAGCAACATATGACTCTAGATCGTAATACTCGCTAAGCCAAGTCTGCTTTTTTTCTGATAAAGATTGGTTTGATAATGTTGTTGTTAAGATGGTCAAACCAAAAACCATCAAAACCACCATCAGCAATATGATGAGAACTGAAGTGGCACCCTTTTTATTCAATACGCTCATGGCATCACTTCCTATTCCAATAATGTTTGGCTCGAGTGGCAACCAGTACTTGCCCCTCTTTGTTTTCTTTTATATCGACTATTATATCATACAAGCCTTGCTCATAATTCGTGTCTTCTTGTATCTTAAGGGTCAGCTTGTAAGCCGCCTCATCTTTACTTGTTTCTTGCCAAAAGTCACTGTAGTACTTTTCAATCACTTGTTCTTCAATATGGTCTAAGGCTTTTACTTGTTCTATTTCATTAGATAACTTCAAGATGGCCATATCCATCAGATCGGTCTCATTTTCGACCTCAAATGATGTGGCTAAAAGCGACAACATAACCACTGATACAACACTGATAAAGGCGATAGAAAAGATGATTTCAATAAGTGTAAATCCTTTTTTATTCATCGTTTTCCCCCTTTGACCTAAGTGTTGTCACCTGCTCAATTGGTATCATGGTACCTTGATACTCATAGCTTAAAGACATAATGACTTTATTTGAGTCCATTTTAAACTCAAGATCTTTTACAGGCACAATTTCACTACTGAGTGCAATGATAGGTTCCTCATCGGTATAACACTCATACATGATGCCTTCAAACTCATAGATATAGGTATACATACCGTCTCCATGGTCAACCCTAAGTGCAGGCAAGCCTTCTACACCTTGGTCTAAAACTTGTATGCTGCCCTTAAAATCATCTTGTTTGATACGTTTATTGACAAATGAAAGGGCAATTCTAGCATTTTCATCTTCAATCTTATTTTCTGTCACACGTTCAAAGGCTTCTTTGCCTTCTATAATAATAAACATGGTAGACACAGCAAATACAATCATTAAAACCATGACTAAGAAGGATTCAATAGAAGTATTTACATTCAATCTTTTCATAAAATCCTCCTATTCAAAACCTGGTTTAATAAAGATCTGTATGACTGGTTTAATATTCTCAGCAACAGGTTCATATTCATATATATACTTGTCCTCATCAAGAATCAGTCCATAATGTTCTTGTAGATAATAGACATTTGGAGGATAAGCACCTTCAGTTGCATAACACTGGACAGCATACTTTTCAACGACTTCTTGAATCCTATCGGTCTCTAAATCTCCGAACTGATTTTGATAAGAGTCTATACTTGAAAAGATGATGACAAGTGTAACAATGGATATAGAAAGCATTACAAGCAACTGAATATTCTTTAGTTTGTACTTGTTCATAACAACCTACTTTCTAACCAATAGCATTTAGGATGTTGATAATTGGAAGTATCACTGATACCAAAATCACACCGACCAATATTGATAAGATAATGATCAGAAGTGGTTCTAAAACAGTTGCAATACTTTCTAACTTACTATCTGCTTCCTTCTCCATTTCCAAAGCTACTTTTTCTAACATCTTATCCATATGCCCTGTCTGCTGGGCTACTGAAAAGAGTCTGATCATAACACCAGGGAAGATGTTAAAGTTTGCAATAACATCTGCAAGAGACTCACCTTCTTTTAATCTTTCAATGGCATTGTCAATTAGTGATGTCATGTATAGATTGTTCATAACAGGCTTTAACATCTCAAGTGCAATGGAAAAACTAAAGCCAGACTTTAAAAGGATTGAAAGGTTTCTAGAAAACTTAGCCCCCATAAGTGCGGCTATGATATCCTTTTGAATAGGCATTGAAAACTTAAGTTTATCAATCCTAAAAGCACCTTTTTCAGTATTTCTATACCACAAGTAAGCTGCTATAAGAGCGACTACAACAGATACAATAACAATGATGTTTTGACCGATAAACTCTGAGAAGTTCATCATGCCTTGAGTAAAGGCCGGCATTTCGCCACCTAGTGAATTAAGAATCTCATTGAATGTCGGCATAACCTTTACAACTAATAATATGATGACACCCAACATAAGCAAGGACAAAATTACAGGATAAGCCAGTGCTGAACGTACCTTTTCTCTGATTTCTATTTCCTTTTCAATGGCATCTGCAATTTGGTTCATCACACCTGATAAGGAACCAGATTTTTCACCTAGTTCTATCATGTTGACAACAAAAGGCGTTAACTCATCTTCAAATTTCTTGATGGATTCACTGAGTGAATAACCTTCTTTTATATCATCTTGCAAAACCTGGATGATGGATATAAGTTTAGGATGGTCTGCTTTTGTTCGAATGACTTCTAAACCTGAGTTAATTGGTAAATCCGAATCCAGTACAAGTCCTAGTTGCCTGATAAATGTGGCAATGACTTGATTGTCTAATTGTTTCTTATTTCTCTTCATTGCGACCTCTTTATAAGTATGAATCGAATAGCTGTGGATCATGGGCTCTCAACCTAGCCTCGTCCACATCTATTATGCCTTCTTTACACAGTTTTGCCAGTTCTCTTTCTAAAGAATGCATACCTTCACTTCTACCACCTTGAATCAGATTGTTAATCTGATAGTGCTTGCCCTCTCTAATTAAGTTTCTGATGGCTGGTGTTACCATCATGATTTCACAAGCAAGTACCAATCCCTTTTGGTCTTTGGTTGGAATCAAATGCTGGGTGACAACACCTTCTAAAACCGTTGCCAGCTGGCTTCTGATCTGGTCATGTTGACTGTTTGGAAAGACATCCAGTATTCTATCAATGCTTTTAACGGCCCCACTTGTATGTAGGGTTGAAAAGACCAAATGACCAGTTTCGGCAGCTGTGAGTACAGTGGCTATGGTTTCCATATCTCTCATCTCACCAACCATGACCACATCTGGATCTTCTCTAAGAGCACCTCTTAAAGCAGAGACAAATGAGTTGGCATCTGAACCAACTTCTCTTTGGGTCACCAGGCTTTTTTGGTGTCTATGTAAGTACTCAACAGGATCCTCTATGGTTGTTATATGATAATGGTACTGTTGATTTATGGTAGAGATTAGACTTGCAAGGGTTGTGGATTTACCAGATCCAGTTGCCCCAGTAATGATGACAAGCCCCTTCTTTTTAGAAGTAAATCTCATAATATTCTCTGGTAGCCTTAAGGAATCCAAATCAGGAATTTCAAGGGGTAAAGATCTTATAGCAATTGCTACAGTCCCTCTCTGATAATAGAAATTGCATCTAAAGCGTCCCAGTCTAGGTACTGAGTAAGACAAGTCAACAGACTTATTTTTCTCTAGTTTTTCATATTTTTTATCATCCAAATAAACCTGTACAATTTCATCAATCACATCAGGTTTTATCACTTCAGAACCTTCTACAGGTTGTAGTTTTGAATTCACGCGAATCAAAGGTTTAGAACCTACACAAATATGTAAGTCTGTTGCCTTATGTTTCATGGTTTCCCCAAGTAGATATTCTACGTATTCTTTATAATCCATTTTTTCTCCAATTCTCCTTTTACCTACTTCTACATATTGATTATACCCTATATTTCATGTCATATTCATCTATAATCGTGTATAATAATAACAGAAAGAAGGTAGATATGTCTAAACTTAAGATTGGAATTTTTTTAGGAACTTTTGATCCTATACATAATGGTCATATTTCCATCGCTAGAAATCTGACAAATGAACTTGATAAGGTCATCATAGTGCCGCTTTATGATGCGCCTCATAAGGATGAAACGATCTCTTCAGCAGCTGTTAGACTCCAGATGTGTAGAGTGGCCCTCTTAGGCGAAAAAAACATTGAGGTCACTGACGAAATCATTCGCCATCAAATTGAAGGCTATGACATAGACATCATTCATCAACTAAAAAAAGCTTATAAAGATGCAGAGCTTCATTATATTCTTGGTTCTGATGTCTTTAATCATATCTTATCTTGGCCATCTGTTCATGAGCTTGAAAGCTTGGTGAGTTTTTCAGTTATTCTAAGAGAGAAAGAGGACTTACCAGCTAGCAAGAAGGTCATAAAACAGCTTAACTGTCCATGTAAAATCCATGAGATGGCACTAGAAGGTATTTCTTCAACCATGATCCGACATGGGATTAAAAATAAACTTTTGGTTTCTAGATTTTTACATCCAGATATACTGTCTATTATAAAATCAAATAACCTATACAAATAAAGAAGACCACCAGGTCTTCTTTTAAAGTGTAAAGTATTCAGGTTCTTTTCTTTCAGAACAGTTTTCTATCAGCCATTTTTCAAAGGGGTCCAGCTTGCCACCAAAGCTAATGGCTTCAATTGGACATTTTCTTACACAGGCATTACATTTGATACATAAAGTGTCATCAATTTTTAGCTTGCCATTGTATATCAATGCACCTGTTGGACAGTTAATGGCACAAATGCCACATGATAAACATCTTTCATCAATAACTGGACCAATCGGACTGGCAGTTTTTCTTGCCTTATATGGAAACTTGCCTTTCACTTTAAGATCACCCTCTTTATTCAGAGCCTCTTTTATATTTTCAGCAAATTCTCTACAAATCTCAAGATCTTTTGTATCCGGTCTTCCGCCTGCTACTTGAGTGGTATAAGAATGGACACCAATAAATGCACCTGCAGCAAGGGTTTTAAAACCCCTTTCCTTCATGATGTCTTTCATTTCCAAAAGGGCATCATCATAATCTCTGTTACCATAAACAGCAACCACAACACAAGGTGTATCATGGCCTACTAAAGATTTTATGTATCCATCTACTGTAAGTGGTATTCTACCTGAGTAAACAGGAAGACCAAGCACCACAAGATCTTCTTTGATCTCTGTCATCACACTTCTCTTTTTAGGTAGTGTTATGTCTACATACTTGACTTCACTTGATAATGATTTACAAATGCTTTCTACAACTTTCTTAGATGTCCCTGTCGGACTAAAATATATCCCCTTTACTTTCATACAACCTCCCTTAATTGGCATAAGCCACTAAAAATATTATAAGTCATCCCTATCAGTATGTACAGAAAAATAGACCGGTTAAGGTCTATTTGTCTCTTTTATTTGTATATTTCGTATGAAGGAGTTGATGGGCTATATGACTGTTAGGCATATCTAGAAATTCCTTATAGAGTTGCTTAACAGCTGGATTTTCATGTGATTTTCTAAGTTTCATCTGTTTCTCAGAATTATAAATGCCTTTGATTCTTTCAATTCTTATGACATTATTGGTTGGTCTAGGCTGTCCGCCGCCACCAATACACCCCCCTGGACAACACATGACTTCTACAAAATGATAGTCTGCTTGTCCTGCCTTAATCTTTTCTAACATGACTTTGGCATTTTTTAGACTGTTGGTAATGGCTACTTTGACTTCTAAATCACCAATCATGACGCTTGCCTCTTTAAAACCATCTAGGCCCCTGACATTATGAAAATCAATAGATTTAAGTTCTTCTCCTGTTAGAATTTCATAAACAGATCTTAAAGCTGCTTCCATCACACCACCAGAGGCTCCAAAAATAAGGCCTGCACCTGTTGTGATACCAAATGGTTCATCAAATGAATCTTCATCCATATGCTCTAGATTGTAGCCCTGCATCTTGATCATTCTACCAATCTCTCTTGTTGTTAAAACATAATCCACATCCTGGATGCCATCTCTGCCCATTTCAGGTCGTAAGGCTTCAAACTTCTTAGCTGTACATGGCATACATGAAACAACAATCAAATCCTCAGGATTAATGCCCAGTTTATCGACGTAGTAAGTTTTGGCCAAAGCGCCAAACATTTGCTGAGGTGACTTACAAGATGACAAGTGGTCTAAAAGCTCTGGATAAAAGTTTTCAATATAGTTGATCCAGCCTGGAGAACAAGAGGTCAACATTGGTAAAACCCCACCATTTTTAATACGACCTATAAACTCAGTACCTTCTTCTAAAATAGTCAAGTCAGCTGTAAAGTCGGTATCGAAGACACGGTCAAAACCAATCATCCTTAAGGCTTTGACAAGTTTGCCAGTGACCAAGGTACCAGGTTTCATACCGAAGACTTCACCAACAGAAACTCTTATGGATGGTGCTATTTGTATAATAACCGTCTTCGTTTTATCTTCAATGGCTTCAAGTACGGCTACCACATCATCCTTTTCATAAATGGCACCTACAGGGCATACACTGATGCATTGTCCGCAATAAGTACAAGACACCTGGGTCAAGTCATAGTCATAAGCTGGTCCCATTCTCATTTCAGTTGACCTGCCAATGTTGTAAATGGCACCAACACGCTGAACATCATTGCAGGCTTGAACACATCTGCCACATTTAATACACTTGTTCATATCTCTTACAACAGATGGATTGCCATACATGATCTCTTCTTGGTCAAGAATATTTTCATACCTGTTTTCCTTGATATTAAGCTCTTCAGTCAATCTCTGGAGTTCACAAACACCATTGGAGTGACAGATGGTACAGTTTTGATCATGATTGGCTAGAATGAGTTCAACGACAATTCTTCTGGCTTCACGAACCCTTTCGTTGTTGGTGTTTACAACCATACCTTCAGCTACTTTGGTCATACATGCTGCTTGTAGGTTTCTATAACCTTCAACCTCAACCAAACAAACACGGCAATTGCCCTTTGCCCTTAAATCGGGATGATAACAAAGGGTTGGAATCCTAATATGATTGTCTTTTGCCACTTGTAAAATGGTCTTGTTCTCATCTGCATGAACTTGATGACCATTAATGGTTAAATTAACTTTCATGAGAGAGACCTCCTATCTTACAAACACCTGTCCTACACTTACCTTCAATATGCTCTATAAACTCTTCTTTAAAAACTTCAATGGCTGATGACAAGGCACTGGTCGCTGTTTGACCTAATCCACAGAAGGACGCTTCTTTCATAACCTTGCTGGTTCTTAATAAGACATCTATATCTTCAAGCTTACCCTGGCCTTCTTTGAAGCTGGCTAATATCTTTTCAATATGCCTGTTGCCTTCCCTACAAGGTGTACATTTACCACAAGACTCATGTCTAAAGAAAGCGGCTGTGGCATTTAAAAAATCTATGATACAAACCGATTCATCGGCTACATAAACAGCTCCTGATCCAAGACCTGCATTGATCTTTTCAAATGCCTCATGAGACAGTTCTATGTCTAATTGGTCTTTGGATAAGACAATACCTGACGAACCACCTATTTGAACAAACTTAATCCTGCCTGTAGGCCCACCGCAAAGGTCTAGAAGTTTATTTAATGTGGTACCAAAGGGGACTTCATAAACGCCCTTGTTTTTTATAGAACCCGATACTGAAAAGAGTTTTGTCCCAGTACTTTTTTCAGTGCCAAACTGCTTGTAATAGTCTGCACCATAATTCATAATAGGTAGAATGTTGATAAGGGTCTCTACGTTATGAATGAGAGTCGGTTTATTCCAAAGTCCCTTAGATGCCGTATAAGGCGGCTTAACTCTAGGGTCGCCTGAACGTCCCTCAATGGATTCAATGAGGGCTGTTTCTTCACCACATATATAAGCCCCAATGCCTGACCGGTATTCAATGTCAAAGTCATAGCCAGAGCCTAAAATATCGTCACCTAAATAATGATTTTTTCTCATATCATCCAGCTGGTTTAGTATCTGATCTTTTAAAAAGTTATACTCACCCCTAACATACAGATAGCCCTTTGACGCCCCAATTGCATAAGCAGCTATGACCATGCTTTCGAGGACTTTCATAGAGTTTCTTTTTAAAAGTTCCCTGTCCTTAAAGGTACCTGGTTCACCTTCATCTGCATTACAAACAATGTACTTAGGCCCATCTTTTTCACTTAGGACCGAAGACATTTTTATACCTACTGGAAATCCAGCCCCTCCTCTACCAACGAGTTTTGAATCTTGGATCTCTTTGATAACATCTTCAGGCTTCATTTTCAATACACACGCAAGCGCCTTAAAGCCATCTGATTTTTGATAAGAATCAAAAGATAATAAGGTTTCAGAAGGATCAAATAATAATTTACTCATCTAAGTCCCTCCTTCTAATGGTTGAAATCAAATCAAATATCTTATTTCTATCAAGCCTGCCATAAATAGCATCATCTATTTGAACAGCAGGAGCCTGATCACATGCACCCAGACAAGAGCAGTATTCTAAAGAAAACATGCCATCTTCAGTAGTCTGTCCCACACCGATACCTAAAATGTCTTCAAATATTTTCTTCACATGCATGCCATCCTCTAAATAACAGGGTGTAGAATTACAAAGTCTGATGATATGTTTGCCCCTCTTTACAGTTGATAACATAGAATAAAATTCTGCAATCCCGTATATTTTCGTTACAGAAATATCTAAGTACCTAGATACCTCTTCAATATTTGACTTAGAAAGATAATTATAAGTCTCTTGATTTTGAATCTCTATAAGGATTTCTAATAACTTGTCCTCACTTTTACCAATCCCCTCAATTATGTCTATTACTGTATTCCCCATATGATTACCCACCTCCTCATTAATACACTACCCGGAAATGGCTATTAAAATCTTAGATAGACTTTTCAGGACTTTTCTTCTACATATCGACAAAAAAATAACAGCACTTCTTTCGAAATGCTGTCCTAGTAATACATTTGTTATATAACTCTTTTATAATAAACTTCCATGATGTCTGCTACTGACTGGATGTTTTGATTGGTTGAAGCCAATCTAACACCATAAGCTTCATGAGTCAGTGACAGTTTAGACTCGTCATAAGCACCGTACTTAATCAGTACCTCAGGGTAGTTTTTGATCTTTGGAACACGTCTTAAAAATGTTTCAATCTTATGGCCAGTATAAACAATTACGGGTATGTTTTTAGATGCACATGATTTGATCATAGCCATCAACTCACTGGGTTGAAGTGACCATTCAAGACCTGCTAAAATAACACCTTCATTAAAAGGATTAGACATAATCTCATCTAGGACTTCATCTGCCTTTTTATAGAAGATAGGCGCCTCTTTTAAGGACTGGTTAAAACAACCCTTGCAGCCTATATTGCAATCTAATGCACATACCAATGCACCTACAAAAGGGGCATCTTCCAAACGTTCATGTGTAATTGATTTATACCTTATTTTCATATTTGCGTCCTGTCTCCAAACTCTTCACGTTTGCCATCATTAAAATATTTAACGTTTCTTAAATAGCCTGTAATTCTTTGATACTTTTCAACTTCTTTACCACAAGATGGACACACATCTGTCTTCTGACTGATATAACCATGGTCCGGGCAATAGTGGTTGACTGGTGATAAACTCACATAAGGTACCCTGTATTTCTCACAAACTGTTTTTACAATTTGCTTGGCCTTGGCACCAGATACTGGTGAACCTAAGAATACATGAATAACTGTACCACCTGTAAATAAAACTTGAATGTCATCTTGGTGATCAAATACCTGTTGGATGGATTCAACCTTGTTTACTGGTATATGACAAGAGTTTGTATAATATGGTACATCTTGAGTCCCTTGAGTGATGATATCAAAGTACTGTTCCTTGTCTTTTTTAGCAAGTCTATAAGCTGTAGACTCTGCAGGTGTTGCTTCTAAATTGTATAGATTTTCAGTTTCTTCTTGGAAGTCACTCAATCTTTCTCTCATATAGTTAAGTACTTCTACTGTTAAGTCATGACCTTCTTCAGATAAGATGTCTTTGCCTAAGAAGTTTTCACACATTTCATTTAAACCAACAAGACCAATCGTCGAAAAGTGATTGCCTAAAGTGCCAACATATGTGTTAAAAGCAGGCACTAGGTTTAAATCAACTACATGTTCTTGTAAAAACTGTCTCTTGATTTCAAGACTGTCTTTAGCCAGTACCATATTCTTATCAATTAAGTTAAATAGCTCTTCTTTTGTCTTGGCTTCATAACCGTAACGCGGCATATTAAGTGTCACAACACCGATAGAGCCTGTAGATTCACCTGCACCGAAAAGACCACCGTTCTTTCTTTCTAGTTCTCTCAGGTCAAGTCTTAAACGACAACACATGCTTCTTGCATCTTCTGGATCCATGTCGCTATTTAGGAAATTAGCAAAGTATGGGTAACCAAACTTACCTGCCATATCCCATAAGGCATCGTTCATTGTGTTGTCAAAGTCAAATCGGTCATGAATGTTGTATGTTGGTATTGGATAAGCAAAAGGTCTACCTTCAGCATCACCATTGTCCATAAGTTCATAAAAGGCCCTATTAAATAAGTTCATTTCATTCTGACAATCTCTGTATGTATAGTTTAAACGGCCTTCACCGAAGTAAACTTCCTCGTCAATCAAATCTCTTGGCGGTGTTAAGTCTAATGTAATATTAGAAAATGCTGGCTCTGCACCACCTCTTGAATTAGAGTTGATTGAGAATATAAAGTTCTGTAATTGCTGTTTTACTTCTTTATATGATAAATTATCTTCTTTTATGTAAGGGGCTAAGTAAGTATCTACAGAAGAGAATGCTACTGCACCCATAATTTCATTTTGGAAAACTGTAATCAAGTTTGCCAACTGATTTAATATTGAAGCAAAGTGTTTTGCTGGTGATGATGTTGGGATATTAGGAATACCTGTAACCCCCATCTTAATAACTTTTTTAATGGAATAACCACAACAGTATACTGTTAGGCCACCCAAGTCATGAATATGGTAGTCACCATTTACATAACCATCTGCAATTGATTGAGGATAAACTTGTCTTAGCCAATAATCCTTTGAAACCTCAGCTGCTATATGTTTGTTAAGAGCACCAAATGAAAATGGTGAATTTGAGTTTTCTTTTACACGCCAGTCTTGTTGCTTCAAATAAGAATCTACTATTTTTTGACTATTTAACATATTTCCTCCAAATAAAAACCGCACTTAGGGTGCAGTTATCTAACCAACTTTGCCCCATCCCCGAGCTCATTTCCTTTTTATGGCTGGTCTCCTGACTTACTTTCTCCCTTGTGTATACCTTCCCGATTCCTCAGTGGTTTTTCATACACGCGTCCAGATCACAGTAGAGGGCGCTGTTCAGGCATTTCACCTGATTCCCATTTAACAAAGGACCATAAAAAATATTAACTTCTATAATTACGATAGCACAACATATTGTGTCTGACAATACGTTTTACACAATTAGAAACTAGATATTGTGTCTAAAAAAAGATGGCATCTAAAACTAATATGACCAAAGTATTGCAATTATTCATCTTCATAGGCATAAAAAAAAATCAACCAAAAGGCCAATTTTTTAAGTTTGTATAGTTTCTATAATTTCATTTTTTTGAGCATTTTTTTTCACAAATCACTTGACTAAATTAAAGACTTTTAGTATTAGTCCGAGACCCACGCCAAACAAAGCGCCTATTAAAACAAAAAAATAATTTGAAGCATAAATGGACCAAGCAAGTCCTATGACACCAAAGCCAAACATAAGCATAAGTGGCGCAGGCATTTGCGTGTTTTCCTTATACTTCATATAGTCATCATAGGTCATGGTGTCCTTTTCTAAACTGCCTTCTTTGGCTAGACTTTCTAAGTTCACTTCAAATATGTCACTCAACCTAATTAGGTTGTCCATATCCGGCATGGATTGTCCAGACTCCCATTTAGAGATGGACTGTCTAGAGATATTGAGTCTACTTGCTAGGTTTTCTTGTGACATATTTTTTTCTTTTCTAAGCTGTAATAGTTTTTCGTTAAATTTCATTTTCTCACCTCTTTAAAAGCATACAACATACACGTCAATCATGCTAGAAATCTTGTATAACATCCTGCAACTATTGGTTGCAAGTCTGTATTTTCAATTGCTCTATATTTTAACATTCCCCTTGTTACGGTAACAAAGTCGTCCCACATTGACCTTTTAGTCGATATCCTATATAATCTGTCTTTGAAAGTATCGGAGGACATATGAATATAAAAATATCAAAATATATCAATGAGAAATTCTTTTATGGCTGGATGATTATCCTTGTAGCAGGCATGTCGGTATTCTTTTCTGCACCAGGACAATCTTATTCCATTTCAACATTTATGAAATCATATACCAGTGATTTTGGCTTATCGCAAACTTTAATTTCTTCTATTTATTCCATAGCAACCGTTTGCTCTGGCCTACTCCTAGTCTTTGTGGGCAGGGCTGTTGATAAACATGGTCAAAGAAAAATGACAATTATTGTCGGCATCGCTTTAGCCATTGTCTGCTTCTTTAACAGCTTTATTAGTAACATTGTTATGATTGCTATCAGTTTCTTCCTATTAAGGTATTTAGGGCAAGGCTCTTTAACATTGATACCAAACTCATTAACACCACAATGGTTTGAAAAAAGACGAGCCCTTAGCATCAGTTTGATGAACCTAGGTGGCATGATTGCCAACCTAATTGTACCTGTTATCAATGTCTATTTAATCAATCTCTATTCATGGCAGCATGTATGGCGATTATGGTCACTAGCAGTAATAGTCATTTTTATACCGCTTTCTTATCTTTTTATTGTAAATAAACCAGAAGATATTGGTGCTTTGCCTGATAATGAAAAAGCCCTTGATGATTATGAAAACAATGTACAAACAGAAAATGCATGGACTTTAGATCAGGCTTTGAAAACAAAAGAATTTTGGTTTGTAGGTATCATCTCTATGATTGTACCTATGATCTCGACAGGACTTGTAATTCACTTCTTTAAGATTATGGATTTAAAAGGTATCTCTGAAACACAGGCATCCTTTGTTATTGGTTTAATGGCCCTTCCAGGCTTTATTATGCCACTTGTATCAGGTCTTATCATCGATAGGTTTAGATCAAAGTACATCATTACATTTACACTTGTCGCCATAACACTTTGTTTACTACTGTTTATAAATGTAGCTTCAGTTGCTACAGCTGTCATCTTCATGCTTTTATATGGTCTTGTCACCAATGTACAAACGGTTACCATCAGTGTTATTTGGCCAAGGTACTTTGGTAGAAAATATCTGGGGAGTATCCGTGGTGCTGCAACCATCTTTATGGTCATCGGTTCTGCACTTGGTCCAATTCCATTTGGATTGTCTTATGACTTAACAGGGGGCTACAATGCTGTTTTAATTGCCATGATGGCCATAACACTTTTATCTACTCTTATGGCACTATCAATTCAAAAACCTAGTAAAAGCGGTCTTATGTAGACCGCTCTTTTAATCCAATCTTTATGTATTCTATTATTAGTATGGACATGGCTGCTGCTATTAGATAAGAATATATCAAAATCTCCTGTACAGGTAACAAAAGAAGGCACACATTCACAATGAGTAGTATCCCTAAAGGGACTTGCTTCATTTTAAGCCTTCTATAAACCCACATAATCACAGCAACTGTTATGATCAGATAAATGGCTATGCCTAGCCTATTATTTGAATTCAGAAGCAACATATGGTCTGGCTTACGCACGTAAACATAAGTCATTAAGGCTTCATTGGAAGCTGTTAAACGATGAAATAACAAGACACCAGTACCAATTAGAAACTGAATGAATGTCATCAACTTAATATAAATTATCATATAAAACCTCGCTCAATAGACAAATTTATAAACATCTATTATAAATCCATGATAACACTTTTAAAAACAAAGAACAAATCCGCCACTTGCGGACAAAAGTGTGTCTCCCGTACACGGACAAAGACCTTTTTTCAAAAAAAGTATACAAAGCCTCCACAAATTTTGTATCTTTTTAGCCCATCCTTTTATAAATTATTTCTAAATATCAGAATATTTCATCAAAAACATATCTTTGCCTTTTAGAAGTCTTTATAATCATCTTAAAATTTGAAAAAAAGGGGTCTTATTATGAAAGAAAAAAAATTAGGGTTATTACCCAAACTGATTATTGGTATTATTGCTGGTATTATTATTGGACTTATCTCTGCTGGCATCGAACAGTACTTACTTGTTAGATTGATGTCTACATTCTCAGGTATCTTTGGAAGCTTCTTAAAATTTGTTATTCCACTGATCATCATTGCCTTTGTAGCACCAGGTATTGCAGATCTTGGTAGAGATGCTGGTAAAATGCTTGCCATCACAGCAGGTATTGCTTATGTTTCAGCTGTAACAGCTGGTTTTGTAGCCTTCTTTGTAGGTTCAATGGTTCTACCAAATGTGATCAAGGCTGGTGAAGTATCATCTGCTGCTGGAGTTGATGTATCTGGTTTCTTCAGTCTAGATATGGGCGCTGTAATGGGCGTTATGACAGCACTTGTCCTTGCCTTCTTATTGGGTATAGGTATGGCTTCTATTAAATCTAGAAAGCTATTTGATGTGGTATTAGACTTTAAACACATCATGGAACAGGTTGTTCATAAGGTATTAATTCCTTTAATTCCAATCCATATCGCTGGTATTTTTGCTAAAATCTCAGCAACAGGCGAAATCTTTGCAACAATGAAAGCATTCGCTTCTGTATTTGTTATGATTTTAGGTTTACAACTGGCTTACATCATTGTTCAATACCTCATTGCATGGTTAGTGAGTGGTAAGAAGCCTGTACAGGCTATTAAGAACATGTTACCAGCTTACTTTACAGCTTTAGGTACGCAGTCTTCTGCAGCGACCATTGCTGTTACACTGGATTCAGCTAAGAAAAATGATGTTTCAGAAGATATTGTTGACTTGGTTATTCCTTTAGGGGCTACTATTCACCTTGCAGGTGATACAATCACTTTAGTACTTGCATCAATGGGTGTTATGTTACTTGCTGGTATTACACCTACATTTACAATGATGTTACCATTTATCTTTATGTTAGGTATTACAATGGTTGCAGCACCAGGTATCCCAGGTGGTGGTGTTATGGCAGCACTTGGTCTATTAGATTCTATGTTAGGCTTTACAGTAGCACAACAGACTTTAATGATTGCTCTACACTTTGCACAAGACAGTTTCGGTACAGCAACAAATGTTACTGGTGACGGTGCCATTGCAATTATCATTGATACAATCTACAAGAAAAAACACAAAGAATAAGAACTCAGCACATCGAGTGCTTCGTTACTTATGAAAACCAAATTTTCAAACCAATAAATATAAGGGTTATGCAGCTGCATAACCCTAGTTTTTTTGTAATTGAACACATATAAGTGGTTCTGATATTTGTATTTCTTGATCATCCATAATAATCAACATCTCACCCTCTTCAAGCCTATAAACTTGATTATCTATGGTAAGTTTACTTGGATCATCAAAGGCATATAAACAAGTTATATGGGTCTTAATAATCTCACTTTCCACCCTTTTAAGGCTGGCTTTATAGTCTCTTGTAAACATGACATTAAAGTCTGTCACTTGGCCAAAGCTGATGGTTTCATCATCACCTGTAAAAGCATCCACTTCAAAAGGCAGTAGATCAATCATCGGCCCATCATTGTGCATAAGAGACAGTGGACCATCTAGACTCATAATCAATCTATTGATGCCAGATAACTTGGTAAAATTAGAAGTTTCTACTTCAACGGTCGCCGTAGATATTCTAAAATCAAAATTCAAAGCTTTATAATCACTTGATTCTGGATATATATAAAGTTGTGTTGTTGTGCCACCCGACCAAGTCTTTGTACTTAAGTCTTCTTTTCTTATATGTTTAATCATCTTTTCACCTCAAAGCCATCATAATAGACCTTAGTCAAAGAATAGTCAATGTTTTTCTAGGCTTATAATCTTTTCTTTAAGGGTCATACCAAATGCATAGCCTGTCAGCTTGCCGTTTGAGCCAACCACTCGATGGCAGGGAATAACAATCGGTAGAGGGTTTTTACCATTGGCCATGCCAACAGCCCTTGATGCTTTTTCGTTGCCGATTTCTATGGCAATGTCCTTATAAGAAACGGTTTGCCCATAGTCAATGTTTCCAAGAGCCTGCCAAACCTTTTTTTGAAAGTCTGTACCGTCTGGATTTAACTTTAAATCAAATGTTTTTCTTTTTCCTTCAAAGTAGGCTTTCAGCTGACACCTTGCCTCTTTAAAAAAATCATCATTTAAAAGCCATTCCTCTTTTATCTCCAAGTCTCTATTAGAGTCTTCAGCCACTAGATGAATCCGCTTTAGACCAGATTCATCTCCAATTAAAATCACTTCACATATGTCTGTTTCAAATCTTGTATAATACATCATGCCTCCAAATGCCATAAACACAAAGTTGCATAACCTCTATAAGGTCGCCACTTGTCCGCAATTTCATTTAGTTCTTTTTCTTTTTTTGTCTTAAGTGCCTTGATGACACCTAAATCCTTAGCTGGAAAAGAGTCCACCATGCCTAAGCCTCTTAAGGCAACATAATTGATGGTCCAGTTACCAATCCCCTTTACCTGTATAAAAGATTTCTGAAAGGCTTCAAAAGATTGGTTGATTGTTAAAGATACCTGACCATTTAACAAGGCTTCTGTTACATTCTTGATGGTCTTTTGTCTGGTATTCGTTAAGCCAATATCGTCCAGTAGGGTCTGGTCGAGTTCAAGTTCATTTGGGAAATAATAATCCAATCCCTGAGGAAAACAAGCCAGTGTCCTTATGTTAGCTTTTTTGACCAGTCTTTCCATAAATGTTGAGGTTGCCTTGATAGAAATTTGCTGGTTGATAATAGCCCTAATGGTAAGCTCAAAGGGATTAAATGCTTTAGGCAGTCTAGGTACACGTCCATTTACCAGTCCCTTAGATAAGAGTGGATCAGTTTTAAAGCGCTTGAGTATGGGATTAAAATCCGTCTTTAAATCAAAGAGACCCTGCATTCTCTGGTATACTTCATAAGCATCTCTTAAATCCTCTGTGTAAACTTCAATCTTTAGATAACCCATTTCATCACTGACAGAGATATAGCCCTGTGAATCATTTATACGGTAGGTACGTAAGTAAGTCTGATCTTGAATGATCTCTACCCCTCTTGTGATCCTATGAGGTAAAAAGTCTAAAACACTGGCAAAATCAAAGTACTCATCATAAGGCAGTTGAAGTTCTAATTTACCCAATGTGTAAAGGTCCATGTGTTTTCGTGATTCACTTGGCGTTACCCCCAGGGTTCTTTTATAAACGGTATTAAACTGTCTTAATGAACCAAAACCTGAACTGCCTGCAATATCTGTTATGGATAAGTCGGATTCATAGAGTTTCTCCTTAGCCATCATGGCTTTTTTAAACATTGACATCTTAACTGGCGTTGTTCCAATGTTTTCTATAAAAAGAGACCGTAGGTGCCTTAAAGAAAGATGTAGAGACTCTGCCAAATCATCTAAAGTATGATGATTCAAATAGCCTTCATGAATCAAGTTTAAAGCTTCTTTTACAATCTGTGTACCGGCTATATTTTTCTGATAATGCTCTACAAAGACATCAGGTTGACACCTCTTGCAAGGTCTAAAACCTTCATTTTTGGCTTGATCAACCGTTTCAAAGTAACGTACGTTTTCTTCTTTGGCTATAGGGCATGGACAAGATGGCCTGCAAAAGATACCGGTTGTTTTGACGCCGAAATAAAACTGACCATCAAAATTCCCGTCTTTAGTTGTTCTGGCTATACTGTAAATATTCATATAAGGCTCCTTTATTCTATCATAAGAATATTTGAGCCTATTAGCAAGCAGTTTTCGGATGTCTCTTGGCAAGAAAAAAGAGAAATCATCATGACTTCTCTTGAAAAAACAAACCTACATAATCAGGTCCAGTATGGGCACCAATAGCACAACCTATTGGATGCATGATGATTTCTTTTGGTTTCAAAGCTTCAACTTCACTTCTGATATATTCAGCATCGTCTGTATTTAAGCCGTAGTTGATCCCTACTGTAACATTTGATAGATCTTTACCGGATAGGTTGGACAATAACTTTTGATAAGATTTTTTCTTACCTCTCTTTTTATCTTTTAAGAGCAGCTTACCATCTTCTAGACCAAGTATAAGATTCATCTTAATCAGTTTACCAACTTGGTACTGGGTAGAAGACAATCTGCCGCCTTTGAACAAGTACTTCAAATCAGAGACAACATAATGGTGATTCACATCACCGATTCTACTCTTAACGTAATCTACAAGCGCATCAATGCTGTCTATATGTTTTAGTGATTTAGCAGCATCTAAAACCAGCAGGCCTTGTCCAAGGGATGCACACCTTGTATCTAAGACTTCAACTCTCCCTTTGCCTTCAAGATTCTTTTTAGCCAAACACGCCGATTGGTAAGATGATGACAAGTCTGATGAAAAAGATAAGTATAAGACATCATAGCCTTGATCTAAATATCTATTAAAAACCGCTTCATAAGTATTTGGGGTGATTTGACCGGTTTTAACTTCCACCCCCTTATCAATGGCTAACATCATTTGATGTGACTCTATGCTTTCACTATCTAGGTACTCGACTTCATCAACAAATACCTTTAATGGAATTACTTCTATATCATATCTAATGGTCACTGACTTTGGTAAATCACAACCACTGTCTGTAATTAACTTAACTGGCATATTTAAAACTCCTTTTCACTTTATTGGATGTATTTGACTTTCTATATTTTTTTATCAACTGCTGTCCGACTTGAAATAAGTTACCCACAACCCAATACAAAGTAAGACCTGTCGGCATATTGAGTGCGAAGAAAAAGATCATTGCAGGCATCATTGCTGACATAATTTTCATGCTTGGATTGTTAGGCTGTGAACTCGCTCCTATAGTGGTTGATAAATATGTGGTAAAAGCCGATAAAATAGCCAATAAAGGTAAGGCAGAACCGATTAGTGGTAAATCCATCCCTAAGGCGATGCCGTTTGTAATGCCATCTACCATTTGACTTGCTGGCATACTTAAATTCTTTAACCATAAAAAACTCATATTAATCTGATCTAGAGATAAGTTGTTAAGAAAGATGTACTTGGCCGGTTCACGAATAACATTGAAAAAACCAATGATAATCGGCATTTGAATCAACATAGGAACAAAACTTGAAAACGGATTAAAACCGTGTTCTTGATAAAGCTTCATCATTTCCTGACTAAGTTTTTCTTGATCGTCTTTATACTTTGCCTGCAAGGCTTCAAGTTCAGGTTGAATTTCCTGCATCTTTTCTGTAGACTTCATCTGCTTGTTGTTAATAGGCAGTAAAATCAACTTTAAAAAGATGGTGGAGATGATAATTGCAACACCATAAGCTGGTGCAGATTCTGGCAAAACAGCACTTAAAAAATTATAGAGCAAGTGCATCATTTGTCCAATGGGATAAATAATAATATCTAACATAATACCTCCTCGGACGAATGTCCGATTCTATTTAGAAAAAATAGCCCGCAGGCTATCGGACAAACGTCCTAATTATGATTATCATAACCGGTTAGGCCAATCAAATCAACCTTTTTATATAATTTTAATGTTCTATCTTCGATCTTTGGACCAAGATAACGCCTGATAATATGATGATAAGTGACATGATAATTACAAGATTAACCGGCTCATTTAAGATAAGGACGCCTAAAAATAATGCCACCACTGGATTAACATAGGCATAAGTCCCGACTCTTGATGCTGGCCAAACTTGAAGCACATAGATATAAGACGAATACCCCACAATAGAACCAAAGACAACCAGGTATAATAGGGCCATCATAGATTCACTGGTCGGATGAAGTGAGGAAAACTCACCTGATAAACCGCCTAATACCAATAGGCCTATACCACCTGCTAACATTTGTATGGCTATGTTAGATACAATATGTCCTTCTTTTTTTACCATGCTTGAATACATAGAGCCCGTTGACCAAAAGAAGCTGGCACCTAAGGCTAAAATCATTCCAAAGAAATCAAAGCTGATATTATTTGCCCCTGCTAAGGCTAAGACTGCCACCCCCACAAAACCAATGATCAGTCCGAAGATACCTACTTTTGACATCTTAGATCTCTTAAAGATGACCAAATCAAATAATGCAATAAAAAGTGGTACTGTTGAAATAATCAATGATGCAATACTTGAATGCAGGGTCTTTTCTGCATGACACACAAGACCAGTACCGCCCAATAACATTAAGAGGCCAATAACACTCTGATGCCTAATAGCCTTTAATGATTTAGGAAACTCATAACCTTTGAATTTGGCAAACATGAACATTATAGAACCTGCAATGATAAATCGAAATGCCGCAAACAAAGATGGTGGAAAATCCTTTACACCAATTCTGATAGCCAAATAAGTAGATCCCCAAAATAGACATACTGATAAATAAGCAATTAAACCTTTATTATTTTCTGACATAAACACCTCCGTCTAGTATGATAGCAAATTGAGTTTTTTTAGCTAGCAGTTTTCGGATGTGTCTTATAATAGTGATTCATAATCTCTACTTCTATCTCATCTGCTTGTCTTTGATCATAAGGATTTTTCATAATCGCTGTTACATATAAGAATGGATAATGTTCTTTTAGATATTTCATATAATCCACCCATTCTATAGACAGGTTTCTATAAGCTCTATTTAAATCAATGCGTAAATGATCCAGATGATAGTCTTTCATTTGACTTTGATCTCCACTTACTTTTCTCATTTCAAGTTCTTCTCTTAGATGGAATAAGGATAAGAGAAGGTCTGAAAAAGTGTCGTGTTCTAAAAGAGCCGGGTTAGAAATCATATTTACTAAAAAAGGCTCCTGTTCGTCTAGTAGTGATTTTAACCTGATCAAGTCTACTTTAGAAATATCAATACGGTGCTTGTGTGCTTTCATACCTTGACCTGCTCTTTTAAAGTCCATCTCATAGGTTTCAAGATTAACCTGACATAGGTCTCTTATTTGTTCGATGTTCTTGTCAGAGTTTGAGAGCATCTCTAAGAGCTCTTGGCCTAGCTTTGTATAAAAAAGACCAACCAGCATGCTGAGCTTTTCCATCAAGTGGGCCTTCTCTCTTTTTTCAAGTATCTTATCCAAGACCATGGTTACAAAGAAAACCTCTAAAGGTACAAAGGCTATGTCTGCTACTAGAAATATCATTGTATGGTGGACGTCATGAAACATAAGAACATGAACATAGTGAAGTAAGATCGATAGGGCTATTAAGCCCAAGCCGATCAAGAGTTGACTTTTAACGTGTTTTTTCATAATTTCCTCTTTTAAGCGAATTTTCTTTTCTTTATAACTGGAGATTTCCAGCGGCCACTTAAATACATAAGTAGGCCTATAAAACAAATAACCGTGTTGGATATGATCATGGCATACCAGATGTAATCTGGATTGTTGATATTGTACATTTGAATCAGCATAAGCATAGGTACCCTTAGTCCCCATAGTCTACCGACATTTAAAACCATGGCTGAAACGGTATGACCAGACCCTTGGAAGAGGCCTGTTAAACAGTTAAAGAAACCAAATAGTGGTATGGTAATCAAGATCATCTTCAAGTAGAAGCTGCCTTCTTCTATGATATAAGGATCATCTGAGAATACACCGATCAGCTGATCTGTAAACATAAACATAATAACAGCACCCACAACCATGATTGCTGATGCAATACCAACACTCTTTAGAAAGGCTTCATTGGCACGTTTGTAATTATCAGCACCAATGTTTTGACCCACAATGGTTGTTAAGGCACCACTGATGCCCATAGCCGGCATAAATATAATAGAAGAAATTCTATTACCAATAGCAAAAGCTGTTAAGATGGCTTCTCCAAAGGATAAGATAAAGACATTTAATACTGTAAAACCTAAAGAGGTCATAGACTGACCTAGGGCTGCTGGGAAACCAATCTTTATGATGGGTACAAAATACTGGCTATTCAGTTTTAGATCGTTCTTTTCAATGCCTAGGGTATTGTGTTTTGGTCCAAAGAGAATAAACAAGGATATCACATTGAAGATACCTCTTGATAAGACCGTTGCATAAGCTGCACCAGCAATACCTAAATCAAGTACAAAGATAAATATCGGGTCTAAGATGATGTTTAATACAACAGATAAACCACTTAAGATCATAGGCGTTAAGGTGTCCCCTTCACCCTGCTTGATGCCATTAAAGGCAAAGGTAATAAACATGGTTGGCGCCCCTAAAAACATGATTCTTAAGTAGGTCGATGCATAATTCAATAAATCACCCTCAGCCCCCATCAAAGAAACGATGTTTCTTGAAAGTAAGGCTCCTAAACTACCGACTACAAGTGAAGCAATCAAGGCCAAAGTTAAGAGTTGACCAGCGGTCTTTTTTGCATCGTTTTTATTGCCAGAACCGACATATTGTGAAATAAGTGCAAGACCACCAATGGAAAGGCCCATACCGATACTCATCATAAAAAAGACCAATGAGAATATAAACTGCATGGCTGCCATCTGAGTGGTTCCAAGTTTAGATACGAAATATGTATCTGTTAAATTATAAAACGTTTGAATTAAGTTATTTGCCATAATCGGCAGAGCCAGTAACAAGACTGCTTTACTGACGGATCCCTTTAAAATAAGGTCTGATTTCCTCATATTTCGCTCCTCAAAATAAATTTGCATATGTAACATTCTAAACCATCTAAAAAAAATATACAACTTAATTTTGACTCTATACCTAGTACAGACATTATAATGGCTTTAGGAGGTAAGTTATGAAATATCAAAATGAAGTAATCAAGTGCTTGTATGAACGTGCAAGTGTTAGGAGTTTTACAGACCAGGAAGTCAGTGAAGAGACCTTAAGAACCATTATTGATGCAGGCTGTCATGCTGCTACAGGTGGCAACTTGCAGCCTTATAGCATCATCGAAATCAGAAGTGAAGAAAAAAAGCAGGCACTTATGGATACAGGGGTTCACCAACCCATTGTTAAGCAGGCGCCTGTTAATCTACTCTTTTGCATCGACTGGCATAGAATAGAAAAATGGGCTAAACTACACCATGCACCTCATGTCCTTAGAGAATCCTACAGACATTTTTGGATAGCCTTTCAAGATACCATTATTGCAGCACAAAATATCTGCACGGCCGCAGACTCACTCGGTCTAGGAAGTGTTTATCTTGGGACTGTAGAATCTTGCTTTGATGAGTTAAGACCTATGTTTAATTTACCAGAGGGGGTCTTTCCAGTTGTTATTTTATCATTAGGTTATCCTAAAAAATATCCTGAGCCTGCAAGCAAGCTTTTATACGACAATATTGTCCATAAGGAGTCTTACCTTTCGCCATCAGATGACCAATTAAATGGCATGATGAATGAAAAGTACCAGGGCAGGTCTACCCCTTTAAGTCCTAAGAACCTTGACCAGCTCCATAAAACATCTATGGCTGTTCATGGTAAAGAATATGCCGATGCAGCTATTGACTATGCCAATCAACTTGGTCATATCCATACAGCCCAGCGCTACTTTGGTTTACACTATGTGGCTGATCACATTAGAAAAGGGAACCAAACTTTCCTTGATTCCCTACGACTAGCAGGTTTTGAATGGCTAGACAAAGACTATTAGTCTTTCAAAATGGCCACTTGAATTTCATGAATATTATAATCACTGTGATTGGTAAGATTATCATTGATCAAAATCACTCGAATGGCGTCACCTCTCAAGGTGTAGCCATTTTCTTTAACATAAGTCATTAAAGATTTATAGCTATTTTTATGGTCTTTACCGACTACATAAGTACACAAGTACCAGCCACCTGGTTGTATGCTAGACTGGTCATTTCTAGATGATTGCATGGCAAATAAATCATCAATAACAAGTTCATCGTCTATAACTTGAAACCTCGTTGAAGGTTCGTATGCCACTTCTTGGTTGATCCCATAAAGCCCCTCTAACTGGCTTAAGTCTTCTAAATGCTCCAGTAATGAATACCTTCTTTCCTTACCAAAAGCAATTCCAAACCGGTCATCTATCCATCTTTCTGTAATCTCATGTCTTTCCTTATGAGCATCTATACCAAGCAGCTGACGATCCAAATACTTGAGTGCCAATTCTTTCTGTAAAATGACTTCATTTAGCTTGTTTCTTTTTTCCTCTAATACAGGTCCAATTTGGTCTAAGGACAAATCATTTAAAGCTTTAATTTCACTTAATTCAAATCCAGCTGATTGCAATATTTTTATACGCCATATTTTAGCTGCTTCTTGGTCATCAAAGTATCGATAACCTGTATCTTCATTAACATAAGAAGGTTCAATCAAACCCTTTCTCTGATATAGTCTGATGGCCTGAACACTGACATCAAGTGCCTTGGCTATTTCACCAATTGTATATGTTTTCATTATTTAATCATGTTCCTCTTGCTCTTTAAGTTTTTATTGTTGTACATTCTTTGATCAGATATGCTGATAAGCTTTTCAATACTCAAAGTATCATTTTCTTTGGTACTTGCAATACCATGGCTGATGCTCATAATGTATTTCTTTTCATCACCGACATTGATAGACTCCAATTTGTCTTCAATCCTAGACATAATCTTTTCTGTGATATAAGAATCAATGTTAGAAAGAACGACTAAGAACTCATCTCCCCCAAGTCTCATAAACAAGTCTTTCTCTCTGATTTCTTCTTTTACAACAAAGGTAACGGTTGTTAATAAATCATCTCCATACTCATGACCTAAAGTATCGTTGATCTGCTTTAAGCCATCTACATCAATAAATATCACACATACCTCTTCACCGGTAAGTTTGGTTTCATCAATTAACTTGGTAAAGTACTGCATACCAGCACGTCTATTATAGATATTGGTCAGAGCATCCTTTTCAAACAACTCTCTGACAATCAGCTTAGACTTTCTGATTCTATACTGCAAATAAGAAATTAACAAGGTAGCAAAGAATATGATGATTACAGAATACCTGTATTTGATAATTACATTTTTTACAACTGTCATAAGGTCCGTATCAAAATATATAGCATAATCATCCCCGCCGACATGGTCTACCAGTCTCAACTGACCAGATGTCACGACAATGTCTCTATCAATTTCAACGACTTCATCAAAGTTAACCGACTCAACAATGAATAGCTGGCCATCAGATATCAGGTAATCTTTATTATAGTTATCGCAAACTAGAGGATAATCCACACAGAAGTTGATGGCTTCATTACCTGGATACATAAACTTAAAGGCCTTGTCACCGTCTTCATGGTAAAGGTAATCACTGGATTCATTAATAAGGTATATAGAACCTTTGGTGTTTTCGTTGATGATATCGATTTCATCTAAAAGGTGTTCAGCCAAGTAATTGACTATTAATACACCGTCAAAGTCTTCCTCTTTTACCCTAAGAGCAATTCTGAGCATAGGCTTTTCAGGCTGCTCAATTTCACCATTTTCTACATTTAAATCTAAGTCTGATATATGAAATGTATTGGGTTCAAGATCGATGGCTTCCTTGAAATAATAGCGGTCCGATTTATTTTGTAATTGATCTTCAGGTACAATATCTACATGTCCATCATCATAGTTGACCCTTACAAGTTCTTTACCTGAAACATCAATAAATCTTATTTGATCATAAAACTTCTTGGACTTTATAAAATTACACCAGACATGGTCGTAGTTAAAACTCTCATCATGATGAGATATCATTTCTAGTTTCATAAACTCTAAATCAGAAACAACATTTTTCAGATCATTGCCTATGACTTTTTTAATGGTTGACAAGGCAACTTGTTCTTCCTCAATCATGATATCTTTTGTTTCGCTGATTAAAGAATACTCATAAACAGTTTGAATAACAAGCACGACAAAAAGCGTTACTATAAATAGTAAGGCAAATAAGCGTATAAACATTGTACTGTTGATCTTCTTCATTTCACTTCCCCCGTATCTATATTATACACGGTTTGCCTTGAAATTACTCAGTTTTTACACTTTCTCTTATATAAGTTTCATCGCAATAATATTTGATTCATTCGGTATTATCTTCTTTAGAAGAAGACAAACTGCAGTGAGTCTACTTGATAATCATATCCACAATGACTGGATAATGGTCACTGACCGGTTTATTATTATAGATGCCAGTATTGTCTATCCTGTAAGACTGAACGTCAAAGTCATCTGATACAAAGCAGAAATCAATGGGTTTAAACCACCTGAAATTCAGTTTTAAAAACCAGTTGATGGTCCCATAGGACATAGAGTCTTTTGCTTCAAACTTAGCATCTCTTAAAAGGCCAGACTGCTGAATCACCTGATAGTTCTTGGAATCTTGATAAAAGTTAAAGTCTCCTGTTAAGACGACTGGTGTATCAAAATGAGAGATCTTGTCCAATATGAGCTTTGTGCCATATTCTCTGGCTTCCTTACCGATATGGTCCAGGTGGGTATTAAAGTGGGTGTAAATCTGACCTGTTTCCTTGTTTTCAAGTGTGACCCAAGTACAGATCCTATTACAAGCTCCATCCCAGCCCTTAGAAGGTTGATCTGGTGTTTCAGACAACCAAAAGTTGCCACTATTTACGACTTCATATGTAGACCTATAGAAAATGGCTGTATATTCACCAGATGTATGACCATCATCTCTTCCAACCCCTACATAGTCATAGCCCTCTAATAGGCCAGGCAAACCGCTATCAGACATCCATAAATAGTCACCTTCTTGAATGCCTATGGAATCTGGTTGATAGGTTAAAACCTGGTCGGCTAAAATGTTTTTTCTTTCTTTCCAGTCTTCTTGATTACTAGACCCGTACTTCAGGTTGTATGAAACCACTCTTATGATATGGTCTTCTTTCTTGTCTACAGCTTTTACTTTTGGTATATAAAGACCTATCAGAAGTAGACTCAAAAGTATGATTGATGCGATAATTAATTTTTTCATTATGACCTCCATTCAGAATACGATTTAAAGTCATAAAATCGTGCATTAACTTTATACCCAAAAAGAAGATGTTAATGAACACCTTCTTTTCTAAAGCTTTTATAGAATATTTTTGTATGCCAAATGATTATGTTAATGATTAAGTAAAGACATGTTAATATGGTTACCCCGTAGTCAAGTTTCTTTAAATACATATGAAGAAAAGCCAACACAGCCACAATCGTCATAAATATCATGTTTTTTACAAACATACCTCCCTTGTCCTTGGTCGCTTCAGATACATCCAGTGAAAAAGGTGCCTGAGCCGCTATAAATAGGCCTGCTATTCTAACTATAATTATCAGTAACAAGGATGCACATAAAAGGTCTAATAAGACAGAAGGTCCAATGATAAACACAAATCCAACTAGAGGTATCATCAGCATTGGCAGTACATACTTAAGAAGATAAGCCTTTAGTAAGCCTTTATGAATATCAAAATAATTGTCATATGGAAATACATCATAAAGCCACGCTCCGCCTGCATGTTCTGTATGAACCAGATAAAGAACATAAATGGAGTTCATGGCAACTGTCATATAGATCCATAGATGTTCATTAGATAGGTCAAGGCCTGATAAGACCATCCTCATCGTCAGTATAATAGGTAGACAAGCTCCAAGAGCCATGGTCGGTAGCATCATTACCTTTAATTTTCTATCTTTCGAAAGCATGGTCATGGCAAGCATGAAAGAGGCTTCTTCTTGCCTAGAACCTGTCAAAAGCTTAGCTAAAGCTTTTAATCTTTTCTTTTTATGATTGGCCTTGGTGATATTGATTTTCTCTCCACTCTCTTCTAACTTTGACAAATAAGATTCAAATCTTTTAGATAAGTACTTTGAATAGACCCAAAATAATACAACAGGCACCACAACACCTAAGATTTTCAACACAAGTAATAAGAGTGTGTTTTCTCTTATAAACCAGGATGCATACCACATGGATGGCATGAGAACGTGATACCACTTAGGAACAATCACTAAGTTCATATCTGAAACAATGATGGTGTTGTTAAAGAGTTGATAACCTACCATCATTAAGATTGCCAGAGAAATCTGAAAAAAGTTAATGATGTCCTTTAGTTTTTCTCCATCAAAAGTCTTAAGTATGATCACATACAATATTGAAGTAATGAAGACCACAATAAAATTGATACAAATAAAAGCGAGAACCATTAATGGTAGCACATATAAGCCGTGTTTGATGCTTATGGCAACTAGTGAAGGTAACATCAAAGCCATGGTATACAAAACCATATAGTTAAGTATATGAAGGACTTTAGCTGCACTAATGGCCTTGGGATCAATGGGCTTGGTATGAAGGACAGACTTTTCACGTATATCTAGTATCACATTGGAAAAATCAGATATCATGGTCAGAGACATCATAACCAAGGTAATACTCATTAAAATGCCAACCTTCACATACAAGTCAGACATAACAAGAGAAAATACCAGCAAAAACAGGCCCATCAGACCGTAAGACAGTAAGGCCATGACTTGCGTATTCTTGTTTTCGTCTTGTATACTCGTATTAGATCTTCTGGTGTCCATAACAAGTTTTAATGCAAGTATCCTTCTCATCTGATCGAAGTCTATGCCCGCTTTAATAAAGACAAACTTAAATCGATCTACAAGCCATAAGATGCCACTAGACATGGAGGCCTCCCAACATAGCAGACACAAAATTATCAGCCAGTTCTTTGTATTCATCAAAACCTGTAATTTCATTAAAGAGAGATTCCAGTGAATCCATATCACTTCTTTTTACCAAGTCTTCAAACTTGCCATTTGCGACTATTTTACCTTCATTGATTAAGAGAATCCTATCACTTATCTTTTCTACAACATCCATAATATGAGAAGAATACAAGATTGTCTTACCATTTGCTGCAAGCTTTGATAAAACTTCTTTAAAAATCATAACACTGTTGGCATCCATACCATTCAGCGGTTCATCTAATATCAGAAGATCTGGATTATGTAGCATACTTGAAACAATTAATAATTTCTGCTTCATGCCTTTAGAATAAGAGCCTATTCTTTCATCGAGATGTTTGTGAATATCAAAAACTTCACACATATCATAGGACTTTTTTTCAATCACTTCTTCCGATAAAGAAAACATAGCACCAACAAACTCTAAATACTCTCTACCTGTTAGAGATTCATAGAGTGCGGCAGATTCTGGTACATAACCAATGCGTGACTTATACTGATAAGCCTTCGGATCTAATTGTTCACCAAAGACTTCTATTTTGCCTTCTTCGTAAGAAAGCAGTCCTAAAAGAATTTTAATAGTAGTCGATTTACCAGCACCATTGGGTCCAATATAACCAATGATTTCACCTGGATATATCTCCATATCTATGCCATTGAGTACTTTCTTGTCTTGACTGTAACCCATCACCAAGTTCTCAGTTTTAATAATCGGATTCATATGCCACCCCCTGTCATCATTTTACAACAAAGATATTAAAAGCATCTATAGGGTCTCTTAAGTTTATATGAAAAAAAGGTGTGTCAAAACCCACCTTATCTCTTACTGTAAATGATTACAGGAACACCTTCATCTATAGTAAACTGATCTAAATGCAAATCGATTTTATTGTAGCCACCTTTGAATAAGGGTCTACCTGAACCAAGGATAGTAGGGATAAGACCAATGATGTACTGGTCAACAATATCTTCTCTAATAAATGAATCCGTAAGTCCTGCCCCACCAAATAACCAAATATCTTTACCTGGTTTTTCTCTTAAATCTAAGATAGTCTTATTGATATCTCCACTTATAAAAGTCACATTTTCTCTTTCTTCAAACCTTCTAGACGTTGCAACGATGATATCTATGCCTTCAAAAGCAGTTAAACCAGTAAGAATACAATCTTCATAAGCCTTAGATCCCATCACTACAGTGTCAACAGACTCTATAAACTTTTCAAATGAAAAAGAATCCTCTGTATCAGATGTCTTATCACCATGTCCGATGATCCAATCAAAACCACCTTGTTCATCTGAAATAAAACCGTCTAAACTCATTGCCAAATTCAAAATAATTTTTCTCATTATGCCTCCTTTATAAAATTTTTTAAGTACAAACCCGTTAAGGTTTTCTGTGATATGATCTCCATGACAGAACCCTGTCCGACAAGTTGACCTCCCTCACGTCCACCATAAGGGCCTAAATCAATGATATAATCTGATGCTGCCATCACTTCTAAGGCGTGTTCTATAACAAAAATAGAATTGCCTTTGTTTTTTAACTTCCTAAGAAGTGTTGTGATTTTTTCTATATCTCTAGGATGTAAACCTGTTGTTGGTTCATCTAAAATATAAAGTGTCTTTGTAACTGATTCTTTGGATAACTCTTTAGCTAACTTGATTCTCTGACACTCACCACCTGATAAAGTGATGGTGGTTTGTCCTAATTTAAGATAGCCTAGACCAACTTCACTAAGTAGAAGTAACTTGTCTTTAATCGTATAGGTTTCTGAAAACAAGTCCACACATTCATCAACTGTCATATCCAAAACATCAGAGATGCTCTTATCCTTGTATTTAACCCTTAAGATTTCTTCTCTAAATCTGTGACCTTCACAAACAGGACACTGAACTTCTACATCATCTAAGAAATGCATATCTAGTTTAACAACACCAAGACCAGAACAATGTTCACATCTGCCACCTTTAACATTAAATGAAAAGAAAGTGGATTTCAGTTTTGCCTTTCTGGCATCCTTTTGACTCGAAAACAGTTCTCTGATTAAAGAAAAGACTTCTGTATATGTTGCTACATTGGACCTAGACATTCTGCCAATAGGCTTCTGATTAATGGTCACAATTCTGTTAATGTATTCTATGCCATGAATGGTCTCACAATCTGAATACCCCTTTTTTACGTATTTATCTATAATATCAATAACAAGTGATGATTTTCCCGAACCTGAAACACCTGTAAAACACACCAAGGCATTCAGAGGTATATCCAGACTGATGTTTTGCAGGTTATGTGCATAAGCATTTTTTACACCGATCTTATTTTTTACTGAAAATGACGTGTTAGGCTTCACCACTTTCTTTGTCATATACTTTCCAGTCACTGAATGATCACTCTTTATAATCTCTTCTGGTCTACCAGAAAACACAATCCTGCCGCCATCTGGACCAGCATTTGGTCCAAAATCAATGATATGATCACATGCGCCTATAAAATCTGTATCATGTTCTATAACAAGCACAGTATTGCCTAGGTCCCTTATATGCTTTAAGGCATCTAACAGCTTGTTGCCATCATGGGGATGTAAACCTGTTGTTGGTTCATCTAAGACATAAAGTACGCCAGTTAAACCAGAATCAATGATATTGGATAACTTAAGTCTTTGAGCTTCTCCGCCAGATAAGGTTGACGTTTGACGGTCAAGTGACAAATAACCAAGGCCAATTTTGATGACATTTTTAATTCTTTTCTTTAAATCAGAAACAACTGCTGAGGCAATGGCTTCTTCTGCTTGAGTCAGTTGAAAACTGTCCAACCAGCTTATTAACTCTTTTAAATCATAACTCGACACTTCAACAAGTGTTTTGCCCTGGACCCTAACTGTACGACCCTCGTAAGATAATCTTGAACCTTCACATTCAGGACAAGTCTTACTTATAAATGCATCTTTGATCTTAGAGTTCTTTTTTTCTTTTGTTGCATTTTCTTTTGCTTTTTCATTCATAAAAGTTAAGATGCCTTTGAAATAACCCTCATGTACCTTTTTAGGTTTCTTGATATTAGGATATAAGGCTTTAAAGGCTTCTGAATCAACGCCTTTATAAAAAACTAAACGCTCCAAATCATTGTAGTCTTTTACTTTCTTTGAAGCATCAAACTTAAAGCCATAATGCTGACCACATTTTTCTAGGACTTCAGCATAGTAATCAAAGAATTGACCATTGCCCCATATCTTTACTGCACCTTCACCAACTGTTAAAGACTCATCTACCACCTTAGACAGATCAATGTCCGTCACACTGCCTAAGCCACCACATGTCATGCAGGCACCTTCAGGCTTGTTAAAAGAAAACATGCCCATGGTCAAATGTTTCATTTCATGTGTGCATGATGGACAAACCACGTTTTTTTCATCAATTTCTGCCAAACTACGATTCATATAATCTGGCTTAATTAAAGTCTGACAATGCTGACAGGTTCTTTGGCCTATTTTTGAATACAAAACTCTTAAATAAGTAAGGATTTCTGTATAAGTCCCTACATTAGACTTAGAACTTGACCCAATCCCTCTTTGAGAAATACCAATGGCCGGTGATAAACCTATTATTTTGTCTACCTTAGGTTTGTTCAAACCATCCGTTACAAGTCCCATAGACTCCATATACTGCCTTTGACATTCCTTCTGAAGTATATCCATGGCAAATGACGACTTGCCACTACCAGATGGTCCTGTAATTGCAACCAACTTATTCTTGGGAATCTTAACAGAAACGTTCTTTAAATTGTGCTCTCTTGCACCAATGACTTCAATGTAATTATGCATGCCACCTCCATAACTTTATTAAACTTAACAACTACTGTATAATATAAGCATAAACTATAATGTTACATTACAGTCAAGAGGTTTATATGGAAAAATACAAAATCAGTCAAGTTGCCAAGAAATTCGATGTTTCAAGAACCGCACTAATCCATTACGACAAGTGTGGTCTACTAGAACCTTCGTATAGGGGAAAAAACAAGTACCGTCTCTATACAAGAGATGATCTAGATAAGTTAGAGCTTATTTTGGCTCTAAAAGAAAGTGGTTTAACGCTTAAGGAAATTCAGACATATTTATCTGGTGAAAACAAGAAGTCCAGCTTGAACTTCTTATCCAGTAAAAGGATCAAATTGATGAAAAGTGCTCGCACACTCGTTACTTTAGTAGTGAGTTAGAGCATAAATGTAGGCTATATTTGTGAAACTAAATCAATTAAGGTGAGGCTGATGGTGAGGCTGGTGGTGAGGCTGATATCGAGAAAAACGAGAACGTTTGTTCTTGTTTTTCTTTGCTTATTATGTTATCATTAGGTAAAGGTGTATATGAGTAAATCAGCAAAAAGAAGATATGTGAGTTCGCTTAATGATCATTCAGTTTGGTCTACTAAGTATCAAAAGCCCATACTTCAATGAAACACGATTCTATACATATTCTAATAAATTGTTGACAAGATTATTTACCTTATATCACCAAATATTTAGAGGTACAAGTGCAATTTTGTTTTAAATACCTTAGACTAAAACGTTTTGGGTGGACATCTCTGGAACTCGTCATACTTTGTTACAACTGTCAGTGAACATACTGAGAGCCAAATTGTAGATTATATTCGAAGTTAAAAGAATTGAGGTTTCCATGTCTGAAATTATGAGAGCTTATAGATACAGAATTTATCCGAAAAAGTGGCAAATAGAAATTTTGGAAAAATCCTTTTGGGCAAAAAGATTTGTTTGGAATCATTTTCTAGAGATCAATATGGACCGTTTTGAAAAAAATGAGGGTATTCTCTCTTACAATAAAATGTCTTCTATGTTAACTGATTTGAAGAAAAATAACGATTGGTTATATGAGTGTGAAAAATCAGTCATGCAAAACACATTGAAAGACTTGGCAAAGGCTTATGACTATTTTTTCGATGGTCCTATGACCTACTCAGAAAAGAAGTTAGAAAAGGCTAAACGAACAGGAAAAGTGTTAACGTTTTATGACTTGCAGCGCCATCCGAAGTTTAAATCACGTTATGATTATGAGCAATCCATCGTGATGAACCTAACCAATAATAACATTGAAGTCCTTGAAAAAGAATGGGAGTTCACATCAATCAATAAATATAAGAAACAAAACTGTAAGATTAAACTTCCAAAAATAAAGATGGTGAAGTTAGCTTATTCAAGACCTTATGAAGGACAGATTCAAAATGTTGCTATCACAAGAGAATCTGATGGAAAATATTATATTTCAATTACTTGTAAAGATATACCGGTAAAAATCTTACCTAAAACACATAAGAGTGTAGGTATAGATTTGGGTGTCCATAAATTTGCCACTTTGAGCGATAAAAATGTAATCGATAATCCAAAGTACTATCAGAAGAATGAGAAGAAACTAGCAAAGTTGCAAAGAAGCATGAACCTAAAGAAAAAATATGGTAAGAACTATCATAAGTCTCGTTTGAAAGTGAGTCGCCAAAATAAGAAAATCAAGCATCGTAGGGAAGACTTTCTTCATAAACTTACGACTGATCTTGTTTACGATTATGATATTATTTGCATAGAAGATTTAAAGCCAGAAGAAATGAAAAAAGATAAATTGTTTGCTAAGAGTATAAGTGATGCAGCTTATAGTACTTTCAAAAGGTTTCTGGAATATAAAATGGTTCCAGCACATAAAAAGCTAATTGTAATCGATCAGTATTATCCTAGTAGTCAAATATGCCATAAGTGTGACTATCAAAATAAGAGATTGAAAGATGTATCTATCCGTAAATGGACGTGTCAAGTTTGTGGAACAAAACACGACAGAGATGATAATGCGAGTATAAACATTGAGAATGAAGGTTTGAAAGGCCTAAAAGAAGGCAGATATAAATCAATAGCATAGAAATAAAAACGTCAGGAACTGGCGGGTTAGCTTAGTAAATTAAAAGCCGTTAGGCTTTTGTACCTAAGAATCTCGTGACTTTTAGTCATGAGAGGTTCAAAAGAAGATGAAGTCTTTAGAAATGCAAAGTCAAATCATCCAAAAAATAATAGTCAGTCTTAAGAGATTTAATGAACTCAGCATCTACCAAGGCATCCTCATAGATGAGTATCCTGAGCCTGAGAGCATCAATGAGTTTATTGGTTATGGGCCTCTCATGTCATACACTTCTGCAGTCGTAAGGTTAAAAAAGCGACTTGAAAATGAGGGCCAAATAGCCTCAAAATTTGGTATATGCTTTGATATCAGAGAAGACCAAGAAGGCAAATATAAAATGATTTACGTCTTTGACTATTTGACTTCACATGAAGATATAAGCAGCAAAGAACTAGCTATGACTAAATACATGAGGTGCATACACAAAGGCAAACCCCATCTGTCGATCAAACCATCAAGAAACTCCTTAATTATGCTAAAGAGCATAATCTATTACCTGGCGACCAGGCATTTTATGTCCCCCTATTTGATTACTGGGAATCTATGAATGAAGATTTCATCAGTGAAGTCTTGATTCCACTAAAAAACCCACCTAAATCTTAGGTGAGTTATAAATGCCATTTAACCAATAAATTACATGGGATGCAAAACCGTGATTACAGGAGGCAGTAGCCTCGTCCTTCTCCCAAAGCGTCCCTGTTGTCCTTGCCATCTTTAAAAAATAGTCCTTCATCTCTTGTAATACTTGGTCGTATCTCTTGTCTTTATACAGGAGCTCCAATCGTAGATAATTGCCTATAAAGGCATTGGCAAAATAAACCTTAGGATATTTGTTGTCCTTCTTTCTGTTTGGCCCAAACTCATTCATAAGCTTAAGCCATAAATCTTTATGAGATTCTTTATCTGCAATACCAGTAAAAAAAGCATAGTACTGACAGACTTCTGTTGTATGATTTGGATTTATCAAAACATCTTTTCTAACCTCATTATCTGTAAAAAACTCGCCATTAAAGGACCTTTTACAGATGACTTGTCTTAGCTTAAGACTTTTACTTAAAAGACCATGGTCGCCATAAAGCTTGCCTATGGCTCTAAGCATCTTGTAATAAACCATATTGGACGGATAGTTTATATCCTGAGTTAAGTCATTGGCTTTTGACCATTCTACAAAAACCCAGCCCTTTAAGTTTTCAAGTAAGCCCAAGTCATTTTCAAAGTTTTCTAGGTAATTTAAAAAGTCATAAACTCTCTGTTTTGCCTGGTCAACTAACTTTCTATCACCTGTTCTCAAAAAATACTCTTCTAGTTCAAGAATAAACCACATACCCCAGTTTGGAATGAAGCCACCTCGATAATGATCAGCTGGATAATTCATGGGAATCATGCCTGCTGGTATATGAGGAAAATCATGAGCATAGATGATATTTTCTAGAAAACTTTTCTCTAATATGTTTTCACCCGTAAGAACATACTCAACTCGACCTATAAAAAAGCTGTCACACAACCAACCTGCCCTTTCTCTAGAAGGGCAATCTGTAAAGACGTCCACTGCATTAGAAAGATAGATCTCAAGTCCTGCTTGGTAAATCAACTTTAAATCCTCATCTTCTAGGTCAATTTCATAGTCTACTTTTTCATGTTTGTATTCTATAATCCTAATGTTTTCTATAGAACAGTTACCATCACTTACAAGTTTTAAGTACTTAAAGGTATAGGGTTCAAAACTTATAAAGTCATAGTCACCTTTTTCAAAGTAAATCTTAATGCCATTACAGCAATCAGCCCTAGTTGTGTCTATGTCGCCATCTATTAGAAGTTCATCAAATAGCGCATAAACACTTGTCTTCTTGTCACATTTAATACTAAAGGCAATTAAGCCTGTTGCATTAAATGGAAACTCATAGGTTTTGTATGACTGATCATGTTCACCTTGACTCTCGGCAAAACTCATATTCTGATACTCACTACTCAGATGTTCATCCAGATCTTCTTTTTTATAGCCTTTGAGTTTATCATTTATATCCGTATATGACCGATCTTCTTTTATTGAATCTGATACATAGTCAAAGTCTACTTGGCCTGATGAAATAATCTTTTGAGGATATAAGACTTCATAAGCTGGATAGCGAATCTCTCTGTAGATGCATCTCTTATCTTCTAAAACGGATAAATTATTCTTTGTATAATTATTTGATTTTGGATAATGGTAACATTCTGAAAAAGGCCTTTGATAACTGTATCTCTGTACTTTTCTTACCCTTTCATCACATATTCTATAGTCAAAATATGAACCGCCTGTATAGGCAATAACTTGATCATCCTCAACCACTTGAGCCTGTAAAAATGATGGCTGATCCATGGTATAGTAGGAGTTAACATTATAACCCACAACTTCTACAATCACTTCATTTTCGTCTAATGTTAAATACTGACCGATATCATATTCATCTACTTTAAAGATGCCTTTGGCTGTTCTGGCTGGACCAATCCCTACAAACATATTATTAACCCACAAACGGTAAACAGTTGATGCCGTTAAGGCAATCATGATGTTTTCACCAGATTTAATAAAAGTTCTAAAGGCAACCTGCAAATTCATTTCTTTTTCTAGACCCTTGGGCCAAATGGGTTTGGCTTTAAAATTATATTCTTTCATAAGAACCTACCTTTCAAAAAAATTTTATCAATGAGGGCAAGATGATTCTAATCATAATATGATTTCTTATTGGCCTTACTAACCGTATCATGTTTAAATAAGAAAGCTCTTCAATGAAAAATACCACTTAAGTAAAAACTCAAGCCATCGTGGCTTTCGATTCTTATGAAAACTTTGCTTTCAAACCAATAAAAAACTCACCTCAGTTGGTGAGTCTACTCTTATGCTTCTACCTGATAAGCAAAAGGTAGTAAGTCGTGTGCTTTTACTTTGATAAGGCCTTTTTTAGAATCAATGATGACATAAGCTTTTGGCATATAGTCAGCTAACATCTGTCTGCAGTTACCACAAGGTGGCAAGACTTCCTCTCCCTTTTGGCCTCTAACAGCTACAACTGCTTCAAACTCTCTTTCCCCATTTGATATAGCAGCACCTATGGCTACTTGTTCTGCACAAGCACCATGAAGTGAGTATACGTTGACACCGGTGTAGATTTTACCGTTTTTACAACGTACTGCCGCACCAACAGTATGAAGATAATCTACCTTATCATAATTTTCAGTAATGACTTGTCTAGCTTTCTCAACTAATTCTAAATCCTTTTTATTTAACATAATATCTCTCCTCTTTTTATCCGATTCTAAAAAATTATATCATGTAAATCTTTCATCTGTTGTGACAATATAGTTACACCTAAATTCATGCATTCGGAATATCTAGCTCTCAACAGTTATGAGTACATAAGAAAACTCACCTATGTCCTATATTGACTTTAGGTGAGTTCTTTAATTATTGACTTATAAGTTGTTCTACTTTTATGGTATCTATAAGTTCTTTTCCCTTTGTTTCACTAGTGGCTTGAAGTAAGATATAAACCTTACCATCTTCATACTTAGTCTTGATGTAATCGTCTTTATCAGTCACAACTAAATCAGAAAAATCTTTGCTTAATAAAGCCGGGATATCATTTTGATTTCTAACCGATAAAAATACTAAGTCGGCATCTGCAAGTATCTCAGGATCTGCATTCATAGCACCTGTTCCTGGTCCATTTATAGATATTTTTTTTATTGCATATTGCGTTTCAGTTCGACCACCTAAGTAATAGGCACTCTTCATCCCTTCCATAAATGCCAACTTACCTTTATGATCAGAAGGTTCAATAGCCTTAAAATCCCCTTCTATATTTGTCTTAATAAACTTGATGATGTCCTCTCTTATCTCCTCAGTAATGGTATGTTCAATGCCTTCATAGATGACAAACTGAAGATTGTCAGTACCTTCTTCATAGATCTCTTTTGAAATATCAAGTCTCTTTGAAATATCTTTGGCCAAGTGATTGATAATAAAGTTCTTGACCTCTTTTGTCATAAAGTTTGTACCATAAATAGGGTCCGATTCATCAGCACCACCTCTATAGATGAACTTTGCAACTTGGTCATAAGCCTTATGATCAAAGGCCTTATCAAATAGTTTTTCATAGTCGGCAGTACCTAGCGGGTACTCAAAGTCCACGCCATCATACTTATCTGTTGGATACAAGAAAACATTGATACCACCAGCTACCATCAATTTTACTTTATCAGGATGAATGGCTGTAAACCTATTAGAGAAATTACCTGAATCAGAAAAACCGTTTATAATGATTTTTTCATATGTTTCAATAGAATCACCACTTAACTTGTCTCTCGCATCCTCAACCATCTTTAAAAGTTGAAGATCAACTCTTTTATAGATTTCTTCATCATCTAAAACTGCAGGTGTATTAAGGGCATGATAATACTCTGGTGTTACCTTAGTAATGTCATTTGTACCTGGAAATACAGGTACAAGAACAGGCATGCCTAGGCTTTCTGCATATTGGATGTTATGCATAGCAGTGCCATATGCAGATTCTTCAGTTTGACTAAATGCCACATCTTTATTGGGCTGATTATTGGGTTCTACAAATATGTATGTTTTATCATCACTTAAGTTCTTAGGTATGTATAAGTAGTACGGCCAGAAGAAACCCGCATCAGGATTTTTTTCTACTTTGATGACTTCACCACTGGCATACTGCCTTTCTACTTCTATACTAGTTGTTTCTTCTTTTACACTTGATAATGAACTTTCAATCTTTAAACCCGCTTCATTTGAAAAACTAATTTCCCAACCAAACTCATCATTTACCCACTTCCAAGTCAAAGGAAAATAAGTCACATCATTCAGTGATAAAATAGGATAATCTTCACTTGCATTATCAACGAGTTTGTTATTAACTGCAATCTTATAAGAAGGTCGAATCGCCTTCATCTGAGAGGGATTCTTACCCGCTTTAGTATAATCCTTGATGGTGCCATTGGCTTGAATCGGATTGATGCTGAGACCTTTTTCTCCTGAAAACTCAACAGATAAACCGAGTCCTTGCGATGCATTGTAAGTCATAGGTACATATGTAATGCCTTTATAAACAAATAAAGGGTATTCACTATAGGCTGGGTTCATATCAACACCATTGAATGTCACTGGAAATTCAGGTATCACCACCTCTAAAGAATCCTCAGCATACACCGTTACAATCGATAGTAATAGTACTAAGAGCACCAAACTCACTCTAATCACATTCTTCATAAATATCTCCTCGTTAATGATTATTTATATGTTATATAAAACTATATAATTATCATATACTATAATTGTAAATTATTACACTACAAAGCATAAAATATCTAGACTCTTCTCAAGAGGTGAATGAAGAAAAAAAGCATGAACGATTTTCATACGAAAATCTGTTCATGCTTCATGGTTTTTAATATCAATTTATTCTACAGTAACTGATTTGGCAAGGTTTCTTGGCTTGTCAACGTCGTTACCTCTTGCTACTGATACATAATATGCAAACAACTGCATTGGCACTACACTTAGAAGTGGTGCTAGATGTTCCATAACCTTTGGAATAAAGATGACTTCATCTGCTGTCTTTAAGATTTCGTTGTCCCCTTCCATAGCGATTGCCACTACATGAGCACCTCTTGCCTTAACTTCCTTGATATTAGAAAGCATTTTCTCATAAAGGTGTTGTTGCGTTGCAAATGCAATAACAAGTGTATTGTCTTCTATTAAGGCAATCGTACCATGCTTTAACTCACCTGCAGCAATGGCAAATGAATTGATATAAGAGATCTCTTTAAACTTAAGCGATGCTTCATAAGCAGAATAAAGGTCAACGCCTCTTCCCATAAAGAAAACACTTTCATTGTTAAACTGAGAATCAGCAAAAGACTGAATCGCTGTAGAGTTATCTAGTACATGATCTAAAAGTCTTGGCATCTCATGTAACTGATCTATCATCTTCTTTGATTCTTCTAAAGTAATTTGATCAAATACCAAACCTAGCTTTAGAGCCAGTAAATAGAATACCAATACCTGTGATGTGTAAGCTTTTGTAGACGCTACACCAATCTCAGGACCTGCCCAAGTATATAGTACACCATCAGAGTCTCTTGAAACCGATGAACCAACCACGTTTACGACTGATAGTATTGTTGCTCCTTGTCTCTTAGCTTCTCTTAATGATTGTAATGTATCTAGTGTTTCACCTGATTGTGAGACTGCTATGAAAAGTGTCTTCTCATCAATGAAAGTTTTCTTGTATCTGAATTCAGATGCAATATCAACTTCCACAGGTAGACCTGCAATATTTTCAATGGCGTATTTACCAATTAAACCTGCATGGTATGCGGTACCACAAGCAACAATATAAATCTTGTTAAATTCTTTGAACTTATCATCAGCAATGTTTAAACCTTCTAAGGTAATTTCATTACTGGCATCAATTCTTCTAGATAAAGTTTCTTTGATCGATTGAGGCTGTTCGAAGATTTCTTTTAATGTAAAATGTGGAAAACCTTCTTTTTCAGCTGCTTCTGCATCCCAAGTTACTTCAAAAACTTCTCTTTCTACTGGTTGTCTAAATTCATCAAAGATCTGAATCTTGTCTTTTGTTAAAAGTACAAACTCATCATTTTCAATAAAATGAACTTTTCTTGTGTATTTAAGAAGTGCTGGTATGTCTGATGCAAGAAACTGCTCGTTCTCTCCAATACCTACAATCAAAGGTGAATCTTTTCTAACTGCAATAATCTTATCTGGCTCTTCTTCAGAAATGACTGAAATGGCATAAGCACCTTCCATTCTATCTACAGCTTTATAAACTGCATCCATTAAATCATCTTCATAATAATAGCTGATCAAATGGGCAATAACCTCTGAATCTGTTTCTGATTTAAAATGAACGTCTGAAACTTCTCTTAACCATTCTTTTATTTTGATATAGTTTTCAATAATCCCATTATGGATTACTGCTATCGAGTTCACTTGATCCGTATGTGGATGGGCATTCTTCTCCGTTGGTGCACCATGAGTTGCCCAGCGTGTATGACCAATACCAATTACTGAGTTGTGACTGTCTACATCTAACTCATTCTCTAAACCGACTAAACGGCCTTTTCTCTTTTTTACAAACAAGTTTTCATTGTCTAGAAGTGCTATACCTGCTGAGTCGTACCCTCTATATTCTAACTTTGATAATCCATTTAATAACACAGGCAACGCCTTATTCTCGCCAATGTATCCTACTATTCCACACATAATTTTTATCCTTTCAAAAACAACAAAAAGAACCATAAGGTTCCTACATTTAAAGTTCCATACGTTTTTGCTCACCAGTTGGATTTGTCCTATAAATCACTTTATAGTTTTGCCAACCTTTAACGGTGTGAGTTCACCACGGGGCACCCGCCGAATCTTTCGATAAAACCCCGTCCTCGTCAACTGTTTAAGCAGTCCAGGCGCTTGAAATTCAATTGTCCATTTTGTTTTCTATAAGCTCCACCTTCCTTTCATAATCCTCTAGATTATACCATAACATCATATCCTAGGATAGTTTTTGAACACATTTAGCCATAAAACGGTCATTTATTTCATTTTCCATGATAATTCAAAAATAAATGGAACCAAATAAAATTCTCTGCGTCTTAATAACAAACAAGGGTTTAAAAGGAGAAGAAAAATGAACAAGAAAAATATAGCAGTCGGTCTATTAACAGCGTCACTATTATTTACGGGTTGTGGTGCAAATTCAAGTGAAGTGATTACAGACGAATCAAAGAATATCGCCATTTCTACGGTAACTGAAGTGACTGAGAAGCCAGAAGAAGTTGTAAGAGTTAATGAAGAAAATGTAGAAACAATTGGTGAAATCATCGGCTTTTCAGACAATGCCGTTGACATACTCACTGGCGATATAGCTGAGGTATTTTACGTGTCTAATGACCAACACAAGGACTTCTATTTAGGACAAACTGTTTATGTAACAAAAGAAACAGATACAGAGTATTCATTAATGCCTTATTATACTGAGGATTTTAGCATAAGACATACTAATATGGGCCATATGATACTAAGAATGACAGGTGAGGTTGTGTCTATAGATGGAGAAACCATCCTTGTTTCAACTGATGAAGGCGAAAAATCTCTACAAATCAATGAAGATATCTTCGTTGAAGTTGGCAAGTCTTATGAGTTTGATGTTATCTTCTTTAATGAAGATGATTTAATGGTATCAGGATTCTACTCTGCTGATGAAAAAATCACAGTTACCATTGATGGTCTTGAAAGAAATGATCAAGGTGAACTCATCATTTCTGGTACATCAACAGATGGTATGACTTATATGATTCCAACTTACGCAGCAGCAAAGAACTTTAACTTTACAGACTTAAAAGTAGGTGCAACAATCGACTTCTATTCAAGGGTTATGACCATGTCTATTCCAGCACATGTTAATCCTTCAAGAATTGATTTATTAGTAGAAAGAGACTTGCCTCTTGGTACAACAGCTATTGAAGGTGAATCAATTGGTCAAGTCGTAGAGATTGATGGTGATGATGTCCATGTAATGTCAGGCGATGTTATTGAGATCTTTACAATAGGAAAAGATAAACTTTCAAACATCCATTTAGGTGAAGCTGTTAAGCTTTTTATGAAATATGATGCATTAAACATTGAAGCATACTTACTAGAGGATTTTTCTAGACCATTAACAGGATGGGGTGCTGAAATTTCTAATGCTACAGGTAAAGTGGTCAAACACAACAAAGATGAGAACACACTTGTTGTATCAATTAAAGGCATCAAGAAAACATTCTCTTATTATGGTGATATGATGCCACAAGATGATATGACCTATGATATGGATATCTATACCATGTCTAAATCAATTGATCCTGTGGTAGAGCTGTATGATCCAAACAGCATCATCAATATCACGATCGACACTTTGAATAGAGCTGACAACGGTGAACTCATGATTTCAGGTAAAGATGCTGATGGTGGCGAGTATGTATTTGGTACATCAAGACCTAATAAGAACTTCAACCTTAGCCAACTCAAACAAGGTGATGTATTAGCTGTATATGTCGATGCAATTATGGAAAGCTGGCCAATGCAAATCGACACTAGAAAAATCATCCTAGTGTCTGAAAGATAAAACTCTTAATATGTTAAAGACACTGATGGTTTTCATCAGTGTCTTTAATGATTTTTAAAGTTCAATGTAAATCGACTGCCTTTTTGACATGATTTACAGTATATATAACCACCCTGTTTCATCATAATTTCCTGTGCTAGGTACAAACCTATACCCACCCCTTCATAAGTCTTACTCGCTTGTCCTTTATAAAACCTTTGAAAAATTAAGTTGAGTTCTTCTTCTTTTATGCCCATCCCTTGGTCATCAATCTCTATAGATTCAAACATATCACTCGTTGTTATTGAAATACTTATCTTAGTCTTTGCTTGACTGTATTTAACAGCATTATCAAGCACATTAAAGATGGCTTCGCTTGTCCACTTCTGATCATGATTGATCATCCTTTGACTTGGCTTATAGACAATCATTATATCTTTCTTAACAGCCTTATGATGAACCATGTTAATGGCTTCAAGGATGGTTTGATTCAAATCATTTTCTGAAGGATTAAGATTCAAACAGCCCGATTCTATTTTAGACAAAAGCATCAATGATTCAATCAACCACTCCATCTTATGGGTTTGCTTGATAAGTGCTTCTGCTAGTTTGTCTTTGTCTTTTTCATCACAAGTTATAAGAAGCTCCTGATACATCTTCACATTGGCAAAAGGTGTTTTTAGTTGGTGGGAAATATCACCAATGAGTTGTTCTAAACGCATCCTATCATCTTTTTCTTTCGCATGATAGAAGTCTAAACGTTTAATCAACTTACTGTTTTGATGGGCTATCTTAGAGACTAAGGTATCTTCAATATAAAGTTGACTGTCAGATTGACCATTTAAGCTGCTTTCAATGCTTGTACTTAAGGACTCAAGATCTTCTTTTAATTTATTTTGCTCCTTAAGATGTTCTCTATAAATCACCATAAGAAATAAACTTATGATCAATACCAATAGAAATAGCAAGCCTGAGTAAGACAAGGTAAGCATGGCCAGGATCATCATTAAAAGCAATAAGATATATTTTTTAGACATGATTCTCACTCCATTTATAGCCAATACCAAAAACAGTTTGAATCCAAGCCCCCTTATCATCTAACTTCTTTCTAAGCCTGTTAATTGTAACATTAAGTGTACCTTCACCCACAAAATCACCATCAATGTCCCAGATATGCTCCAATAAAAGGTCTTTTGTCAGGACTTGCTCTTTATGATCAATAAAGTACTCTAAGAGCTTATATTCTTTCTTGGTCAGTTTAATTTCTAACCCATCTACTAACAACTCTTTTTTCAACCTGTTGTAAGCCAAATTCTTATGAAAGTATGTCTCTTTATGGTTGTGTCTTCTTAATACAACCTTTACCTTTTCTATTAATACAGCAATTGAAAATGGCTTGGTTACATAGTCTTCACATCCCAAAGAGAATCCTCTTAACATCTCAGCTTCCTTATTATTGGCTGTAATGAATATGATGGGTGACTTATAATCTCCAGCCCTATCAAAACCTGATTTTATAGGTAGGTTTACATCTAGTAAAACCAAATCTACTGGATGATCTAAAGACTTTGTCCCATCATCTTGAAAGACAGTAAATCCTTCTTTTTTTAGTGCATAGGCCATGCCATCACTTAACATCTTGTCATCTTCTACAACTAAAATCCTTGACATGGATTCTCCTTATTCTGCGGTCTGTAACCGCTCTATGATACTCTCTTTGCATACATTCCTATAATTTGTAAAAGCAATTAGAATAACTAATATACATAAACTTATTGTACAACATAACAGTGGCACTATAAAAGATACCGTCAACTGTCCTGTCATTAAAATACTTAAAGGTAAAGTAATCATTAATGTTAAACACAAAGCAAAAATAATATAATACAAACCTTCTGCTATAAACATGTTTCTAAACTGATTATCACTCATACCTATGCTCTGCATCATGGCGAACTCTCTTCTTCTAATAATGAAGTTCGTTGCAGTTATATTTATATAGTTCAGAATACCTATAATGGCCAATAGTCCCGCTAATGAATAACCAACAATTCGAAACATCCTGATATATTCATCTGCTTCATCTAAATAGTCTTGTCTTGATTTTATGGTTAAGGTTGGATAAGTTGCCATTACTTCATTTATAAGGTCATTTTGTCCTTCAAGCATCAAAGATATAATATCACTAGTATGTTCCTGACTGATATAACCTTGTAAATAGAAACCTGTGAAATACTGGTTATACATATACATTGGTACATTCGAAACTATTGCAACAACTTTAAAGGCTCTACCTTCAATATCTATCTTATCTCCTACCTCATAAGGCATGATACCTTGATCTGCTCCATAGAAAAAATGATTATCTAAGATAATCTCATCGGCTTTTAAACTCTCCTTTAAGTTGCCTTCTAATAAATAGGGTTTAAGTTTATCAATAAAATAGCTGTCAACACCATAAGCTTCTAGAGTCACTCGGCCTTCTTTAGCTTCATTATGACCATAAGAAACATGGTTATCATCATTGTAACTCGATACCAAGACTTCTCGTATATCATCTTCTATATAAACTGTTTTCATATTCATTTTAAAAGGGTGCATTTCTAAACCCAGTCTCTCAATATCCTCAAGAAAACTTTCACTTAGGTTTTCACCATCATGACTTGAGGCAAAATAACCTGAATCCGCAATAAGATAATCCGATCCAATCATTCTAGACACAAAATTCTCAGAATCAAAATCCTTTATTTCTATTAGCACTGATGAGAAAATAACCAAACTCAACGATAATGATAAAATCACCAATAGAGCCTTTTTCTTAACACGGAACACATTATGCCATGCAATTTGATAGACCTTACTGCGTTTACGTCTTCTCGCTTTCTTATTGACTGTTACTTCCGATGTTCTAATGGCTTCTATAGGAGATACTTTAGAAGCTATTTTTGCAGGTTTTCTACAAGATATCCAAACTGTTAGAGATGTCAAAACACCTGCAAAAACAAATATCCATCCACTTGTAGAAACCTTAATCACTTCAGTGTTTAAAGAACCCAGGACTGTTGGTACCAAGAGTTGTCCAAAGCCATAACCAAGTAAGAGACCTAAGGGAATGCTTATTAGACATATTCTTAATGCACCTCCATAAACCAATCGCTTAATTTGTTTGGAAGTCCCTCCTATTGTTTTTAACAAACCATAGTATTTTATATCTTTATGTACTGCTATCAAATAAATATTATAAATAATAAGATAACCTGATGTCATTAGAACAAGAAGTAAAAAAAAATAACTTAATACATCTTCTAGGTTCATCTGAAAAACATCAGTATAAGCCCAGTTAGGTCCTGCCTTTACATGTTCTAAATCATTGTCCAAAGTTACTTTCATAAGTTTACTCACAAGATTATGCTTCGATGCAAAGTTCACACTTAGGTTGTTGGTGCCCATATAATCAGGATATTCATCTTCTAAGACATGTAATCCTTTATAAGTTTTTGAAACCAATAAGTAACTTGCTGGAGAAAACAAGTTGCCTTCATAATAGCCTACAAGTAAAAAATCTTCTGTTTCTTCTCCTACAGCAGTCTTAACCGTTAAAGAGATTAATTGGTTCAATTCATGATTCAAACCAAGTCTGTCAAGGACTAAAGTATCAAGAACTATTTCATGGTAATCATTTGGATAAGCACCAACAAGGTCAATAAAGGCATCCTCCATATACTGGTCATCCATTGTCATTACTTCTATCTGCATATCCTCGGTTTCTTTATTGGTCACAAGTCCTACAACTGTTGAAACTCCATAAGATTTGATTAATCTATGGTCTTTCAGTTTGCCTACCTCTTCCATTGTCAGAAACTTAAAGCCAGCATGTGCTTTGGAACCAACCTGCAAAGCAGTAGTCTGTTCAAAAGACTCATTTAAACTTAGTGTGATAGTCACCACACTGGTTAACAAAATGCATGTTAAAATGATTGCCAGACCAATCATAAGGGTCCTAGCCATATTATTTTTTATGTTATTCTTTTGCAGTTTCTTTATGATCTTGTCGTTGTTATTCATGACACAACCTTTCCATCCTCTATATGGATGATTCGGTCTGCCATTTGAGCCAGTTCCAAATTATGAGTGATCATAACGATGGTTTGTTTCAAGGTCTGATTGGACAACTTTAAAAGCCCAATCACCTCTTGGCTGGTATGAGAATCTAAGTTACCGGTAGGTTCATCTGCCAGTAAAATAAATGGCTTAGTTGCTAGGGCTCTTGCAATAGCCACCCTTTGTTGTTGCCCCCCTGACAACTGTGACGGTAAATTGTATCTTTTATCATTGATAGAAAGCATATTTAATAGATGGCTAATATGATTTTCATCCACTGAAAGACCATCTAGTTCCAAAGGTAAAGTCACATTCTCATAAACATTAAGTGCCGGAATGAGATTGTAAGACTGAAAGACAAATCCAATGTTTCTTCTTCTAAAAATTGTTTTTTCATCAGGTGTCATGTCATTTAATGAATGACCTTCTATAAATACTTGACCAGATGTTTGATCATCTAAACCACCCAACATATGCAATAGTGTACTTTTACCAGAACCTGATTTTCCTACAACAGCTACAAACTCACCTTCTTTGATTTCAATATCAACGCCATCTAAAGCCTTAACGACATGCTGGCTTTGATGATAATGCTTCTTTAATTGTTTTGTTTTTAGTATCATAAGTCACCTCCTATCATCAGCCTAACAGCAACTTATTACAATCTTCATACATTACTAAATAAACTTAAGTTTCTGAGTTAACATTTCTACCACTAAACCTTCAAGGTCCTCCTCGGTCGTCATAGTTCCTGAAAACAGGCTTGATAAGCCCTGTACCATGGCCCACATGGCAATGATATTTTTTATATAAGTTTCTTTTGGCAACCTATAAAAATCGAAAAAATCTACTGCAGTTTCATAAAAAACATGAAAAACAGGGTCGTCATAATATTCAATCATGCCAGTCTTGATCTCTACTTTGCAGTCATACTTATTAGAAAATAAAAACCTGTAATAATCAGGATTGTTAACCATAAACATAACATAGTTAACGCCTACAGCGACCATTTTATTTTCAATATTTTCATGCCTGCTTCTTGCCTGATCTAGGGCATGTGCAAAAGAAGTTTTTACATGGTGACTGATGGCAGCAATAAGTTCTTCTTTGTTTTTAAAATGTTTATAAGGTGCTGTATGGCTGACTTGACATTTAGCAGCAACCTTTCTAAGTGAAAAGCCTTCTAGTCCATATTGATTCAGAAGAATTAGGCCTTCTTCAACAAGGGCTTTTTTTAAATCTCCGTGATGATAATTATCCATAATATTTCCTTTCTAATCCTATTTTACCCTTTAAAGTTGACAGTGTAAACATCTCGTGTTATATTTTAGATGTTAACAGTGTAAACATTAAGGAGGTTTTATGATTCAAATCATCACTGATACACATTTAGATACAGACTATCCTGTCTTTTTAGCAGATAACAATTACAAAACTTGCACAGGCTGTTTGTCTTGCTGGCTAAGAACACCAGGCAAATGCATACTGGGAGGCGATATCAACTCAGCCATCATAGCTAGTGATCATCTTATAATTGTCACTCATGCAAACTTCGGCTCTTACAGTTCACCTGTCAAACGAGTGATTGATCGGACCATACCTCTTGTGCTACCTACTTTTAAAACTATTAATGGTGACCTACATCACCAGGCCAGATATAAAAAATATCCCTCTATCCACGTTATTTGCTATGATGTAACGCTAGAAGAGGAAAAAGTTTTAATGAATAAAATGGTACTTGCACACAGTATTAACCTACATGCACCCATGCATGCCCTTCACTATTGCAAGAACAAAGATTTAAAAGCATATTTAGATAAAGTAATTGGAGGTTTGAATGAATAGAATTTTGATTGCAAGTCCAAGACTGAAAAATAGTACATCCTACTACCTCTCTTCACTTTTAAATTTAGAGGCTGAATACACTTATGTAAAAGATATGACCTTTGACACATTTTCAAGTGGCGATACCTTGATCATCGCCTGTCCTGTCTATGTAGACAGCCTTCCCGCTAACTTGCTAGTTTACTTAGAAAACCTATCTGACTACTTAAAAGACCATCCTATAAGTCTGAAGCTTTATGCCCTTGTTACTTGCGGTTTTCCAGAAGGTCATCAAACACAAGTAAGTCTGTCTACCATTGACCTATTTTGTAAGAAAAATCAGATAGACTATATGGGTGGACTAGGCGTCGGGTCAGGTGAGTTTATGAGAAATTCACAGTCAATGCCTATGCAAACGCCTATCAAAAAGCCTGTAGCAGACTGTTTAAAGGCCTTATCAATGGCCATATCCAATCAAGAGGCTTATGAAACTAGAATCACACAGGCTAAAATGTCAAAATTTCTTTTTAAGTGGATGTCTACACAACACTGGTACAGTCTTGGCAAGAAGAATGGACTCAGAAAAAAGGACCTAAAAAAAGCCATTGAATAATCAATGGCTATTTTAATCTCTCTTCAATTAAGTCTACAAGTTCTTTGGCATAACCATCAAGAACTGACTGGTCTTTACCTTCTAACATAACTCTTACAAGTGGTTCTGTTCCAGAAGGTCTAATTAAGACTCTGCCCTGTCCTTCCATAACTTTTTCAATTTCTGAAATTCTATTTGTGATAACTTCATCTTCTGTATAAGCATGTTTTTTAGTATTGGCTACTTTTGCATTTAAAAGAACTTGAGGATAAACATCCATGACTGATGCAAGCTCAGACATTGATTTTTCAGTATGCTTCATAACATCTAAAAGTTGTACAGCCGTTAATAAGCCATCTCCTGTTGTGTTGTGCTCTAAGAAGATAACGTGACCTGATTGTTCACCACCTAGTACATAACCAGACTTTCTCATTTCTTCTAAAACATAACGGTCACCAACCTTAGTCTTTACTGTTCTAAGACCATTTTCTTTTAAGGCGATATCAAAACCTAAGTTACTCATAACAGTAGATACAACGGTCTGATCTTTTAGTTTATGTTGCTTGTTTAAGTGAATACCACAAATGGTCATGATCTTGTCACCATCAACAATTTGACCCTTTTCATCTACAGCAATCAATCTGTCTGCATCTCCATCAAAGGCAAGACCAATATCTGCACCAACAATTTTTACAAGCTCTGCAACTTGTTCTGGATGTGTCGATCCGCAGTTTGCATTGATGTTTAAACCATTCGGCTCATTATGAATAGCAGTTACTTCTACACCTAATTTCTGAAGTGTTTTAATGGCTACATGAGAAGCCGCCCCATTGGCTGCGTCAACAGCTGCCTTTAAGCCCTTTAAATCCCCTTCTATGGTGTTCATAACAAACTTTGCATATAAGTCTTCCGCTTCATCGTGGAACTCACAACGGCCAACCTTATCACCTTCAGGCAGGTTTTCCATTTGAAGTTCACCAAATATGTATTTTTCAATTTCTAATTCTATTTCGTCATTTAACTTAAAACCGTCTTCATTAAAGAACTTAATACCATTAAATTCTACTGGATTGTGAGATGCTGAAATAACGATACCTGCATCTGCATTTAAATGTTTGGTCAAGTATGAAACCGCCGGTGTTGGCACAACGCCCACACATAAAGCATCACAACCTGCAGATAAAATACCTGAAACAAGTGCATGCTCTAAAAGGTCACCTGAGATTCTTGTATCTCTACCAATAACGATTCTAGCCTTTTCTTTGTTGCCTATTAAAACATGAGCACCATACTTGCCTAGTTTAAAAGCGATCTCTGGTGTTAACTCAGTATTTGCAACACCTCTTACGCCGTCTGTACCAAATAATTTTCTCATTACTTCCTCCATTTTTTCAACATTTATAGTGTACCATAATTTCAGTGGATTCTCTAATTTTATTGCTATAAGCGCGCATTTAGTCATATAAGATGCAAAATTAGACACAAATTCTAATTATATTCTAATGTTCAGTACCTTGTATTAAATAGTAGTGAATAATATACTGTATCTAGGAGGCAAACATGAATACACAATTTAAGAAAGGCCTACTGGACTTATGTGTCCTTTCAATTCTTCATCATGAAGATGCTTATGGCTATGAGATTGCAAATAAAGTCATGACCTACATGGAAATATCAGAAGGCAGTATTTATCCTCTCCTTCGACGTTTTAAGAAGGACGAATACGTTACATCCTATTTACAAGAGTCCCTAGAAGGACCACCTAGAAAATATTATAAGCTGACCCATAAGGGGCAGACCATCTATAAAGAACTACTTAATGAATGGCATGACTTTCAGTCTTCAATCAACATGTTGTTAAAGGAGGGATAAGATGACTAAGGAGCTTTACATAAAAAAACTAAAAACCTACTTGAGTAAGTTACCCAAAGATGAAATGGAGGATATTATAAATGAAGTGGTGGCTCACTTCGAAGAAGCTAAATTAGCAGGTAGAGATGAAAATCTTGTAGCAAGTGCACTGGGAAATCCTAAAAAGCTTGCCAATGCAATTTTATTAGAATACGACATGGATCAAATAGCTGACTCTTCATACAAGGATAAGTTTATTGTGATTTTGAAAATCATAGGAATAGGCTTCAAAAACATTATTTTTGCACCCATACTTTTAACCATAGGCAGTCTATTACTGGCGGCTTTCTTACTGGTATTTTCATTTTATCTTACTGGAGGACTACTTATTCTTACTCCTTTATTTAAGATCTTAACACCTAGTCTTGTTTCTACAGGTGGGATCCCACTTATGTATTTTCCTCTTGCGGGCATCATCTCTCTCATCATTACAAGGCTATGTCACAAGCTCTTATCTAAAGGCAGCAATGCATCCATTAAGTACTTAAAGAAATATATCAGAAGAGACTTAAATAATCTTAAACACTAAAAAAAGCACTCCACTAGGAAGTGCTTTTCATATAATTTAAAATGATACTTATCTAACTGCTTCAGCACCCTTTTCTAAAGCTTTCATGTTGATATCGATTAAGTGAGCTTTTCTCTCACCAAATACCTTCATAAATGCCTTATGAAGAGATTCTACTTCAACAACCTTTGTTAACTCAATGTAAGCACCTAACATTACCATGTTTGCAACCTTATCGTTCCCCAACTCAATTGCAATTTCGTTCGCTGGAATGTAGTAAGCTGTTACATCATCTCTAGAAGCCTTCTTCTCGATTAATGATGAGTTGATCAATAATCTACCTTCAGCAGCTAAATCCGCTTCGAACTTGTCTAAAGAAGGTAAGTTCATAACGATTGCACAAGTAGCATCGTCAACAATAATTGGAGAACCAATTAAGTGATCAGATACGATGACGTTACAGTTAGCAGTACCACCACGCATTTCCGGACCGTATGATGGTAACCATGAAACTTGCTTATCTTCAATCATACCTGCATAAGTTAACATTTGACCCATAGACATAACACCCTGTCCACCAAAGCCAGCACAGATTACTTTCTCGTTTAACATTTTACGCCTCCTCTGGTTTTCTATAGTTGCCTAATGGATAGTAAGGAATCATGTTTTCTTCTAACCATTTTAATGACTCAACTGGTGCAATACCCCAGTTTGTAGGACATGTAGATAAAACTTCTACAATTGAGAAACCGTCGCCTCTTAATTGACATTCAAATGCAGCTTTAATCGCTTTTTTAGCTTTTCTGATTGCAGCTGGGTTATGAACAGATACTCTTTCTACAAATGCAGCACCATCAATAGTTGCTAACATTTCAGATACCTTAAGTGGCATACCAGAGTGCTCTACAGTTCTACCAAGAGGTGCAGTTGTTGCCTTTTGACCAATTAAAGTCGTTGGCGCCATTTGACCACCTGTCATACCGTAGATAGCGTTGTTAACAAAGATTGTAGTGATTTTTTCAGCTCTGTGTGCTACGTGTACAATTTCAGCAGTACCGATAGAAGCTAAGTCACCGTCACCTTGGTAAGTAAATACAACTTTATCATTTAAAGCTCTTTTGATACCAGTTGCAACAGCAGGCGCTCTACCATGAGAAGCTTCATGCATGTCACAGTTGAAATAGTCATAAGCTAATACTGAACAACCAACTGGTGCAACACCAATTGCATCGCCTAGTACGTCTAATTCTTCTAATACTTCTGCTACTAATCTATGAATAACACCATGTGTACAACCAGGACAATAGTGTGTCTCTTTAGTTGTTAAACCTTTAGTTCTTTCAAATACGATAGCCATTATTTAACCCCTCCTATCATTTCTTTGATCTTATTAATGATTGCATCTGGAGCAGGAATCATACCACCTGATCTACCATAGAACTCAGTAGGTACTTTACCGTTTAATGCTAATCTAACGTCTTCAACCATTTGACCTTCAGACATTTCAACAGTTAATACTGCCTTTACAGTATCAGGCATCTCTTGGAATGCTTTTTCAGGGAATGGCCATAATGTCATAGGTCTGATTAAACCAACATTGATACCTTCTTCTTTTAACTTGTCAATTGCATTCTTTGCAATTCTTGAAGTTGTACCATAAGCAGCAATTACATACTCAGCATTTTCCATGTTGTAAGCTTCATGCTTTGTTTCGTTCTTTTTCATTTCAGCATACTTAGCTTGTAACTTATGGTTGTGATCTTCTAGACCTTGAGGATCTAAGAATAATGAGTTAATAATATGAGGCTTTCTTTCGCCTTTAGTACCAGTTGTAGCCCAAGAATCCTTAGAAGGTAAATCTCTCTTCTTAGGTGCTTTGAACTCGATTGGCTCCATCATTTGACCAATCATACCGTCACCAACAACGATAACAGGGTTTCTGTAGTAATCAGCAATATCAAATGCTTCTTGTACCATGTCTACCATTTCTTGAAGGTTAGCTGGTGCTAAAACCAAACATTTGTAGTCACCGTTACCACCACCACGAGTAGATTGGAAGTAATCTGATTGAGCAGGTTGGATACCACCAAGACCTGGACCACCACGAACAATATTTACAATAACACAAGGTAACTCAGCACCTGCGATATAAGTGATACCCTCTTGCTTAAGAGCCATACCTGGAGATGAAGATGATGTCATTACTCTAACACCACATCCTGCTGCACCATAAACCATGTTGATTGCTGCAACTTCAGATTCAGCTTGAACAAAAGCACCGCCTGTTTTAGGCATTTCTTTTGACATATATTCAGGTAATTCATTTTGAGGTGTAATAGGATATCCGAAGAAATATTTACAACCAGCTTGAATAGCTGCAGCACCAATTGCTTCGTTACCTTTCATTAAAATCTTTGCCATTGTCGTCCTCCTATCTTTCTACCGTAATAACACAATCAGGACATATTAATGCACAATTTGTACATCCAATACATTCTTCCATTTTTTCAACTGTTGCTGGGTGATAACCTTTTGCGTTGATTCGATCGCCAGCCATCACTATGATGTTCTTAGGACAAACTGATGCACATAAGCCGCATCCTTTACAAATGTTTTCATTAAACGTTACTTTTGCCACTACACAACCCTCCTCAGAATCGTTTTCATTATATAAGGTTTCTGTCTACATCCATTCTTCTCGCATGTACATTTTAATTGGCATAATCTCGCCATCATAATCTGATGGTATAGTTTGGGCAACCTTTTCAATAGCACAAATGTACTTGATCGGAATATTTGTAGACTCCGAAACACTCTTAACTAATTCTTGACCTTTTTTCACATCTTCTAAGGTTGTTTCTCTTAGTAGATGAGTATTGTTAACCAAGCCTGTAATTTTAAAGCCAGTTTGGTTTTCAATTTCCTCTATATGCTTAATAACACCTTCTTTGGTCTGAGTATCTTGACGATACGCATTAACAACCAAGAACATATCATAGCCTTTAAAACCAATGATTTGTTTAAACGTCCCAAGTACTCTGGTACCTGTTGAATCTCCACCAATATCAAGTATTGTATGACAGTTGTCATCTTGAAGTGGACCAAATACGCCTGCAGAAATGGCTGGTAGATCTAAGTTGGCACCATGTCCAAACTGACTTGAGATAACCTTGATACCAGCATCTGTCATCAATTGTGCCTTTTCTCTTGATCTGAAATAGACATTGACTACATCTAAATCTGCTAATGCTACATTATCTTCTGTTTCACTTAATTTCATTGCATAATTAACTGCAAATTCTGTTTTCCCACTACCATAATGTCCTACTATAATACGTATTCTTTTGTCGTTAAACATGTCATCACCATTTTCTATCTAGTATCTTTGAGCTTCTTCTTTTCCTTGTAATACTCTTAAGCCGCCTTCAGCTAAAGCTTTCATTTCATCTTCACCTGGGTATACATACACTTTAGAAATGAAATCTACTGATTCAGTAATCCACTCCACAAGCTCCTTACCGTATGCTAAACCACCTGTTAAGATAATACCGTCTACTTTACCATGAAGCACTGCTGCACAAGAACCAATGTATTTAGCTACTTGGTAAGCCATTGCCTTAAAGATTAACTCAGCGTTTTTATCACCCTCATTAATCATCTTTACAACATCTCTACCATCATTTGTACCTAAATAAGCATTTAATCCACCATTACCTTTGATCATCTTCTTGATTTCAGCATGTGTATACTTACCTGAGAAGCACATTTTAGCTAAGTCACCTGATGGCACACCACCCGTTCTCTCAGGAGAGAATGGACCGTCACCGTCTAAGGCATTGTTTACTTCAACTACTCTACCAGCTTTATGAGCACCAACTGAAATACCACCACCTAAGTGAGCAACAATTAGGTTTAAGTCTGTATATTCTTTACCTAAGTCATCAGCAAGTCTTCTTGCAACCGCTTTTTGGTTAAGTGCATGGAAAATAGATTTTCTTTCAAGTTCTGGCATACCAGAAATTCTTGCAACTGGCTCTAATTCATCTACAACTACTGGATCTACAATATAAGATGGAATATTTAAGTTAGTAGCAATCTCGTAAGCTAAAACACCACCTAGATTAGAAGCATGCTCTCCTAAAACACCAACTTTTAAGTCTTCAAGCATCTTATCGTCTACTTGATATGTACCACCTGCGATTGGCTTTAATAAACCACCACGGCCAACAACTGCATCTAATTTAGAAAGGTTGATGTTGTTTTCATCTAAAGCTGATAAAATAACATCTTTTCTAAAATCGTATTGATCAAAGATTGTTTCGTACTTACTGATTTCTTCAGTAGAATGTCTTAAAGTTGTTTCAAACACTTCTTTGTCATTGTCATATACAGCAATCTTAGTTGATGTTGAACCTGGGTTGATTGCCAATATTCTTAACTCTGTCATAGATCCTCCTTACATTTTTGCAGCCATTAAAACACCTAATGCAATAGAGTTAAGCTTAGCTTCTTCACTATCTGCTCTTGATGTTAAAATAATTGGTGCCTTAGCGCCAACAATTACGCCTGCACTCTTAGCATTTGCTAAGAAACCTAATGTTTTATACAAAATGTTACCCGATTCAATGTTTGGGCACATTAATACATCTGCATGTCCGGCAACTGGATGGTCGATACCCTTTAACTTAGCTGCTTCTACAGAAACTGCATTGTCTAGTGCAAATGGACCGCCTACGATACAACCTGTTAAGTCACCATTTTCATTCATTTTAACCAATTCACCAGCATCTACTGTTGCAGGCATCTTTGGATTTACCTTTTCTTTAGCACAAATAACTGCTACTTTAGGCTGATCAATATCTAAACCATTTGCCACTTGTAAAGAGTTTTCAATAATTTGCTTCTTTTGTTCTAATGTTGGTGCAATGTTCATTGCCGCATCTGTTACGAGTAATAATCTTGGATAATTCATTACATCAAATATTGCCACATGTGATAATACACTGCCTGTTCTTAAACCAGTTTCCTTATTTAAAACTGCCTTTAAGATGATACTTGTGTCCACTAAGCCCTTCATCACCATATGAGCTTTACCAGAAGAAACCAACTCAACTGCCTTTAGAGATGCTTCTGCTAAATCTTTGATATCAATGATTTCATAATCATTTAAATCAATGCTCTCTTCTTTTGCAATTGCCTCAATTTTTTCTTTGTCACCTACTAGAATTGCTTCAACAATACCGTTTTTCTTGGCATTATCAACAGCTTTTAATACATCATTATCTTGAGCACATGCAACAGAAACTGTCTTAGGACCACGTTCTTTTGCAATCTTTAAAACTTCTTCAAAACTTTTAATCATGATTCACCTCATTTATTTGTTTTTCACCTATCACCTATATTGCAAGTCTTGTGCCAACTTTTTATAAAGAGCAAAAAAATATAAAAAGATCGCTTGAATCCTTGGTATGACACCGTTTTCCCAGTCTATTACCAACAATCCATGCAATCTCCAAAATATGTATTTGCAAAAAATAGCATGCAAAATATTGCATGCTATCGTATATGTGCAAGATTTTGCACTACTTTACTTCGTTTTCATAAATCTTAACTGCTTCGCCAGCTTCAACTCTCATAACACCTTCATTAAGTGCAATCATCTCATCTTCGCCTGGTTTAACAATAACTTCTGCAATAAAACCAACGCTGTCTGCAATTCTTGAAGTAATGTAATCAGAATAAGCCACACCACCTGTTAAAACAACAGCATCAACCTTGCCTTTTAAGACAGTGGCCATAGCACCAATTTCTTTTGAAATTTGATAGGCCATTGCTTCTAAAACAAGTTCAGCTTTTTCATCGCCTGCTTCCACCATTTTTAAAGCTTCTCTAACATCGTTTGTACCTAAATAGGCAACCATACCACCTTTACCTCTTAAGTAAGGTTTTAGCTCTTTAAATGAAGCATATTTACCTGAGAAACACAACTTAGCTAAATCACCTGATGGTAAACCACCTGTTCTCTCTGGAGAGAAAGGTCCCATTTCATTGGCATTGTTGGCATCAATCATTTTGCCCTTCTTTAAAGGAACAACTGAAATACCACCACCAAGATGAGCGATAACCATATTTAACTGATCAACAGTCGTATTTTTTTCATTTGCCACCCTATGAGCAATGGCCTTAACATTTAAAGCATGAAGTAGTGATTTTCTTTTGATTTCAGGCATACCTGAAATTCTTGCAACATCTTCAAACTCATCCACTGCAACTGGATCTACTATGTATGACTCTACTTCAGCAGTTTCAGCAATAGCTCTTGCTATTAAACCACCTAAGTTAGAAGCATGTTCTCCCTGTACACCAATCTTTAAATCTTCAGCTAAAGCATCTGTTACCTTGTAAGTACCACTTGGCATAGGCTTTAAAAGACCACCACGACCTACAACAGCTTTAAGCTGGCTAAGCTGATAACCTTCAGATGTTAACCAATCTACAATGATGTTTTTTCTGTACTCAAACTGATCTGCAATTTTTTCAAACTTATCTAGTTCTTCAGTTGAATGTGATAAGTTCTTTTGAAGCTTGTTTTCTTCACCTTCAAATATTGCAACTTTAGTAGACGTTGAGCCTGGATTAATGGCCAGAATATACTTTTTCATAATGCCTCCCTATTCTTTTATTTGATGTTTGTTGAGTTTATAATATAGATTCCGTATGGAAATCTCTAAAGTCTCAGCTGTTTTTACTTTGTTCCCTTGGTTTAACTTAAGTACTTTTTCTATATATTGCTTTTCATAAAGGTCCATCTTATCTTGTAAGGATGAAGCCTTGAAATTTTTAGCTATCTTCTTATCTGGTAATTGTATAACTTCCTGATGGTCAATAATTGGTAAATGAGATCTTGTGATGATGATTTCGTTAAATCTCATATTGATCATTGCCCTGGCAATATAGTTTTCTAACTCACGAATATTCCCAGGCCAGTCGTTGGCTTCAATGACATGTAGGGCTTCATCACTTAAGTCTCTTACTGAACGGCCAAACACTTGATTTTGCTTCTGTATGATCGATATGATCAAGGGTTTGATATCATCCTTGTGCTCTCTTAAAGCAGGCGTCTTAATTGGAATGACATTTAATCTGTAATACAAGTCTTTTCTAAAACGCTTGATTTCAATGGCTTTTTCTAGGTCTACATTGGTTGCTGCAATAACTCGAACATCTACAGGTATAACCTTTGAATCTCCCACTCTAACCACTTCTTTTTCTTGAAGTACCCTTAAAAGCTTGGCTTGCGTTGCCAAACTGATTTCACCAATTTCATCTAGGAATATGGTGCCGCCATCAGCCATTTCAAAATAACCGGCTTTACCAGACTTTAAGGCACCTGTAAAAGCACCACCTGAGTAACCAAAGAGTTCACTTTCTAAAACGCCTTCATTAATGGCCATACAGTTTACACGGACAAACTTAGAGTGTTTTCTATCACTGGCATTGTGTATGGCATGAGCAAAGAGCTCTTTACCAGTACCTGACTCTCCTTGAAGAAGGACGGTCGCAGGTGTATCTGCAGCCAGTTTTGCTTTTTCTATGGCATTGATAATCACTGGGTTTTCACCCTTTATATCCTCAAAGGTATATTTGGCTTCTAGATTTCTAATGATCTGCTTGGCCTGGTCAAGTTCCTTTGATAGTCTTCTCGTTTCAGTAAAGTCCTGCAAGACAGCAACACTGCCCTTTAACTCACCATTTTCAAATATGGGTGCTGCAGAGACATAAACATCTCTTCGATTTAAGCCTACATTAAACTTAAGTCCTGTTACAGGCGCTTGTTTACGAAGTACTTCCAAATGTATACTTTCTCCATCATCGCCAAGGTCTACAGTAGACAGTTTGCCGATGATGTCTTCATCATAATAACCTGTCAATCTTGAGTAAGCAGGATTGATTAAAATACCATAACCATTTTCATCCACTACAGATATGGCATCCTGTGTTGCATTGATGATGGCTTCAAGCATGGAACGTACTTGCTTCAGATTGGTTATTTTTTCTGCAAGTCCAGCAACTTCACTAATATCTCTAAAAACTGCAATTGCGCCAATAATATGACCATTCTTGTCTTTAACGGGCATTCTATTGGTGATGATTTCCGTATTACCCAGCTGTTGTTTCTGGTCCAGTTCAGCCTGTCCCGATATCATAATATGGGGTAACCGCGTATTTTCAATAACTTCGGTTATATTTTTTCCTATAACATGATCAGCAGAAAAATGAGTCAACTTTTCAGCTGCTCTGTTATAAAGTGTGATTACACCATCTATATCAACGGCAATCATTGCATCATGTGTTGAATCAAGTATTAGTTCTAGTTCTCGTTTCATAGCTCACCTACTCTTTTCTATTGTATCATTAGCTCTTATGGCTTTACAAGATTTTTTTAATAGTTCCACAAAAAGTTTAAATGCCAAAAACAACTGTTTTTGGCATCTCATTACTCTGTATCTTCTTCTGTTGTTTCTTCTTCTACTGGTTCTGCATCTAAATCTACAATCTCTAATTCTATGTTACTTGGTATGATTTCGATACCATTAAATTCATTGTGTTTGTTGAGTACAATTTCAGCGTTAATCGTGCCAGCTTCAAAATCTTCAGCATCCACATATAAAGTTAGATCATTCTTAGTTAAGCTATTTGCAATACTTTCAAAAGCCGATACCCTAAGAAGAACGACACCTTCTAAATCTGCCATATTGGTTCTAAGACTACTGGCCTTGTTTAGGAATGTTATATCAGAATAATCATAAGTAAACTCTGTTGTTATGATTTCTTCTATGGTCACATCCACTTTTACTTCATCTAAATATTGGTTCATGGTAACATCTTCTGGCACATTCAGCTTAGTATAAATCTCGAAGCTTTCACTTGCACCATTCAGATTAACATCCATGGTTTCTATAAACTTTAAGGCGTTAATGACTTCACGTTGACCACGAACATTGACACTGTCTGGTGTCACCTTGATGGCAGTCAAACCAAAACCTTCCTTAACAGTACCGACTGTACTTGGCTGAATGGTCACATCCATCAGCTTTGAAACAGGTATGGTCACCGACACATAGTTGGTTTCTACTTCTAGGCCCGTTACAGTTTCACCATTGATATCAATTGGTTCTACAGCAACTTCTTTAGATATTCTTGTGGTTTCATTGGTGATATTTATGATACCTCTTACACTTTCAACAGAATTGACAAAAGACTCTGGTCCCTTGATAAAAACCTGTTGCAATGACAGGGTCATATCCTCTGTCAAATAACCTTCTGGAACAGTCCCTTGCTTGATAATTTTTACATCAATTGGCTGTCTGATGATCTCATCAATATCTAAGGTGATGTTGTCTTTTGAAATCGAATCAATTGTTATATCTTCAATAGAAACATTCTGATTGAGTAAAATGGTTTGATTGCCACTTGTTAAATCACCTATATCAGCAGATATTTCTACTTCTTGTTTGGTGATGCTGTTGACTTCATTACGACGTCCTTTTAAGGTGACATCCACATTAAATTCACGTTCACCCATAATTTCGTAATTTCTGGCTTTTAACTCTTCTATCCCCATCAACTGCACTGGTACATCTTGGAGCGATCTAGTAATCTCAGGATTCACTTGATCCATAACAAATACCCAAAATACAATTGCGAATAACAATGAGAGCAGCTTAGGGGCAGTGTTTCTAGAAAACTTACTCCTGCTGTAAATCTCCCTTATCCTTTTTAGCATTTGAATTCCTCCATTTATCTACAAATGATGTTTTTTCCTCTATAACAAAGTTTTCAAGCAGTATGTTTCTTAAATCACTTGCATCGAGGAATCTATTGAGATTACCGTCCATTGCCACAGAAATAGCTCCTGTTTCTTCTGATACAACAATTACTAAGGCATCAGAGTTTTCTATCATACCAAGAGCAGCCCTGTGTCTAGTGCCTAAATCTCTTGAAAGGTCTGTTTTAATAGACAGTGGTAAGAAACAGCCTGCTGCCATTATTTTTTCTTTTTTTATAAGTACAGCACCATCATGAAGGGGTGCATTATGTTCAAATATATTTGTAATTAATAAGGCACTAATTTTACCTTCTATAAGGGTCCCCGTATCTACAATCTCATTCAAACCAGTATCTCTTTCCATAACAATTAGAGCACCTGTTTTGGTTCTTGATAAGGTAGAAACTGCAGTAACAATCTCTTCAATATTTTGCTTTAATTCCTCTTTAATAATTTCAGAAATCGAAACGGATAACCATCTGGTTCGACCAATATATTCAAGCGCTCTTCTTAACTCAGGCTGGAACACAACAAGAATGGCAAAAATACCAACTGTAAATGTATTTTCCAAAATGTACTGAATCATATGTAATTGAAGAAACTTAGAAATATTGAACACAGCTAAAAGAACAATCAATCCTTTGATCAGTTGCTCTGCACGTGTTTYTCTTATTAACATCAAAAGTTTGTAAAAAATTACTGCTACAATTACGATATCGATTAAGTCGATAATTCGAAAATTCATGAACAGTTTCATGACGTTTTCCATATATGCCACCTCTTTTAGTCTCTATTAAATATTATAGCATTTCTATGGAAATAGACTACTCTAATAGGACAATTGAAACAAAAATAATATGATTGTAACATAACAATCATATTATTCCTTCATCCTATCTAAAATTGTAATTGCAAGCACAGCTTCTAATACTGGAAGCACCCTCGGCACAATGCATGGATCGTGTCTGCCAGTAATGGCTAAATCCACAGATTCCTTGGTCTGATAGTTGACACTTTCCTGAGTTTTTCCAATAGATGGCGTCGGTTTTACAGTGACTGTAAAATCTACTGGCATACCGTTTGTAATACCGCCTAATATGCCACCATTATGATTGGTTCTCGTCTTGATATTTTCATCAAAATAATAAGGGTCATTGGCCTCTGAACCTTTCATGCTTGCGAGTTCTACACCCGAACCAAATTCTAAGGCCTTGATAGCAGGTATAGAAAATACCAGTTGTGACAATACACTTTCAAATGATTCAAAGAAGGGATCCCCTAAACCTGCTGGTACATTAATGGCAAAACATCTAACTTTTCCACCAATTGAATCGTGGGCTTGTCTAGCTTCTAGTATACGTTCTTCCATTTGAGATTTCTTTTCAGAATCTGCAACAGGAAATGCACCTTTTAATAAGTCTAAAGTCTTTTCATCCAAAGTTGTAATTTCTCTATCCTCAACATCTCCAATAGATTTAATCTGACAACCTATGATGATACCCGATTCTTTTAAGATAGACTTAGCAACAGCACCTGCAAACACGATCCCTGCAGTCAAACGGCCAGAAAAATGGCCACCACCTCTATAATCATGGAACTCATTGTACTTGATATTGGCAGTCAGATCTGCATGCCCCGGTCTTAAACGCTCTTTTAAGCCAGTATAGTCTCTAGAACGCTGATTGGTATTTTCAATCATCATTGTAAGAGGCGCACCTGTTGTAAACCCATTAAACTCACCACTGACAATCTTAAAAAGATCATCTTCCCTACGCTGAGTTTCCATTAGGCTCTTGCCAGGTTTTCTTCTATTAAGTTCTGATTGAATAAAGTCTAAGTCTAATTTATGACCTGCTTTTACACCGGTCATGGTGATGCCAACCATAGGACCATGAGACTCACCAAATATAGATAAACCTAAATTACTCTTCCATATGCCACTCATCGAATGTGCCTCCTAATGTTTTAAAATGTTCAAAGAAATGAGGATATGATTTGTTGATGGCCTCACAACCTTCAATATAGACATCTTCCCTACAAGCCAATGAGGCAACTGCCATCGACATAACAATACGGTGGTCATTCCATCCTTTGACTCTGCCACCCTTTAAAGAAGACTTGCCTTTAATGATCAAACCTTCTTCTAATTCTTCTACATCAGCCCCCAACTTATTAAGTTCAGTTGCAATGGCATTTAATCTATCACACTCTTTAATTCTTAGTCTTTTGGCATTGATGACTTCAGTTGTACCTGGCGTAACGGCCGCTAATACCGTTAAAACAGGTATAATGTCAGGACACTGAGAAGCATCAATTACAGTTGCCTTGGTTGGACTTTTTTCTACACTTATAAAGTCTGATCCCATTGTCAGCTTACCACCCATTCTCTGGATGATATCAAGCACCTCTTTATCGCCTTGACTAGAATCTGGATTCATATCTAAACATTTAATATCACCATTTAAAAGACCTGCTACCAACCAGAAGGCAATTTGTGAAAAGTCACCTTCCACCCTGTAGTCTCTGCCTGTGTATGTTTGATTGCCTTTGATGGTAAATGTCTCATACTTATCATTACCAATCTCAATACCAAATGCTCTTAATACGTCAATTGTAAGGTCAATATAACCTTTGGATTCTAAATCAGATGTTACCTTGATCTGAGAATCACCATTTAAAAGGGGTAACGTATACAATAATCCCGTAATAAACTGTGAACTGATGTCTCCCGGAATTTCAAACTGACCTGGTTTGATGGCCCCCTTTACTGTTAGAGGTAAACAACCATCGTGTTTGTAACTGATGCCTTGTTTGTCGAAAATATCATAAAAAGGATCCAAAGGTCTTGTAACAAGCTTTCCCTTACCCTCAAAGGATACTTCTTCACCACTTAACATGGCAATCGGAATCATAAATCTTAAGGTAGAACCTGATTCATGACAGTCAAATACATTGTTTGAACAAGCCAGTGGAAAATCGGCCCCTTTTACTATATAATCATGGCCTTCTTTAACAAAACTTGCACCCAACTGTGACATACACTGTGTTGTTGCAATGATGTCCTGAGACTGGATAAGGTTATCCACCCTACCGCCCTTTGATAAGCCTGATGCAATAATAGCTCTATGACTCAAAGACTTTGATGGCGGTATCTGAATTTCACCCTTTAATGATTGACCACCCTTTATTTTTAAATTTAACATGTTCCCTCCAATATAAACTCTCTAAACCAGTCAAAATCCACTGATTTTATATACGCTTTTCCTATCGATTCAAGTAATATGATATTTAGCTTATCTTTATCACTTTTTTTATCTAATTTACTTGCTTCTACCAATTCATCTATGTCATATGACTCATAAGTATCCAATTCATACTTTTCTAAAAGCGCCATACTCAAATCATATGTCTCTTGTGTCATCATACCTCTAGCCCTCATGGCCCTAAAGAAATAGACCATGCCCATGCCAACAGCTTCACCATGGTTAAACTTAGAATATGAGGTTAGCTTTTCAATGGCATGTCCAATTGTATGACCAAAGTTTAGGAGCATTCTTTCTCCAGATTCTTTTTCATCTCTTTCAACAACTTGTGCCTTTATCTCCACACATCTTCTTATAATAGGAATAATATGGTCTTCAATAGAAGTCAAATCATATGTCATTAAGTCATCGAAAAGAGTTTTGTCTTCAATAAAGGCATACTTAACCACTTCTGCCATACCAGATATGAATTCTCTTCTATCTAATGTAGAAAGTACATGAACATCTATGTAAACTGCTTTAGGCTGATAAAAATTGCCTACCAAGTTTTTCCCCTGTGGTAAATTCACCGCAACCTTACCCCCAACAGAAGAATCTACTTGAGACAATAAGCTTGTAGGAATCTGGATAAAATCAACACCTCTTAAAAAGGTTGCAGCTGCAAAACCTGCTAAATCACCAATAACACCTCCACCAAGGGCTATAATCAGATCCTTTCTTGTTAAATGACATTCTGTAAAATATTGATAGAGATTTTCTAGTACCCTTATAGATTTACTTTTCTCACCAGCTTCAACTGTATAAGAAAATGTACTTATATTTAAGTTGTTAAACCCTTGAAGCAAATCACTTAAATATAACTTTTCGACATTGTCATCTGTTACGATAACAATCTTTTGGTACTTGAATTCATCAACAATCATACCTGCAATCTTATTAAAATAATTTTTTCCAATAAATATATTATAAGAATTTTCGCCCAAATCCAAATTTATTTTTTGCATATTTATACACCTTTTATTATATCTTTTATCACCTTAGTCATAAGATAAAACATCCTTTCTATCATTGTAACACTAAGTCATTTCATACACCAATTTTTCTGTTTTCAAAGGTCGAACATTCCAAACGAACACTTTCATCAAAGCTACTAATTACAAGGATTACGCAACATTAAGAACTATTACTTCTCCTATAATTACATGCCCTTATTTCATATTATTTATAAGACATATTTGCACATGAAATATGCAATAAAAATACACTCCCATACGTGTGTTAGAATGTTGATTCTTATCATATTCAATATATATGCAATTGTCAAGTCTAAAAAAAGTTTTTAAAAACTACTTGACTTTTACTTGTATTGGTACTACAATTCTCAATAACAACGCAAAACGAGGAGAAAAAAATGATGAATTCAAGAAAATCAATTATTAAGCAATTAAATAATACGCTATCTTTAATTCAAGATTATTTTTTCTTTTTTTACTGGGGTTTCTTTTATTGGAGCGCTGGTCTATTTGCATTTGAATATTATGAGGGAAGCTATCAAACTTAAGGTTTTTACGAGCAATAGAAAACAAGTAGAGGAGTTTCCCGATGGGAAGCTCCTTTTTTAGTAATTAAATTTGGAATAATATTAGATGGGAGAATAAAAATGTTAAACATAGTTGAAAAAGAAATAAAATTACCTTCGTACAAGCTGGCAAGTCGCTTATCCAAAGCCGACGACACAGTTATTAAGATCAAGAACACAAAAATAGGTGGCAGTCACCTGACCGTCATAGCAGGTCCATGTGCTGTAGAAAATGAATACCAAATGCTTTCTACAGCAAGAGCAGTAAAAGCTGCAGGTGCAACCATCCTTAGAGGCGGTGCTTATAAGCCAAGAACGTCACCATACAGTTTTCAAGGTCTTGAAGAAGAAGGGTTAAGACTTCTCAAAATGGCCGGTGAACTTACTGAGCTGCCGATTGTTTCTGAAGTCATTTCAACTGAAACATTTGACGTTGTTGAACAGTATGTGGATATACTCCAAATTGGTGCAAGAAACATGCAGAACTTCCCACTCTTAAAACGAGCCGGACGCTCAAAGAAACCAATCCTCTTGAAAAGAGGTATGTCAGCGACAATCGAAGAACTACTGATGGCAGCTGAATACATTATGAGTGAAGGCAATGAACAAATTATCTTGTGTGAAAGAGGTATTCGAACATTTGAAACCTACACAAGAAATACCTTAGACTTAAGTGCAGTACTTGCCCTTAAAGAGCTGACTCACTTACCAGTCATCGTTGATCCTAGTCATGCAACTGGACGACACAACATGATTGAACCACTTGCAAAAGCTTCTGTTATAGTTGGGGCTCACGGTTTAATGGTTGAAGTACACTACCAACCAGAATTAGCCCTTTGCGATGGTCCACAATCACTCAAGCCAAAAGCATTTGAAAAAATGATGCAGTCTATTAAACAGATTAGCAGCATTGAAGATATAAGCATCAAACAATTAAAGCAAAGTAAATCATAGATTAAGAGTAGTAAACTCAACAAAAGATTCCAGCGAGTTCGGTTAGGTGAGAGCGAACATCTAGAGTTGTTTTGAATGGACTTATGAGAGCAAACTGAACCATAGTAGGGGCGCCGGGATCTCCCGTTACAGAGATGACCAATTGATGGATTGGAACAACACAAATAAGGTGGCATAGCGAGTAATCGTCCTTTTTTAGGGACGATTTTTTTTTGGAGGAAAATGCATGAATCAAAATTTTAGTCAGTTTAAGTACGTCTTAAGTCACGATAACGTCGCTTTTTCAGGAGACGTCTTTAGTCTTTATCGCAAACTCAAGGATGACAAACCCTCATTTCTCATAGATAAGTTCCCAGATTATGAGCATGTAAAGATTATTGGATTAGATGCAGATATAGAAAGTTTTACTTGCTTATCAGAAGTAGAACTTAATGGGGATACATATCTAAATGAACTTCCTCACTACTGCGATATCAAACTCACAACACTCCCCTTTGATCAGAAAAAAAATCAAATAGAAGTCTTTGTGCCTAAGATTATATTGGTATTAGAAAAAGAATCACTTAAGATTGTACATCGCTCTAATGACCTAAACATTGAACTTAGCGAGAACATTATAAATGAAATTAAAGATAAGTTGAAAGCTTTAGAAGCTTACAAGACGCCTAAGTATGATGGTTTTATCGATTTTACATCCAATATTACAAAGGAAGAATACCAGACGATGTTTGATTCCGCTATTAAACATTTAATCGATGGTGATGTCTTTCAAGTTGTACTTTCTCAATGCTTTGAAGCCAAAAGTACTTTAACTGGTCTTGATGTCTTCAAAAGAGCTTGTGAATTAAATCCTTCACCTTATCAAATATATATTGAAAACCGTGACAAAAGCATTATATGCACATCACCAGAAAGATTGGTAAGTGTCAAGGATAGAATCGTTGAGGTTGTCCCTATAGCGGGCACACGGGCAAGGAAATATGATGGCAAAGATGAAAAGAGAGCAGCTTCCATGATCAAAGATCCTAAAGAAAGAGCTGAACACCTCATGCTGGTGGATTTAGGGCGTAACGATGTTGGCCGAGTCTCTAAAACTGATACAGTTACTGTTGATAACTTTTGTCAGGTCAAATATTATCAACAAGTCATGCACCTTGTATCAACAGTCAGGGGAAAACTATCTGATTCTAAGTCACCTATCGATGCCTTGGCATCGGTCTTTCCAGCAGGAACAGTTTCTGGTGCACCTAAGGACATGGCTATGAGTATAATTGATGTCGAAGAAAAAGACAATAGAAAACTTTATGGCGGCGGTATATGTATTTCGACTGCTAAAGAACTTGATGCCTGCATAGCCATCAGAACTATTTTAAAAGAAGACAATAAGTATACTATTCAAGTAGGATCCGGCATTGTCATTAAGGCCAATTGCCATGACGAATATCTAGAAACCATAAACAAAGGCAGAGCGCTTATTCAAACACTCTCTAGTTTTTATACAAAAGGAGCAAGATATGATTTTGATTATCGATAATTATGATTCATTTACTTACAATGTCAAGCAGTTAATAGCCAAATACTATGCTGACATAAAAGTGGTTAAAAATGATGAGCTTAGTATTCATGAGATTCTGAGTCTTAAGCCAAAAGCCATTGTTTTGTCCCCAGGACCTTCCTCTCCAAAAGAGGCTGGTATATGTCTAGACCTGGTTAGAAATCTACCGAGTCACATCCCTTTGCTTGGCATTTGCCTGGGTCTGCAAGTTATTGCTGCAGCATACGATGCAAGGATCACCCATGCTGAGAAAATCTATCATGGGGTTGTTGATAAGATAAAAACATCCTATTCGAATATTTATAAGACTGTGCCAGAAATTATCAAGGCAACACGTTATCATTCACTGATCGTCGATCCACCTACCCTTTCTTCTGACTTCTTAGTGACTGGCATTTCTGAAACGGATAATGAAATCATGAGCATTGAACATAAATCTAAACCCATTTTTGGCTTACAGTATCACCCGGAATCCTACATGACCGAATATGGAAGCCAAATTATTTACAACTTTGTGGAACTAGCTAGGAGGCATTATGTATAAAACATTCTACAATCAACTTATGAAAGGTCATATTGATTATGATATTTCAAACAACTTAGCAGAGTACTTGTTATTTGACGCAAATGATGTTGAAATATCATCCCTATTAACACTTTTAACCACCCTGCCTCTTACTGAAGAGGTCCTTCATGGATTTAGTACTGCTATGAAGAAACATGCTGTTCAAGTACCTTTCAAGTCTAAAAAAGTAATAGATGTTTGCGGTACTGGTGGAGATGGTCACAATACTTTCAATGTCTCAACAACGGTTGCACTGATACTAAAAAACTTTATTACTGTTGCCAAACATGGCAACGGTTCAATATCATCCAAGTCTGGTAGTGCAGATCTTCTTGAAAAGATGGGACAAAGCTTTCATCATGAAGGCCTGGCTATTTCAGAGGAACTAGAAAAAAATAACTTTTCATTTCTCTTTGCCCCTTATATGCATCCAAAGATGAAATCAATAATGGGGGTAAGAAAACAACTGAAAATCCCAACCATTTTTAATGTACTTGGTCCTCTTTGTAATCCAGTTACTCTAAGTCATCAAGTGATTGGTGTTTATGACCCTGACCTTATCATGCCTATGGCAAATGTACTTCTTCGTCAGAATGTAAAAAGAGGTGCAGTTGTTTGTGGCCATAACAAAATGGATGAACTTTCGACAACAGGGATCAATGATATCGCTATAATAAATGATGGTCAAATCACCTATGCAAAACTAGATCCCAAAGATTATGATTTATCATATGCAAGCCTTACTGACCTTCAAGGCGGTACACCAGAAGATAATGTCAAAATCACTCAGTCCATTTTAAATGGCGCCATGGGACCTAAGTATGACCTTGTAGCCCTAAATGCAGGCTTTGCCTTATACATTGGTGAAGTTGCTTCAAGTATTGAACAAGGCATAAAAGTCGTACACCAATACCTACAAGGAGAAAGGAGTAGATATGAACATCTTGCAGACAATAGTGGCGCATAAGAAAATCGAAGTTGCACAGCTGATGAACAGTCCCCTATTAAAAAAAGAGATCAGTGTTCATGAATCAATTTCATTAATTGATGCCATCAGACAATCCAATGAAATGGCAATTATAGCTGAAATTAAAAAAGGCTCTCCATCAAAAGGATGTTTTGCACCTGATTTAGATATTATTTCCCAGGCAAAGTATTACCAAGAAAATGGTGCTTCATGCATTTCTGTATTAACAGATAAGCATTTTTTCTACGGTAGTCCTGATTATTTATCTACAGTTAGAAAACATACAAAACTGCCACTCTTGTTTAAGGATTTCATAATAAACGAGATTCAAATCAAACAAGCTAAAGATTTAGGAGCTGATGTCATACTCTTAATAAAAAGAATTCTTACCAGAGATAGATTCAAGGCACTACTGGATTATGCGCACAATCTAAAGCTTGAAGTACTTGTTGAAGTGCATTCCAAATCTGAATTTGATGAAATCTCAGATTTAGACTTTAAACTGTGTGGCATTAATAACCGATCGCTGAAGGATTTTTCCATTGACCTTGATAAGAGTAAAAAACTCGCAGGACACATCAAAGCTCATAATAAACTTTTAATCACAGAAAGTGGTATACACACCAAAGATGACTTACTAGGTTTAAGACCCTATATTGATGGCGCTCTAATTGGCGAAAGCTTGGTCAATGATCCAAAACTACTCAAAACCCTTACTATAAGGAAGTTGCCTGTTAAAGTAAAAATATGTGGCCTTACCGATGCTCACACTGCTGAATTCTGTGATAATAAAAAGGTCGATTATATTGGGTTGGTCTTTGCAAAGTCCAAAAGACAGGTCACTATGGCTCAAGCCAAGGACATCATCAAAAATGTCGGTTACTCTAAAATCGTTGGTGTCTTTAAAAATCAAAGTATAGACTTTATTCATCAAGTTTATAAGGATTTGAATCTTGATTATGTACAGTTACATGGTCAAATAAATGAAAACGAGTTAACAATTGATTCTAAGAAAATCATAAAGGCCTTTAGCTATGATGATATTAAAAAGACACAGGCAGCCAATGTGTTAATAGATGGCCATTCACCAGGAAGTGGTCAGACTTACCCTATTTCAAAAATTGACAACAAGTGTAAGACAGTCTTTCTTGCAGGCGGACTCAATCATGACAATGTTCGTGACCGTCTACTTATTAGCGGTGCTGATGTAGTTGATTTAAGCAGTTCAGTTGAGACAAACCATAAGAAGGACATCCATAAAATTAAAGAGTTTATAGAAACTACAGGAGGTATATAATGCTTAAAAGATATTTCGGTAAATATGGGGGCCAATTTGTATCAGAGGCCCTTATACCACCACTCAATCAACTTGAAGGTGATTTTAAAAAATGTATAAATGATGAAGACTTCGTCAATGAATACAATACATTGTTGGCGCACTATGTGGGCAGAGAAACACCACTTTACTATGCCTCTCGATTAACTGACCATTATGGGGGCCCAAAGATATATCTTAAAAGAGAGGATTTAAATCATACTGGTGCCCATAAGATAAACAATGCCCTTGGTCAGGCACTGATTGCAAAGTACCAAGGTAAAAAACATATCATTGCAGAGACTGGTGCAGGACAACATGGTGTGGCTACAGCAACGGCCTGCGCTTTATTAAACTTGGAATGTACAGTGTTTATGGGTGAAATCGATGTCAAAAGGCAGGCTGCAAATGTCAAACGTATTCAGCTCTTAGGAGCAAAGGTCGTTGCTGTTAAAAGTGGTAGCAGGGTTTTAAAAGACGCTACTAATGAAGCCATTCGATACTGGATCAATCACCAGGAAGAGACTTTTTATATCATTGGCTCTGCAATAGGACCACACCCTTATCCTTCCATCGTCAAATATTTTCAAAGTATCATTGGTAGAGAAACTAAAAAGCAGATACTTGAATTAGAAGGTAAGCTGCCTGATAAAATCATCGCCTGTGTTGGTGGCGGTAGCAACGCCATAGGCATGTTTAATGACTTTGTCGACACTGGTTCGTCTCTTATTGGTGTAGAAGCTTCTGGTAAGGGCATAGATACTTTTGAAACAGCAGCTACCCTGTCTTTAGGAAAGACGGGTGTTCTACATGGTAGTCATATGTATCTTTTACAAGATGAAAATGGTAATGTCCAAGAAGCCTATTCAATATCGGCTGGTCTAGACTATCCAGGAATCGGACCTGAGCATGCATACTTAAAGGATATAGGTCGTGTTCGTTATGAGGCTATATCTGATATCGAAGCAGTAAATGCCTTCAAACTACTTACACGATTAGAAGGTATCATTCCAGCACTCGAAAGCTCACATGCTGTTGCACAAGTAGAAAAAGAAGTTCTTGGTATGACAGAAAATGAGTCCATCGTCATCTGTCTTTCTGGACGCGGTGATAAAGATATGGACACCATACTTAAGGAGAGTGAATTATGTTAAAGAACAACTTAAATAAACATCCTATCATCCCTTTTATAATGACAGGAGATGACACAATAGAAAAAACATTGGAAATGGCAGATTTCTATATCAGTAACGGTATTATGGCAATGGAAATTGGCGTGCCTTTCTCTGACCCCACAGCAGATGGACCTGTTATTCAAAGAGCTTCATCGAGAGCCATCAAGAATGGTAGCAGCATACAAGATAGCTTAAGAGTTGTGTCAGCTATAAAAGAAAAACACCCTCATGTTAGCGTGTATTTAATGTCTTATTTAAACCCTATCCTGACCATTGATAATAAACACATCATAGATTCTAATGTAGATGGTTTAATCATTCCTGATATGCCAATTGAAGAGTTTTCTATATTAAACATGGATATCCCAATAATAGGACTTATTCCAATCAATACATGTGAAGAGCGCATAAAAAAAATATGTGATAAGTCTGGTAGCTTTATATACCTAGTATCTAATATAGGTACAACAGGTGCATCAGACTTTGATTACGCCTATATTTATCAAACATTAGAAAGGATACGTAGAAATTCAGATTTGCCTGTGGCAATTGGTTTTGGAATAAACAGCAAAGAAAAGGTTAATTACTTTAAAAATGACTTTGATGGTATTATAATAGGTAGTCACTTTGTAGAACTTGCATATGAAAATGACATGACTTCTATATATGAAATCATAAAAAAAACTGCTATATAAATAACAGTTTTTTTGGTGGTGCCCAAGGGCGGAATCGAACCACCGACACAGGGATTTTCAGTCCCTTGCTCTACCGACTGAGCTACTTGGGCAAAATGGCGCAGAGGGTGGGATTCGAACCCACGTGGGCTTGCACCCTAACGGTTTTCAAGACCGCCCCGTTA
>NZ_VANV01000165.1 GCF_022496765.1 Acidaminobacter sp. JC074 | reverse complement strand
GAACCCACGTGGGCTTGCACCCTAACGGTTTTCAAGACCGCCCCGTTATGACCACTTCGGTACCTCTGCTGGAGCAGAAGACGGGATTTGAACCCGCGACCCTCGCCTTGGCAAGGCGATGCTCTACCACTGAGCCACTTCTGCATAAGTTGGTGCGGGTAAAGGGAGTCGAACCCCCACGTCGTAAGACACTAGATCCTAAGTCTAGCGCGTCTGCCAATTCCGCCATACCCGCACGGAAAATATTAAAAAAATGGCGATCCAGAACGGGCTCGAACCGTCGACCTCCAGCGTGACAGGCTGGCGTTCTAGCCAACTGAACTACTGGACCGCATTTGGTGGGAGTAACAGGACTTGAACCTGTGACCCTCTGCTTGTAAGGCAGATGCTCTCCC
>NZ_VANV01000164.1 GCF_022496765.1 Acidaminobacter sp. JC074 | reverse complement strand
TGAGTGCGCAGAACGACACGACAAAACATACCCGAGTGTCGATGAATCAATGAATTTTTTGTTCAAGTGGCAAAGCACAATTGTACTCATAAGTAGCAAGTGGCGCATAAGTATCAAAATAAGCCACTTGTTGTTGTTCTCTGATCGTTGTGCTTTCGCTCTCCAAAAGCATAAGGCAGGCGACTGAGTAACAACAAGTAACAACACTTGATGTGCTGAGAGCAAGAGAGTAAGACAAAAAATTTAACTGAGTGCGCAGAACGACACGACAAAACATACCCGAGTGTCGATGAATCAATGAATTTTTTGTTCAAGTGGCAAAGCACAATTGTACTCATAAGTAGCAAGTGGCGCATAAGTATCAAAATAAGCCACTTGTTGTTGTTCTCTGATCGT
>NZ_VANV01000163.1 GCF_022496765.1 Acidaminobacter sp. JC074 | reverse complement strand
TACTGGATCTGGGCTCTCCAGCTATCCGGTATTGGTACAACGCTTACCGGTATTAACTTCTTCGTAACGATTATCAAGATGCGTGCCCCTGGCATGACCATGTTCAAGATGCCGGTGTTTAGCTGGGCATCTCTGKGCGCCAACATCCTGATTATCGCCTCCTTTCCAATTCTGACCGTCACCGTCGCGCTGCTGACCCTGGACCGCTACCTGGGCACCCATTTCTTTACCAACGATATGGGTGGCAACATGATGATGTACATCAACCTGATTTGGGCCTGGGGTCATCCGGAAGTGTACATTCTGGTTCTGCCGGTATTCGGTGTCTTCTCCGAAATCGCAGCGACCTTCTCGCGTAAGCGTCTGTTTGGCTACACCTCGCTGGTATGGGCAACA
>NZ_VANV01000161.1 GCF_022496765.1 Acidaminobacter sp. JC074 | reverse complement strand
GGTTCAGAAAGTGTGAAGTTACAATCCAGAAGTTCTTCAAGGTTGAAAAACACTAATCCCTTTCCAAAATCAGCAACCAAGAGGCAGAAGCTTTCRGAAAAAGAGGGAATTGAGGAGATAAGCTCATCATCATCAGATAAAGTTACTCCTGAGAAGCCTTCATCCTCCAAGGAAAAAGAGGTACAGTCTCAACCTGCKTCCACTTTTAAGTATGAGAATTTAAARAATAAGTCTAGGAGTTTRAAATTCTGGAATAGGGAATCCAGTGAAAGGCACTCTTTGTTCACTGAAAAAGATATCTGGTGTGAAAGGTATATCATGTTTGATAGGCATAAGGAGGTGAAAATGATGGTATATGACTTACTGGGAAAAATGGAGTTTGAAAAATTGCTGGACTAC
>NZ_VANV01000159.1 GCF_022496765.1 Acidaminobacter sp. JC074 | reverse complement strand
GGGAGAGCATCTGCCTTACAAGCAGAGGGTCACAGGTTCAAGTCCTGTTACTCCCACCAAATGCGGTCCAGTAGTTCAGTTGGCTAGAACGCCAGCCTGTCACGCTGGAGGTCGACGGTTCGAGCCCGTTCTGGATCGCCATTTTTTTTTATCTAAATATCCGTGCGGGTATGGCGGAATTGGCAGACGCGCTAGACTTAGGATCTAGTGTCTTACGACGTGGGGGTTCGACTCCCTTTACCCGCACCAATTTTATGCAGAAGTGGCTCAGTGGTAGAGCATCGCCTTGCCAAGGCGAGGGTCGCGGGTTCAAATCCCGTCTTCTGCTCCAGCAGAGGTACCGAAGTGGTCATAACGGGGCGGTCTTGAAAACCGTTAGGGTGCAAGCCCACGTGGGTTC
>NZ_VANV01000158.1 GCF_022496765.1 Acidaminobacter sp. JC074 | reverse complement strand
GTGCTACAYTCAAATCCTAAGCCACTACGATCRTTYRCCCCTTKTTGGACAYTCAAAATCTCATCTAAAACKTTTTTCCCTTTGGACTTTGGAACCAAAGTATGATYAAGAGTAGGGGKTTTTGAAAGAGATKCAATAKYTTTGTCTCGCTTAGAGACTTMAYTTTTCAAASCAACAATYTCCTTTTTTTAAGCAAATCATTATCACTTAAAAGGTCTTTGTTCATCTCCTCTAAATATTCCTTTTCATCATCAACATCATTAATTGATCAAGAGGATTTTTGGGTCTCGATTTCAACTATTTCTCTTCTCAAGGATCTTATCTCTTCATTGAGAGAAGAGTTAATCCCCTTAAGAGATTCTACTTTCTTAGTAAGCTTAGGAAATTTCTTATCGAAAAAA
>NZ_VANV01000019.1 GCF_022496765.1 Acidaminobacter sp. JC074 | reverse complement strand
TGAAGCAGCAAAGCTTAAAAACCCAAATCGATGGAGCGGTCCAACGAGAAACTGGAACTTAAATAACACAGTTTATCTAAATCCGGAGAAAGAAGATAAAAGTATAGTTAAAAGCAGTTAATCACGACAACATAGTTGACAAACAGCGCGACTGATTTTCTTCATATTGAATATTTGAGTTGTTTTCACAAGATGATAGAACAAAAACAAAAGATAGTATCCATAAAAATCTAAATAATTTCATCACTGGCATTCCTCCTAATACAAGAACACAGTTAATAAGTTCACTGTGTGTTACTATGTTTATCCCTTCTTATCATAATTATATAATAACACAACCAAGTATCATGACAAATTAGGAAGCACTAATAATGGGGGATTAGCCATATTATAGTTTGAATTCTGCCGTTCTGACTGCTTATAACCTGTTTTTGATGAAAGTATGATTTTGATTATTACTATTGCATCACAATATATTTAATTGACTTGATTTACATGAAAAAAATATGTGTAAGTTGATTAATTACGCTTAGATTTACCTTTTGAAGACATTATTTTAATATGGAAATGTATATAGCTTGATTAATGTGTTCATCATACACATATTTTATATGAAAAGTGTGTATAAGGAGCACCTTCGTGTTATTCTATTATTGGAATAGTTAGTAGCGATAAATAGCGATAAGTGGTGATATAGTAGCGATAAACTCAGTCAAAGAGGTGTAATTATGAGTATACAACAGAAAATGATGTTAGATGAGGCTATTAGATTGATGAATAGTGGAGAGGTTGAAGAAGCCGAAGAGTTACTAGTAGAAGCCTTAGAAATATCAGGAGAACTTGATTTTTATGTAAGAAATAACTTGGGTACATTGTTACTTCTAAGAGGGGCCTATGACGCTGCATATGAAATCATGTATGAGAATAAACAAGCTGTAGGCAAAGTAAACCCATACTATTATGCTAAGATGGCTGTTATCTGTATCAAGCTTGATAAGACTGGTGAAGCTAGTAGAATGCTGAAGTCCGGTACAAAGTTATATGAAAATGGAAACAAGAAGTATGCTCCAGATGTATGGGATGAATATGGCTTTACTCTACTTCAAGCCTACATGGTACTAAGTAAATATAAAGACGGCTTAAAACTGTACAGAAACAATATGAAACATTCTGAGTATAATCAAATACATCTGATTGCAACTAGAATGGCTATCAGTTTAAACCGTTTGAAACAAGCTGAAGTCTATGCACGTAAGACTCGGTCTCCAGGAACAGTTGACTTAGTAGAAGGCTTTAAAAAGGGTTTACTGCCTGTTATGGATGTTTTTATGGATTATGGCGAGTACTTTGGAGAAAAAGAAGATGTCTTTTTAATGTTTGCTATTTTGATTTCTGACCAGGTATCACTAGATGAAAAATGTGAGGTTGCAAAGTATCTAATTCTTAGTTTGGATAAAGGTTCTGATTTGGCAGATAAAATTTTTAATAATGATTATTATGATCTAAAAATAAAACATGCGGCATTAGAAGCTTTAGGAGAACTTGGACTATACACGTATGGTACTTACAAAACGATTATATATCAAGGGGAGGAAGTTAACCTATTTTCTGGTCGAATTGAAATAAGAGAAGATGACTTGATTTCTTATGGTATCTTAAATGAAGTCGAAGACCTAAATGTCGATGAAGCCCTAAAAGTAATCAACGAATACACAACAAGAAACTGTATAACAAGTCCGTCTATAATGGAAAAAGAGATTGAGTTGTTCCGTTTAAAAGGTTTTGATGATTCAGCAGAGGTGCTTTTGAATCAACTAGAAGCATACAGAAATGCTCGAGCTTAGGCAGTTGGCTTTTAATGGTCTTATGATTGTTAAAGTAAATAGTAATAGGTAATCTCGTTGAGATTACCTATTTTTGAGTAATGATAGTTTCGACTGGAGAACTTGAATCAATTGACTATCAAGATTTATCCATAGGAAGCTTCATTTCAAATACTGCTCCTTTATTGTTAAATGCTCTTATGCTACCACTCATCATTTTTACTGAAGTTTCTGCAATTGAAAGACCAAGTCCGAAACTGCCGTCTTGCCCCTTGGCAAATCGATCAAAGATATGATCTATGTTTTTGATGCCTTCACCATCATCTCTTATCGTAATAATAGCATGAGATTTAGTACATTCAAGCTTTAAAATAATCTGTTTACGAGCATATCTAACTGCATTTGAGATAATGTTTCCTATAGAACCTAATAAGAGTTCTTTGTTAGCTATTACGCTTATATTGGGTGGTATTTTTGTCTCTAGAGTAATATTGTTTTTGCTTGTATAGCCTTTGTACTCATTTAAAATTTCAAGTAAACAGTCACTTAAATTTAAATTTTCTAGTTGTGTAGCAGCATCAAAGTTTTCTGCTCTAGCCAGTGTAAGCAGACTATCCACAATTTTAGTCAGTCTCTTGCTTTGGTCTGATATTAGGTGGGCTGTTGCTTTTGTATCTTCGAACACACCAAGTTCAATACCATCAGCATAACCTTGTATGTTCATCAGTGGTGTCCGTAGTTCGTGTGAAGCATTATGCAGAAATGTTCTTTGTGAATTATGAACTGAGTATATTCTCTTGTTCATTTCATTAAACTCATTTACCAATTTTTGAATTTCTATATTATCACTATCAGAGCTTACAGTCTGCAACTCGTCTGCTTTCACATTTTCAATGGAGTGGGTAATTTGCTCTAAGGGTCTTGCAATTGATTTTGAAACTCGCCCTGAAACAAATATGGCTATAGCGGTGATTAAAATAGAGATTAAAAGTAAAAGCAAGTTGATTGTAATTACAAAATCATCGATATGCAAATTCTTTGAAATATAAACAATCTTATCGTAAATACCTCGATTGTTGTACTCTACTTCAATGATGTAATAGTCATCACCATCAAGTTTAAATGATGTGATTTCTCCTAAAGGGAGATCGTCTATTAAACGGTAAGTTTTATTTGCAATCTCATTGGTTACAAAAGTATTTGTCTCTTCTAGAAATCTAGCAGGCTTACCCAACTTATTATATATAATTACTTCTACATTTGAAGAACCCAATTGTGACCTTATAAAAGGAAAGAGTCTGATGATACTTTCTGTATCTATGCCCTTAGGAATATTATTGGCAACATAAGCCAAGTCTTCTTTAGCCTGTTCTTTAGCATAATGGGAAAGACCGATATTGAAAAGTATCATTATTGCTATTGGCATGCAAATAATTACTATGAGAAAAGGTTTTAGAATTTTATTTCTTAATGTAATCATATCATTCCTCCAACTCTAACTTAAATCCAAATCCCCACACAGATGTAATGCGGACATTAGTTTGTATAAGTTTTTTTCGAAGGCGTTTTAGGACGTCATCACATGCTTTGGTATCTACATTGAAATCAAACTCCCAGACTTCTCTAAGAAGTTCCTCTCTTGAAATAGAACGATTTGAGTTTTCAAACATATACACAAGGAGTTTAAACTCTGTAGGTGTCACATCAAAATTTTCTCCATTTAGCGTACATTTTCTGTAGGCGATATCAATTTCAAGATTTCCATAAGAGAGAGTATTTTTTTCTATCAACTGATCATTAAATGACATTCTTCTAAATATAGCTTGAACTCTTACAACCAGCTCCATAGGGGCAAAGGGCTTGACTAAGTAGTCATCCGCTCCCATGGAGATGCCGTTAATTCTATCCAGTTCACTGTCCTTTGCAGAGACAATAATAATTGGTACATTATTCTTTTTTCTGATTGCTGAACATATTGTTACACCATCTGTTCCTGGCATCATAACATCTAAGATGACCATGTCAGAGGGGGTTTTCTCAAATGCTTCTTTTAAGGCGTCACCTGTTTCAAAGCTGGTTACCTCATAACCACTGTTTCTTAAAAAAGTGGAAATTATGTTACGAACGTCCTTATCATCATCAGCTATATATATTTTCATGTTATCACCTCTTAGTAAAATGATACCACAAATTATATGATTATAAAGTCAGTCTCATACTTGCCTACACTTTGCCTATTTTTGACCGATGATTTTCCAGGCGATTCTTCTATATAATAAATTAAAGAAATTCATAAAAGATGAAGCATTAAGGAGGTACAATAATTATGATAAGAAAATATATTGGGACATTAACACTTTTGGGACTTATTACTATGGTCAATTTTGGATGTATTGCAGAGCTGGATGTAAATGAATATACTGATCAGCTTGGAAAGCAGGACAATCTTCAAGTTAATGAGCAAGAATATACTGAGGCAGAACGAGTTATTAATCAAGAAAAAGATGTAGAAATAACAGATAGAGAAAAATCAAAACCCTATAGATATAATGAGAACGATGGTATCTTTTTATTCTACAAAACAGAGGATGAAGAGCTTTATCGGAAGCTATTGCCTAAAGAGTTTGATATGCCAGATGAAATGATTGTGCATCTTTTCATTGTAGATTTCTATGATCTTGATTCTGATGCAGATCCTTATAAAGAAATGTCTATTTCCTTACTAGCCAAACACAATGATGAAAACATATGGCACTGCATTTATATGCCAGTGACCAGTGAGCAGTCGATGATGGCAGGAATACTAGGACTGGGTTTACCAAAAACAATTGGAAATATTGAGTTTGAACGAGCAGAGTTTATTTTTACTGGAACAATAGTCGATGATCAAAATAGATCAGGAGAGATAAGTTTAGACACGAAGGGCGACGACTTATCAGTCGCAGAAGTAGAAATTGTTAGAAACTTTATGTCTTATCCTAAAATAAACATATTAAAGGGTGAGTTTATAGAAATGACGAGAGCTGGCGGTGCCGTTAATATCATTGACGTGGCAGAGCGTTATTCTGAATTTGTAACTATCAAGGGCGGAGCAGCAACGATTACATTTGAATCTAGCACAGATACTAAAGCACATCCTTTTGATTTAGTACCATCAGAGATTGTTGCAGCTTATTACATGCACAATAAGATTCCTTTTAGTTTAGATAGAAAGTAATTGCTTTTAGGTAAGATGAAGCAGCTTATATGAAATAAATTATTGACCAATTTAAGATGGGGTTAAGATTAAAAGTCGAAAGAACATATAAGTAGTTACTTAAAATTGAAAGGAGAGGCATATGAGAATTATTAATCATGAGACAACAATTAACTTTAGAAGGCTAGATACTAATCAAGGAACCTTCACGAAGGTGTCAAAATCTTATAGTGGTAGTGCTATCAATCGCGATCAATTCCAAATGAGTGCCCTTGGTAGAAGAATGAGCAAGCTTATGAATGCTGCAAAAGCAGTCGGTCCTGAAAAGGTCAAATCACGACTCGATCACGTAAATGAAGAAATGAGCAGTTTAAACCTTGATGAGATCAATGTAGATAAAATGAGTAGAGAAGAACTAGAAGCAAAACTGACTGAAGTTCAAGAGGTTATTTTAGAGCTCAGACCCGATGCTGAAATAAACCTTACAGACTTTGAAGGAAAAACTGATGAAGAGTTGAAGGCATCACTTAATGGTGTAGTTGATAGAGTTGATACGGCAAAAGAAGAACTTAGTACAATCAAATTAATTGTTACTAAACTATATGACAGAAATGAAAATGTAGAATCGTCTGATATTGAGGAAAACATAGTAATAAATGAAGAGGACTTGTTCGATGAAGTAATTGCATCACTTGAAGAGGACGGCAGTGAAGAAGCACTTGAACTCAGTAAGGCTATCGCTGCTTATTTAGAAGCTTAGTATATTGGTGGAATGATGAAGGTGCTTATATTAGAGACTGATAAGAAGCTTGCAGATAGAATACATGGATATGTAAAAAATTTGAATTATGAAGTTTGCATAGAAAGAAGTGCAGAAGCCTTCACATCCTATATAGATTCTCAAGCATATGATGGACTAATTATAAACTTAGATAATGATAGTCATAAAATACTTTCACATATTATGAAAATTAGAAATGCTGGCAGTAGGATACCAATACTTGTATATGGCTATTTCTTTACAGATTTAATTATTGATCAATGTCATAAATTTCAGTACTGTGATTTTATTAAAAGACCATTCTCAAAAGCAGAGTTTCTGTTTAGAGTGAACGCCCTTTTTACTCGTCATAACCTTAAAGCTAGTAGGGATACAGCCAAGAGTGAATGCATAAAATTAAATGGTTGTTCGTTCTATCCAGAATCATATAAAATTTGGACCGATGATCAAATTGTCAATCTTACAAGGCGTGAAGCGGAACTGCTTAAAATACTTGCCTTTAACATCAAAAACGTGGTTTCAAAAGGGCAGATATTAGATGCAATATGGGCCAATCAAGAAAATGTTGATGAGAACTTAGTAGCAGTTTACATATCAAAACTTAGGAAACTCTTTTTGGAAAATAAGATTGAGATAAGAATAGATACAGTAAAAAATGTTGGTTATTCACTCATAAGTTGAATGATGATATATGGTATGAGGTTATACAGAATAAAATCAGATGGATTGCTATCCATCTGATTTTTATTATTTTCTAAGAATAATCACTTCTAGTGGTATTTCAAGTGCTTCAAGCTGGAATGCTTTATCTCTCCATCTATCGGTTAAGGTATTCCAAAAACTGACGTTTAAATCATCAAAAATACCACTTAACCACAGGATCCATCCTCTGGCCTTCAGTGTATTGTCAAGAGGGTAAACCTCAATGGATTTAAATCCTTCAACGGATGATACCTTATCCCAAGTGACTTGATCTGCTCCAAGATCTTTTAATAACTCATTGATTTCATCATGCTCTTTAAAAGTCTTAAAGCCCTGTCTCCAAAAGCTAGGTACAATAAAGATTGCAGCCTTTTCAACAATATGATGCCATTTATGAGCATGATCAAATAAATCTCTTCGTGATATGCCTGTCCATGAGAAAAGAAGTTCGGTCTTAACATCACCTACTTGTGGAATGATGGTATCTACATCAACTTTAACATTAGAAGGTGTACCTGGCAAAGCGCCGAAATACAAGTTCAAGTTAGAATATTTGGTGCATAAGGGCCAAGCTGATGTAAGGTGTTTTTGATCCATTTCTATACCTGATACGCTTAAGTTAGGGTATAAAGATGCAAGTGCCATACTACTTATACCTTCTCCAGGTCCAATATCTATTAAGGTTTTGTTTGATGATAAGAGATCAAGAACTTCATCTGGTAAATCATCAATGTCACTGGTTCTTGTTTCTACTTGTTTGAATACATAATCTGGTGATTTGTCTGGTAAATCATTAAGTTCATCTATTCTTCTAATATTCATTCTGCCTCCTAAACCCCTATGGGGGGTAACGAAACTATCGTATCATACTTCTGACTGTTTGAAAAGTATTTTCTGAATATACATAATTATACTGGCTAATGGTTTTAACTTTGGTGGATATGTGCTATGGACTGCCCGTTATCCATGAAATTAACATAAAGTGAAAGTTGTTGTTGACAAGTTTGTATAAATTATTTACTATAAGGGGTATGGGGGGATATAGCATACGTTTTGACGATGATGATTATACTGGAGGCCAAATTGAAAAATTCACTTACATCTAATAATTTAAAAATAGTTGCACTCATACTAATGGTTATAGACCATTTTGTTGCAGTGTTCATGATTCATAATAGTGTGCTGACATTTTCATTAAGAATGTTTGGTAGAATTGCAGCGCCTGTTTTCTGTTACTTTATAGCCGAAGGGTATCATTACACTTCCGATAGGAAGAAGTATGCTATAAGACTCCTGATTTTTGCTGCTATATCGCACGTACCATACAATATCTTGTTTAAGTATTCTTTTTTTGAAGCAACAAGTATCATGTGGGGGCTTGCTATAGGCTTTATAGCATTATGCGTTATTAAGTCTGATAAGTATGGTTTGCCAGTAAAGGTAGCAACTGTGATTTTAGCGACGATTTTGACTTACACAGCCAACTGGAATTTTGTATCAGTTTATTGGATTCTTATATTTGGTATTTATCAAGGTGACTTTAAGAAACAGATGATAGGTCTTGCCTTAGTTGGTGCAGTCTTTCATTTGATTCCAACTTATTTGAACTTCGGACCAAGTCACACTGGCTTACCTCATTGGTATCAAATAGGCATTTTTCTGGCCATTCCAGTGCTTGCCTTATACAATGGAAAACTAGGCAAGAAGAGCAAACTATTAAATAGGGTGTTTTACATTTCCTATCCAGCACATATGCTTATTTTGTTCTTGGCTCGATTGATATTAGTAGAAGGATAAAAGATGAAAAAAATAATTTTTCTAGTCGTGATTGCTTTAATGATGGTATCTTGTAATGACGAAAAAAAAACTAATGATTTTGAAAGTATAGAAGTGACGCTTCCTGTAGAAGATGTTATTCAAGAAGTAGAGGTCATTGACGACATAAAGCAGTATATCAACTACAGTGAAGAAGGTGATTACTTCGAATTACCCATATGGGGTGCTACAGGTTTTCCGCTTGTTGACTTAAATTTTAGAAGGTCAAATACTCTAGATAGTGAAGTGATTTCGGTTATAAGTGCTGGAATGCCATTTAGGATTTTGAGTGAAAGTGGTGATTGGTGGCAGGTAGAGTATGATAATCAAATAGGTTATCTTTATCATGATTACTGTATGATCAATTTACCAGATGTTATGCCTTCCATTGTTTATGACATTACAAACAGTTACAAGTCATTACTGAAGTCTGATGAGTTTATGATACCTGATGTAACAAACAAAAAATTGTATCAAGCACGGTATTTTAATGAAAGGTTTGACGAAAGTCTTTATACTGTACCAGTACTTTATGAAACTGCCAAGAAAATAGATCGTATTCAGAAAAAGGCTATCCAAGAAGGCAATACACTTGTCATATATGAGGCTTTTAGACCTAGAGAAACTCAAGAAAAAATCGTATCAAAAATGAAGGATTTGATTGAAAGTGAAGACAGTGTTAGAGAGAAGTTAACTCAGAGTGGCTGGTCACTTGCTTGGTTTATTAATACAGGTGTATCCAACCATCAATTGGGTATCGCATTAGATGTTTCCTTAGCTAAGATAGAGAAAGTTGAAACAGCCTATATTGGAGACTATGAGTATAAGCATGTAAGTTCATATACTGAATATACCATGCCTACTCTTATACACAACTTGAGTTTAGATGCTTTAACTTATAGCAGTCCTGTATCCTCGCTATCGAAAGAAGCTTGGAAATCAGCGACTTCCTCAGATAAGATGAATGACAATGCTATCTTGCTTCAATCTTATTTTACAGAAGGTGGTTTTACGCCTTTAGCTTCTGAATGGTGGCATTTTAACGATCTTGATCATTATGAGATGATGAAATCGATTAATGTATCAGGCACTTTTTCATTTAAGCAAGGTGTAAGTAAAATACCTGAATCGATTCAATAGAAGGAGAGCTAATGAAATTATTTAAACATATGACGAAGTTTATTTTTTTGTTTTTGATAATATTTTCTTCAGCATCATTTGGTGAGGAAATAGAAGTCGATGATTTAATGCCAGAAATTAGTGGCTCTTATGCGGTAACAATTGATGTAGAAACAGGGGAAATTATTTATGCAAAAGACATAGATGTGAGAACCTATCCTGCCAGTACAACAAAGATTATGACGGCGCTAATTTTTGCAGAAAATATGGATAAAAATGATGTATTAACCTATACAGAAGATGCACTTCTGCAGCCGTCTTATTCACTTAATAAAGATTATGGTCCTTTTAATGTTGGTTATGAAATGACAGGCGACACGGTAATGAAATCATTATTGTTGTATTCTGCAAACGATGTTGCTGTAATTGTAAAAGATGCATTAGCGTCAAAAGACATTGATTTGATGAGGAAAATAAACAATAGATTCAAAGCCTTAGGTTTAAAGAACAGTAACTTTGTGACACCAAATGGCCTACATGATGAAAACCACTATACCAGTGCATACGATCTGGCCCTTATGACAAAAGAATCTTTTAGCAATCCTTGGATTCAGGAAGTTTTAAGCTTAGATGAAACGAGTATCACAATTGAAACAGGAGTTTTAAAAGTAGAGAACTCGAATGTAAAGCTTAATAATAGAGGACAAATCTTTTCGAAAACGGGTTATACAAAATTTGCTGGAAGATGTTTGGTTGCCGTGTATGAAAGAGATGGCAGAAAGCTTGTTGGTGTGGTATTAGATTCGGTGTTTGATCCTGATGATACAGTAGTTTTTAAAGATATGGACATTATAATGGATTGGAGCTTTGAGCAAAACAGAATATCATTTATGGATGATTTTAAAGAATCATATAGCATATCAGTAGATTATTACCCACTTAAGTATCTTGGTGAAAAAGTTACTCAGGAGATACCGCTAGTTTTTGAAGGAGATTATTTATATTATCCGAATGAAGTGAATCGAGCTGAGCTTACTTATGAAACTGTAATGTATGACATGGATGCTGAAAGTTTGAATAAAGAGACACCTGTAGGTGAGTTAGTTATAAAGTCAAGAAACATGGTTCAGAAAATCAATCTTTATCCAACACTTGATTTAAATGACTTATATGCACAGCACAGTGAGCTTTATAGATTAATTTTTTATGCAGTAGTGGTCTTAACAGTGATTCTTTTACTTAGTATAGCTTTGCTTGTTAGAAGGTTAAGAAAAGGTAAGAGAAAGAGGTTCTATTAACGTACTATTGAAGAGCTAGGTGAAGTGAAATGCATACATGAAGGTGATATCTTAACAATATACTTTCATATCTGATTTAAAAGCACAGTGAATCTCTCCGAGGAGATTCTCTGTGTTTTTGTTAAGATTTTTTTAGATGTATTATGTGCTTGCAAGTTGTTTTTATCCGCTTTCTTGGGGTAAAATAATGATTACAAGAAGGAGAACATATATATGATAGAATCAACAAGTACATTTAAAAGCAGCATGACAAAAAACAACATAGTACGTATCCTTATCCTTGGTATTATCTATACTTCCATGGAGATTGTAGGTCTGACCTTATCATCACTGGGGTTCTTTGAATCAGATATTAGATTTTATGTGAGTTTAATCGTTGGCTTTCACCTTATTTATTTACCAGTGGTTTATGTCTTGTATAGAAGAAGGACCTTTAAAGTCTTAAATCAGGTACAATACATCTATTTTTATGTGATTATGACCTGGGGCAGTGTTTTCAATGTGTTGATGTATATAAAGGATGAGGATATAACCATCTATTCCATCGTTATCTTGTTAATCAGTGCCTTGTTTATTATTAGGCCCTTAATCAGTCGAATTATGTACGCTTTAAACTTTATTTTTTTTGCGAGTTTGATATATATCAATGTTTCAGATATTTTAGTTTTTAATCAGTTGGTCTTTAAATCACTTATAGTAACTGTGATTGCCGTACTCATCTCAAATAGCAATTACAATGTTAGAAAGAAACTTAGTGATTCACAAAAGGATTTGTTACTGGTTAATGAAAAGCTTAAAGATCAAGCACTGAAAGATTCATTAACAAAGCTTTATAACAATGGTTATTTGTTTGATTTTCTAGATAAGGCCGTTAACAACAAGGTATACTGTGGCAATAAGTTCAGCTTCTTGATGATTGATATTGACGATTTTAAAGGCATCAATGATCAATATGGTCATCTGTTTGGCGATCAGGTCATTAAGACTGTTGCGAATAAGCTTGAAGTATTAACAAGAGATATCGACATTGTGTGTAGATATGGTGGTGAAGAGTTTGTAGTCATACTGTGTCATGCTGATTTAGAAGTAGCAAGTCAAATTGCCGAACGTATAAGGTCTGAAATAGAAAGAGAAAAAGTAGAAGGCAAGGTTGGTGTCACTGTCAGCATTGGTGGGGCGCTTTATCAAAATCAAGCACCGCTTGCCCTGATAAAAGAAGCCGATGACAAACTTTACATGGCTAAAAACGCAGGTAAAAATAGAGTTGTTATATAAGTCATACTTAAAAAATGACATATTTATGAGTAAGAAGATGTGACAAGAAAGATTGTATATAAATCCTATGTTTCATTGGCTGTTTTTTTGTTATACTGATATGGGAATAGGAGAGTATACAAATGGTTACAATATATGATATAGCAAAGAAGGTTGGCTGTGCATCAAGTACAGTTTCAAAAGCTTTGAATAATTCAAAAGAAATTAGTGCAAAGAGAAAAGAAGAAATATTAGCAGTTGCAAAAGAGATGGGCTATGTGCCAAATTCAAGTGCAAGAAGGCTTGCTACAAAAAACTCCTGGTCAATAGGTGTCTTATTCAGCGAAGATTTAAATATTGGACTTGAACATCATTTCTTTGGAGGTGTTTTACAGGCATTTAAGACTTATGTGGAAGCACTAGGTTATGAAGTAACCTTTGTATCTAAAAAAGTTGGCTCTCAACCACTGACATACTTAGAGTGGTGCAAGTATAAGAACATAGATGGCGTTTTAATTTTAACGGTTGATGTCAATGATGAAAATCTCAATGAGTTAACTCAAAGTGGTATTCCGATAGTAACGGTGGATAATGGCCTGATAAACGTACCGACAATTATCTCTGATAACTATCAAGGGACTCGAATGGCTTTAGAGTATCTTATGTTAAAAGGGGCTAAGAAGATTGCTCATATAGCAGGACCACTTAGGTCTTATGCATCTACAGAACGTTTAAAAGGTTATAAAAACGTCTTAAGCAATGCTGATATTCCAATAGATGAAAAGCTGATAGTTGAAGCTCATAACTTTGATTTTAACAGTGGTAAAAAAGCCTTAGAAGAACTTATAAGTCAGGCTGAAGATATGCCTGATGCCATATATGCTGCCAGTGATGATATAGCACTAGGCGCCATAGTTGGTCTTAAAGAAATGGGCTACAAGGTACCTGAAGATGTGTCTGTTATTGGTTTTGACAATATCGAGTTAACCAGGTATACATCACCGTCATTAACAACGGTTTCACAAAATAAAGTAACAATAGGCACTGAAGCTGCAAAGCATTTAATAGCCATCATAAATAAAGAATCTACAACGGATCCCGGCATCATAAAAAGGGTACCTGTAGAGTTGATTATTAGAGAAAGTACAAAATAATGTACTTTTTTTATTTATTTTTGAAACGTCTTATGATAATATAATATTACGAAACCGATTTCGGAAAGTGTATCAAATTGTGATTTTATGAAAAAAAATACTACGAAATCATGATTTAGACTTTCGGAAGACGTGATGGATTATAGATTTACTGAGGAGGAACAATGAGTTATTCGTTCAAAAATAATCAATTTGTGATTGAAGATTATGATAAGAAAAAGACATTTTCAAGTTTTTTACCGGGGATTGCTGGTATAAAAGGGATTCCTTTATGGGCTTTTTATGCAAACCGTGGACAAGGACTAACCAGTTTTGGTATTAGGGATAAAGATGAACCTATATTAGAGTTTTTCCCAGCCAATACATCTTATCAGTATGTATCAACCTACGGGTTTAGAAGTTTTGTGAAAGTTGATGACCAAGTGTTCGAACCGTTTTCAGTATCAACTAGTGATTCAGTCAAAAGGAATATGTATATTTCAAGGAGTCACTTTACAATAGAGGAAATTAATGAAACAAAGAAAATTACCTACAAGGTCACATACTTTGGATTAGCCAATGAACCGGTGGCTGGCCTTGTGAGGAAGGTAGAAGTTATTAACACAGGTCAGTCTCGTTATCTAGAAGTTGTAGATGGCATTGCCAATATCCTGCCTTCAGGGACGACTAATAGTGCTTATAAGGAAATGTCAAACCTTATGCGTTCATGGATGGGGGTTGAAAACCTTGAAAATGCCATTCCCTTTTATAAGTTTAGAGCTTCTAGCGGCGATGAAGCCGAAGTTTCTATGATCGATAAAGGTCATTTTTACTTATCATTCTCTCAAGATGGCAAGCTTATAAAACCAATTGTAGATCGTGACCTTATTTTTGCTTATGATACTTCACTTGCTCTACCAGTAGGTTTAATGGACAAGGGGATTATGGATTTGGACTTAGAAAAACAAGTGCTTGTCAACAAAGTCCCTTGTGGTTTTTCTCCGGTATCCAAGACTCTTAATCCAAACGAGACCTTGAAAATCAATACCATCATCGGTCACGTTTCTAATGTAGCCATCATCAACGAAAAGGCTTCTTTATATGCAAGTGATGACTTTATTAGGTCTAAGTATCAAGAAGCACAAATGGTCATTGATGACTTGGTTCGTGTTGTGGATACAGAAACAAATTTTCCTATGTTTGATGCCTATCTAAAGCAAAACTTTTTAGATAATACCTTACGTGGTGGTTTTCCTATGGTATTTGGAAAAGGCCATGACCAGAAAATCTATCATGTTTTCTCAAGAAAACACGGTGATCCAGAAAGGGACTATAATTTCTTTTCATTATCGCCAGAGTTTTATTCACAGGGCAATGGTAACTTTAGAGATGTCAATCAAAACCGTAGAAATGATGTTTTCTTTGTCCCTCAAGCTGGTCTTTTTAACATCAAAACCTTTTACAATCTTATTCAGTTAGACGGTTATAATCCCTTAGGTGTACAAGGAACGACTTTTACAATGGATAAAAATATTGGCACTCACTTGGTTGAGACCTATGTAAAAGCAGGTAAGGATAGCCTTCTGAAAATTTTATCTAAAAAGTTTACACCAGGTATGATTGCAATGACCATTCTGATAGATAAGGTTGACTTACTTATTAGTCAGGAAATATTTATGGATAAAGTCTTGTCTGCTTCTAAACAGCATATAGAGGCAGTCTTTGGAGAAGGTTTTTGGGTAGACCATTTTTCATATAACTTTGATTTGATTGAGAATTACTTGAGTATATATCCGGATAATTTGGAAAGACTTTTATATGATGATCTAACTTATCAGTATTATGATAGTCCAGTCAGGGTTCTTCCAAGATCTAAAAAATACGGCCTGACTCAATCTGGACAAATAAGACAATACGGTTCTCTAGATGAAGAAGAGCATTCAGAGCGTTTTAAACAATCTAATTGGCTTAAAAGAGTGAATGGTGATATTTATAAAACATCTTTGTTTGAAAAAATGATGACTCTAGTTTTAACAAAATTCTCTGCTCTTGATCCCTTTGGTATGGGGATAGAGATGGAGGCCAACAAACCTGGCTGGAACGATGCTATGAACGGTTTGCCTGGTATGTTTGGATCTGGCATTAGTGAAGCTATAGAGCTGTTCAGAATTGTTGAATTTTTAAGAAGTCATGTTTCTAGAGATGTAAAACTCCTAAAAGAGAACTATGATTTTCTAATGAGTTTAAATGAAATCTTATCCAAGAAGCTTTCAAGTTTTGAACGCTGGGATCAGATGACAAGTGTCCGAGAAACATTTAGAGAAATCACAAGAGAAAATGTATCTGGAGAGGCCACTTATGTTTCTCATCAACTTTTAAAAGACTTCTTAGATCAAGTATCGTCAGTCATTGCTGATGGCTTATTACGTGCTAAAGACTCTAACGATGGTTTAATACCAACTTATATAGCGTATAAAGTAAGTGAGTATAAAGTTTTAGAAGAGACAACACCTTATGGTTTAAAGGCTGTTGAAATAAAGGCCTTTGAGATCATAAGCATACCGAATTTCTTAGAAGCACCTGCAAGGAGTCTAAAGATTGGTTCTAAAAAAGATCATGAAGACTTACACCATAAGATTAAGAATAGTGATATTTACGATCTTAGTTTAAAGACTTACAAAACAAGTGGCAATTTAGAGAATATGTCTTATGAACTGGGCAGAATCAGAGCCTTTACACCAGGCTGGCTAGAACGTGAAAGTAATTTTTTACACATGACTTATAAATACTTGCTGGGTCTTATCAAAGGTGGTCTGTACGATGCCTTCTATGAAGAAATTGATACAAATCTAGTTTGCTTTATGAATCCAGAAACTTATGGGCGTTCAACCCTTGAGAATTCATCTTTTATTGCATCTAGTGTAAATCCAGATCCTAATGTCCATGGAAGAGGCTACGTTGCGAGACTGAGTGGTTCTACAGCTGAGTTTTTAAGCATCTGGAATTTAATGATGTTTGGAAAAAACATCTTCACTTATCGTGATGACCTTGTTTTTTCTCCAAGTCCGGTCATTCATCACTCATTTTTCAAGAATGGATTTATAAGAACCAAACTCTTATCGGAGATAGAATATGTAATAGAAAATAAGACTGGTTTATCTACTTATGATGAAGAATTGGTAATTGATCACTATCTAGTTGACGGCATGAAACATGACTCTGTCAAAGGTGATTTAGCCTTGGCTATTCGTAATAAGAAGGTAAAGCAAGTGACTTTGGTCTATAAGAAGAGGGATTAAAAAGATGAAAGTATTATCAATTAGATCTGAAAAGAAAGATAAGAAGTATTGGGTTGAATTACCTAAAAGAGAAACAGGTAATTACGATGCCAGAAGAAAAGTAATAGCAGTTAACACCAGACATGAGTATCAGGAACATATGGGATTTGGCGGTGCCTTTACAGAATCTGCTGCCTATACCCTTGGTCAAGCACCTGAATCAGTAAGACAAGAAGCCATAAAAGCTTATTACTCTGATCAGGGTCTAGCTTACGCTTTAGGCCGCCTTTCTATCCATTCCTGTGATTTCTCACTTGGAAATTACACTTATGTAAAAGAAGGGGATAAAGCACTTACAACTTTTGATATGTCTCATGAAGACAAGTGGCTAGTACCTATGATAAAAGAAGCACTTTTATATGGACCGATAAAGCTATTAGCATCACCTTGGAGCCCGCCTGGCTTTATGAAAGACACAGGTGAAATGAACTATGGGGGCAAGCTTTTACCAGAATACTTTGAGTCTTGGGCTAATTATTATATTAAGTTTATAGATGGTATGAAAGCAAGAGGCATTGATATCTGGGGGGTAAGTATTCAGAACGAGCCGCTTGCGACTCAAACATGGGATTCTTGTATTTATACAGCAGAGGAAGAACGTGATTTTATTAAAAATCACTTGGGACCAAGACTCAAGGAAGCACATCCTCATGTAAACATCCTTATATGGGATCACAACAGAGATGTACTGGTAGAAAGGGGTGCAGTCGTTTTATCTGATCCTGAAGCTTCAAAGTATGTCTGGGGTACTGGCAACCACTGGTATGTGAGTGAGGCATTTGAGAATCTATCTGCTCTTCATAACCTTTTTCCTGATAAGCATTTGTTGTTCACTGAAGGCTGTGTGGAGCTTACAACGACTTCGGAAAATGCTCAGTTCAATGGTTATCTGGGTTCGTGGTCCAATGCAGAGCGTTATGGACGCAACATAATTGGGGATTTTAACAATTGGTCTAGAGGTTGGATAGACTGGAATCTTGTTCTTAATGAAATAGGTGGACCAAACCATGTTTACAACTACTGCGAAGCACCGATTATGTATGATAGAGATAAAAAGGCTTTGATATACAATAATTCTTATTATTATATAGGTCATTTTTCTAAATATATTAAAGTTGGTGCCAAAAGGTTAGAAATTAGTGTTACAAAAGAAGACGTATATGCAACTGCATTTAAAAATCCAAATGGCGATTTCGTTGTGGTAGCACAAAATGAAGGTTGGATAGCCGAAATGGCACTTGTTATAGATGGACAAGGTATAAACATTAACTTACCAGATCATTCTATTACAACATATGTGATAAAAAAGAACACAAATTAAGGAATCGGTTTCGTAAATCTTTTATAAAGTTCAAACACATGAAAGTTGAAGTTTCTTCCTGGTTATTCGGATAGGTTTAGCATTTGGTGAGTGAATAATCAAGTTGATGACAGAGCTGGCTATATAACGGATACACAAGAGAAGTGTTGAAAAATACAGCTTTATAGCAAAATTATTCTAATGACTTTTAGTAGGGTGAGTGACTGGATATAGACTGTCTAGTTTTAGACTTTTAAAAGATCAATGATGAAGTAAAGGATTATGCACTTTATTTGTATAGAAAAAGAAAACGTTTTTCGAAAAAATCCTTGAAACCGGTTTCGTTATTTGGTATATTATATTTACAACAAGGATAATTTGTTGATACAGGTAATTAGTATAGGGAGGACACAATGAAAAAATTATTAACACTGTTTATGATTACTTTAGCAGTTTTTATGGTATTTACTGCTTGTGGTAATAGTGCTAATGAAGCACCAAGTGTAGCAGTTGATGAATCTAAGGATTACTCAAAAGAAAAATTGGTTATTTGGTCATTTACAGATGAACTTGATACTGCTGGTGATATTGCTCACTTTGAGGAAATGTACACAGCTTCAGGAAAGCCTTTCGAAGGTATTGAAGTTGAGTTTGTAGCAGTTTCGATTCAAGATGGTTATATGGATAAAATTTTACCAGCATTAGAATCAGGTAATGGTCCTGATATCTTTACTGGTGAACTTGACCACATTAAGCAGTTCATTGAAGCAGGTTACTATGCTGATATTGAAACAATGATGGCAAATGATCCAGAAGTAGACTTAGCTGGCGAAAAGGCTGACTACAAAGAATATATCTGGCAGTCTGGTATTGATCCAGCAACTGGTAAGTTAGCGGCTCTTTCATGGCAAGTAACGCCAGGTGCAATTTTCTTCAAAACTGATATGGCAGCAGCTGTATGGGGCGATGAAGCAGGTTTCCCACAAGAAGGTTCTGAAGATTACAATACTGCAGTAACTAACTGGATGAACGAAAACAAGTTCAACACAGTTGAAAACTTATTACAAGCTCAAATGGATGTTAAAGCTTATGATGCTAACTGGAGACTATTCCCAGATGATCAAGCTGTAAGACATTTCGCAGCTGGTACCAATGATCCGGCAATGTGGCTTGATGCAGATGGCAAATTAAACCCTGCAAAAGTAAAAGAACAAGTACCTTACATTAACTTAGTAAAAGAAATGTATGGTGACACAATAGATACTTCATTAACAGCAAATGCTGCTGAATGGTCTGGCCCATGGTTTGATGCTATGGATAAGGATTTAACAGATGCTGAAGGTAACACTTGGCAAGTAATGGCATACTCAATGCCTACATGGGGCCTAAAGTACATCATCGAGCCAAACATGGAGAAGGTTGATGCAGAAGGTAACACACTTGCTAAACCTGCTGAGGATGCAGATCAAGCTACAAAAGATGCTTATGCAGATGCCTTATACAAAGGTAACTGGGGTATGGCTTCTGGTCCTAACTCATATTTCTGGGGTGGTACTTACTTAGGTATTAATGCAGATACAGAACTTCCAGAAGTGGCGTTCTCATTCTTAAAATCAATGGTATTTGACAAAGAGCGTTTAGTAGAGCGTCAAATAGCAGATGGTGATATGTATTCAGTAGAATCAGTAATGGCACCTGCAATTGCTGGTTACGAAGGTCGTCAGTCACTAGGTGGTATGAACCATTTACAAGTATTTAATGATGAAGCAGCTAAAATCAATTTATCAAGTGTAACAACTTACGATAGAGGTTTGAATGATTTATTAGGTGTACACATCACTAACTACAAGCAAGGTGCTGATGGTTATAATTCGGTATCAGATGTTCTTGAGGCATTCTATGCGGATGTTCAAGTAACTTATCCTGAAATCTACGTTGAAGGATTACCAACAGAATAACTAATGGATAGATAACAGAAGTAGGCGAAAGTCTACTTCCTGTGCATGGAGGTGAACATGAACAAGAAAAAAGATAGGATAGGATATGCATTTATATCTCCATTCTTTTTAGTGTTTTTCTTATTTAACGCATATCCTATATTCTTTACACTGTATCTTTCATTTACAAGATACAAAGGATACGGTGCCAAAACTTTTATAGGTATAGAAAACTTCAAACTGATATTTAAGGATCCCAATGTATTAGATGCCTTTATCAATACCATTAAGATTTGGGGCGTTAATATCTTTTTCCAAATATTCTTAGCACTATTACTTGTATTAATTTTTTCAGATATAAAATATAAAGTTAAAGGCTTAGGCTTTTTTAGAGTAGTATTCTACTTGCCTAACCTAATAGCAGCAGCATCGATTTCACTTATTTTCGTCAAGTTATTAGATAAGGACTATGGTGTTGTTAATCAAATACTATTTAATCTAGGTTGGATTGGAGATGCCATTGGCTGGTTAACAGAACCCATACTGGCTCAGATGAGTGTCTCGGGTATTCAGACATGGATGTGGTTTGGTAATTCATTTATCTTATTTATGGCATCTGTACAAGCTGTAGATAAATCAACTTTTGAAGCTGCATCCATAGATGGGGCAGGTAGACTTCAAATACTCAAAAATATTACCATACCTTCTATAAAGCCTATACTTATGTATGTTATGGTAACTGGCCTTATAGGTGGTTTGCAATTGTTTGATATTCCATTTCTAATAACTGATGGTAGAGGTTTCCCAGAAGGTAGCTTGAACACAATGATTGTTTATATATACAATATGGCATTTGTTTATAAGAACTATGGTTATGCATCAGCCTTATCCTTTGCCTTATTTATTGTGATTATGATCTTTACGGTGATCTTTACAGTGATGACCAATAGAACTGAGATTAGTGAGTTTCTTCAAAAACGTAAGGAAAATAAAGCGAGGAAGAAAGCACTTGCTATGAAGGGAAGTGTTGATGATGAATAAAAAAAATCAAGAATTAGATGAAAGACAATTAAAGAACTTAAAAGAAAAGAGACAACGTCGTGTTAAAAACGTCATTGTTTATTCGCTTGTGTACACTTTCTTAGCAGTTCTGGTTGTTGTAGCAATCATTCCCTTTTGGATAGTTATAATCAATGCTACCCGTGATGGTATGGCAATTTCAACACAAGGTATTACACTGTTTCCGGGTACGAGTTTAAAGGCGAATTATGACATACTAGTGGATAATGTAGATATAGTTGGAGGCTTTTTAAACTCGCTTAAAATCGCTACACTCGTTACTGTATTGTCTGGCTATTTTTCAGCCCTTACAGCTTACGGCTTTTATATGTATGAGTTTAAAGGCAAGAATTTCTTGTTCGGATTGATACTTGTATTTATGATGATTCCTAGCCAACTTGCCTTCTTAGGTTATGTAAAATGGATGACACAATTAGGACTGATGGACACGCATGCTGCCTTGATTATTCCTTCCATTGCTTCCATTGGTACCGTCTTCTTCTTAAGGGCTTATATTTCTTCTTCGCTTAGTAAGCAAGTGATTGAATCAGCAAGAATTGATGGTGCAGGTGAGTTTCATATCTTCCATAAGATTGCTCTGCCACTGATGGCACCAGGTGTTGCTACTATGTCGATCTTTACATTTATAGGATCCTGGAACAACTACTTAAGTGCAAGAGTTATATTGAGTTCTAAGGAAAACGAGACATTGCCGATGGTTATTTCATCTTTAAAAGCATTAAAGATTTGGCATCAAAATCAAGGTGCGGTTTATCTTGGTTTTGCAGTATCCATAGTACCGATTGTTGTTGTATTTATATTTGCATCTAAGTATTTGATTGAGAATATCTCTGCTGGTGCTGTTAAAGGATAAGAATTATTTGAAGCCACTTCACTTATGTGGCTTCTTTTAGAATAGATTGAAAGGAACATAAAATGAAAAACTCAAAATTGTATTATGGTGATACAGTTTTAAACTCAGATGATAAGAAGGTCCTCTTTGATACAGTGGATTTTGGTGGTGAAACTTATTTCAAAATCGAAAACTATGATCAAATGAACCCCTTCTTTATGACCATAGTAAGTCCGGTAGACTTCTGGACATTTGTATCTTCTACAGGTGGTATTACTGCTGGTAGAAAGAGTCCAGATCATGCATTTTTTCCTTATTATACAGATGATAAAATTCATGACAGTCATACCACAACAGGCTCTCATACAAGTATTATTGTAAGAGGGGATGATAAAAGCTTTATATGGAATCCCTTTAATATGGGACAGGTTAATCTTTACAAGATAAGTAGAAACATCTATAAGAATACCATGGGCAATAAACTTGTTTTTGAAGAAGTCAATCATGATTTAAGTTTAAGCTTTAGGTACACTTGGAAAACCAGTGATTTATACGGTCTTGTAAAAGAATCAGAGCTTGTCAATAATTCTGATGACAACATCAGTGTGGAGATTTTAGATGGTATCAGAAACATCTTACCTTATGGCGTTGATCAAATGTTGCAAATGTCTAAGAGTACCCTAGTAGATGGCTACAAGAGAAATGAGTTATTAGAGGATTCAGGCTTAGGTTTGTTTACTTTGAGTTCGATTATTACAGATAAGGCTGAGCCAAGTGAATCATTAAAATGTACAAGTGTTTGGTCAAAAGGTCTTATGAATCCAAAATACTTATTGTCAACGGTACAAGTAGATGGCTTCATGAAAGGGGATCAGATAGAAACAGAAAGAGACATTAAGGGACGTCGAGGTGGATTTTATGTTTCTGATTCATTAGACCTAGATGGTCAATCATCTAAAAAGTGGGTAATTGTTTCTGAACTTAACCAGTCTGCTTCAGATATAGAAAACTTGATCCATGAGCTTAAAGATGAGTGCATTCTTTCGAAATTATCTGAGGATATAAATAAAGGTGACCAAATTCTTAAAAACCTAGTATTTGAAGCGGATGGTCTACAAATAAGCAAGCATTCAAACAATGCTCATAGACATTTTTCAAACACACTTTATAACATCATGCGTGGTGGCATTTATGCGGATGCTTATAAAATTGATGTCAGTGATTTAAAGCTCTTTATCTCTAGCTGGAATAAAGATACTTACAATAAATATGTGGATTTCTTAGATGAATTAGGTTCTAACATAGACTATAAGGACCTGCTTATCCATGTGAAATCTCAGAAAGACTTGTCACTTGAACGATTAATTTACGAGTATTTACCTTTGACATATTCAAGACGTCATGGTGACCCAAGTAGACCTTGGAACAAGTTTAATATTGAAGTTACCAAAGAAAATGGGGATAAGAATCTTAATTATGAAGGTAATTGGAGAGATATTTTTCAGAACTGGGAGGCCTTATCTTTGTCCTATCCACTTTACTTGGGTGGTATTATCTCTAAGTTTGTAAATGCATCAACACCTGATGGTTACAATCCATATAGAATAACAAAAGACGGCATAGATTGGGAAGTATTAGACCCTGAAGATCCATGGTCAAATATTGGCTATTGGGGAGACCACCAGGTTATTTATCTTCAAAAGTTAATGGAACTTTCTAGAAGCTATAATTCTGATGAGTTAGATGAACTTCTTTCAAGTGAAATCTTTGCCTATGCCAATGTGCCTTATAGAATTAAAGGCTTTGAAGACCTGTTAGCTGATCCTAGAAATACAATTTTATTTGATGATATAAGTGCTGGTCAAATTGAAGAACGCGTAGAAAGCTTAGGTGCTGATGGCAAGTTGGTATTTGTAAATGATGACATTTATCAAGTTAACTTAATGGAAAAAATTCTAGTCATGCTACTGGCGAAACTATCGAATTATGTGCCTGAAGGTGGTATTTGGTTAAACACACAACGCCCAGAATGGAATGACGCCAACAACGCATTAGTTGGTGGCGGTGTCTCTATGGTTACCTTATATTACATGCACCGCATGGTAATGTTTATGTCACATATGGTTGAAAATAAATCGATGGATTTTTCAATTTCAAGTGAAGTAGTAACCATGTTTGAAAGAATATTTGAAGTTTTTAATGAGAATAGTAACCTACTTGGAAAAAACATGGATGACAATAAGCGCTTTGAAATTGTTAGAGCCCTTGGTAGTATTGGTCAAACATACAGAGAAAGCATCTATTCTGGGTTTTCTGGTCATAAGGCTACTTTATCATCAAAGTCGATAGAAAGTTTCTTTGAAGTGGTTGCAGAGCATTTAAAAGACACAATCAAAAAAAATAAAAGAGAAGATGGCTTATACCATGCTTATAACTTACTGGAATTTGAAGGTGAAACTTGTAAAACAACTTACTTGTACGAAATGCTTGAAGGTCAAGTTGCTGTCCTAAGTTCAAATGCCTTAAAAGCAGATGAAGCTTTAGATGTTATCAAACACCTAAAAAACAGCGATATCTATAGAGATGATCAAAATTCTTTTATGCTCTATCCGAATAGAGACCTTGCAAAGTTCTTAGATAAAAACATTATTCCTAAAGAAAAAGTCATGTCATCAAGTCTTTTGAAAACAGAAGTAGAAAAAGGTTTAAGTAGATTTGTTGAAAAAGATAGAAATGGTAATTATCATTTCAATGGACTCTTTAGAAATGGTGATGAACTGGTTGAGGCAATTATAGAAACGAATGAATACAGCGAAAATGATGCAAAAATGGTTGGTCTTCTGTTTAGCGACTTATTTGACCATCGTGCTTTTACTGGCCGTTCAGGCACATTTTATAAGTATGAAGGTTTAGGCTGCATATACTGGCATATGGTTTCAAAACTGGTTTTGGCATGTGGTGAGAACCAGGAGTTTGCTCAAAATCTAAAAGATAAGAAGGACTTATCAGCTTATTTCCATGACCTTAAAGCAGGCATTGGTGTTGATAAATCTCCTGAAGAGTATGGTGCATTTCCAACGGATGCCTATTCACATACCCCTGGTTTTGCTGGTGTTCAGCAGCCTGGTATGACAGGCCAGGTCAAAGAGGATATCTTATCTAGATTCAAGGAACTGGGTGTTCATGTAACGGGTGGTGAACTTAACTTTAATCCGACTTTACTATCAAGTACTGAGTTTTTAGACCAGGAAAAGAAATGGACCTTGCCAGAAAAAGAATTGCTTATGGAGAAAAATCAACTTGGCTTTACTGTTTGTACAGTACCTGTTGTTTATACCAAGAGTAATTATCAGTCTATCACAGTATGTTATCAAAATGGCGATAGATACACCTTTGAAAATACATCTAAATTGACTAGAGAAATTAGTCAAAGTGTATTTGAAAGAAAAAATACAATAGATAAAATACTGGTAAATGTTGATCAGTATAATCTAAGTGAATAATAGACAAACACCAATCTGTATAATCGATTGGTGTTTGTTGTTTCAGTATAAATAACTGTTAAACTTTTTTTCAAGCTCTAGTAGAGGAAGGACAAAGTCATCTGATATTTCAAGATGCATCATCCTAAAATAGATGCTTCTTAAGAAGTGTTTGACATTCACTTTTGCACTAGACCTATGCATCTTATCTTCTATTTCAAAAACACGATTGAAGCCTTGAAGCCAACTTGAAAAGATGACTGGTGTAATCATACTTTCTCCAATGTACTCATACACAATATTTGTTGCTAGTCTTTCATCTTCTTCTCGTGATAATGGTGTTTTGATTCTTAATATATTGTTTTGAATGGTTGATAAGACAGCCATACACATGTCAGTTGGATTTTCTAAACCCAAAGTGTAAAAGAAATTTGTGTCGCTCCAATGTGCAAAGGCATGGGCCCATCCATGTATATCATCGTAACCTCTAAAGTCATTTTCCTTGTTGATATAATCAATCATTTTATTTCTAAAAGCATCCATTTGATCTTCAGATAAAAAAGGTTCTTCTTCATGAACGCATAATATAGGATTGAGTGTTAAAGTAGAGAATGTTCTTCTGTATACAGATGTTTCATCCTTCTTGTCAATGTTATAAAAGATGTAGTTGTCGGACAATAAATCATCAAACATACGACTGAGTGTATCTTTATCAAGTTCTCTGTTGATCTCTATCCAGTGAAGCAGCGTCGGATAAATCAAGTCATCTCTTAAAACAGGGTCTGGATCACCAATGTGTAACATCATGGCTTTGATGTATTCATCTTTATTACCTTGTAGCTTGTAGTCATTTTTCTTAATGTCGAGTAAATCTTTTTTCAATAGTTTTCTTTCCATATGTTCCTCCTAAATGTTATAGTTTACGACCTTTAGGAAATAGAGTAAGGCATACCTGTACCTCCTTAGTTAGTATATAAATAATCTAGCATAAGTTATTATAAGGATACATAACATTTTGTACTCATCTATGTTAAGTAAATATTTCACCTGACAACAGGAATAAACAGTAGATAAATGTTAAGAAATAAAGCAACGTTTTCCTAAAGTTCTTGAAGGATTTTATTGACTATGAGTATGCTTGATGCTATACTACACTCGAATTGAAGAGGGGATGGAGTTCCCCAATAAGTGCTTAAATGCTAATGACTCCTACAAAAAATTCGGAAGGATTTTTTGTAGGAGTTTTTTGTTTTTGGGTTTCTTATAAGAGTTAGAAGGGAGTTATTATGTTACTGAGTTTGGCATTGATTTTAATTATAGGCTACATGTTGAGTGGTGTTTTCACTAGGCTTAATCTTCCAGGTTTTCTTGGAATGATTATCACTGGTATTGTTTTAGGACCTCATGTATTGAATCTTATATCAAGGAGTATTCTTGAAATATCACATGAGTTAAGAGAGATTGCTTTAGTTGTTATACTTGCAAGGGCAGGCTTGTCCTTGGATTTAAAAGACTTGAGAAAAGTCGGTAGACCTGCCATTTTAATGTGTTTCATTCCTGCCACATTTGAGATAATAGCGGTCGTTATATTTGCACCATTACTATTAGGCATAAGTGTTTTAGAAGCTGCTATTTTAGGTACAGTGCTAGCAGCGGTTTCTCCAGCAGTCGTTGTGCCTAAGATGATTAAGTTGATGGAATCTGGCTATGGTAAAAAACACAGCATTCCGCAACTTATTATGGCAGGTTCATCAGTGGATGATATATTCGTCATTGTGTTATTCACTTCATTTTTAGGCATGTATCAAGGGGGACATTTTGATATGATGACACTAATCAATGTACCAATTTCCATTGGTCTAGGCGTAGGTTTAGGTTATGTATCTGGCCTAGTGATGTCGATTGTATTTGATCATTTAAAAGTTAGAGATACGGTGAAGATTTTAATGATACTATCTGTATCATTCTTGTTTGTCAGTCTGGAAACAGCCTTAAAGGGTCTGGTTCCTATTTCAGGCTTACTAGCGGTGATGACGCTTGGTATTGCCATGCTTAAACACAATGAAACAAGAGGCAAGAGAATGGCTCATAGATTTTCTAAAGTTTGGGTACTAGCAGAGCTTCTCTTATTTGTACTGGTAGGAGCAGCAGTGGATATCAGATATGTGGCTTCAGCAGGCTTGTTTGCCTTACTTTTACTTGTTATAGAGTTGGTGTTTAGAATGATAGGTGTACAGCTTTGTCTAATTAAGACGCCTTTAGATATCAAAGAAAGACTCTTTGCATCTGTTGCCTATTTGCCAAAAGCTACTGTTCAGGCGGCTATTGGAGCCATGCCTCTTGCAGCAGGTGTTGAATCTGGAAACACAATACTGGCCGTTGCTGTTTTAACCATTTTAGTAACAGCTCCACTTGGCGCTATAGGAATTGATAAACTTACAGAACCATGTTTGAATAAAGGATAGTGTATAGGTTTTGAAAAAATCAATTAGAATGTCGAATAGATTTAATTTGAAATTGATGAAATCTCATTGATGCTTGTTACATTTGATTCATGATTTTCTTTATTACCTTTTGAACTTAAAAGATGTTTTTTCAAAAGCATTTTCTTTCTCACTAATCTATTTGCCGATATTTCTTATCCTGGGATAAGTCAATCATATCAAAATCCGAAAAACTTATAAGACATTTTATGTTAAATGATTAGTTGAGCTATGAATGATTAACTTCCCTGATTTTAAAGAAGTTTATGTGTATGTTGACCAAGCTAGTAGACAATGATACAATCAATGTGATAATTGTTATCAAGGAGGTTAAATGGCTTGTTCTAAAAGAAAGAATATGGAGACCTTTTATGGTCAAGTTATAAATATAATTAAACATGATGAAACAACTTTTAGTTTTGATATTGAAACAGAAGAAATAAGTAAATGGACGCCGGGTGAGCATACATTTCTTATAGTAAGAGTAGGCGAAAAAGAGGTTGGTAAAAAGCTGTCTATAGCATCTTCACCTCATGAGGGTTTTCTGCGTTTTACAACTCGTGTAACAGAACCTAGAAGCGACTATAAAGAAGTGCTTGTAAATCTTGTAAAAGGTGAGTATGTAAAGCTTGGCAAACCAGAAGGTGTTTTGAAGTTAAGAAGAGAACTTAGGCCATTAGTTCTTCTTTCTGAAGGCATTGGTATTGCACCCATGCGGGCTATGGTTTCATCTTATGTAGACAATCAAAACCATATCAGTGAAATGATTCAGCTAAGTTTAGATGAAATCGGTGATATATATAAGGAAGAGTTTGATCTGTACAAATCAGACTTGAAGCACTTTTCGTCTTATTACTTATCAAGTAAAGCTGGGTATTTTGACATGCTCCACCATGAACTTAGGATGTTGATGAAAAGACAAGATCTAGAACCCATCATATATTTAACTGGAACAGATGATTTTGTTGATGAAAATGTTATTAGACTTAAGGCTTTAGGGTTTTTAGATATTATCAAGGACGATCCCAAAGCTGGTTGTAATGGATGTGGCTCACATTAGAAGTATTCAAACGAATGCTTCTTTTTTGTTAAATTTTTATTTAGCGTCATTTTCTGTATTCGGGGTAACTATCTAACATAGTGAACATTCTAGTTTATACAACTTAAGGGGGATGACATGAAGCTTAAGAATAAGGTTTTAATACCGGTCTTATTGATATTACTGATTGCTATTGTAGGTTTAGGTGGTATCATCTTCTTCCAGATAGAAAACAAGTTGGTTTTGGGATTGATTGAAGAACAAATGGAAAGCCAACTAGATAATATCGAAGAAAGTATCAACACAAGAAGAGAAGTAGAAGCAACGTTTTTTCATACTTTAGATGAAAAAAACTTAGATTTGGCAAAAGCTGTAGCAGAGGCAATTAAATACGGTCCTGAGGCATTAGAACTAAATAATATGATTGCCATAGCAGATAGTATAGGTGTGGATGAAATCCATGTGATGAACAGTGATGGTGTTTTAACAAATGGTAACATCGAAGGCTTTTATGGCTTTGATTTTAACACATCTGATCAAACCAAACCCTTCTTAGATTTAATTGGATCTGAAAATGGTAGATTGGCTCAGGCACCATCTGAAAGAGGGACCGATGCCGTCTTGTTCCAGTATATTGGTGTTTCAAGACTTGACCAGCCTGGTATTGTTCAAATTGGACTTGCACCAAGTTATATTGATGAACTAAGAGAGATTATTGGCCTTCAAGGCTTGATTGAGGGGATTAAAGTTGGTAAAAGTGGTTATGCCTATGTCGTGGATAAGAGCGGCTTGACACTCTTTCATAAAACTCCAGCAAATGTAGGTTTAGATGTAAATGAGATTCCGGTTCTAAAACCATTATTTGAATCTAACACAGGATTTTTCGATTATGTCTATGAAGGCAATAAAATATATGCTTCATTTAGAACTGTAGGAGATTGGAAGATTGTAGCGACTGTTCCTGAAGCAGATTTTGCTGGATCTGTTCAAAGTATTATGACCAATATTATGATTTTTATGGCAGCGATACTTATAGCTGTGGCAATCAGTATCACAGTCATCACAGGCTTAATATTTAGACCAATTACCACCTTATCTAAAAACATGGAATATGCAGGTAATGGTGATTTAAGTGTTAGAATGTCAATCAAGTCTAAAGATGAACTGGGTATCCTTGCTAATAGTTTTAATAAGATGCTTTCAGATATCCAATCACTTATCAAACAGACCCATACTTTAGCAGATGATATTACTGAATCTACTGTAGAGATCCAAAATATTATTGACAATGTCACTGAATCTAATGCACAGATTTCTGCTTCTGTAGAAGAAATATCTATAGGGGCCACTTCACAAGCCCAATCATCTAGTGATTCAGTAGGGGCTATGAATAATCTGTCAGAGCATATTGACATGGCAGCAGAAGGATTAAATAAAACCATTCATTTAACAGAAGATGTTAATGTTAGCAGTCTAAAGAGTGAGTCTTCATTAAAGACACTTAGAATTAACTTTGAAGATAATGTTTCGGCGACAAGAGTTGTTACGGAAAGTGTCGATGAGTTGGCTAAAAAATCATCAACCATTAGTGAGATTATTACAACCATCAGAAATATTTCAGATCAAACAAACTTGTTGGCTTTAAATGCAGCCATTGAAGCTGCTAGAGCTGGTGAACAAGGAAGAGGTTTTGCTGTAGTTGCAGATGAAATTAGAAAACTGGCTGAGCAGTCTTCAGATTCTGCTGAAGAAATAAACTCCATTATATCTGAGATTGTTGAACTGGTAACCAGTACCAACGAAACAATCAGAGGTACCAATACAGCTGTTGAAAAAGTAAATGATTCTGTTTCGGAAACACAGTCTATATTTGAAGAAATCAATGATGCCATAGAAAAAGTATCAGGATTTGTTACAGATCTAGGCACCCAGTTTGAGGAAGTCAATCACATTAAAAATGAGGTGTTAACTGAAATCGAATCTATTTCAGGCGTTTCAGAAGAAACCGCTGCAGGTTCTGAGGAAATCAGTGCATCCACTGTTGAGCAAACAGAAAATCTCAGGAGTATCAGTAGAAAAATTGCTGAAAATAGAAAGCAATTAGATGAATTAAACTCTTCCTTAGCTATCTTTAAGCTTTAGAAAATAGTAAGACCAGTTTCCAAAGGATGCTGGTCTTTTTTTAGCGAACTTATTCATAAGCTGCATAAATCCTCAGCTTTTCAGGAGCTTTAATACAGATGTCAAACCGATTAGAACAATCGAGCACACCTTCTTTTTCCAGTTGACTGAGTACCTTTGTTACAGTTACGCGGTGTAAAGAGGTCATCGAGGCAATTTCTGTATGAGTCAGTTCTAGATGGATATGTGTTTCATTCCCGAGCTTTTTTCCGTATTTTTCTGAGAATGGATAGAGCAGTCTGCAGACATTAGTAATAGGCTTTAAGTAAGCGCTCGTTTCCAGCTGATGAACAAGAACTCTTATCCGTTTTGACATAGATGTCAGCATTTCTTCAGCTAATTCTGGATGTTTTTTTATTATCTCTTGAAAGGTAACTCTATTAAACTCATAAACTTCACAATCCTCATTTGCTATGATAGATGCGTTGGTCGGATGGTGATGAAAAAAACTCACATCATTTAGAATATTACCGGCAAGTGTATACCAGAGTGTTTTTTCCTTACCTTCAGCAGTTACTAATTGAACTTTAACTTGGCCCTTGCTTAAGTAATAAAAAGCATCTGACGCTTGACCTTGACGTGAAAGATAAGCCCCTTTTTTAATTGTCTTTTGGTCTGCAAAATGTAAGAGGCTCTGTAGAACCGGCAAATCATCTACATGATCAATCCACTGCAGTGTAGAAATTGTATCAATATCAAAACCTTTCATTAAAACCCCTTTCATTCTTTGATGTAGCCACAGTTACAGAAATCCTAATTGGACTCATGATAAATTTATCATAAGAGGCATCTTATAACAAGTTAAGAAAACCAGCTTGGAATGAGAAGTTAGCAGATGGAGGGAATCGTATGAAAAATCAAACAAAAGTAGTTTTATTGGGAACCGGTACGCCTAATCCTGTACCTGAAAGATCAGGCCCTTGTGTGGCAGTGGTTGTGAATGACCAATCCTATTTAGTAGACTTTGGACCTGGTCTGGTCCGACAAGCTCAAAAAGCTTATAGAATGGGCATTGATGGTCTTCAAGCTAGAAAGCTTACAAGAGCTTTTTTAACGCACTTGCACTCAGACCATACAGTAGGCTATGCCGATCTAATCTATACACCTTGGGTTATGACCAGAGATCAGCCTTTACAAGTATTTGGTCCTAAAGGTTTGAAAAAGATGACAGAACATATTCTAGCCGCTTATGAAGTGGATATTCATGCAAGAAAATATGGGCTTGAAAAAGCTAATCAAGAAGGTATTGAGGTTGTAGCGAATGAAATCTCAGAAGGGCTTATATACAAGGATGACCTGGTAAGTGTAGAGGCATTTTTAGTTGACCATCCACCATTTGAATCATATGGCTATAAGTTTACAACCCCTGATAAGATTGTGGTTATTTCTGGTGATACTTGTCCATGCGACAATTTAGTCAAGCATGCGAAAGAATGTGATATTTTGGTCCATGAGGTTTATTCAAGTCAAGGGATTAAAGGTAGGACACCTCAGTGGCAAAAATACCATACAAGAGTCCATACTTCCAGCTATGATCTAGGAAAAATTGCAAGTGAGGTTCAGCCTGGTCTTTTAGTTTTATACCATCAACTCTTTATGGTGACAAGAGATGAGGCAACAGACGAATCAGCTATAAAAAAGAGAACTCATGAGATGATTGATGAAATCAAAGTCCACTTCACAGGGCACGTTGTGTCAGGAAATGATATGGATGTATTTGATTAAGCCTCACAGTCTGGATTTATTCAGACTTTTTCTTATATTGTGAAGACCCCTAATTGTTGATTTTCCAATTACTAGGGAGCGGTTTGAATGTCAATAGTTTAATAATAAAAGTTTCTGATACTTGGACCTCTAATTATATAATATTTCGATTTCTACATGTCTTTTCAGTATGCTATACTTCATGAGTCATATGTATTAATTAGGAGGAGTAATATGAAGAAGAATTGGGTCGTAGTTTTATTGGTTGTTACCTTAATTACAACAATGATGGGTTGTAATTCTAATGAAGCTAATAACACATCAAGTGAAGAAGTGGTTACTGAAACAAGTGAAGCTGCAGTTAAAGAAACAGAAGAAGTATCTTCTTATGTAGATGATTCTTATCTAGTAAGTGCAGACTACTTATTGGAAAACTTAAATAATGATAATATTTTACTTTTAGATGCAAGAGGGGACAAGGCATATGCTGATGGACATATTCCTGGTGCTATTGCTGTTTCATGGCCTGCATTTGCCAATGTAGGAGGTGCACCTGGCGAAGCTGGTTGGGGTGTTGTTTTAGACAGCCAAACACTTTCTGAAAAATTATCAACCATTGGCGTTGATATGAATAAAGAAATCATTGTTTATGCTGATACTCAAAATGGTTGGGGTGAAGATGGTAGAATCGTCTGGATGTTAAGAATGGCTGGTATTGAGAATTCTAAAATCCTAGATGGTGGTTATAACTACTGGACTTCTATGAAACATGAGACAACAAAAGAAGCGACACAGCCAGTAGAAAGTGACTTTGTTGTAGAAGCTTTAGATGAGACTTTAACAATTGGCACTGAGGAGCTAGCAAGTAGAAATGGTGACTTTGTTATCTTAGATACAAGAGAGCAAAATGAGTTCGATGGTGATGCTAACTTTGGTGAAAAAAGAGGTGGTCACCTTCCAAATGCAAGACTGCTTACTTTCAATACTTTACTAAATGAAGATGGTACATTTAAGACCGGTCAAGAGTTAGAAGCAATATTCTTAGAAGCTGGTTTAAATAAAGATGACGAGATTGTTACTTACTGCACAGCAGGTATCCGTTCTGCTCATGCACAAATTGCACTAAAAATGATGGGTTATGAAAATGTTAGAAATTACGATGCATCATTTTATGAGTATGCTGCAAATGAAGCTCTACCATTAGAAAGTAAAATTCTAGTGAAGGGTGATTTCAGATACTATACAGCTGATCAGTTAAAAGAAAACTTAGAAAACGAATCACCACTGGTATTATTAGATATTCAAGTTGAAGAAGAATTTGATGCACACCATATCAAAGGTGCTTTAGCAACCTATGCTTATCCAGTAAAGTCTGATGAAGACAAGGCAAAAGTTGATGGTGCATTAGAATCTATTCAAGCGACAAACAGTAAAGTTGTTATCGTATGTCCGAGAGGCGGCGGTGGTGCTGAAAGAACTTACAACTACCTACTTGAAAAAGGTATAGAAGAAGATAGATTATTCATTTTAGAAAACGGACAAGAGGGCTGGCCTTTTGCTGAACTACTAAACTAATCCTGTAAAATCCTTTCAGCTGAAAGGATTTTATTTCTTTCTGGAGGCATATTTATGAAGAATTTAAACAAATATCTAATTTTGAATTTTATAGTACCCATTCTAGTCATTCTTGTACTTTTTATGATAGAACCGGTTAGAACATCGTTTAAACAGGCGATCTTCATCCTGAGTTCTTTAAATGTAGATATTGTAAGAGGTTATATTTTGTCTTATGGTATTTTAGCGCCAGTGGTTTCTTTTTTACTAATGGTATTTCAATCCATAGCGGCACCACTACCAGCTTTTATGATTACTTTCGCCAATGCAGGTTTATTTGGTTGGGTCAAGGGGGCCATATTGTCTTGGACGTCTTCTATGGCGGGAGCCGCTTTGTGTTTTTACTTGGCTAAGTACTTTGGTCGCGGACTGGTTGAAAAGCTAACCAGTAAGCTAGCCCTAGAATCTATTGACAACTTCTTTGATAAATACGGTAATTATGCAGTATTAATCGCAAGGCTATTGCCTTTTATGTCATTTGACATTGTGTCTTATGCTGCTGGTCTTACTTCAATGAGTTTCTGGAAGTTCTTTATTGCAACAGGTATTGGTCAATTACCGGCAACCCTTGTTTATTCTTATGTAGGTGGTATGTTGGTTGGTGGTACAAAAATGTTGGTCTTTGGCTTGTTGATTCTTTTTGCATTGACGACAATGATCTTCTTGTTTAAAAGAATCTACAGTGATAAACAAAAGAAGGAAACACAGGTCCAAGATTAGTTAAATAGTTTCTTACCTATAAATATGTTATGATAAGTTAATCGGTTTATATTGCAGAGGTATTTTATGAAAAAAATTATATTAATGGTTATGATACTGACTTTCTTGGTTTCATGCCAAAGTGAAAAACAAACAAGTTTCGAGGATTATTCTGATTGGGACCAAGTTCTTCAAGAAGGGCAGGGACAAACTGTCACGATTTTGATGTGGGGTGGCAATGAAAGTATCAATCAATACATGGACGGATATGTCAGTGATCATTTAAAGGAAATGTATGACATTACACTCAACCGCGTACCGATGAATGCACCGGAATATTTGAACAAACTGCTTAACGAAAAGAAGTCAGGTGTAGAAATAGGGACTGCTGATCTACTTTGGATCAATGCTGAAAACTTTAAGACGGCCAAGCAAGGTGGTTTGCTTTCAGGTCCATTTACACATTTACTGCCAAACTTAAATACTTATTATGATCAAAATGCAAGTGACTTATCCTATGATTCGGGGATTGCCATCGAAGGTTATGAAGGCATTTGGGGTCGTGCACAGCTGGTTTTTACAGGTGATGACTTAAAGATTAAATCTTATGCAGAACTATTGGATTATGCAAAGTCACATCCTGGTCGAATCACTTACCCAAGAATACCAGATGATTTTGTAGGTGTTGCCTTTTTTAGAAATGCCTATTATGAGTTAACAGGGGAAACAGATATTTTTCAGACAGACATGACACGAGATGAATTTGAAATTTTATCTCAATCTGTCATTGACTACTTTAAGGACTTGCATACATATATGTGGAACCAGGGGCAAGTATTGCCTGCTTCACAGGCTCAACTCGATGAACTATTTAGGAATGGTGAAGTTGATATGACCATGGGATTTGAAATTGGTAAAACAGCAGGCCTTGTTGCTTCAGGTGTTTACGATGAAAGTGTTAAACCATTTGTCTTTGAAACAGGTACCATAGGTAATTCGCACTACTTGGCTGTACCTTATAATTCACCAGAAAAGGCTGGTGCTTTACTTGTTATAGACTTTCTAGAGAGTCCTCCAGCTCAAGTAGAAAAAATGAAGTCAGATGTATGGGGTGATATGCCTGCATTCGATACAAGTAAAGTTGATGATCATGTTCTTGAAGCTTTGAATCAAATAGAGTCTAAACCAGGTAGTCTGACTTTAGAAACTTTAACGGAACATAGAAATCCAGAAATGAAAGCCATTTATGTGGAATGGATAAAGGAAATATGGATAGAAGAATTCGCACAATAGCCTTATTGACACCTATCAGTCTACTTTATGTGGTCTTGATAGGTGGCGGGCTTTTTATGGTCTTAAGAGAAAGTTTAGGTTATATCCCTAACTTAGGTTTTAATCAGGTCACATTTGAATATTACAGACAAGCCTTTTTAGTTAAAGGCTTTTATTCTAGTATCTTGATTTCACTTCTTTGTGCAGGTATTTCATCATCGCTGTCTATGATCATTGGAACAAGTCTGGCCTATAGACTTTCGAGGACTAAGCATCAGGCTTTAAAGAAGGTGACAAACAAGCTGATGAGAATTGGTATGATTATGCCTTATCTTTATATGGTTTTCTTTGTAGTAATGTTCTTCTCTCAATCAGGTCTTCTGTCGAGAATTTTACATGTCTTTTTAAGTCAGTCTACAAACGACTTTCCTAACTTTATTTATGGTGTAGGTGGTGTCATACTGGTATTTACTTTAAAAGGCATTCCTTTTGTCATGATGCTAGTAGTGAATGTTATGTCAAATATCTCCTCAGAATATGATCATGTTGCCCTTACTTTAGGGAGTCATTCCCATCATTTATTCAGAAAAATCTATTTGCCCTTATCTAGAGATACCATTGTTTGGGCTGGCATGGTTTTGTTTGCCTATGATTTGGGATCCTTTGAGGTACCTTATATATTGAGTAATATGAGGAGTCAAACTTTTTCTGTAAAGTTATATAGCTTCTATTTAAGTCCAAATATCAGTGACATCCCTGTTACCATGGCCATGACAGTGATACTCTTTCTTGTCGGTCTGATAAGTGTTGTTATTTTTGCACTGTTCTTTAGAAATCTCATAAGGAGGCTTGGATGAAAAAATATCTAGTATGGGCTGTGATTTTAATACCGATTATCATGATGACCTTGTTATCAGTGTTTTCTTATTATAAGTTTCCGCAAGTGTTACCGAGTAATTTTACACTGGATTATTGGCATGACGTCCTTATAAAAAATCCTCTTTTTTATAAGGGGTTATTCTCGAGCATAGTCATTGGGTTATCAACGTCTCTAATGAGTACTATTATTGGTTTTCTTACAGGTCGAGCCCTTGTTTATCATCTAGGAGGTTTTTCAAAAGGCCTTGCCTTGTTGATTTCAATGCCTTTATTAATACCAGGAATGATTCTTTTTATGGGCATGCATCAAGTGATCTTGATAACACCGTTTAAAAATACCATGCTGGGCATCGTGCTGGTTCATACAGTTATTACTTTACCCTATACAACTAATATAGCCATCGCCTATTTTACTGGTATACCAAAGGCATATGAAATGATTTCTAGCACACTGGGAGCTGGTTATCATCAAACATTTTTAAGGATTACTTTACCTCTTTTGAAGCCAGGACTTTCACTTTCCTTAGTCATCAGCTTCTTAATATCTAATACAGAGTATTTTTCAACATTTTTAATAGGAGGAGGAAAAGTGATTTCTTTATCCATGGTCATGTTTCCCTATATTAACAATGCAGATTATGGCCACAGCGCGGTTATGGGCATCATCTTTTTAGGAATACACTTATTCTTGTTTCTAATTGTAGATAGATTAAGTAGAAAAAGTAGTCAAGTATTATTTGGAGGCAATTAATGGACTTATCAATAAAAAAATTAAATGTGTCATTTGATGAAAGGATCATTCATGATTTAGATCTTCATGTTACTAATGGTGAGTTTTGTACCATCGTTGGTAAATCTGGTTCTGGTAAAAGTACCATACTTAATAGCATTGCTGGTCTTTTGGACATTGAAGCTTCTGAAATGACACTCAATGGAAATAGCATTATGGATTTACCTGTTAATGAAAGAGAAATAGCCTTTGTCTTTCAAAAGCCTTTGCTATTTCCTCATATGACGGTCTATAAAAACATTGCCTATAGTTTAGAAATAAGAAAATGGCCTAAAGCTGATATTGATGAAAGGGTTGAAGAACTCTTGGATTTACTAGAACTTAAGGGATTAAAAAAACGTCTTCCAAGTGAATTGTCAGGTGGGCAACAACAGCGTGTTTCTATCGCTCGTGCCATTGCCTTTGAGCCGAGAATTCTCTTGATGGATGAACCCTTTTCAAGTTTGGATCCTAATCTAAGAGAAAACCTTGGAAGATTCATCAAGAAACTTCAGAAGCGCTTAAAACTGACTGTTTTATTTGTGACCCATTCTCCCATGGAGGCTTTAAGACTATCTGATCGTATAGCCTTTATTTCAAATGGCAGCTTGATTCAATATGCCACACCGAATGAAATTTATTTTGAGCCAGTCACTAGAGAAGTTGGTGACTTCTTTGGATCGGGTAACTGGCTTGAAAAAGAGGAGGTTCAGGCCTTACTTCCAAATGAAGATGCAGACGCTGTTTTCATAAGACCTCAAAAGATACATATGTCAGCTGGGGGTGATTTTGAAGTGGTCTCGTCTGAGAGGCTTGGCAAGTCCTATCTGGTAAGATTGAGAGGAAAAGGATTTGAGCTTATGGCTGAATCATTTAAAGACATGTCGGACCATGAAAACCTTGATATAGAAATCATAAAATACCATACTTATAAAGACCTATAATCCTCGTGATTGTAGGTTTAATTTTTTTCTTGAAAAAAATTTTATATCATAATAGACTGACCTTAATCAATGTTGGTTAAATAATTTAAGGAGAAATGGGTCTGCGCAGGTACTCAAGTGAGAAAATGAAGAATAACTTAGAACATTTAAAAGGTCTTATAGAAAGAGACTATAAGAACATGATGGGGATATGTATTTTAAAAGGGAATAATCTTGTTTATGAAGCATATTTTAATGGTTTTACAAGACATGACACCCTTCACATAGCATCGGTCACAAAGTCTATTACTTCAATTCTAGTAGGTATTGCTATTGATAGGGGCTTTATAAAAAGCGTGGAGGACTATGTACTGGACTATTTTCCTGATTATCATCTTAAAAGAGGTGAGAAGACCATAAAAGAAGTAAAAATCAAACATCTCTTAAGCATGACAGCTCCCTATAAGTACAGGTCTGAACCTTATACAAAAGTTTATTCTAGTAACGACTGGACAAAAGCCGCACTTGATCTTTTGGGTGGTAGAAGCGAGATTGGCAATTTTAAATACTCTACTGTCGGTATGCAGATACTGTCTGCTATTCTTGTAAAGGCTTGTGGGCAGTCTCTTTGGAAGTTTGCAAAGGAAAATCTCTTTGACCCACTGGAGATTATGGTGCCTAGTAGCTTGTATCTAGAAAACAAAGACCAGCACTTGGCCTTTTTGAAAGACAAGAAAGCTTCTGGATGGGTTGTGGATCCTAAAGGTATTCATACTGGTGGATGGGGATTGGCTCTTAAGACCTCAGATTTATTAAAGATTGGAAAGATGTGTCTTGATGGTGGCTATTATAATAAAAAGAGGGTTGTTTCTAAAGAATGGTTATGTAAAAGTACTCAAATACATAGTCGTTTCGAAGACAAAGCCTATGGTTATCTTTGGTGGCTTCTTGAAGGCGGCTATGCTGCTATAGGTGATGGTGGCAACATCATCTATGTATGTCCAGCAAAAAAGATCGTAGTTTCCATAACTTCTAGTTTTAAGCCGCGTGCAAAAGATCGGATAGAGTTTATTTATAAGGATATTTTACCATATCTATAAGAAAAGCCCTACATAAGTAGGGCTACTGATACTATTCTTTGACACTCTTGTCATAAATGAACTTTTCCCATTCATTCTTAAAACTTTTTCTTTCTGAAGAAATACTGATTTCACTTTTGCCGGATAGAAGCACATAGAAAAGTGCAAAACCTCCAAGAAAAGATGTAAAAACACCAGTAAATGCGGCACCAAATCCATAGAAAAAGCTAACGCTTCTAGAAAACTTGTAAAGCAAAAATACTGAAAGTATGGATGCAAATAAGCCAAATATAGTTGTCAGCTCTTGTCCTAAAAACAGGTCAACACCTTCTTGTTCTAAAAGATAAATAGCTGAATCCCTTATAACATTTTTTTCTTCCATTTTTTCAAATATGATATCATTGGTCTCTTTGATTCGATAAACGTTGTAGCTGTGTATAGAACCGATAATGATTGCTAAAACAATATTGATGACAATAGTTATCTTAGCCAACTTTGATAGTCTTTTGTTCATGATTACCTCCTAACGTATCTCTACGTTTTATCTGTTTCCCCCCATATTAAGTTGAATGAAAATTCAAAATTCAACGTAATAATTCATTATAGCATAGCTAGAAGGGAATTTGCATGATGTTAAAAAAATGTAAGGACTTGGATTTTGATAAAACTTGTGAAATATATATCATCTGATTAAGCTCTCTGATTTCGAGTATCTATATAATAGAGACAGTTTGGAGGAGTGTATGAAACATTCATTTTCAATAAGGACAGCTTTGCTTCTTCTAGTATTAATTATCATCATCATATTGGCCATCACTTTTTCATTTTTAGTAGATCGGACTTACAATACTTTGGTCTTAGAACATGGTGAATCTTTGATGTCTGCTATGGAGAAATCTGCAAATGACGATTTGTCTGATTTACTAATGGATCCTCAGTTGGCAAATGGTTTGTTGGCTGGATTACTAGAGCATGATAAATATTATGATCATGAAGATTATCAAGTATTAGAACCCTTGATCTTAGACTTCATGAAAAGAGTAACTGACAGCTTGCCGCAAGTAAGTGCAGTTGGCTATGGTGATGCAAAAAAGAACTATATTGGCTACCGTCTGAATGAAGATTTGACATATGGTTTGATGGTTAAAGATAAATATACAGAAGCCTTGCTGAACATATACACAGGAGAAACAAGAGCGTCAGATGTCATTGCCTCTTATGAGAACTATGACCCTACAAGTAGGCCTTGGTATATGCCAGTCCTTAATAATCCTGTTGCTCAGTGGTCTCAAGTTTATGTCAATTATGATGAAATTCAAAATACTACCATTACATCAATTATTCCTATTTTAGATGAAAAATCCAACGTCATGGGTGTTTCGGGGTTAGACGTGAATTTAAATAGCATCAATACTTTTTTAAGAGGTATAACTGAAAAAAATAAAGGTGTGCTTTATCTAGTTGACAGAGAGTTTAAGGTAATAGCCCATTCAACTGATGAAGTTCTCTTGACCTTAACTGGTGAGGATCCTCCACTTACAGAATTTGCTTATGCTGTAGATAGTGAGAACATATTGATCTCAAAGTCTGCTGGCTATTTGTCTGAAAAGAAACTCCTTAATTCTGTTCAGCAAGTAAATTTTGAAGATACTAGTATCTATACCATGTTGACCTCGATTGATCCGAGGATTGGTCTTGACTGGTACTTTGTTGTTGCTGTACCGGAAGATGATTTGATTGGGACCATCCAGTCTGAGTTTTATGCCATGAGAATGGCCGTCATAATAATTGGCATTGTAGGACTTTTAATAGGTGGATTTTTAGTAAACATTCTTATTTCATCGATCTTGAAGCTTGAGAAGAACCTTGCAACAGTTGATATGGACCATATGACAAAAGAAGTATTTTCACCCGGTAGGTTTGATTTTATAGAGGTATACAATCTTAAAATGGCCTACATGGGCATGATGGAACAGTTGAGTGATTCGTTCAAATCTTTAAATCATAGTAGAAACCGCTATAGATCTTTAATAGAAAATTCAGATGCTATTGTATTTTCTATGACGACGGATGGGATTGTCTTGACCTACAATTCTCATTTAGTCGAGTATATAGATGATAAAAGACATACTTTAGTAGGCGCATCCTTTTATGATTTGATTTCAGAAGACACCAATAGGAAGACTTGGGAAGGAATCATAAATGAAGTTGTTTCTTCTGGTCAAGCATATGATGGGACTTATGAGTATTATGACGCCATAAATAAGAGAAGTGTCTTCAAAATGAAGATCATTCCTGTAAAAAATGGAGATAGGGTCAATATGCTTATAGCGACTCTTGTGAACATCATCGAACTTATTGAGGCTCAAGAAGCGGTAGAAGAACTTATGTTAAAGGAAAAAGAAGAATTAGAACTTTTGGTACAAGAGCGTACCAAAGCCTTAGAACAGGCAATGGAGGAGTTGGTTCAGAAAGAAAAATTGGCTTCTTTAGGGAGTTTGGTTTCAGGCATCAGTCATGAAATAAATACACCATTAGGTGTTGCCGTATCAGTAAGTTCATTTTTAAAGACAAAGGCAAAAGAAGGAAAAGACAAACTCTTAAATGCTGAAATGACCAAATCTCAGTTTGAAAAGTATATTGAGCAGCTTGTAGAGTCTACAGACATAATTGAAGAAAATCTAGTCAGAGCCAATGATTTGATTAAAAGCTTTAAACAGATTTCTGTTGATAAGACATACGCCCATACCATTAATTTTAATGTAGCTCTTACTATTGAATCAACCATTAAAAGTCTCCATCATGAGTTGAAGCAAAATGGTCATGAGATCATCGTTGAATGTCCTGATGAGATAAGCATGTTTGGCGATCCGGGTTCCTTTTCTCAAGTGATAACCAATCTGGTTCTCAATAGCATCCTTCATGGCTATGATGGACAAGAAGGTCTCATGCGTATTGAGGTAGAAAGTGATGAAAATGAGCTGACCATGACTTATTTGGATAATGGTGTAGGTATTGAGGAAGAAAATTTAACTAAAATATTTGATCCATTTTTTACGACCAACCGAAAAAAAGGTGGTTCAGGATTGGGACTCAACATTGTTTATAATATAGTCACTGTTCAGTTTGGAGGTTCTATACATGTGGAATCTGATAAGTCAGGGACTAAGTTTATTTTCAAGTTTCCTCACCAGTCATAAATAGTCCGTATCATCAGATGCGGATTTTTTATGAAGATATTTCAAAATATACATATCTTATTTAGTAAGTTACTATAAATGTTCGGGTTTTGACTTGGTGATTAACTCTAGATATTAACTGAAATTAGAATGTTTTTGGGAATAATGTTGACGATGTGGGACGGGTTTTGTACACTTATATTGTTAAGAATTTGGAGGTAAAAGATGAATCCATTGAATAAAAAGATAGGCATAATTGGTGGCGGACAACTTGGGAAAATGATGATTTTAGATGCCAAGCGCTTGGGATTTAAAGTTGTTACTTTAGATCCAACAGAAGACTGCCCATCTCATAGTATTAGTGATACACATATTGTGGCTTCCTTCCATGACAAAGAAGCTTACAAAACTTTAGCTGAATCAGTTGATGTAATTACCTATGAATTCGAACACATTGATGCTGATTTGTTAATTGAGCTAGAAGAAGCAGGACATGTAGTTTATCCTACTGCGTCTTCTTTAAAGATCATACAGAATAAGTTTACTCAGAAGTCACTCCTCAGGGAAAAAGGCATAGAAATGCCTGACTTTATAAAAGTGGACTCTCTTGAAGACCTAAAAGCAGCTGGTATGAAGTTTGGCTATCCATACATGTTAAAGGCGACAACTGGCGGTTATGATGGCAAAGGTAATGCTGTTGTTAAGAATGAAGACGATATAGAAAATCAGTACAATGTACTTGGTGGTGGCAAGGTAGATCTAATGGCTGAGAAGTTCTTGAACTTTTCTAAAGAGATTTCTGTGTTAGCTTGTAGAGGTATTGATGGTGAGATCACTGTTTACCCAGTAGCAGAAAATATCCATAAGGACAGTATTTTAGATGAGACCATTGTACCGGCTGAAATGACTGATGAGAGCCAAAAAAAGGCTATGAAAATGGCCCATGATGTGATGGAGATATTTGAAGGTGTTGGCATGTTCTGTACTGAAATGTTTTTAGACGATGAGGGTGGAATCTACTTAAATGAAGTTGCACCGAGACCACATAACTCAGGTCATTACACCATTGAAGCTACCATCTCAAGTCAATATGAGCAGCATATTAGAGCAATAACAGGTTTACCACTTGGTGATGTTAATTTAATATCACCAGTTGTCATGAGAAATATACTAGGATCAGGACAGGCTGGAGTAAGTCTGGTAACGGGTATTGAAGAAACTTACAAAAACCCGAGAGTGAAGGTTCATATCTATGGCAAGGCTTCTTCAAAGCCTGGCAGAAAGATGGGTCACTTAACTGTCGTAGGTAATGATATAAATCAAGTGAGAAAAGAAGCCAATGAGGCTTATCATTCTATTAAAATTATAGGAGGCGACAAATGATTGGTATTATAATGGGTAGCGATTCTGATTTGCCAGTAATGAAAGCAGCAGCTGAATTTCTTGATGAGATTGGCTTATCATATGAGTTGACAGTAGTGTCTGCACATAGAACACCAGATAGGTTGGTTGACTATGCTAAAACTGCAAGAGAAAGAGGCATCAAAGTAATCATTGCTGGCGCAGGTGGTGCGGCACACTTACCAGGTATGATAGCAGCTATGACCTCAGTACCAGTAATCGGTGTACCAGTGAAAACAAGTACGCTCAGCGGAGTTGACTCTCTTTACTCTATTGTTCAAATGCCTCCAGGTATTCCAGTGGCAACAGTTGCTATAAATGGTGCTAAAAACGCTGGTATTTTAGCTGGTGAAATCATAGGCACATTTGATGATGAAGTTTACACAAGAGTGGATGACTATAAGAAAAGTCTTGAAAAAATGGTGCTCGATAAGGCTGAAAAGCTTGAGGAATTGAAATACAGTGCTTATCTTGAGCAGATGAATAAATAAGAAATGGCTAGATGCAAGCGAGCATCTAGTTTTTTTATTATTTTGGTATACAATCGAATATGTTTATATTTGGAAGTCGAACTATTAAATCATTTGATTTCTCTTTTTGAGATGGCCTTGGTAGAATGATGATGGATTAAGGAGGGGCTATGAAAAATAGAAAATTAATGATTGTATTAGGCGGCCTGATAATTGGGGTATTATCAGGACTGCTTGTGAAGTTTGGCAATCTAGGAAATATGGGTGTGTGCATTGCATGCTTTCTTAGAGATATTTCTGGTAGCTTAGGCTTACACTCAACATCTAAACTTGCCTACATCAGACCAGAAATTATAGGTATAGTTTTAGGAGCATTTATTGCAGCTTTTGTTGCAAAAGAGTTTAATGTAAAAGGCGGTTCTTCACCTTTTATAAGATTCCTATTGGGTATGACGGTAATGATTGGTGCTTTGGCATTTTTAGGCTGCCCAATGAGAATGGTATTAAGACTGGCAGGTGGAGACTTAAATGCCATTTTAGGTATTGCAGGTTTCTCAGCAGGTATTCTTGTAGGTATTTTCTTCTTAAACAAGGGTTTTACACTTAAGAGAAACTATGATCAGCCAAAAGCGGGCGGTTATATGTTGGTGGCAATTATGGTTGCACTATTAGTAGCACTGCTTGCTAGACCAGCATTTTTGATCTTTGGTGTGGATGGTAAACTACCACCAGCAGCGCCTATTGCACTATCTTTAACAGCAGGTTTGGTTGCAGGTGTTGTTGCACAAAAAACTAGACTTTGTATGGTAGGTGGTATCAGAGATATTATCTTGTTCAAAGACAACTATTTATTATTAGGTTTCTTAAGTATTTTACTGGGCGCTTTTGTTACTAACTTAGCATTTGGAAACTTCAATATTGGTTTTGAAGGTCAGCCAGCAGCTCACAATGTTTGGTACATCAACTTTGTAGGTATGTTTGTAGCAGGTTGGGGATCGGTACTTTTAGGCGGCTGTCCACTTCGCCAATTGATTTTATCAAGTGAAGGTAATGTAGACTCTTCAGTTACAATCATGGGTTTAATGATGGGAGCAGGTGTCGCGCATAACTTAAAGTTAGTTGCTGCATCGCCGAATACAATGCCAGCACTTGTTATACTTACAGTATTCTTATTGTTTGTGAGTCTTGTGAATAGGGAGGTTGTCTAATGAAAATTGATACGTCAGGATTGTCTTGTCCAGAACCAGTTTTAAGAACTAAAAAAGCAATTAAATCTAAACCAGCAAGTATTGAGGTTGTCGTTGACAATAACACAGCCATGCAAAATGTGAAAAGATTTTTAGAAAATAGTGGCTATCAGGTAAGTCTTGATGACTTGCTTGTAAAAGGTACAAAATAATGAAGTATCTTGTCATCTTTCATACTTTCTCAGGTGTTCTTTATTTAGAAAAATACATGAAGAAACAGGGCATAGAATATGAAACAATGCCAGCTCCTAGAGAATTAAGTGTAGATTGTGGCGTTGCTTTGACATTTGTTCATGATGATTTTAATAAGGTCATTGGAGAAATTCATGTAGAAAACATACATCGAATCTATGAAGTCGATGCAAATATATTGGTATATGAAAACAATTAATTGAGGGGATTTTCCCCTCAATAGTTTTTTGTCACATATTCAAATGAATGACTGATCAGCTCTTCTAAAACGGATAAGTCGATGTCATCAAGTTTGTTGATATAGAGACATGATTTGCCTAGTTTGTGTTTGCCTAGCCTTTTTAACAGGTCTTCATAATGGTCATAGCCATTCATGATATACAGGGTTAAGCTTTGTTTTCTAGGTGAAAAGCCTATTTTCATCCACTCAAATTCTTTGCCTGTCGAGTTACTATACTTGTAAGTTCCGAATCCAATAATGGAGTCTCCCCACATCTTTGCTTCTTCCTTTGTTAAGCGACTCATGATTTCTAATACCACAAGTGAGTCTTCTTTTCGTCTCTTATTGTCTACATTATTAAGAAACTCTAAAACATTCTTATCATTAATTTTAGTTTTTAATTCGTACATAATCATCACCTCATTATTGATATTACCCGTTTTTTATTAAAAACCCCACTTTTTTAGTGGGAATTTGCTAAAACTGTAACATAAGTTCTTGTTTAGGGCAAAAAAGTGTGCTATGATTAGGACGTATTTTGGAGGACGTTTATGAAAAGACATTTAATAAAGAACGGCATCATCTTAGGTGTATCACTTGTTATAGCACTTATAATAACCCTTGTAATGGGATGGTCAATGACAACTTTATCAAATTCTTTAACAGGCGTAGGTCTGATAGTTCTAGCTTACGGTGCTGCAGTTGCTTCTAACATCGGTTCCAGAGGTTCTAGAAAAGAACGTCAACAAGAAAGAAATATTCCAGGTAAAAGAGAAGAGAGAGAAAAGCAATATACTGCAAATTTAATCAGTGGATGGTTAACATTTGCTACAGGTGGTATAATAATAGCATTATCTGTTTTAGTGACAAGACTTTAGCGTATAAGTGATACACCGTATCACTTTATAATATAATACAATGTATACTAAAATTGTCGAATTGATGGAAGTTCGGATTTTAGGACGAATAATGAAAAGGAGGGTTTGCATGAAAATACAAACTAATCAAGAGACTGTAGATGCAATCAAAGCGATTGTAGAGCAGCAAGCAGACCAACCTAGCAATATCAGAATTTATATTGCAGGTATGGGTTGAAGTGGTCCAAGCTTTGGTTTAACTCTGGACGAGTTAAGTGAAAATGACGTTAAAGATGATTCTAATGATGTAACATTCATCATGGCAAAGGATCTTCACGAGCAATTAGGTGACATTATTGTTGAATTATCAGGTGGCGGATACATCGTACGTCCTGTAGAGCAACAAGAATCTGCATGTTCTTCATGTGCTGGTAGCTGTGGTTAGTCAAAGTACTCATTGAGTACTTTTTTTTTTTGCAAAAATAAATTACATTTTATAACAAATTATTGACAAACAATAATTTTAAGAGTAAGTTCTAATTAGAATTATAATAAAACAATAATTTTGGAGGACTTATGTATATAGATAAAATAAAAAAAATACTGATCGCAGTAGGTCTTATAGGTATAGCTTTGACCATATTCAGTTTGATAACGAATATTGGTTATAAAGAATTGGTGACATTTCCTTTTATTCAAGTTGCCTGGTTCTTAAGGTGGTTATCCCTTTCTTCTTCCATAGGCAATGTGGTGGCGATTCTTATTTATGTTTCCATTTCAGCCTTACCTTTATTTATACTCATTGGTGTAAGAAGAAAAAAATATGATACAGAAGATATTTTACTTGTAACCACAAGCATTTTACTCTTTGTTACAATATATCTGATGATCAATCCAAGAGAAATGACAGCTGTCATTCCTGGAGGATTAGAAGATTACGGTGGGATTATGCTTTCAAGTGTGACGTATATCAACATAGGTGGCTATGTGGTATTAAGGCTTTTAAGAAGATTTTCATCTAGTCAAACCAATCATTTGCTAAGAGATTTATCATTAGTCCTTGTTTTTACCGCTTCGTTTTTCGTAATAGCACTTTCGTTTATTTACCCACTAAAGGTTATAGAAGAAGTAAATAATCTTAGACTCAGTAATACAGGACGTGGCGATTTCTTCTTATCTGATTTCTTTATTATTTTAAAGTATGCTGTCATAGCCTTACCAACTGGATTTGGTCTTGTTATTATCTTGAAATCACTTGATTTAATTGAGGCCTTAAGTTTGGATAGATACAGCGAAAAAGTCATTGAAACTGCTCAAATCCTTGAAGGTATTTGTAAAAAGGCCATCATTGCATCAACATCAGCAACAGTTGTATTTAGCCTTTTACAAGTTCTCTTTGCAAAATCTTTGATAAGAACAGATTTTCAACTATCCATTCCACTAACATCCATTATACTTGTTTTGATGACCATGTTGTTGACACGTTTTTTTACTGAAACGAAAGAGATAAAAGAGGAAAATGATATGTTTGTCTAGGAGGTAACATGGCAATTAAAGTTTATTTAACCGACATCTTAAAAGAAAAGAACATTACCTCTAAAGAACTCTGCAAGCAAGTGGGGATCACTGAAGCCAACCTATCCATTTTAAGATCGGGTAAGGCGAAGGGCATCAGGTTTCATACCATTAACAAGATTTGCTATTATTTAGGATGTGATGTTGGCGATATTTTAAAGTTTGACGGACACTTGGAGGATGATCATGATTAAAAAAATAATAATATTGGTAATGTGTTTGAGTCTCATTGGATGTCAACTTGCCAAAGAAGATGGTGCAAAAGTTCAGTCAAAAGATGAGTTGATGGGGGTATATATAACCTTTGACTATGTAGACTTATTTGATATGGAAAAGTATCTAGAAGAAAATGCCTCTAAAATAGTAGCTGGTAAAGATATCATTATAGAAGATGATCAAAGAAACAGACTCTATGCCACATACAATGAAGACTTAGTAGATAAGTATGACTTTGGTATCGAAGGTGTTTTATTTGCAAACCTGTCTTATACAGATGAATATGGTGAGGTCTATAAAGTTTCTGGTGATGGTTACATTCATGAAGTTCATATAGGTTCGAGCAATACCTCTGAAAGCATTGAAGGTACACTCTATCTTAAAAGTGGGGGAACTAGGTCTATTTATACCAATCCAGTTTATCAAACAGAGGATGGTCAAGTTTATATGCTGACTGGAACTGGTATTTCAGCATCAGAAGGTTCATTTGGTCAAACTATATCAGAGAGTACAACGGAAACCATCGATGGTATCACAAGTGAGAAGTCATTTGAAGTAAAGGTTAATGTAGAACTGATAGAGCCAGCGGATGCTTATGTTTTTAAGCAGTTTAATGAAGATGATGAAATGATTAAAGTAGAGGATATTGATTTAAATAATATTCCCAAAAGTGTTCAAAGAGATGGTGACACGGCCTATATGATTTTAGAATACTGTCATGACGGACAGGTTGTTGATAGGACACTTATATCAGATGAAGATTATATGTCATTAAATGTATTTGGTGATTCAAAGGCTGCTAAAGGTCACTATGTGTCAATCGACTAGGAGAGAATAATGAGAAAAATTTTAGTAGTATTATCTATAGTTTTAGCTGTAGCAGGTGTCTATTTCATTGAAGTTCATTTTGCTGAAGCTTATGAATTAGAAATCGAAAGGGCCAGACAAGAAGCTGATTTGATAGAATCTGAAATAAACTTGTCTTTTGAAAAGATAGAAAGTGACCTGTCTACTTTATATGGTGATCCTAAATTAGTAGCTTACTTAAATGAAGTTAACTCTAAAGAAGACATAAGAAGCCATAGAAACTTCGACTATGTATTTGAACTTCTAAAATCTAAAGCAGATCAAGGTTATATGTATGCTTGGATTGCAAATGACAGGGCCAATTTCTTTTTAGACAATACAGATTTTATCGGACCAGACGGTTATGATCCTAAAAAGAGACCTTGGTACGAGGCGATAGATCAAGAGGGAATTTATTATAGTGACCCTTATTCTGATATTATAGTGGAAAATAGTTTAATGACAGCTATTAAAGTTATAGATGATATTCCATACAGTTTTGTATGTTTAGACTTTTCTATTTCTAACATATTTGATAGATTCGAAGAGGCTATTTTGATAGATGAAAATGGCATGGTTGTCTACAGTAAAAATCAAGAGCATTTTGCATCTAGTGTTGTAGACTTGGGTTATCTAACAGAGGATATACTGTCAAGTGATGAAGGTACTTATGAAAAAGAGGGGACCATTTCTGTTTTGAAGGAGATACAACCTATGAAACATAAGCTTCTTGTTCACAAGGATTTTTCTGAGATAAGAGACAAGCAGATGTCTTATAAAGTAATGATGCAAACAGGATGTGTAGGTCTTCTTTTACTGGTTATTTTAATCACTATCTTTTTTAAAAGACAAGTAAAGGAGTGTGATGAATGAAGATACTAACATTACTTCTAATGGTTTTGCTTTTAATAGCATGTGGTCCTGAACCTAGTGTAGAAGCTATATATTATACAGATGTTGACGGTAATATTTATGATACTCTTGAAATAGAGGGGACTGTTTGGACAAGTGTAGACCTTAAAACGATTCATGATTTAGATGGTGAAGACTTAACATCCTATGAGGTAGAAGGCCGTGAATCGAGATTATACAATATTAAAATGATTGAAAATCTTATATCAGAAGGCTGGCGTCTACCCACATCTAAGGACTGGGAAACTCTTATGTCAGCCTATCCAAGCATAGAAGATTTAAGAAGTGAACCTTTTAACTTATCCTATGCAGGCATGTATGATTTTACAGGTGTTTACCAATGGACAGACACAGGTTGTCTTTATATTGGTAAAGATGGTGATGAAATTTCCTATTACTTTTATGACGGTCAGGGCAATAGTTTAAAGACTGGCAACTTTCATCCAAAGGATGGATTTTCTATAAGACTGGTTAAAGTTAAGATGCCTAAATAGGCATTTTTCTTTATAAGTACTGAAAACGGTATCAGTTTCGTATTGATAAAGTTCAATAAAGTTAAAGTAAGTAATGATAAAGAACTTGCGCAGTTGAAACAAAAATGATATGATGTTTAAAAATAGAAACCGGTTTCAGTTAGGAGGAATGAATATGAGTACACATATTAATGCTAAACAAGGTGATATTGCAGAAAAAGTTTTGGTACCTGGCGATCCACTTCGTGCCAAATTTATAGCCGACACATTTCTAGAAGATGTTATTTGCTACAACTCGGTTAGGGGGATGTATGGTTATACGGGGACATACAAAGGCAAGAGAGTCTCTGTACAAGGGACTGGTATGGGAATGCCTTCTGCATCAATATACTTACATGAATTGATGAATGATTATGGTGTAAAAAGTGTTATCAGAGTAGGAACTTGTGGAGCGATTAGAGAAGATATAGGTATTAGGGACATCATCATTGCTATGACAGCTTCTACTAACTCAAATATGAATAAGAGAAGATTTGGAAATTTGGACTTTGCACCATGTGCAGACTTTGACTTGCTCCATGCTGCTTATCAGAGAAAAGATATGGTGGATGTACCAGTACATGTTGGAGGTATTTGTTCAAATGATTCCTTTTATGAAGGTGATCCAGAGGAAACAAAACTCTTGGCCTCTTATGGGGTAATGGCCTATGAAATGGAAACCACTGCCTTATATACATTGGCTGCCAAGTTTAATGTAAAAGCATTAACACTTCTTACTGTGAGTGATTCATTGGTAACACATGAAGAAACATCTGCAGAGGAAAGGCAAAATACATTTTTAGATATGATGAAAATAGCACTAGAAATCATTTAAGTCTTGTGCTTTCATCAAGATATTAGTATGATATTTCTTGTGATAGGAGGTTAACTTGAACATAAATGATATAGCAAAGATGGCAGGGGTATCTAAGGCAACTGTCTCAAGAGTTTTAAATGGCATTAAAGTTAAACCTGAATACAAGGAAAAAGTAGACAGGGTGCTACTTGAGACAGGTTATAAACCCAACCGTCTTGCAAGAGAACTGGTATCAAAAAAGACCAAGCTCATTGGTGTTATCTTACCCTCATTAAAACCTAATGTTTATTCATATATTGTAGAGGGCATGGCCAAAGTACTGCAAGATAAAGGCTATTCCCTGATTATAACAACTTGTGATGAGTTTAATGTCAAAGAGGATGATGTCATTGATCTACTTGACTTCTTCATTGACAGGCATGTAGAAGGTATTGTGTATGTGCCTAATATCATTACTGAAGAAACAAAGGCCTATATTGATACTTATCAACTGCCAATGGTTACAATAGGAGAAAAAATCAATGGGTTACCAGCTGTTTTATTTGATGATTACAACGCTTCTAAGTCTATCGTAGATTACCTGGTCAAACTGGGACACGAGTCTATTGGCTATATTGGTATAAAGGATGAATATCATTCAGTTGGTTATCTAAGAAGATTGGGCTATATGAACGGCTTAAAAGAAGCAGGTATTGAAATAGACGAGTCTATGATGGTCACTACAGGCTTTGAAAAAAACAATGGTTATGTTGCGGCTAAAGATTTTATCAAGTCAGTTGGTCAAGTGACGGCTATTTTTGCAGGCTATGACAGGATGGCTTACGGCATCATCAATTACTTAACCAAAGTTGGTTACAAAGTCCCGGAGGATATATCTGTTATTGGTATAGACGATGATGATGTTTCAGCTTATTTTACACCTTCACTGACTTCTGTATCTTTTGATTATGTGAAAACAGGGCAAGTGGCTGCAAATATGATTATAGATTTTATCAAGGAAAATTTAGACATAAAAGATCAAGTGATTGATTTTAAAATTATTGAGAGAAACAGTGTGATATAGCCATCATTGATGGCTATATTTATGGAGTTTTTATGAGAAAAATTATTGTTATGTTATTAGGACTGACCCTTTTGGCTTTGGGTATAAGCTTTATTATACAGTCAAATTTCGGTGCAGATCCTGTAACGGTTATGTTTACTGGGGTGGCCAACCTACTGAATGTCACCATAGGCAGAGCATCACAAATTATCATGGTATGTTTGATTGTCATTGTCTACTTTGTAGATAAATCAAAACTAGGATTTGCGACTGTATCACATGCTGTATTAGTAGGATTTCTAATGGATTTCTTTATGACCTTTAGTTTGCCACAGGGCATTATTTCAAATGTACTAGGGGTGACCATTATGTCAGCAGGTCTTGCTATGTATATAACAGCTGAGTTAGGCGCAGGTGCTTTAGACTGTGTAACCATGATTTTAGTTAATAAATCGAAGTTGGAGTTTAAGTATGTTAGAATAGGTCTTGATGTTGTATTTGTAGCCATAGGCCTTGTGCTCGATGCTACCATTGGCTATGGTTCAATGATTGCAGTTGTCATTACGGGTCCTTTGATTCAAATGTTTTTAAAACAGTTTAATACAATAAAAAAGCTGCGTACAGCATAAAACTAAGGCAAAGTTGCCTTAGTTTTTTTTAGGTTCATTATTGAGCATATGGTCCATAAAGTCTTTTGCTGTATTAGAAAGTGGTAGATTTTCTGATATTGCAAATGATATCTGTCTTGTTGGTAGTTTGGGCGTCAGTTTGACTGGATAAAGGTCGTTTTGGTTTTTTAGGGTATCATCCATGGCAAAACCTATACCCAAATCGGCTTTAACCATTTCTAATATCAAGTCCACACTGACCATTTCAAACTCAGGTTCTAAGACAAAGCCGTTTTCTTTAAAGAAGTGATCCATATACTTACGTGTATTGGTATTTTGCCTTAAAGTGATGATAGGGTGCCCTGAAAGTTCTTGTAGTGTTATTTTGTCACCAATTTTTTCATGCAGTTCCTCACCCACAACACATACTTCTTCATAATCTTGGAGTTTAATGAGTTTGATATTGTCATAAGTAGTATCCTTTGAGATGGCAACAATACCAAAATCCATTAGACCTTCACCTATCATCTGCAGTGTCTTTCTGGAAGGTTGATTGATGATGTTGATTTTTATCTGAGGATACTTTTTATGAAACTTCTTAAAATAAGGCAGCAGGAAGTATTTACATAAGGTATCACTGGCACCAATTGTGATTTCGCCTAAAGAATAATTTTCAATCTTTCTTTCAGCGGCTTTCAAATGCTGATATGCCTGAGAGACATGGGTCAAAAGTATTTGTCCTTCTTCAGTTAAAGAGATCTTTTTTTTATATCTGATAAACAGTTTCGTATCGAGTTTGGTCTCTAATTGCTTGATGGACTGACTCACCGATGACTGAGTAACATAAAGCTGTTCACTGGCTTTGGTAAAGCTTAGGTTAATAGCTGTGAAGTAAAAAATCTTATACAATTCAAAATTAATATCCATTCATTAGCTCTCCTTATCAACTTAATTACTATTATTAATTATAATTATATATCAACCTGTGTTAAAATCAAGGTGAAATTAGATTTTAAAACTGTGGAGGGTTTCGATGGTTAGAAGAATATTTGTTGAAAAGAAAAAAGGTTTTACAGTAGAAGGTGACCACCTTTTAAAGGAATTGAATGAGAACTTAAACTTAGATTTATCACAGGTTCGTGTGATCAATTGTTATGAAATTGAAAACATGAGTGATGAAATATTTGAAGTGGCTAAAGAAAATGTATTTTCAGAGCCAAATGTTGACTTAGTATATGAAAATACCAACTTTTTAGACATGGACTTTGTATTCAGAGTACAACTACTACCAGGCCAATACGATCAAAGAGCAGACTCGGCTGAGCAGTGTGTTCAATTGATTACAGGCATGGAAAGACCACTTGTTGAATCATCAAAAATCATTGCCATTGAAGGTGACCTTTCAGATGATAAAAAAGCTCAGATTAAAAAATACTTAATCAACCCAGTAGAGTCACATGAGATTGGTTTTGAGAAAAAAGTGTCTTTGAAGATGGTGACTGAAGAGCCTGAGCTGGTTAAGCATTATGATGGCTTTAGAAATATGGATTTAAATGCTTTGGAAACTTTCAGAGCTTCTGAAGGTTTTGCTATGAGTAAAGAAGACTTAGAGCACATTAGAAAATACTTTGAAACAGAAGACAGAGATCCAACAGTAACTGAGCTTAAGGCAATTGATACTTACTGGTCAGATCACTGTAGACATACAACATTCTTTACAGAGATTACAGATGTAGAAATTGAAGATAATGAGTTTTCTAAGGCTTTAGAAGATGCTTTAGAATTGTATTATTCAGATAGAAAAGCTTTAGACAGACTTCATAAGCCGGTATCTTTAATGGATTTAGGAACCATTGCAGCTAAGAAGAGAAGACAAGAAGGTCATTTAGAAGACTTAGATATTTCAGAAGAAATCAATGCATGTTCTATAGAAGTTAAAGTGGATGTAGATGGTCGAGAAGAAGATTACTTGGTTATGTTTAAGAATGAAACACATAACCATCCAACAGAAATTGAGCCTTTTGGTGGCGCTGCAACCTGTCTAGGTGGTGCCATTAGAGATCCATTATCAGGCAGAGCATATGTTTACCAGGCAATGAGAATCACAGGTGCTTCAGATCCTAGAAAATCAATTGATCAAACTTTAGCAGGGAAATTACCACAACGTACCATCACAACAGGTGCAACTAAGGGATACTCGTCTTATGGTAACCAAATTGGTGTGACAACAGGTCATGTCAAGGAATACTATCATGATGGCTTCTTGGCAAAGAGAATGGAAGTTGGTGCAGTGATTGCGGCCACACCCAAGTCTGAAGTTATAAGAGAAGTGCCATGTCCAGGTGATGTTGTATTACTTGTTGGTGGTTTAACAGGTAGAGATGGTTGTGGCGGTGCAACAGGGTCGTCAAAAGAACATACAGAAGATTCGATATTAGAGTGTGGTTCAGAAGTTCAAAAAGGTAACGCACCTGTTGAAAGAAAGCTACAAAGATTGTTTAGAAATGAAACTTTATCAAGAATGATAAAAAGATGTAATGACTTTGGTGCTGGAGGGGTATCAGTTGCCATAGGTGAAATTGCAGATTCTTTGGATATTAGATTAGATGCAGTACCTAAGAAGTATGAAGGCCTTGATGGCACTGAGCTGGCAATTTCTGAATCACAAGAGCGTATGGCCGTTGTGGTTACAAAAGAAGATGCAGAAAGCTTTATTAAACTTTCTGAACAAGAAAACCTAGAAGCTGTACATGTTGCAGATGTAACGGACTCAGGCAGACTGATCATGAGCTTTAAGGGGCAAGAAGTCTTTAATATCAAGAGAGATTTCTTAGATACAAATGGTGTAACAAGTAAGATGGATATAAAAATTGTACCACCAACAAAGGGTGATTTCTTTGAAGAAAAAGTGGAAGACTTAAGTGTAAAAGTAGACCAAGTCCTAAGTGATTTAAATGTATGTTCACAAAAGGGTATGGTGGAACACTTTGATGCTACAATAGGTGCTTCTTCAGTATTGATGCCATTTGGTGGTAAGAGATACCAAACGCCAACTGAAGGTATGGTGGCAAAGATTCCTGTTAAGGGTCTTGAAACCAAGACTGCTACTATCATGACGCATGGTTACCACCCAGACCTTGCTTTATGGTCACCATTCCATGGTGGTATGTATGCGGTTGTAGACTCAGTTGCAAAAGTAGTCGCTATGGGTGGCGATTATAGAAATGTTCGTTTAACTTTCCAGGAATATTTTGAAAAGCTAGGTCGTGATTCTGTAAAATGGGGTAAACCTATGGCTGCACTTCTTGGTGCACATGTTGCCCAAGATGCCTTTAAGACAGCAGCAATCGGTGGTAAGGATTCTATGTCTGGTACATTTAAGGACATCCATGTACCTCCAACATTGATTTCTTTTGCAGTAGCACCTGTTCATGTAGACGATGTTATCACTCCAGAGTTTAAAGAAGCAGGTTCTAAACTTGTTTTATTTGAGGCAAAGAGAAATGAAGATGAAACATTAAACTTTGATGCACTTGTGAAGATGTATGAAAGCATTCAAAGTTTAATCAAAGATAAAAAGATCATATCGGCTTATACAATTTCAGAGGGTGGTGCTTTTGCAGCTCTATCTAAGATGGCCTTTGGTAATGGCATTGGCTTTGATGTCAAGCTTGATACAAATAGATTATTTGAAAGAATGATGGGCTCAATTGTTGTTGAAATGACAGATGCAGAAGGCTATGAAGTTATCGGTCAAACAAGAGAGGACTTTAAAGCTGTCATCAACGGTCAAGCCTTTGATTTAGAGAAACTTGAAAAGAAATGGTCAGATCCACTCAGTCATGTATTCCCAATTTCAGAGGATGCAGACGGCAGCGTAGAAGCCATCACTTATCATGCATCTCGCCATATCAAGGCTAAGCAAACATATGATAAGCCTAAGGTTGTCATTCCAGCTTTTCCAGGTACAAACTGTGAAGACGATACAAGAAAAGCTTTTGAAAAAGTAGGCGCTGAAGTTGAAGTGGTACTGATTAGAAACTTGAAATCAGAATGGATTCAAGATTCAATTGCTAGCTTAGAAAAGGCGATTAGATCAGCTCAAATTGTTGCTTTACCAGGTGGTTTCTCAGCTGGTGACGAGCCAGATGGTTCTGGGAAATTCATTGCTTCTGTATTCAAAAATGATAAGATAAAGGCTGCTATTTCAGATTTGCTTGATAACCGTGATGGTTTGATGATTGGTATTTGTAATGGTTTCCAAGCATTAGTTAAGTTAGGATTATTACCATATGGTCAAATACAAGCATTAGATCATGATAGCCCAACACTGACTTACAATAAGATTGGTCGTCACGTAGCTAGATATGCTAAAACAAGAATTGCATCAAATCTTTCTCCATGGTTAAGGGGTGTTCAAGTGGGTGATATTCACGAGGTAGCCTTATCTCATGGTGAAGGTAGATTCTATGCAAGTGAAGACATGTTAAAAGAGTTTATTCAAAATGGACAGATTGCCACTCAATACGTAGATGAGTCGGGTAAACCTTCATATGATGGTATTACTAATCCAAATGGTTCTCTTTATGCCATAGAAGGTTTAACATCTAAAGATGGCCGTATTCTTGGTAAAATGGGTCACTCAGAACGTGTTTCTTATGGTGTTGCTAAAAACATTTATGGTGAAAAAGAAATGAAGATATTTGAAGCGGGTGTGAATTATTTTAGGGGCTTATAAAAAGTCTACAAATCAAGAAACCGTACTTTTATAAACGACGGTCTAAAATTGTTCGTGTTTTTATTGTCAAAAAAGAACTATGGTGTTACTATGACAGTATAAGCATTATATTCTTATTAACTAGCTCAGGAGGCATTCATGGAAAAGATGGAAATGTTATACGAAGGTAAAGCTAAGAAAGTGTTTAAAACAGATGATAAAGATGTTTATCATATTGTTTATAAAGATGATGCAACTGCATTTAATGGTGTTAAGAAGGGTACAATTTCTGATAAGGGTGCAGTCAACAATCAAATGTCTGCCATTTTATTTGAAATGTTAGAAGAAAAAGGTGTACCAACTCATTTTGTAAAACTACTAAATGAAAGAGAAATGCTTGTAAAGGCAGTAGAGATTCTACCTTTAGAAGTTATTGTAAGAAACATTGCTGCTGGTTCTTTGGCAAAACGTCTGGGTTTAGAAGAAGGCGTTGTCATGGAGGAAACAGTTTTAGAGTTCTGTTATAAGAACGATGATTTAGGTGATCCTATGATCAATGATTACCACATTGCTGCTATTAAGTTAGCGACTAAAGAGCAGGTGGAAGTTGTTAAGAAATATGCTTTCATGATTAATGAGGTTTTAGTAGACTTCTTTAAAGAAAGAAAGATCAAGCTTGTAGACTTTAAAATAGAGTTTGGTGTTTATGAAGGCAAGGTTATCTTAGCAGACGAGATTTCTCCTGATACTTGTAGACTTTGGGATGCTGAATCAAATAAAAAATTAGATAAAGATAGATTTAGACGTGACTTAGGTGATGTAGAAGATGCCTATCAAGAAGTTTTAAAGAGACTTAAATAGTCTGGAGGATTAAATGTTTGACGACAAACTGAGAGAAGAGTGTGGCGTTCTGGGGATTTATTCTCCAGAAAATGAAGTCCTAGCACAAATGATGGGATTTGGTCTAGTTGCCTTACAACATAGAGGTCAAGAAAGTGCTGGTATAGCTACTTCAAATAAGGGTACCATGAACTACTATAAAGATATGGGCTTGGTACAGGACGTTTTTACAAATAAGATATTAGAAAGACTTCAAGGTGATGTATCTATCGGTCATGTAAGATACTCTACAACAGGTGAATCTTATGTGTCAAATGCACAACCTTTGGTTGTCAATTATAAGGGAGGGTCCATTGCTCTTGCTCATAATGGCAACTTAGTAAATGCAGACAAGATTAGAGAACGTTTAGAAGATGAAGGTTCGATTTTCCAAACTTCTATAGACTCAGAAGTAATTGCAAACTTAATTGCTAGAAATTACAGTCATGGCTTTAAAGATGCCATTAAGGAAGCTATTTCTGAAATCAAAGGTGCCTTTGCACTCACAATTATTTGTGAAAATAAGTTGATTGGTGTAAGAGATCCAAATGGTTTAAGACCTTTATGTCTTGGTAAACTAGATGGTGGTTTTGTTCTAGCATCAGAATCATGTGCACTAGATGTTGTAGGTGCTGAGTTTATAAGAGACATTGAAAAAGGTGAAATGGTCATCATTGATGATGAGGGCGTTGAATCAATCATTTATGATGATACCAAAAGAAAGTCGCATTGTATCTTTGAATATGTATACTTTGCAAGACCAGATTCTAAAATGGATGGTGAATCTGTCTATATCACCAGAAGAGATGCTGGTAGAGAGTTGGCAAAAGAATTTAAAATTGATGCAGATGTGGTTATAGCAGTACCGGACTCAGGTATTGATGCTGCTATTGGTTATGCAGAAGCATCAGGCATTCCATATGGGGTTGGCCTTATTAAAAATAAATATATTGGTAGAACATTTATTCAGCCTGATCAAAAATCAAGAGAATTGGCTGTTAGACTTAAGTTGAATCCATTAACAGAAAACATCAAAGATAAGCGTGTGATTATGATTGATGATTCAATTGTTCGTGGTACAACTTCAAAGAAGATAGTATCTTCATTAAGAAAAGCAGGTGCCAAAGAAGTTCATGTTCTAGTTTCGTCACCACCAGTTGTACATTCTTGTTACTTTGGTATAGATACACCAGAGAGAAAAGAACTGGTTGGTGCAGTAAAGTCTGTAGAAGAAATTAGACAAATGATTGGTGCAGATAGCCTTGGCTATATCAGTGTGGAAGGCTTGATGAGATCGGTTCATAAAACTTCAGATAATTTATGTGTGGCTTGTTTCAATGGTGACTATCCATTAGAAGTACCTAAGTCTGCAAGTAAATTTATGTTTGAGACCAATAAAGCGGTAGAAATTAAAAATACATAGCTTTTGCTATGTATTTCATTGATATGAAAACTTGTTTTCATAAGTTATTATGATTTCAAATCATGTGTTTATTAAATAAATGAGGTGTAAAAATGAGTGGTTTAACTTACAAAGATGCTGGTGTAGATATTGAAGAAGGCGCGGTAGCAGTCGAAAAAATGAAACAATATGTAAAGGAAACATTTACTAAAGGCGTACTTGGTGGACTAGGTGGCTTTGGCGGTATGTTTGAACTTGACTTAACAGGTTATACAAAGCCAGTTTTGGTATCAGGTACAGATGGTGTAGGTACAAAACTTAAGATTGCGATTATGAAGGACCAGCACGATACAGTAGGTATTGACTTGGTTGCCATGTGTGTCAATGATGTACTTGTACAGGGGGCAAAACCACTTTTCTTCTTAGACTATATTGCAACAGGCAAGTTAGAGTCTGATAAGGTAGCTGACCTTGTAAAAGGTATCTCTGAAGGTTGTAAGCAGTCTGGTGCTGCACTAATCGGTGGTGAGACAGCTGAAATGCCGGGCTTTTATTCTGATGATGAATACGATATGGCTGGTTTTACAGTAGGTATTGTTGATAAAGATAAAATCATTGATGGCTCAGGTATTGAAGAGGGTCAAGTTTTAATCGGTTTACCTTCTACAGGTGTTCATTCGAATGGTTATTCCTTGGTTAGAAAGCTTTTCTTTGACGCACTTGATTTAGGCATTCATGATAGAGTAGAAGAGCTAAATTGTACCGTTGGTCAAGCTTTAATTACACCGACTAAAATATACGTTAAAGAAGTTTTAAAAGTGTTAGAACAAGTATCAGTTAAGGGTATGGTTCATGTGACTGGTGGTGGTTTCATAGAGAACATTCCAAGAATTTTACCTGAAGGTATGGGTGTTGATATCACTTTAAACTCATGGCCACAACTTGATTTATTTAACTTTATCCAAGACAAGGGTAAGATTCAATTAGAAGAGATGTACAAGACCTTCAATATGGGCATTGGCTTTATTATGATTGTTGATAAGAAGGACCAAGACAAGGTATTAAAGATCATCTCAGATATGGATGAAAAAGCTTATGTCATCGGTCAGGTAAAGACAGGTCACGGTGTTAACTTATGTTAAAGAGGATTGCAGTATTGATATCAGGTGGCGGTACCAATTTGCAAGCAGTGATAGACGCTTGTGAGTCTAAAAGGGTACCTGGTCAAGTTGTAGGCGTTATATCCAATAAAGCAGATGCTTACGGCCTGAAAAGAGCGGACAATCATTTGATTTCAAGTCATGTGATTTCTCGGTCTAACTATCCAGATAAGAAAGAAAGAACAAAGGCACTTATAAAATCACTAGAATCTATGAAACCGGATTTAATTGTACTTGCAGGTTTTTTAGAGATTTTACAACCAGAGTTCATTCGAGCTTTTTCTGATAAAATCATTAATATTCATCCTTCATTAATTCCAAAATACGCCGGTAAAGGTTATTATGGTATGAAAGTCCATGAAGCTGTTATTAAAGCAGGGGAAGCTTTTAGCGGCGCGACTGTTCACTTTGTCGACGAACATGTGGACACAGGTCAGATTATTATACAAGAATCATTAAGGGTGGCTTCAGACGAAACACCTGAAAGTTTACAAAAAAGGGTTTTAAATATAGAACATAAGATACTTATAGAGAGCATCAACAAATGTCTAAGGAGTGAGGTTTAAGATGAGAAGAGCATTGATCAGTGTATCGGATAAGACGGGTATTGTACCTTTTGCAAAAAAGTTAATTGAAATGGATATTGAAATTCTTTCGACGGGTGGTACTGCTAAGAGACTGAGAGATTCAGGTCTTAAGGTAACAGATGTATCAGAAATTACAAAATTCCCTGAATGCTTAGATGGTCGTGTAAAAACGCTTCATCCAGTTATTCATGGCGGTATCTTGGCTAGAAGAGACTTAGATTCTCATATGGGCCAGTTAAATGAACTTGGCATTGATACCATTGATTTTGTTGTTATCAACCTTTATCCATTTAAAGCGACTATAGAAAAAGAGGGTGTAGAGCTAGATGAAGCCATTGAGAACATTGATATCGGTGGTCCAACCATGCTTCGTTCTGCAGCTAAGAACTACAAAGATGTCACAGTTATTGTTGACCCAAGTGATTATGCACCTGTTTTAGAGGCTTTAGAAGAAGGGGATGTAAGTTTAGATAAGAAGTATGAACTTGCCTTAAAAGTATTCAAGCACACATCAGAGTACGACACTTTAATTGCAGGTTACTTACGTGAGAGAATTGGCGAAAAATACCCTGATACAATGACACTTGCATACGAAAAGGTAGAGGACTTAAGATATGGTGAGAACCCTCATCAATCGGCAGCCTTCTACAAGGAAGTTAAAAAGACAAAAGGTACTTTAGCAGATGCCAAGCAACTGCATGGTAAGGCTCTATCATTTAACAACATCAATGATGCAAATGGTGCTTTGGAGTTATTAAAAGAGTTTACAGCGCCTACAGTAGTAGCTGTAAAACATACAAATCCATGTGGTGTTGGTTCTGGTATTGACATGTATGATGCTTATACAAAAGCATATGAGTGTGATCCACAATCTATCTTCGGTGGCATTATTGCAGCTAACAGAGAAATCGACAAGCGTACTGCTGAAGAAATCAACAAGATTTTTATTGAGATTGTTATTGCACCTAGCTTCAGCAAAGAGGCTTTAGAGGTGTTAACTAAGAAAAAGAATATCCGTTTACTTCAACTAGACGACATCTTAACAAGAGAATTCTCTATGGACATAAAAAAAGTAAGCGGTGGTATATTGGTTCAAGATATGAATCATGCTTTAAAAGATGACATTGAAGTAGTGACAGAAAGAATCCCAACAGGTCATGAAATGGAAGCTCTAGAGTTTGCATGGAAGGTATGTAAGCATATTAAGTCAAATGGTATCGTTATGGCAAATGAAGATCAGACTTTATCGATAGGACCTGGTCAAGTAAGTAGAATATGGGCGCTTAACAATGCCGTTAGAAACTCATTTATGGATCTAACAGGTGGTGTTATGGCATCTGATGCCTTCTTCCCATTTGAAGACTGTGTTAAGGCTGCTGCTGAAGCGGGTATAAAGGCGATTATCCAGCCAGGTGGTTCAAAGAATGACCAAGCGTCTATTGAAATGGCTAATAAGTATGGTATAGCTATGGTATTTACAGGAATGAGACATTTTAAACACTAGGGGGTCTTATGAAGATATTAGTAATTGGAAGTGGTGCTAGAGAGCATGCGATTGTTTGGAAACTTAAGCAGAGTCCAAGGGTGAAAGAGATTTTCGCAGCCCCAGGTAATGCTGGTATAAAAGATCTTGCAAGATGTGTTTCTATCGCTGCTGATGATTTAGAGGCTCTTGTAGATTTTGCTAAAAAGGAAGCCATCGACTTGACGGTTGTAGGCCCTGAAGTGCCACTGGTTTTAGGGGTTGTTGATGTTTTTCAGGAAGCAGGCCTAAAGATATTCGGACCCAACAAACAAGGTGCTATGTTTGAAGGCTCTAAGGCTTATTCAAAGGCATTTATGGAAAATCATCACATTCCAACAGCTAAGTACAAGGAATTTACAAACTTGGATTCTGCCAAAGAATATGTGGATATGTTCGGTTTCCCTTTAGTAATAAAGGCAGATGGTCTTGCAGCAGGTAAAGGCGTGGTAATTTGTGAAAATCATGAAGATGCCATGGATACTCTAGATAAAATGATGCAAGACAAGGTCTTTGGTGATGCAGGTTCTAAAGTAGTCTTTGAAGAGTTCTTAACAGGAATTGAAGCTTCTATATTATGCTTTGTTGATGGCAAGACCATTAAGCCTATGGCGTCAGCTCAAGACTATAAGAAAGCTTACGACAATGATTTAGGCTTGAATACAGGCGGTATGGGTGCATACTCACCGAGTAGATTATTTGATGAAACATTAAAAGCCCATGTGGATGAGGAAATTTTACAACCTTTTATGAAGGGTGTACTAAGTGAGAACATCGACTATAAGGGTATCATCTTTATTGGCTTGATGATAGAAGATGGCCAAGCTAAGGTAATTGAGTTTAACTGTAGAATGGGTGATCCTGAAACTCAGGTAGTCTTACCAAGAATGGAGAATGATCTTTTGGATGTCCTTGAGGCTTGTGTTGATGGCACTTTAGAAGACATTGACTTAAAATGGTCAGATAAACAAGCTGTTGGTGTTGTTATGGCCTCAGGTGGTTATCCTGAAGCTTATGAGAAAAATAAACTTATCAAGGGACTTGACCAGGTAGATGCGATTGTCTTCCACGCTGGTACAAAAGCAGACAATGACCAGGTATTAACCAATGGTGGTAGAGTTTTAACGGTTGTCAGCTTAAATGAACATTTAAGCCAAGCGAGAGCACATTCTTATAAAGAACTAGAAAAAATTAATTTTGAACATATGATGTATCGAACAGATATTGCAAAATCACAATGCTAGCCATTGTGATTTTTGTTATAATTAAGATATAAGTCATGATAATGTGTACTTTTATAACAATATTGTGTATTTTTCTGTTATTGTCCAGTAAAATAAATTAACAGAATTTTTAGATAGTTTATGGGTATCAATCTTTTAGGGAGATGTTTATGAATAGAGAATTAACAGCAAAAATAATTACGACGATAAAACGGCGTGTATCTAACTGGCGTTTTCTTTTGATGATGCAGTTGAAAAAGGACTTTTTATTAGATGCCATATCATCTAAGTCTTTTTATCATGTCTTATTAAAACATGTGGAGAATAAGGACTTTACTTGTCAAGCTTTAAAAAATGCCTACGAAACCATCTATGCAGATATCTTTGATGAGCCTATGAAAGAAGATTTTTTATCGGTCACCTATCAATATGTCTTATCAAAGTCCTTTCCAGATGCCGTTACTATAGAACTGGATTTTGATTCGAAACCATTTGAGCTTTATTTGACCATGTTGAGGGTCTTTTCTGAGTTTCAAAAGCAGTCAGAGGACGACACTTTTATGAGTGTTTATCCCTTTGAACTACTCACAAAGGAAGAGGTCTTATCTCTTGAAGATCAGAGTGAATACAAAACATTTTCTGATGCCTTTAACAATCAATACATCTATGAAATGATGAAACTGAATTATGAAGTGACGGGACATTCGACCATAGAACATATTCTAGGTGTTCATTATCTTGCCTTAAAACTTGGTAGACAGTTGAAGGCTTGTGGTGTTGATATAGACCTGGGAAGAGTTTCAGGTGCAGCTGCAGGTCATGATATCGGTAAGTTTGGTTGCAGACCGGAGGAGTCCAAAAAGATTGCCTATTACCATTATTATTATACCTATCACTGGTTTAGTGAACTGGACATCAAGTATATCAAGAATGTAGCTGTGTATCACTCGACTTGGGATTTAGAACTTGAGAGTCTGAGCGTGGAATCGCTGATACTTATTTACTCTGACTTTTGTGTAAAAAGATCTAAGTCAAAGCCAGGTAACTTTAAGATGAAATTCTTAACAGTAGATGAATCATTTAAAGTTATATTAGACAAACTTGATAACTTGGATGATAAAAAAATCAAGCGTTATGAAAAGGTTTATCTCAAGTTAAAAAACTTTCATATGTATTTGGGATCTCTTGGCATAGATACTGAGGTTCAAAACTACATAGGCCATAGTTTGCCTGAAAAGAAAAGTCATGTTAAAACAGCATACGATATACTTGATCATGGCCAAAAGATAACTGATCATATCAAGGTCTTAGCAATTGAGAAGAGCATTCAGCTCATGCATCAACTAAGACATGTGGAAAGTTTGAATGAACTAATACAAGTTGCCAAAGATGAAAAAGATGTTTTGATGTTAAGACGTTATCTCTTTATATTTGAAGAGTATTCTACCTATCTGACACCAGAACAAAAGCTCATTACCATTCATTTTCTTAATAATTATATGATACATGGTGAAGAAGATGTCAGAAAAGCCTCTAGTCAGCTGATTGGTCAGCTGATTGCAGACTATGATGAAAACTATACTAAGGAACTGCCTGAAAGGGCTCAAGTAACCTATACGGTTGAAACCAAGTTCAACCTCATAAAGTCCATTATCAATCACTTTATTTATGATGATATAAGGCTGACGCCTATTAAAAGACAGCGCCAAATTACAAGTCATAAGGAGCTTTTAGTAAGCTTATTTAGACATGCTGACGATAGTTTTGGAGATATGTTGTCTAGTTTATTAATGTCTTACTATGAGAGAGATTTAGATGCTGCAGCTGTTATGTTTATGCTTGAGATCGTTGAAGTATTACCAGAAAGGTGTCTTCAAGGACATTATAAAGACATCATAAAGTTTATTGAAAAACATTTACATTCTACAGATGATATCAGAATGATGGCCTTGATGCAGTTGAGAAACTTACTAAAAACGACTTCATCCAATCAAATCATAGCGTCGTTGACTTCAAGACCAAGATGTCAAACCGTCGTTGAATCCTATTTCTTAGAAGATTTGATGGAGACTGGAGATGACTTGTCTATTGAAGCAGTAAAGTCGAGTATGTATTTAAGTAATCTAAAATCTGCTACACCTAAGACTGTTAAGGTCGCTCAAATTGACATGCTGTATAGATACTCATTGATACAAGATGAAAAAGAAAAATTTTATACTTCCATGCACTTTTGTAATATTCTTAAGGTTTCTGAGTTTGAGTCTGTAAGAAATAAGGCTGGAGAGTGTCTGCTTAACTTGTTTGAAGAGCTTACCAGTGAGCAGAAGAATGACATAGTTATTGAGCTTATTCGAGCACTTGAAATAGAAGGTTATGGTTTTACACGTTATATGCCGCACTATTTAGGACAGCTGGTACCAACATTAGAAATCAAGGAATACAAAGAGATTGTCGAAGACATTAAAATAAAGATGAACAATGCCGGTGTTAGAATACGTGTACTTTTACTCGATACACTGGGCACAATGATTCAGAAATGGTTGAGTCTAGGCTCTTTAGAACACATGGATGACCTACTTGGTTGTGTATTTAAAGGTTTCTATTCAGGCGACAAGCTGACGTCTCAAAGTGCTTTCAATGTCTTGTCAAAAGAAATTATTGGTAATCTTGACTTGACCTTAGAAGAACGTCATAAGATATACGGCATGATTTACAAGAAGCTTCATTTCTTTTTAATGGACAACAATCAAGATCAATTGGATATATTTAATTATTCTGTTGGCCTTCATTATGTTTATAAGTTTATCGCGGACTTTGAGTTTTTTAGTGGAAACATGACTTATAAAACCTTTGATAAGGTTGCCTTTTACAATGGTACATTTGATCCCTTCTCACTGGGGCAAAAATCTGCAGCTGTAGATGCTTTTAAAATGGGATTTGAAGTTTACATTCATATTTCTGAATTTCAGTGGCGAAGAAGAACGCAACCATCATTGATGCGAAAAAAAATTGTGGATATGTCCATAGCAGATCAGATGCATGTCCATACATTTCCACAGCACATGCCCATTAACTTAAGAAATAGTGATTACTTGAGGAAATTAAGAGGCCAGTTTAAAGATAAAGATGTCTACATCATCGTTGGTGAAGAAGCCTTGATACAAGACCACCTTTATGATGATCCAGAACATGATATCTTTGATATGCCTCATATTATCTATAAAAGAGATTCTATCAAACATACAGAAGAACATGAAGACTTAATTAAAAAGCGCATTGGTCTTATGAGAAACGACGTCATAATAAGATCTCTAGAGTACAGATACGATATGATTGATGTTGCTCAAATTCGTCGTAATCTTGATAAAAACTGGGATTCCTCTGATGTCATTGATGATTTGGCTATGTACTTTATCAAGAAAAACCGTCTGTATAAAAATGAGCCACAGTTCAAGTCTGTTGTAGCTCTTAGTGATATGGCGGTTAAAGTGATTGCACTAAAGTCGTATGAGAATTTGGAAGAGACGTGCTTAAAGTTTGATATACCTTATGACCGTATCAAAGGACTCTATCAAGGGCAAGCTGGATTAGAGCGTGAAATCTTAATGGTCGTAGAAGCTTCGACAGAAGAAGTTTTAGCTTTTACCGTATATGCTAAGGCGAAGCGAGAACATTTATTTGAAGAAATAAAGAGTTTAGATGTTTTAAAAGAAATAGCTTCAGAGAAGATTGAGAAGATTGTCATCGTAGATGAAATTGCCATGAAGCCCACCCAAAAGCATCATGCACTTGATCAAATCATTTTAACAGAAACCTTGATGCATTTAATACCACAAGGTTATGAGTATGCAGTTGTAAAATGTCATGATCCTCATAAGATGAACAAAGAAGTTAAGGGAGTTATTGTAAAAAGTGGCTTTGTTGAACATAGGTGTACTTATTCAGACGAGCTCTTGTTTGCAGTCGATATGCGTAGACCTGTTGTGATTAACTTAGATGGTACAACAAGGATGAAAGCAGATTATAGGCAAAATGAGTCTATACGTTATATGATTAAACTTGTTAGAACAAACTTACAACAAGCTTTGGTCAACCTTTATCCAGGTATCTTAGTCTTATCCTTTGATCGGTCCATGCTGTACAATCATTTGATTAGAGAAATTACTCGTAGAAATCAAGTAACTGTTGTAGATAATGGCCAAGTGGGTTCTTCAATATGTGTGCCTTATGGTGATATCTTTAAAAGGTGGCTATTGCCTAATACCATTACAAAGGCTTTCCATACAGAACGTTACTATGATGAGGAAATACTCAAATACGATGTATGGTCTTATCCTGGTTATATTTCCATTGAGGACCAGGCGCGGGTATTAAAGGCTTATGATAAACCCATCATACTTGTGGATGATTTGGTGGACAAGGGCAATCGTCTTAAAGCCATCAACCGTTATCTGAAAAAGGAAAGTATTGAGGTGGACGAAGTTGTAGTAGGCATCATGTCTGAAAGGGGGAGAAAGCTGTTTGAACTGGAAGGTATGAAGATTTCTAGTGCTTATTATATCCCTAAAATACGTGTTTGGTTTAATGAATCAGATGTTTATCCATTTATAGGAGGGGACTCTGTTAAAAGGCAAGCCACTTATAATTTCTTACCGTCAGTTAACTTGATGTTGCCATATGTGTATCCACGTTATATAAAGGATGTTTCAAAGGCGGCCCTATTTGACCTATCGAAGGTATGTCTTGAAAATGCCCTTGTTATCTTTGGAGAAATAGAAAAAGTTTATTCCGAGATCAACAATAGGATACTGAGTTTAGAGCATTTAAGAGAAGTTATGATAACACCGAGGGTACCTGATATTGGTGAACATCTTACTTATGATGAGAATTACAAGCCTACAGATTATTTGAGGAGTCAACTTCTAACCTTAGAAAAAATGAAAGCAGCATTTAGGGACACGTAAGTGTCCCTATTTTAAATTTCTAGATTGAGTTAAAAGTTGTATGAGCTTGTTATAGGCCCTGTCATAATAAACTGGCGCAATATCTTTTGCCCATGAGCACACGTTCACACATAATGTGAGCATATATAAGTCCATGGTTTTATGCATGTTTTTGTCCAGTTTTGAATAGGTCCTATAGCCTTCAAAAAATGCCAGTTCTGCTTTAGGGTTTTCTGGAAAGTCTCTTAACATGAGATGGGTGAAATCCGCATTTTTGTCCCAAGGCCTGCACAGTTCAAAGTCAAGAATGGCCTTGAATTTTCTCTGACCGTTTTCTTTAGAAATAAATATATTTCTAGGTGAATAATCAAAGTGAGTCAGTGTGGGGCTTGTTATATAATCAAGAAGAAACAGGTTGTTTTCTATCATTTTTAGACCATGGAGCAGAAAATCCTTGATATCATGATCACAAGATTTTACCTTGTCAAATGCATAACGGTTACTTTCTAAGAAGGCTTTCTTAAAGTCGCTGTATGGTTTTACAAACTTAAGATTTGCATCTAGACTGCCGTAATGGTCAAACTTCTTATATTCATGAAGTTTAGCCAGCTCCTCGCCCATGGACTTATAAATATCCAGCAGCTCATCTTCTGGAATATGCTTCATGATTTTATCCATTGGCATGCCGTCTAACATCTCCATTAAAAGCCATTCTCTTTCCTGACCAAATGTTCCAGAACTCACTAGTTTAGCATGCTTAATTTGAGATTGGTCAAGTAATTTCAAAGTAGAGATTTCTCTGCCGCCATAGGTATCTTGATAGTAATATTTAAAGGCAAAATCGCCTTCTTCTGTCTTAACCTTATAGACCAAATGTCTTCTAAGTTCATGATTGCCAATCGGTAGGAGAACAACATCCTTTTTTAGGATGCTCTCTACAATTGCCTGCATTTCGTTTCTTGAATATCTTTGTACTGCCATAAGCCCTCCTTAATAAATTTATACCACGAATCACCTGATTTAAGCAAAATGTCATTATCACAATTAAATATAGATAGATTCTCTAATTTGGGGTATTATGTAATAGAAGGAGAAGTGTATGAAAAAACAACTAGAGTATGTAGATAGTATTTTAAGAAGTGACCCTTTAAAAGCATATGAGATGGTCTTGGATTTTAAGGAGAAAATTCAAGATATAGAGTTAAAAGTTGAAGCTAAGATCTTAGAAGCTAGAGCTCTAATCGTTATGTCTAGGGTGTCTGAAGCTGTAAAAATAGCTGATGAACTCTTAGCTATGATCAATAAACATGGCTTTGATGAGAAAAAAACAACTGCTTATAATATTATTGGTACAATACAGTTTGAATTTATAAATTATGACAAGGCCCTAGAGGCTTATATGAAAGGTCTTGCAAATATTAAGGCCTATCCAGATACGGATACTGAGGCTATGATCCTCAATAATATTGGGGACATATACAATCATTTAGAAATGTTAGATGAAGCCCTAAACTATTTCTATATGAGTCTTGATTTGGCCAAAGAAAATGAATTTCACTCTTTGGTGGGGATTTGTCAGCTAAATCTTGCAGAAGTTCATTTTAAAAAAGGTGAGTTTGAAACTGCCCTAGATCAAATCAGATTAGCCATCAATTACTTTTCTACAGAGGAAGATTATATCGGTATTTCTCATGCCCATTATTCTATAGGTAAAATCTATAAGACAATTGGCAATTATGAGGAAGCCAAATCTGAACTGAACTTATCTATTACAATCATGAGAAGGCTCCATGAAAAGCATACTTTGATTCAGGCCTATGAATTGATGATTGAGATATTGATCGATGAAAAAGCTTACAATGATGCCTTGGAGTATGTAGAAGATGCCATGCAGATCAGTAAGATTCTTGCCAATAAGAAAGGTTTTGGTGACATAGCGCTTCATGCTGCAAACATTTATGAGATTCAAGAAAACTTAGTTGAAGCCATCAAGTATTATAAGATGTTTGCTGAAACGAGAGAGACATATGAAAAAGATATTGAAGAAGAACATCAAAAGAACATCGATGCCCAGATCAATATTGAAAAAGCCATGCATGAAAAAGAAATCTATCGCTTGAAGAATGTTGAGCTTCGTAAAAAAACGGATGAGATTCAAAAGCTTTATGAAGATATGAACACCATCAATGCTATTAGTCAGGATATTACATCAACCTTAGATATTAGAAAAATCTTATATGTCTTGTATGAAAACATCAATAAGCTTATGGATGCAACTCTTTTTGGTATTTTTTTATACGATGAGAAAAAGCAAAAGCTTTCAACGGACCTAATGCTTCAATATGGTGAACCTTTAGAAGCGATAGAGTTAGATATTGAAGATGAGTCAAGTATCATTGCTTGGGTTGTAAGAGAAAAAGAAGCGATTTTTACAGAAAACTTCTCTTCAGAAAAAGAAAAATATAAGAAAGATTTCGATAGAAACAACTTGGGACATAATTCAAAGTCCATTATTGCGATTCCTCTGATGATACAGGAGAAAGTAGTGGGAGTTATGACAGTTCAGTCTTCTAATGAATCTGCTTACAATTCTTATCATTTTAATCTCTTGATGACTTTGGCATCTCATATAGCCATTGCCATAAAGAATTCACAAGAATCTCTCAAGTTATCAACTGAGATTAAAGAGAGAATAAAAACACAGAATAAGCTGGAAGTATTAAATGAGAAATTGTCACATATGTCTTATATAGATGCTCTTACAAATATTCCTAACAGACGATCGTTTGTCGATTATTTTACAAGAGAGCTACATAGGGCTAAAAGGCAGCAGGAACTTGTAAGTCTATTGATTATTGATATTGATTTCTTTAAGGAATACAATGACAACTATGGTCATGTGGAAGGTGATAAGTGTTTATTCTTAGTAGCCAGTCTGTTAAAGCGTGCTTTGAAACGTGAAATTGACTTTGTTGCGAGATATGGTGGTGATGAGTTTGTTGCGGTCCTATCAAATGTTGATTACGATGGTGCTTTACAAGTAGCAGAAGAAATGACTTATAACATCAAAGACCATGCCATTGAGCATACTTATTCGCCTATTGAAGACATCATTACCATTACAATTGGTGGTTACAGTGTGATTCCATCTAATGATATGACTATGGAGCAAATCATTCATAATGCAGATAATGCTTTATATGTAGCCAAAGATAAGGGGAGAAATCAAATCAGTTTCTACAATGATATGGAGTAGTTTTGAAGAAGAGATATATTGTCATCAGTATAGTTTTAATACTAGTTGCTTTTATATGGATCAACAAAGCATCGAATGAAGCAACTGCAATAGGTATAATAGGTGGTGTAGATGGGCCTACAGCTACATTTGTAGCCACTAGAATACCTTCGTCAATTAGCATAGAAACGGTATTATTGATAGGAGTTCTTTTTATTATTAGTATCATTATATGGTTAAAAAAACGGTAGATTAACTACCGTTTTTCTTATGCCACTTTGACACGTGGCTCTTTTACTATTTTTGTTTCCCAAGTACCTGTTTTATAGATTGCATAGCCAATCAGGCAAATAATCAGGTTACTCAGTATCATGGCATACCATACAGAGTTGGTGCCAAGGTTTGTAAAGTTTTTAAAGATAACAATAAGCGGAATCCTTAGTAGCCATAGTCTACCAGCAGATATAAAGAGTGATAAGCCAGTATGACCTGAACCGATAAAGGTGCCATTTAAAACTGAGAATGCCGCCATAAGTGGTATGGTTGCAATAATGAGCTTTAAGTAAACCGTTGCCTGACTGACCACTTCCGGTACATTGTTAAACTGTAAAATAATCGGCTCTGCTAGGACAAAAATGATAGCCCCACCTGCAACGAGTATGCCTGATGAAAGTAAGAAGGAAACCTTAACCGCTGATTTAGCTCTAGGCACATTTTCAGCACCTAAGTTTGTTCCAACAATAGCACCCAGTGCTGATCCGATGCCCATAGCAGGCATAAGGATCAAACCTGTAATACGATTTCCAATACCAAAAGCTGTAAGAGTCGGCACACCAAATCCAATAACAAAGTTATTTAATACCCCAAAACCAAATGATGACATGACGCTTGAGATAGAAGCGGGTAAACCGATTTGAAATATTTGTTTAATAACAATCATATCTAACTTTAAGTCATGATAGTCCAGTTTCATATGTCTTTTAGATTCTTTAAACAAAGAACCTATGGCAAATACTATAAATAAGCCTCTTGAAAAGATTGTTGCAATGGCCGCACCGGCAATACCCATATCGAATACAATCATTAAGATTGGATCAAGTATGATGTTTAGGGTAACAGATAATATAGAAAATAACATAGGTGAGAAAGTGTCACCTTGAGATTGTTTAATTGCATTAAATGTGAAGAAAAGAAAAACAGTTGGCAGACCAAACATCATAAGTCTTAGATAGATGATGCCATTTTCTAAAACGGCGCCTTCAGCACCCAGTAGTTTGACGATTAGTGGTGTAAATATAGCACCGATAATCCCTAGAATAAGTGATGATATAAAAGAAAAAGATAGGGCTTGCGCAGCGACTTTTTTAGCATGGTCTTCATTACCAGATCCAATATATTGAGATATTAAACTGATACAGGCTGTTGAAATTCCTGTTCCTAAAGCCAAAAGCATACCGATTGCTGGAAATATCAAAATGATAGCAGAAAGCATTTCGCCTTCGAAGCCGTTCATCATTTCATACTGGCCAACCCAGTAGGTGTCAGCTAAATTATAAAGTGTCTGCATCAAGTTGGACATCATAACGGGCAGTGCCATCATCAAGACAACCTTGACCATTGGCGCCTTTAACATCATTTCTTTTTTGTTTTTCATAGAACCTCCCAAATTCATCAGTATTCATTATATCATAAATGTTTCGGATACAGAAATAAATTTTCTGTAGTCAAAATAAATTATGTGTTAAACTGTTTAAAAGAGGAGATTAGATATGATTCTAGAGAAGTCAGTTATTGACAATATGCTGTTAAAAGATGTGATGGATCATGATATTTTGCTTTATGATAACCGTGATTTCAACTTAGAAAGAGCAACAGGTCAACTATTAGATAAGGGTCATAAGTTTATGATGATCAAGAAAAAGGACCAATATGCCATCTTATCAAGTTACGATGTTCTTTCTTTACATATGAATAGAAAATCTTTAGAAGATAAATGGCATGGGGCCATTGATGGTGGTATGACCATAAAAGATTTTATTGAAAAAACAGATGATTACAGGTATTTTGGTGTTTATTCAAACCATGTGCATGGCTTTGTGGATAAGCAAAAGATTTTATCTATGTATCAACAGGTAGACGATGAGAACAGCGTTTTGATAACATCCATACTGGACAACATCCATATGGCCATCTGTATCATCGATACCTCATGTAGAGTTAAGTTTTGGAACAAGAGTGCTGAGAAACTCTATCAGATATCTAGAGAAATCATGTATAACAATGTCTTAACGGATTTTTTCCCAACGGCTCTTTTGCCAACAGTACTCGATACAGAAAAGAAATATGTTGATGTCTACAATCTACCTAGAGAAGGTTGCCATAATCTAATCACTGCCAGTCCCTTATATCAAGATGGTATTTTGATTGGAGCAATTTCTTACGATAAAGACATCTCTGAACAAATAAAAATTACAGAGGACTTAAAGAAAAAAGAGTCTAACTTGGAAGTACTACAGAAAGAATTACAAGCCATTGGTGAAGAAAGATATACCTTTGATACCATGGTAGGAAATGATCCTTCATGGGTTGAAGTTGTTAAACTGACAAGAATGGTTTCAAAATCCATGTTGAATATTTTGATTTCTGGTGAATCAGGTACTGGTAAGGAAGTCCTGGCAAGAGCCATTCACCATGAATCGACTAGAAGTGGTCTGTTTGTACCTATAAACTGTTCTGCTATTCCTAGAGACTTATTTGAATCAGAACTCTTTGGTTATGAATCAGGCGCCTTTTCAGGTGCGTCGACATCTGGAAAAGTTGGACGCTTTGAGTTTGCTAGTGGTGGTACCCTGTTTTTAGATGAAATAGGTGATATGCCGCTTGAAATGCAGGCCAAGTTATTAAGAGTTTTAGAAGATGGTGAAGTTGTACCAGTAGGGAGTAATGAGCCAATCAAAGTTGATGTAAGGGTGATTGCTGCTTCAAACAAGGATCTTTTAGAGCTGAGTGATCAAGGTCTCTTCAGAAAAGACCTGTATTTTAGGTTAAATGGTATTGGTGTTCATCTAGCGCCTCTACGTGAAAGACCTGGCGACATTGAACTGATTGCAAGAAAGTTTTTAGAGGACTTTAAAGAAACTTACGGCTACAGAAATTTAAATATGTCAGATGATATCATGTTACTTCTTAAGAACTATCACTGGGAAGGTAATATTAGAGAGCTTAAAAACATCATTGAAAGAATGGTCATCTTATCTAAAAATAATGGTCTGCATGACATATCAGATGCTTTTTTACCAGATGTTATCAGGAACATGGCCATTAAGATGAAGGTAGGACCTTCTTATTCTTTAAATGACTTGCTTGAAAAGACAGAAAAAGAAGCCATACAGTCAGCACTTGACCAATCAAGTTCAAAGGCTATGGCTGCCAAGCTTTTGAAAATACCGCGTTCTACCTTGTACTTTAAGATGGACAAGTATGGCTTAGAGTAGGTGTCAGGATTCTGACTGCGTGTCAATATTCTGACGTATTCAAATGATTGTGAATGTTATAACAATATTCTAAATTGTCTGAATAATCAAGTGTTTTCAAGATGTCTAAAATTGGCACTAAAAAAGTATAAATAAATAAGACGAATAGGACCTGTCAGAATTCTGACAGGTCTTCTTTTTATGTGTTGAAAAATAGCCATTTTATTTTGGCATGGTTTGTGCTTTATATAGGGCAAATATTGATATAGGGGGGAAATATGAGAATTCATGAACATCCAGTATTGGACTTTAAAAAGGGTAGAGAAGTAGAATTTACATGTAACGGTCAAGTCATTAAGGGTTATGAAGGCGAAACCATAGCGGCAGCACTTCATGCAGCAGGCATCAAGGTATTAAGTCATAGTCATGAACATCATCGACCTAGAGGTTTCTATTGTGCAATCGGCAATTGCTCTTCTTGTTTAATGGAAGTAGATGGCGTTGCCAATGTAAGGATATGTACAGAACCTCTGAAAGAGGGCATGGTGGTTAAATCTCAAGAAGGTAAGGGGGCAATCAAATGAAGCATGTAGAAGTTTTGGTAGTCGGTGGCGGTCCTGCTGGACTATGTGCTGCAATATCTGCAGCTTCAGCTGGTGCTGAGGTTATGTTATGTGAAAGAAGTGACATCCTTGGTGGTCAGTTAATTAAGCAAACACATATGTTTTTTGGATCTGAAAAACAGTATGCAGGTACTAGAGGGATAGATATTACAGATATTCTAATTGACCAGTTAAAATCATTTGAGAAGGTTGAAATCTTAAAAGATGCAAATGTACTGTCTGTTTATGAAGATGGTGTTATCTCAATAGAACAGAGAAACAAGTATTTTAAAGTGCGTCCGGAACGCATTATTATAGCGACAGGTGCTTCAGAGAAATCTCTAGCATTTCCTAATAACGACATGCCTGGTATCTATGGTGCAGGCGCCGTTCAAACACTTATGAACATTCACGGTGTGAGACCAGGTCATAATGTACTCATGGTTGGCGCAGGTAACATTGGCTTAATTGTTTCTTATCAGTTGATGCAGGCAGGTGTTAATGTTAAGGCGATCTTAGATGCCTCTCCAACAATTGGGGGTTATTTGGTTCATGCTTCTAAGATCAGAAGAATGGGTGTACCAATTTTAACAGGACATACAGTAAAACGTGCTGATGGTATAGACTCACTTGAATCTGCAACCATTGTTCAACTTGATGACAAATGGCAACAAGTGCCGGGTACAGAACAAACTTTTGATGTAGATGTCATGTGTGTATCGGTAGGTCTTTCACCACTTTCTGAGCTCTTATTCCAATCAGGTTGTGAAATGAGATTTGTTAGAGAATTCGGTGGTTATGTACCACTTAGAGATAAAGATTTAAAAACGTCGTCAGACCAGATATACATCGCAGGCGATGTTGGTGGTATTGAAGAAGCTTCTAGTGCAATGGTAGAAGGCCACATTGCTGGACTTGCTGCTGCAAAGAGTATTGGTAAAGTACATGATGATTTTGAAAACTTATATGAGGATTATCATGCACAACTTTCGTCACTAAGAGCAGGTCATGCTGGCGATCATATTCGTGCTGGTATGGCAAAAGCGAGTTTATAGGGAGGGACTTATGTTAGAAAAAACAGGTATAGCATCTGAAGAACAAATTGAAAGTAGCTTTCCTTCAATGGAAAGATTGAATAAGGGACCAGTAGCAATTATTGAATGTTTTCAAAGAATACCATGTAATCCTTGTGCAACTTCGTGTAAACGTGGCGCTATGAAGCCTTTTGAAGATATCAATGACTTGCCAGTCATTTATCATGATACATGCAACGGTTGTTCACTTTGTGTATTCAACTGTCCAGGATTAGCCATCATGGTTGTAGACTACACATATTCTGAAGATAAAGCGTCTTTTAAAATACCATATGAGTTTTTACCACTGCCTGAAAAGGGACAGATTGTTAAAGGTTTAAATAGAAATGGTGAGGAAATCTGTGATTGTGAAGTATTAGGTGTTATGAATAGCAAGGTGATGGATAGAACACCATTAGTAACCGTGGCTGTAGATAAGGAACATTTAAAAACATTTAGAAATATTAAGGTGGTGTCATAATGGAAGATAAAACAATTGTATGTCGTTGTTCAGATGTAACAATAGAAGAAATAAGACAAGCCATTAATGATGGATATACCACATTTGATGAACTGAAACGTGTCTTAAGAACGGGGATGGGACCTTGTCAAGGTAGGACATGTATGCCAATTATTTTAAGAGAACTGTCTATTATGACTGGCACACCAATAGAAGAATTAACACCTGGTAGAAATAGACCACCAGTAAATGCAGTTTCTTTAGGTGCAATTGCTGATGCTAAGGAGGATGATGATGAATAAGAAAGCTGATATTGTAATCATAGGTGGTGGTATCTCAGGTGCTGCAATTGCCTATAACCTTGCCAAAAAAGGTATGAAAAACATCATCGTTGTTGAAAAAAGATTTATAGCTTCAGGTGCAACTGGTGCTTGTGGTGCTGGTATTCGTCAGCAGTGGGGCACAGAGATGAACTGTAAAATTGCAAAAATGTCATGTGAATTCTTTGAAACCGCTAATGAAGTTTTAGAATACGATGGGGATATAGAGTTTAAGCAGGGTGGCTATTTGCTACTGGCAACGACTGAAAAAGAGAAGGAGCAGTTTAGAAGAAACATCAAACTTCAAAATTCTTTAGGCATTGAATCAAGAGAGTTGACTTTAGATGAGGCAAAAGAAATTGTACCTATATTAAATACAGACGGTTATGTCTCTGCTGCTTATTATGAAAAAGATGGTCACTTAAATCCATTCCATACAACGCTTGCTTTTGCAAAGGCTGCTGAGAAGCTGGGTGTTGAATTTATGAAATACACAGAAGTAACAGATATTGTTGTTGAAAATGGGCAAGTAACATGTGTTGTAACAGACAAAGGTTTGATTGAAACCAATCAAGTTGTTAATGCGGCAGGTGGGCATTCGCAAGATATCGCTAGAATGGTTGGTGTAGACTTGCCTATCTATTCAGAAAGACATCAGATCTTAGTTACAGAGCCGATAGATCCAATCTTATCAACAATGGTCATGTCTTTTACAGGTAATTTCTATTGTCAACAAGTACCACATGGTGGTTTGGTTATGGGACGTGGTGATGCTGGTGAACCAAGAGATGGCAACATCAATTCAGGATGGCACTTTTTAGATGAGATGGCTAAAACCATTACAGATTTATTACCTCCACTAAAAAAGGCTATGGTAATACGTCAATGGGCAGGCCTTTATAACATCACACCTGACAGACAGCCTATTTTAGGTCCTGTTCATGAAGTTAAAGGTTTTTACCTAGCTGTAGGATTTTCTGGCCATGGTTTCATGTTTGGTCCTGCTACAGGTATTTTGATGGCAGAAATGATTATGGGTGAGGAAACTTCTATTGATATCAGTGCTCTTAACCTGTATAGATTCGAAAAGGGTGAGCTTGTTTTTGAACCATCAGTTGTGTAGTTTAGTAATACTTTAATTGGTTTTGTTAAAAGTATAAAAAGGTATAACAATTGGTTGTTTTTTCAGAAAAATAAGTTTATAATTCATATAAGGCAAAGAGAATAGGGAGGTCGTATTGAAAGTTTTAAATGTGGCGATAGAGAAATGTATCAGCTGTGGCGCTTGCGAGGAAAAGTGCTCAACGCTATTTAAAAAAGAGAACAACAGAGAAAAATCATGTATTCAGATTTTACCTAAGAATGGTGGTAGACTCATTAATGTCTGTAATCAATGCGGCAGATGTATTGATGTCTGTCCAGCTGAAGCTTTAAAGCGTGATGCCAATGGTATTGTTAGGTTAGATAAGAATAGATGTGTTGGCTGTCTGATTTGTGTAGGTTTTTGCCCAACAGGTGCAATGAGACAACATGATGATTACTTGGTACCTTTTAAATGTATTTCATGTGGTCAATGTGTAAACGTTTGTGAACAAGACGCACTTAGCTTATAGGAGGAATCATGCAAATCGAAAAAATGAGAAGTGAACACAAGCTTTTAAAGTCATTTAATTATGAGTTAAAAGAGTTAGAAAAAGGTTATGCCAATCGTACCTTATACATCAACTTAAATGATAACCATATCGAAGAACAACCAGTTACTCAATTTATGAAAGATAAATTTGTAGGTGGTAAAGGTTTTGGTTTATATAAGTTATGGCATGCAGTTAAGCCAGAAACAAGATGGCAAGATCCTGAAAACGAAATCATTATAGCACCTGGCCCTGTTTGTGGTATTACTCAATACCCTGGTACAGGTAAATCACTTGTTGTATCTATATCTCCACTTACAGATATGGTAATAGATTCTAACGTAGGTGGTTATGTTGGTCCTTTCCTTAAGTTCTCAGGTTGGGATGCATTGGAAATTCAAGGTAAGGCTGATAAAGACGTCATTATTGTTATAGATGGTAATGATGGATCTGTTCAAATAGAAGAAGCACCACTAGAAGCTGTTGATGGTCACGTGTTAGGTGAACAGTTAACTGAGATGTATGCCAAAGATGAAGATGACAGAAGAAATGTTGCTGTTGTTACAGCAGGTACTGCTGCTGAGAATACATTAATCGGTTTACTTAACTTTACTTTCTACGATACAAGAAGAAAAGTAGCAAGACTTAAACAAGCTGGTAGAGGTGGTATCGGTACTGTATTCAGAGATAAGAATATCAAGGGTATTGTTATCAGATACGCTGGTACACATGGTAATATGAACAATGTTGATAATATTTCGCCAATTAATAAGGCTGGTATTAAGATTCATAAGCAGATAGACAAGTTAGATGATGTACAATGTAGAATGAGACAAATTGGTACTGCAAACATTGTTGAAGTGATGGATGCCTATGATTTATTACCAACGCACAACTATCAATATGGTTCTCACAAGGATACAATAAATATTGATTCACATACATTTGTTAGAGATTATATTACTCAAAATACACCTGACGGCTGCTGGTATGGTTGTTCATTATCATGTGCAAAAGCTGCAGATCATTTTGAATTAGAATCAGGTCCATATAAGGGTGACAAGGTTGTTGTAGATGGTCCTGAGTATGAAACAGCAGCAGGCTGTGGTTCAAACATTGGTGTCTTTGATCCTAGAGGTATCCTTGAGCTTAACTTCTACTGCGATACTTATGGTATTGATACAATTTCATTTGGTACACTGACTGCTTTTGTAATGGAATGTTATGAAAGAGGTATCATCAATAAAGAAATTACTGGTGGTCTAGAGTTAAACTTTGGTAACAAGTGGGCTGCATATGAGTTGATTCACCAAATGTCTAGAGGTGAAGGATTTGGTAAGATTGCTGGTTTAGGTATCAGAAAGATGAAGGATATCTTCGAAAAAGAATATGGTGCTGATAGAGCCTTCTTAGATGATATCGGTATGGAGCAAAAAGGTTTAGAGTACTCTGAGTATATGTCTAAAGAGTCTCTTGCTCAGCAAGGTGGTTATGGTCTTACTAATAAAGGACCACAACATGATGAGGCTTGGTTGATCTTTATGGATATGGTTAACAATCAAATTCCTACTTTTGAAGATAAGGCTGAAGCGCTTCATTATTTCCCAATGTTTAGAACATGGTTTGGTTTGTGTGGTTTCTGTAAATTACCTTGGAACGACACAACACCTGAATCTAACGCTACGGCTGATGAACCTGCTAAGATGCCTGAACATGTGCAAAACTATGTGGATATCTTTAATGGTGTAACAGGTTTATCCATAGACAAACATGAACTTATTAAACAATCAGAGCGTGTTTATAACTTCCAAAGAATCTTCAATATCCGTATGGGTAAAGGTCTTAGAAAACATGATGCAACGCCTTACCGTTCAATGGGTCCTGTTACTAAGGAAGAGTATTTATCTAGAGAAGAGCGTTATGATGGTCAATTGAAGGATCTAGTAGGTCTTGATCCAACAGGCCTTTCAGTTGAAGATAAAATGGCTAAAACTAGAGAATATAGAGAAAGTCAGTATGAAAAATTAACAGATGCTGTATACTTAAGAAGAGGTTGGACGCCTAATGGTGTACCTAAGGTAGAAAAGCTTGAAGAGTTAGGTATGGACTTACCAGAACTTCTTGAGGTAGTTAAAAAGCATTTATAGAAATGAGGTAGTATGATCACTGTAAACAATACACCTTTTGAAAATGATGGCAGTCTTACTATTAAGGAGCTGTTAGAAAAGAAGAGGTATATGGATCATATGATTGTCGTAAAAGTTAATGGCCTTCATGTACGACCAGAGGATTACAAGACCAAGGTTGTACATGATGGTGATGATGTAAAAGTCATCCATCTTTTTGGCGGTGGTTAAAGTGGAGCGAATGCTCCACTTTTTAATGTGTAAAACCATGCATTTATTCATAAAATTTATATATGGGTTATAAACTATTATTTAATGTTATCGTTAACTATGGTAAAATAATATAGGGGTCATGGTATTTATGAAGAAAAAAAGTATACTTTCTATGTTCATCTTAATAACAGTAAGTTCTTTATCTGCCATAATTACTATTTTTGGTCTCTTATTTTTATTTGATATTTTAAGTGAAAGTAAAGATTTAGAAGTTATCATTGATCAAACAGAGCTCATGCTTGAAGAGGGGATTGGGGTAACGCTGGATTTAGAAGCCACCATTGATGAAATGGTCGAAACTTATTCTTATGAGAAGATGGATAATGCTTTGGATGAAGTCATTGCATCAAGCTCAAATGACAAAGAAGCCTTGCTCTTACACCTAAATAGTAGAGAGTTTATTGATGGCATTTTTATACTAGATAAAAGAGGCAATATTTTATACAGTGATTTGGATGACTTTAAGTCCAATATCCATGAACTAAGAGACGATACCGGTAAAAGAGTAGGAGAGTTATTTTCAGAAGGACTCTTAAAAGAACATTCTTTAAAGTTTTCTTCTACATGGTTAGAAGATGGCGTTTTCGAAGATTATCTTTCTATTATAAAAATGGTTGAAGACAATTACTATGTTGGTATTTACGAAAAAAGAGAGCATGCTATAGAATACTTTAAAGAAAATGTTATCTCTAGTTTAAATACCATACCTGATTCTGAGTTGCTTCAGCTAATCGTTTATGATTATAAGGGCAATGCCATTCGTGGTCATTTGGATGTAGACTCAGATGTCCTTGAACAGATGATTGATGAGGCAAGCGATTCGATTCAAAGGTACAATCATCCAGAGCTCGGTCAGATGTACTACAAGACTTATCCGACCCTTAGATGGCTTGTTATCAATAAATCTGAAGTACTTACTAACTATGTGCGTGAATATGAGACCTTATCCAAAAAGAAAGAAACAAGATTGTGTGTTATGATTCATGTTATTGTCAGTCTACTCTTGGTTACCATAGTCTTTTTCATTTTGACATATCGTAAGATGAGAAAGAAAATTGATCATCAAATTACTTCTTTGTCACATGCGATTCAATTAGATGAACATTTATCGGAAGACGATATTAAGTTTGAGGAATTTAATAGGATTGTTAAGATCGTCAATCAGGTCAAGCCTGTTAAACCAATTTATGAACCAAAAGTTAAAGAAATTGTAGTAGAAGAAAACAATATTTATGTTATGAAGGAACTCTTTAATCAGCTGATTTTATCTAATGTTCATGCTTCTTATGAACATTTTGATATCAAGGCTCTTATAGATAAGAGTGTTGAAGGATATGATAAGGAAAACACCTCTTTCAACATGGATGTAACTTGTGATATAGATGTCATTCTTTTTCAAAACAAAGCACTTTTACAAGGTGTTTTAAGATTCTTGGTACTCAATATACTATTTAACTCAGGTAAAGGTAAGAACAATCAACTTTCAATAGAAGTCTTTTCAGATGAAAAACAGGTTCTGATCAATGTTATGAGAAATACCTCTTCATCCAGTCGTGTGAATGAAGATGACCTGATCAGCAAACTTTCAGAATGTGTAGAACTTGGTTTAAAGGGTCAACTGATAAGTTCCAAGTATGAAAACTCTACTAAGGAACTTACACTGAAGTTTCCGATTGTGAACGAATTGACAGATGACATGTAATTTGTTATGATGTGTATAAATTAATATCTTCAGGGCAGGGTGAAATTCCCGACCGGTGGTGATAGTCCACGAACCCAATGGGTTGACTTGGTGAAATTCCAAGACCGACAGTAAAGTCTGGATGGAAGAAGAATGGTGTTATGATATTTTTGCCCTGGTTTTTTGCCAGGGTTTTTTGCTGTTCTTCTAGGATTGTAATAGGAGGAAGTTTATGAAAAGAAACAGTCAAATCAATTATTTGATTAAAGTAGCACTTTTAAGTGCAGTTGCAGGTGTATTAATGCTTATTGAAGCACCACTTGCTATATTTCCAGAGTTTTTAAAATTAGATATTTCAGATTTACCTGCTGTCATTGGTGCTATCGTAATGGGACCTTTAGCAGGTGCTTTAGTTGAACTAGTAAAGGTCTTATTAAATTTCATTTTAAATGGTACCATGACGGGTGGTATTGGAGAGTTGGCTAACCTATTAATAGGTATATCATTGGTTGTTCCGGTGGGTTTGGTCTATAAGAAGATGCCTTCAGTAAAAGGTGCTGTTATCGGTGGTTTAATTGGTACTGTATTTATGACTTTCATGGGAGCTATGTTAAATTACTTTGTATTGCTACCACTTTATGCCAACCTATTTGGTATGGAAGTGATAGGATTTGTTGAAATGGCTGCTAACTTACCAATCTTTGGTCAGTTTATGGAAACAGTATGGGACTTTATCCTATTCTCTATCGTGCCATTTAACTTACTAAAAGGTATATTGGTAACAGTAATAACAGGTGCTATCTACAAGTTTGTGATTCCACCGTTGATGAGAATTCAAAATTAATCATGAAGCAGCGGTTAATCCGCTGCTATTTTTGTACCTGTATGAATCTTGTAGTATAATATAGTGGCGAGGAGAACTTATGAAGAATTATATAAAACAGATCTTATCACTGATTATTATTGTAGCTACAGCTTTACTTATATATCCTAGATTGAATCATATGACATCAGCAGGCATCATCAGACTGATTCATGTTGGTGAATTTGAGTTAATAGCAGTTTGTGCTATCATCCTTTACTTAGGATCTAAGATTTATCATGAAATGACTTCATGGCGACATGATCGTGAAAACTTATTCATTATGATAGTTATGATGCTCTTGTCATCACTTATGGTTATTCAGTTGATTTATGGCGGCCGTTCTTATTCTGAGTTAGGCTTAAGAATGACTATTTTTTATAGATTTTTTCTTATACTTGGCATGCTTTATATTATTGAAGTCTATGTCTTTGAAAATGTGGTCAACAGATATAGAATTGCCTTTTCGACAGTTATGATTATTCTGATGATATTTACCTTTATATTTACTTTGGACTTAATGTCGGAGTTGACCATCGGTTATTATTTTGTGGCATTAGCTTATTTGATGGTTATGTACCTCAATTGGCAGATGAAAGGAAATACACTTGATCGACTAAGAACCTTTGCAGTTTTCTTAATCAGTCTGGCGTTGATCAATGATATTCTTGTGGTTGCTTATGATATGTCATCAGAGATGTCTTTTATCGTAGTTGCTTTGATGATTGGTTTGGTTATAAGCGGCAAAGTATTACAGAAGGAAGAAAGGTACAGTGAAAAACTCAATGAAATCAAATCACTTAATACAGAAATAAGACGACTTAACAGGAAAAAAAGAGAACTTGAAACCAATGCAATTAGAACAAAAAATGAATTTGCAAATCTAAATTCTACTAGACAAAGTTATTATGAAAACTTAGAGCTTGTCATAGATGTATTAAATACAAATGTCTTGGTTATTAATGAAGATTACAATGTGGAGATGGCCTACGGTATCTTATTTGAATACAACCGTGGTGAAATCGTAGACGCATCAAAGCTTTTGTTTGAAGTAGGAAATGAGGATTCTGAATACTTTAAATCTGTAGTACAGAAGGTGTTTAAAGCAGAAGATCAGGTTAGAGAGCTCTTATTTTTATCGTTACTTGATAAACATTTAACCATTCAAAATGTACCTTACGCCATGCAATATCAGATGATGACTAAAAACCAAGGTGAAAAGGTTTTGATTGTTCATGCAGAGTTAAAAGATGAATACGATTATCAGGGAGAACATGAAGAGGAAAAAGAGATTGCTGAAATGGTGACGGCTGTTGTAAGAAACACTGATATGTTCTTTTCAGATTTATCATCCTTTTTAGATTTTGCTAAAAATATATCTAAGATACTGGATTCAGATGAAACTTTAGAAGACAATATATTCAAAGTATTGCGTAGGGTTCACACATATAAGGGCGTTTTCGACCAATACAATATGAATGCTACTGTAAGGGGCATTACGGATGTAGAAAATGAACTTTTTAATTCTTTACATAATATACAAGGTTTGACCCTTGACCACTTTACCCGTGTCTTGATTGCCTACGACTTAGAAGGTGTGATTGAAATGGACATCCAGCTCTTAAGACAAAGGTTAGGGGAGAAGTTCTTTGATAACAGAACCAAGATGGGGATTGACATCTCATCTTTTAACAGGGTTTACTTGTCTTTAACAGACAAGCTCGGTGTGGATCATGAGCTTGTAAAAGAAATGGAAACACTAAAAAAAGTAGATTTAAGGGATATAATGCTGTCCTTTAAAGAATATATATTGCGTTTAGCAGAAAAACAAGGTAAAATGGTTAACTATGTGGTCAAAGGTGATCCCATAAAAATTAATCGACAGGCCTATATAGAGTTTATTGAAGGTTTGATTCATATTTTAAAGAACTCAGTAACACATGGTGCTGAGTATCCTGATGAAAGAATGTCGGTAGGCAAAGATGAAGTCACGACGATTTCATGTTTTATTAGGAAAAAAGGATCTGACATTCAGTTAACGATTTCTGATGATGGTAAGGGTATAGATATAAAAGAGATTAAAAACCGTTTGTTTATACTTGGTAAGTTTTCCATAGATGAACTCGATCAACTTTCTGATCTTGAAGTGGCCAATATGGTTATTGAAGATGGTGTTACTTCCTATCTGACCCCTACGACGGTTGCCGGTCGAGGTGTAGGTATGGGCAGTATCAAAGAAATCGTTGATAAGGTTGGTGGTAGTATTGAGGTTAAGACTGTTGCCGGTCAAGGTGTTTCTTATGAAATCATCATACCAAATAACCATGATGAGATGATTGTGAGATTCGATAATGAGGAAGTTCTTAGAGATTTCAGCCTGCAGGCAGAAAGAATACTGACAAAATCTGAAAATAAGCAGAGGTTGTCTTCTTCATGGCAGTTTAACAAGTTAAAGATGACAGAAGACCTTTTATTAGATGTTTCTAGTTATTTATCTCTAAGGTCTTATGCAGAAAGAAAAGTGATTATCACAGCAGATGAAAACTTTATTTATCAGTTGATAGGGTCCTATGGGATGAGTATGAAATACAAGGGTTCAAATATAAATGTCATGAATGAAGTCTTATGTAAATTTATTGATGATGTGGTTGAAAAGACCATTGACAGTTTAAGATCTGATAGACAAAAGGTAGATAAAGATTGTCCTGTAATAATGGGAAAGACAATGTTTGAGCAAATCGTTTTTGGTAAGGAAGTTGTCATGTCTGAAATGCACATCCCTGAAGGCAGTCTAAAGATAATTGTTATTGAACATTAGGAGTAATTATGCGAATTGTTGTTGCAGATGAGGATATAGTATCTCGCAAGAAGTTAAGACGTATATTAGAACAAAAGGGATTAAACGTAGTCGGTGAAGCAAAAAATGGTTTACATGTTTATCATAAATATGTAGAAGTAATGCCAGACCTTTTGATCATGAGTTTGAATATGTCCATGTATGATGGCTTAAGTACATTAAGAAGGATAATGGATTATAATAAAGATGCAAAAATTGTCGTTATGGTAGAAGAAGGCGAGAATAAAAAGGCATTTGAGGCAATGGCGTGTGGCGCCATTCACTACCTTACACTTCCTCTTGATAACCACCAGGTGGATCTACTTATTGGGGATGTTATAAGGATACTAGAATAGGAGTTTATGATGTATAAATTAGGTGAGTTTCAACTATTAACGATTGTTGGAAAGAGTCAAGGTGGCTTCTTTATTAAAAGAGAAGATGAGGAAAATGCTGTACTACTACCTTTCGGTGAAGTAATTGGTGATGTAGAAGTATATGATGAGGTCATGGTCTTTTTATACAAGGACACAAAAGATCGCTTGGTTGCAACAATGAAGACACCGCTTGCAACAGTTGGTGAGCTGGCTGTTTTAAAAGTTAAAGAAATCGTTGAGTTTGGTGCTTTTGTTGAAATCGGTTTACAGAGAGATTTGTTTGTGCCTTTAAAAGAAATGGGTATGAACTTAAAGAAGGGTAAATCTTATTTATTCTACATCTATATAGATAAATCAGAACGACTTTGTGCAACACCTAGGGTTTATGATCACCTATCTACAGATCATGAGTATAAAGCCAATGATCAAGTAACAGGTACCATTATAAGGATTAATCCAGAAGTTGGTGTATTTGTTGCAGTAGACAACAAGTATGTAGGTATGATTCCTAAAAATGAGTATTTCGAAAACTTCGAGATGGGAGATACAATCGATCTTAGAGTTATTAGAGTTAGAGAAGACAAGAAGATAGACTTGGCAACTAGAAAACTGGTAGCAGATCAAATGTCTGTGGATGCAGAAAAAATCTACTCGAGGCTTTTAAGTCAAGGTGGTAAGCTTTATTACCATGATAAATCATCTCCTGAAGCTATTAAAGCAGAGTTTCAGATGAGCAAAAAGGCATTTAAGCGTGCCTTAGGCAGACTTATGAAAAACAATAAAATTGAAATATATGAAGATTATATAGAAAAGAAGGATGATTAATATCATCCCTTCTTTAGTTGGCTTGCTTTGTATATGATTTGATCGTGTGTTATTACAGCCGAAAGTTCAGAGTTAAATATATGATGTTTAGGGTTCTGATGAATGATGTCCATGATTTCTATATACTTGGTGATGAACTCGCGTATTGTAATCTCACCGTATGATTTTCCTTGTTCCTTATAGGTCAAGAAAACCCAGTTTTTCAAGGATTCAATGCTTATTTGCAAATCGAGAGGATGCACCTTTTTATAAATATAGGTCAGCTTCTCTCCAAGTTCATAAAAGACATCAAAAGGCAGTCGTTTGAGGTGCATAACGGGTTGTTTGATATCTAGCATGATACTGTGGTTCATATCAATAGAAGTACCTAGTCTCTGCCTAAGAGCTTCATAGGATTTAATGCCCTTGTCTGAATAAAAAAGGTCATGACTGCCACTGAACATAAAGCAAGTGTTTGGTATCTGACCACCTATGGTTAAATCAATAAGGTGTCTTAGATTATAATAGCATTTCTGTCTAATATCAGAACGCTCGTTCATGATGACATCCATTTCATCTACCATTATGATCATGCCTTGATAGCCGAGTAGGGTAATCAACTTGGTAAAGGCCTTTAAAAAATCAATGGAGTTGGATTGATTGATACGACCTTTTATCTGGACCTGTTCTTTTAATTGATAAGGAATACTACCTTCTCCTGTTATCCATGATACAATGGCACTAGTAAGTTCTTTATTGCCGTTGATTCTACCTTTGATATAAGACAAAAATGCACGAGCAAAGGATTGGTTGTATTTACCGATTTCAGAGATGACATATTGAATTTCTTTACTGGCATGATGTTTGTAGTTGTTAGATTTGAGTTTCCTAATCCATAAGTCAAAGATATTTTCAAAAGTTGTCTTTGATAAGGCACTGTTATGAACAAATAAGTTGTGCATAACATGGTAATACAGTTGTTCTAAGTTGTAAAACTTAAAGTTTGAATCGACTTCAATTTTTGCGACAACAAAGCCTAAATCCAAGGCTATGTTCTTGCTGTAGTCAAGTAAAAAAGTTTTTCCAGAGCCATAGGGACCTGTGATAAACTTTATAGTACCTATATCGTTTTGTGTTTGATCAAAGCATCTTTGAAGTTCTTCTATTTCCGCTTGGCGACCAGTCAGTAGAAAATCTAGATGACGATCGGGCACAAGGCCATTTTTGAATGAATTAATCAGTTTTTTATTTTCGTTTTCAATCATACATGCTCCTTTATTCTATTGTAAATGAAGCATATGTGATTTTCAATAAAGTCTAAGAAAGGCGTGTCTATTATGTGGGATGTAATAATAATCGGTTCAGGCCCAGCAGGACTATCTGCAGCTTGTGATCTAAAAGGACTTAAGGTACTTTTAATAGAAAAACAAGACTCCATAGGTATGAAATTAAGGTTATCTGGTGCAGGCCAGTGTAACTTAAGCCATGGTGGCGATATAAAGGCTTATGACAAACATTACAACAAATGGCGATTTGTTAGACATGCCTTGATGAATTATACCAATGATGAGTTAATTCATGATATGGACAAAATGGGTCTAAAAACTTTTGAACGTGAGGACGGAAAGATTTTTCCCGTGTCTTTAAATGCTCAAGATCTGATAGATAGACTCGTAGATGACATTGATAAGGATATTAAAATCAACTTAAAAGAAGAAGTAATTTCTATAGATAGAGAAAACACTTTTATTGTTACAACAAGTAAGGGGAAATATGAGAGTAATGCTGTGATTGTTGCAACTGGCGGTATTTCTTATCCAAAGACTGGCTCTACAGGAGATGCTATAAAGTTTGCAAAAGCATTCGGTTTGTCTTATGAACCTTTTAGGTATGCACTGTCACCTGTTTATTTGGAAAGTCACGATTTTAAGGACTTGATGGGTTTGTCTTTTAAAGAGGCGCAAATAAGTCATTTTAGAGGCAAAAAAATGGGTGATTATACAGGTGATTTACTGGTCACACATTTTGGTTACAGTGGTCCTGTAATCTTAAATGCATCTAGACATATGTTTCCAGGTGATGAACTCCATATAAACTTTATCAACAAGTCATCAGAAGAGTTGGATAAACTATTATTAGAAGACCATGGAAAAAAACTGATAAAGACTGTCATTCAAGCATTTGCACCACAGCGATTTATAGATGCAGTTATAATGTTGCTTGGTTTAAAAGAGACCAAGGTCAGTGAATTAAAAAAATCTGATCGTAAAGCTTTAATTCATCATTTGACCAATTATAGAATACAGATAGCCAAAGTCGGTAAATCACATATTGCCATGGTATCCGCAGGTGGCATAGCTACTACATCCTTAAAAAAGAAGTCTTATGAATCTGATATAGAAGGTTTATATTTCATAGGAGAATGTGTTGATATAGACGGTGATACGGGTGGCTACAATATCCAGTATGCCTTCTCTAGTGGTAAGATGGCAGCAAGACATATAAGGAGTCGTAATGAATAGATGTTTTTGGTGTGAAGGTGATGAACTATACGAAAAGTACCATGACGAAGTATGGGGAAAACCTGTCTATGATGATAGGGAACTCTTTGAGTTTTTAACCTTAGAAGGGGCTCAAGCCGGTTTAAGTTGGATTACTATTCTTAGAAGACAAGCTGCTTATAAGAAGGCTTTTGATGGCTTTGATATAGAAAAGGTTGCAAGTTACGGAGATGATAAAGTTGAAGAACTTATGAAGGATGCTGCCATCATTAGAAATCGTCTTAAGATAAAATCTACGATAAAAAATGCGAAGGGTATACTTAAAATTCAGGAAGAATACGGTTCTTTTAGTCACTACTTATGGTCATATGTGGACCATGAGCCGATTTTAAATGCATTTAAAAATGCAGACCAAGTCCCGGCTGAGACTGAGCTTTCAAAGAAAATATCAAAGGACTTAAAAAAACGTGGCTTTAGCTTTGTAGGACCTACAATTATATATGCATACATGCAGGCTATTGGTATGGTTAACGATCATTATGAAGGATGTCATTTGTTTAAAAGCACTTAAGTGCTTTTTTTTATATACTTTATTTGAGATAATATGATTGGAGGCTTATATGAATAGATGGATTTGGATTAGAACGCTCTTAACTGGTATGATTGCACTTGGATTTATAGCTTTAGAAAACGTGGTAGGATCAAGGTTTATTATCTTGATCACCTTGTTTATTATGCTCATGCTACTGCCTTTTATAAGGTCTATGCTTGCAGATAAGTTTAAAGGACCTTCTTTAATTATAGATGTTATGATACTTGTTATGATGAGTCGCTTGTCACGTTTTGTCATCAACTACTATGTCTACATGCTCTTGATGATTTTACTACTAGAAGTTGGTCTTCTTGTTAAAGATAAGTGGCAAAAGATTATCGGCGCTTTGATTGTTGGTGTAACACTTTATAACTATGGTGTTCTCTTTTATTATAGGCAAAATCTTGGCACACTTTCTGAAATAGTTTTTATGCTTGTTATTCATATTTTAATTGTATTTTCTTTGATTTTGATCAATCAAAACAAGAAGGAAAAAGAGATTCAAAAAGACTTAAATGAGCAGCTGGAGTCTTTAACAAGACTAGCCGTAAAGAACAAGCTTGCCAGAGACATTCATGATACCTTTGGTCATGATATGATGGCCTTGATTATGGAGCTTGAGATGGCTAGTCTCTTAATTGATTCAGAGCCAGATCAGGCTAAAGATATGATTATCAAGGCAAAATCGTCTGCTAGGCAGGGGATGAAAACCATTCGTCAGGTAGTGGAAACCTTGAGGAATGAAGATGACATGATTAGAGAAGATATTCATGTTATGATTGATAGATTTAGAGACCGCGTGAACATTGAAGTTAACTACAAGCTGCCAGATGAGATTGAAGATAAGAATTGTTTTGAAGTCTTGTACAGGTTGATCCAGGAATGTATGACCAATAGCATAAGACATGGCGGTGCTGATAAGATTGACATACAGGTTAAAGAAGGCCTGGGTATGTATAGCTTTGAAATTAGTGATAATGGTCAGGGTGTAGGTACAATCAATGAAGGTTATGGTCTCAAAGGGATGCGAGAGCGTATTGAAGCTTTAAATGGTAAGGTTGACATATCAGGTCAAGACGGGTTTACTGTTAAAGGATATATAGAGGTGAAGAATGATTAAAGTTATGATAGTAGATGACCAAAAGATTTTCAGACAAGGCCTTAAGATGATTCTTGAAAGTCAGGGGATTGATGTGGTTGGCTTATGCGAAAATGGTGACCAAGCTGTAAAAATGCTGTCTGTTTATAAACCGGATGTTGTTTTAATGGATATTCAGATGCCTGTTATGAATGGTGTTGAGGCTGTAAAGCTTATGACTGGTGTGCCAGTTATTATGTTGACAACATTTCATAATGAAGCATTTATTACAGATGCTATCAGAGCAGGCGCTTCGGGTTATCTGTTAAAAGATACAGAAATACAAATTATTATAGATGCTATTAAAACGGTGCTAGATGGAGGGGTTCAGATGTCCAGTGAAGCCCAGCAGGTGCTTGTCAACCAGTTTACCCAAATACCTAATGAGGTCTATGATCTGGACCTTTTGACAGAAAGAGAAAAAGAAGTATGCCTATTGGTGGCAGAAGGACTTAATAACAAAGAAATTGCTGAAAAGGTCTTTTTAGGTGAAGGCACTGTAAAAAATCATATTACTAAGGCACTCTCGAAACTTGAACTGAGAGATAGGACGCAGCTAGCAATCCACGTCTTGAAATCGAAAAAGTGACAAAAGTCATGGTTTAGAAATGACATTCGGTACATGTTATATAAAAAAAAACTTGCTACAATGGTTTCAAAGAGATGGAGGTTACTATGAAAAAGTGGATATGGTTAATATTAATTGTTTTCTTGGTAGGATGCCAAACAGATGCTTTGGAATATTACAGGGATGCAAGTTTAAAGACACAGACAATTGAACAAGGCCAGTCTAAACTGGATATGACTTTAGAAGTTGATTTTTCAGATCAAGTGGTAAAAGATAATCCTGAATTGGAAGATTTTCTAGGCAAGATCGTCTATGAGCAAAATGCCCAGTTCTCTGGAGAAGACGTCATAGCAAGACAGTATCTTGGCAATGACGCCATTGGGCTAGATACAATTTTCTATAAATCTGGTCAAGATGAATATCTTAGAATACCTTTTCTGGGCAAATACTTATCTTTAGCTGAGTATGAGGACAATGAGTTATATGCAGAACCACCTTTTACCAAGGCATCTGAAGAAGAAATAAAGAAAATGTGGTTAGCTCTTGTAGGTGAAGAAGATGTGGTGAATCTAGGTGACGAGGTCATCGATACACCTGAAGGTGAAGTCAAGGTTAAGAAGTTTGTCATTTCATTTTCTAATGAACAGGTTCATCAGTTTTTTGGAGATGTATTGACCCTACTAGAAAAAGATCCTAAGTTTGTTGAGATGATACCAAAGTATCCAAGCTATGTTTATCAAGATGACCAAATGATGACTTATGAAAACAATCTTTCATTAGATGAAATGATCTTAGGTATGCGTACATTTATGGACAATGTTGTTGTTGATGAGTTTAAGATGACGGCTTACATTGACATTGATAAATACATCGTACATCATGTCTATGATGTAAAACTGTCTTTTAAAGACTTTATAGAAGAGGCACTTAATGAAGTCCGTTTTCATGCAGAATATCAACTTTATGATCTACATGAAAAACAAGTGCTGTCATTCCCGGATGTGGGTGAAGAAGATTATATAACCAGTGAAGAAATAATAGAAAACTTTGAAGCTTTTATGGACTAGGAGGATATATGTTAAAAATTAGTAATCTCAAAAAAAGTTATGGTCAGTTACAGGCAGTAAAGGGCATAGATTTGTATATAGAAAAAGGAGAAATCATAGGACTTCTTGGCCCAAATGGTGCTGGAAAATCAACGACCATATCTATGATTTCAACACTTATAAAACCAGATGCTGGCTTAATCGAATTTAAGGAAACGGATGTATTAAAGGACCCAAAACCTATACAAAAGGTACTTGGCATTGTTCCTCAGGAAATTGCTCTTTATCCAACCTTAACAGGCTATGAGAACCTTAAGTTTTGGGGACATGCCTACGGCCTTAAGGGTCATGAATTAAAAAAGCGTATTGAAGAAGTTTCAGAAATTATTGGTATTAAAGACCGTTTAAAAGATAAGGTAGAAAAATATTCTGGTGGTATGAAGCGTAGAATCAATATTGGTGCTGCCTTACTTCATAAACCGGAACTTCTGATCATGGATGAGCCTACAGTAGGCATTGATCCACAGTCTAGAAATCATATTCTAGAGACCATTAAGTCACTTAATGAAGAGGGCATGTCTATCATATATACCAGTCACTATATGGAGGAAGTGGAATTTCTCTGTGACCGTATTTATATTATGGATGAAGGTCAGGTTATTGCATCTGGTACAAAGGATTCTTTGGTATCATCTATTAATGGTGACCGAAAAGTCATTGTTTCATTTGCCAAAGACCCAAATGGTATCAAGGATGTACTTGAAAAGAATGCCCATGTGGACAAGGTGACGGTTGATCAAAATCAGTTAACAGTCTATACAAAGAAAAAAGAGAATCTAATAAAAGAAGTTGTTGAGGCTTCTAGTCAGTTTGATATAGAGATGACATCCATTGATGTGGAAAATCCTAATCTTGAAACGGTATTTTTAAAGCTGACAGGAAAGGCCTTAAGAGATTAAGGAGGAGACCATGGGTCTTATTAATCTAATCAAAAAAGATCTAAAAATAGTCGTAACAGATAGAAAAGCTTTGATTATGCTTGTTGCAATGCCAATTATATTATATACCATCCTAAGTCTTGCCTTGGCCGGTTCATTTGGATCAGGAGACGATGAGGTATGGAAAATTAACATTGGTATTGTCAAGTCATACACCTTAGAGGATAGAGGCGACTATCTATCACTTGAAGATGCAAAAGAATTGGATGGAATTTTAACAGATGTTCTAGATAGTGAAGACTTATCCTTTGTAGCGTATGAGTTTCTTGATTACGACCAAGCCATAAAAAGGATAGAAGAAGATTCTATATCAAGTGTTGTTGTATTGCCTGAAACATATCTTAAGGATATTGCCCTAAATATGTCGCCTGCCTTTAGGAAAAAAGTCAGTGTAGAGGTGATACGAAATCAATCCAGACAATACAGTTCTGATATCGTAGAAAAACTTATCGGTGGGGTTATGGATCAGTTGTCTCAAGTTATGATTATGAACAAGGTAAGTTACGAAACCTTGAATCATTTTAATGTTGACAGTCAGATCATTGATCAAGTCATGACTGGCCTTCAAGAAAGAGAGCAATCACCTTTAGAGGTTAAATCTAGCTTATATAGGATTGACAAGCTTAAGTTGGTCAACTCTGGACAGTATTATTCTACGGCTATGATGGCCATGTTCCTTTTATTTGGGGCATCATACGGTGCTAAGTTCATGCTTTTAGAAAAAAGAAACTATACACTTCAGCGTCAACTGAGTGCAGGAATTTCTTCAAAGATGGTTGTGTTTGGTAAGCTAACTTTGATATTTATCATTGTTATCATGCAGATCAGTCTTATGATTTTAACATCACATTTTGGATTTGGCGTTTACTGGGGAAGACCATCCATGTTGATGCTGGCAATCTTGATAGTTGCCTTTTCAGTAACAGGTTTTGGCACCCTTTTGGCTGCCTTGGCTTTAAAGGCAGGCGATCTTAAGCTATTAAATGTATTAGAATCTGGTATTTTTCAAATCCTCGCCTTGTTTGGTGGTTCTTATTTTCCTTTGTTTATGATGCCAGCATGGTTTCAGTGGATTTCACGTATTCTCTTAAACGGTGCTTCATTAGAAATCTTTCAAAAGGTTATGATGGAAGCGAGTCTAAGAGAGATGATGCCATCCATGGTTTCATTGATTATCAATGGCCTTGTATTTATGGTTTTAGGCCTAATGATTATTTCGAATAAGAAAACACACCGCAGTGTTCAATTAGAGGAGGTGACAGCATGATTGCCATATTAAAACTCCGACTGATGAAGATGCGTGATGATATAAAACTAATTGGGATTATGACTGCAATGACCCTTGTTATGATTGGTGTATTTTCATCAATTGATTATACAAACGAAGTGACTTATATTGGCCTTGTGGATGAAGACAATACCACAATGAGTCAACTACTAGCTGAAAAGTTAGATAAACAAGAAGGTTATGAAGTCATTTCATATTCATTAGATGAGGCAAAAGAAGCTGTAAAAAACTATGATGTATCGGGGGCCTTTTATTTAAGAGAGGGTTTTGAAGAACAAGTAGAGAGTGGCAAGGTTGAAGTTTTAAAACTTATTACAAGCGAAAATATGTCGAATTTACAAATGGATACCTTGTTAAGTGTCAGTATCAATGAAGTGAACAGCGACCAGACGCTTATAAATATGCTCAATCAAGTTGTTCAGAAGGATACTTCTACATATACAAGAGCAGCTTTAAAAGAGCATAGAGATTATAAGAAACCAATCGAGCTTGTTTCAAGAAGTCTAACGGATGCAAGACCATATGATTCTGTCAAACATTCTGTTGTTGGATTCTCACTCTTCTTTGCCATGTTTACCATTGTATTTGGTATATCAGACATTCTAATGGACAAAGAATACCATACTTGGGATAGGTTACTTATTTCGCCGATCTCAAAGCTATCTATTTTAGGTGGCAATTTACTGATGGTCTTTGTTATCGGTTTTGTTCAAGTCAGTTCTATGTTTATCGTGAGTAAGTATCTCTTTAAGGTAGACTGGGCAGGCAATATATTTCATATGCTGATTGTTGTTGCAGCCTTTGTATTTTGTGTAACAGCCTTAGGTATGTTTTTATCAAACTTTGTCAACACGATGGGACAATTGTCAGCCATATCGCCAGTTATTTTAACAGGTACAGCTATGTTAGGTGGCTGCTTCTGGCCACTTGAAATTGTGACAGCAAAACCACTGCTTTTATTATCAAACATCACACCACAGAAATGGGCTGTTTCAGCAATTGAAAAAATCATGGTCTACGGTGCTGGCTTCAATGAGGTAATTTTTAGTGTTGCAGTGCTGGTTGCTATGGGAATGGTCTATATGTTATTAGGCGCATTCTTCCTACAGAAAAAAAGTGCTTAAACCAATCGAAAGATTGGTTTTTCTATTGCAATAAAAAACCCCTCGAAACGAGGGGTGGATCATCAAAAGAACTTTTCTAGGCAACTGGCTGTCTTGCATATTTTATTATCTTAATTACAAATCATGTCCGATGTCCTATCAAGATAAGGTGTGTAAAATATGTTTAGACCCTAGAGTTTTGCGTCCTATATTTTCATATAGTTAGCTTTTTCTGAAAAGCTTTTGGTAACTGGCTATCTTATTTTGTTTCTATTTTGGATAAATGAATATCTAGTGAATAGTAATCAAAACTTAGACCCTATAGTTTTGCGTCATATATTTTCATATAATTTGCTTTTGATTCAGCATATGACTATGCCATTAAAGTGTATACCCAGAATAAATGAATCTAAACACATATCGTGAAAAAAATTTACTAAGGAATCGATTTAATTTTACCGATACTAATAATAAGAATGGAGTCTAATATGAAAATTTTAAATAAATTGTTTCCCGAAGTTAATAAAACTCAACAAATCAAGGTAGAACCTAAGAAAGCTGAAACAAAATACAGTCTTGAGGAAAAGAAGATCCAAGAGCTTTTCGAAAAGAATGGCGAGCAGCTTACACCTGAGAAAATGGAAGAGGTAAAGGAGTTTTTAAGTGAAACTGAAGGTACGCTTGAGTCTAAGTTAGAGACCCTTCAAAAGTCCATGGATAAGGATATAGAAATTACTAAGGAGAATCTTCAGAAAGTGCACCACGCACTGACTTCTGATGCACCTGTTAATGTGGAAATGCCCGAGTTACCAAAGGGGGATTTTTTGCAGAGCCTTCCAAAAGAAGTGAGAAATGAACTCAAAGCCTTAATGGATAAAGGTTTGTCCTTTGAAGAAGCAGTAAAGGTCATGGTTAAAGAGACTATGACTGAAGCTTTTAATGAAGCTGTGAAAGTTATCCAATCTGAAGTAGAAGGTCCTGAAATGAAAGTACCAGAAACTTCTAATGATTATAAAATGAATGAAAAACCAGTTGAAACTGCTAAGGTCAAAGAGCCAGAAACAGATTTAAGTCATGAAGAAATCGACTTGATCGAGGAGGTTTTCGAAGCCTTAGGTGAGTCTTTAGATGAAGTGGCTGAATTTATTTCGCCACATGTAGAAGCGGACTTTTTTACAAAAGAACAACCTGCAATGAAAATGGTTCAGGTGACCATGACTGAAAAAATGGCTGAAACAAAAAAGACCTTTGATATGTATCAAAAGGCTGTTTCTAATCAGCTGAATCAAATTATTGAAAAGCCTGAAAGCCTGCCTGTTAAGGAAGTTTTATCACAGGTAATTGATAAACTTGATCATATCATTATGAAGACCGATGTGCCTTTGTATACAGACATCAAAACTGAAAGAGATCTCTTACAATCCAGTGGGGAACTTGAACTGGCTAGAAACCTCTTAGATCAGGATTTAGATAAGGCTATGAAGATCATAAAAGACGTTAAAGATCTTGTTGATAGAATTTCCTACAAGCCTGTAAAGACGAAAATGTTTGCAGTTTCTAAGCAAGTTCTAATCGAAAATTTATATGAAAAAGAACTCATTAAGTCTGTGCCTCTTAGACTTGAAGGAGATATGAAGTCTAGTCCAAGAGCGGTCCTTGAAACATTCAGATCAATGGGACTTAATCATGAAGCAGAAGTATCTGAAAGACTGAATAAGTTTAGGCGTGATGAAAAGGCACCAGCTAACTTAAAAATGATTTTACTGAAGTTAGAAGAATCAGCGACTGAACGCGTGCAGGCAAAAGAGACACTTGATAACTTAACCGGCCAGCAGCTCCTTAACAAACTTGAGATTAAATCAAATAAACAGCAGATGACTTTCAATGTGCCAATATCTTTAGAAGGTGAAGTCAAAAATATTAAAGTCCATGTGAATGCTAAAAAGGACAGGCAAAAGATTGACTGGAAAAACTCTAGGCTTTATTTTGTGATTCACTTAAACAAATTAGGTGACACGGGTGTTTTAGTTGATGTCAATAATGCTAATGTAAACATCACTATCAAAAACGATAGGGATGATATAGAAAAGAAAATGAAACCTTTTGTATCTCAAGGCCTTAAGAGATTAGAAGAGGTTGGTTTTACAGCGTCTAGTATTAAGTATCAAAAGCTTAATGAAGATATGCAAGAAGAAAAATCAAAAGATGGCTTTGAGGTGACACTATGAAGAATAAATATCAAGCATATGAAAGTGATTATGAATACAGTGATAAATTCAATATGGCTTGTGGTATGATAGAGGAAACAGATGTACCGATTGAAAAGGATCCTAATAAACTTAAAGAAATGATTGATATGGACCTTCGTGAAAATGTACCGCCACAGCTTTATGAACTGATCAGCTGTGTCGTTGAGATAATCGACCAGGCAGAAAGGGCTTAATGATGAAAGTAAACAGTGTTAGAAGAACTGAAAGAACAAGCAAAAAGAAGATTAACAGGGTAGAGCCTTCTTTAGCTTTTGATGAGATATTTGCTTTAACGGAAGAAGAAGGAGAAAGGTCTCACTTAGATGAAATGCTTGATGACATCAAGAAAAAAGGTCGTGAGCTTTCTGAAAAAAGAGATGTAGAAATTTTAATTGAATACAAGGAAATGGTTAAGCAGTTTGTTGAAGAAGCGGTCAATTTTGGCTTAAAGGTTGTAGAAAGACGTGGTCATGGTCGTGCGGGCAGATCAAAGATTATGCGCATGGTTTCAATGATTGATGAGAAGATGATCAATCTGACGGAAGACTTATTGCAACAAGAAAAATCAAGCCTTAAACTTCTTACCAAGATTGGAGAAATAGAGGGTCTCCTTCTTAATATTTATGCATAATCAAAAATATTTATTGATTTTTATAAAAAAGTGTTGACAAGCATACAGAACTTTTGTATGATTGTAAAAAATGAAATACAAATTGCAGAAACAACCACATTGCAATTTATGATTCAAAAGCGATGACGAGAAGAGTAAGTATTATGGAAACATCTAGCGAGTCGGGAATGGTGGAAGCCGACATGTAGTCTAATACCCAAGAACATCTCTGAGCATCTAACCGAAATTGCTGTCGCAAGAGTAGACTTAGACGGATTCAGCCCGTTATAGTTGATAGGTATGTAAGTACCGAATAAGTGAACTGTGATTAGTTAATTTGGGTGGTACCGCGGAATATGTCTTTCGTCCCTGTGTAGGGATGTTGGGCTTTTTTTATTACAAGAAAGTGGTTATTTATTCATGTAGAAGAGGAGATAGGTATCATGAGCAAAGATTATTTAGTAGATTTATCATTAAGAGAAACAGAATCGGCAATCAAAATAGTGAAGGATTTCTTCCAGGCGAAACTGGCTGGAGCACTCAACTTATCAAGAGTGTCAGCACCATTATTTGTTTACAAGGAATCAGGTTTAAACGATGATTTAAACGGCGTAGAAAGACCCGTACAATTTGACGTTATGGATTTAGGTCGAGATGTACAAATCGTTCATTCACTCGCTAAGTGGAAGAGAATGGCACTTCATAGATATGGGTTTGAAGTTGGCGAAGGTCTTTACACAGACATGGATGCAATCAGAAGAGATGAAGTGATGGACCACTTACACTCAATATACGTAGACCAGTGGGACTGGGAAAAAATCATTACAAAAGAAGAGAGAACTGAAGCAACTTTAAAAGAGATTGTCACTTCAATATACTCAACATTTAAGAGTCTTGAAGAAAAAGTACATGACTGTTATCCAGATATCAAACCAATCTTACCTGAAGAGATTACATTTATTTCAGCTCAGGAACTAGAGGATATGTATCCTGAGATGACATCAAAAGAGAGAGAAGATGCTATTTGTAGAGAGAAAAAAGCAGTATTCTTGATTGGCATTGGTGATAAGTTAAAATCAGGTGAAAGACATGATGGTCGTGCACCAGACTACGATGATTGGTCATTAAACGGAGACATTATTTTTTACAACCCTGTACTGGATTCTGCATTTGAAATGTCGTCAATGGGTATCAGAGTTTCTGAAGAAGTATTAGAAGAACAGCTGAAGAAGGCTGATGCTGAAGATAGAAAATCACTTGATTTCCATAAGAAACTTTTAGCTGGTGAACTGCCATATACAGTTGGTGGCGGTATTGGTCAATCAAGAATTTGCATGTTCTTCTTAAGAAAGAGACATATTGGTGAAGTTCAAGCAAGTGTTTGGACAAAAGAGATACATGAAGCATGTGAGAAAGAAGGCATCATGCTTTTATAAAAGATAAGGGGTGCATTATGAGTGAAGTAGCTAAGTATTATGATCAAAACGCCCATAGAGAGTGGGACAGACTTTCAACACATTACAGTCAAGTAGAGTTTGAGACAACCATGTACTTGATTAAAAAATATTTTCCTGTTTCAGGAAAAATCATGGATATTGGATCTGGACCAGGTAGATATTCTGTAGAGCTTGCAAGTATGGGTTATGATATGACTTTAGTAGATATTTCTAAAGAAGAGCTTAAGATTGCAGAAGAAAAAATGACATCTGAAGGCTTTAAAGGTGACTATATCCATAAGTCTGCAACAGACTTGTCAGAGATTCCTGATGACAGCTTTGATGGTGTTTTACTGCTAGGTCCTATGTATCATTTGCATGAGCTGCATGAGAGGTTAAGTGTACTACATGATGTAAGAAGAATTCTTAAAGATGGCGGCACAGCAATCATAGCCTATATCAACACCTTAGGCGTTTTAAAATCAAGTGTCTTTGAATGTCCTGATGTCTTTGAGGATCTCAGTAAGTTAGAAGATTATATGACCGGTGATTTAAAACTCAGTCACGAGGAGTCATTTACAACAGCTTACTTCACAACGCCTGAAAATGCACTAGAAGAAGTACGAGCTTCTAGCCTTCATTTACTGTCATATGCTGGTGCTGAAAGTTTTCTTTCGGGTATGCATTTGGAGATGAAAAGTCTGTATGAACAGTCAAAGACGCTCTATAAAAACTACCTTGAAATGGCATGCAGATGCTGTGAAAAACCTGAGTACAGACAAGCGACTGAGCACTTAACGATTGTGGTTAGAAAATAATTGTTAGAAACTATTATTCTTGGGTATATAGTGATTAGGAAGAAACATTTCCTGATGGAATCGGTAACTCAGAATAGGTTTTTAAAGTTTTAAATTAGAATCACGAACACGTAATTTAGTTTTAAGGTTTAAAAAGAAGTATTTCAGAGTAGTACCGAGTTTTTTATTTTAAGTTTAGTATAGATCGTAAAGAAGTATGAGTTATAAGAGTACAAAGTTACTGATTCTATCCCAATAGTAAAGCACACCATTTATGTCACATTGGTGTGCTTTTTACGTTGTATGTTTTTTGTCTTCTTTATAATAGAAGACTACAAAGTAATTCTAAGCTATGTTATAATATAAGGAACGTATATTCGTAAGGAGAGATTCATGGATTTAAGTACTTTAAATGATATGCAGCGAGCTGCTGTAGAAGCAACAGATGGTCCTGTACTGGTACTGGCAGGGGCCGGTTCAGGTAAGACGAGGGTCTTAACACATAGGATTGCTTATTTATTAGAAGAAAAGCAGGTGTTTCCTAGTAAGATATTAGCCATTACCTTTACCAATAAGGCTGCAAAGGAAATGAAGTCAAGAATTGAGTATTTGGTAGGAGATATTGCAAATGGCATGTGGATTGGAACTTTCCACTCTATTTGTGTACGTATATTAAGAAAGTATGCAGAAGAAATTGGCTATGCATCTGATTATGTTATCTATGATACTTCTGATCAAAAGACTTTGATTAAGCAGTGTATGAAGACATTAAACATCAATGACAAGCAAAATACTGACAGGTCTATTATATCGAAAATCAGTGAAGCTAAAAATGTCATGATTGGACCAGATAAGTTTGAAGAGTTATATTCAGGTGATTATGCTTATAAGGCTGCCATAAAAGTCTATAAACTGTATCAAAAGAAGCTTCAGGAAAACAATGCTATGGACTTTGATGATTTGATCATCAATGCCATTAAAATATTACAAAATAGTCCAGAAGCCTTAGAATATTATCAAACAAGATTTAGATATGTGCTTGTAGATGAGTATCAAGATACGAATAAAGCCCAGTATCTACTTATTAAAATGATATCAGGCTTTCATAAAAACCTATGTGTGGTAGGTGATTTGGACCAGTCCATTTATGGCTGGCGTGGGGCAGATATTAGAAATATCAAAGATTTTGAAAAAGACTACAAGGAAGCAAAGGTGATCAAGCTTGAGCAGAACTATCGTTCAACGGAAATGATCTTAAATGCAGCCAATGCAGTTATCAAACATAACACTCAAAGAAAAGAAAAGAGACTTTGGACGGCCAATGCTGGTGGTCAACCACTTAAGTATTATCAGGCCCAAAATGAGTTTGATGAAGCAGCTCATGTTGTGGGACAAATTCACGATGGTTTCAATTCTGGTAACAACTACAATGAGTACGCCATTTTATATAGAACCAATGCCCAGTCGCGTGTATTTGAGCAGGCTTTTAGAAAATACAACATTCCTTATAAAATCTATGGTGGCCTAAAGTTCTACGATAGAATGGAAATTAAGGATTTACTGGCTTATATGCGTGTGGTACAAAATCAGCAAGATGAGATATCTTTATTAAGAGTTATCAATGTACCCAAACGTGGTATAGGCTTAAAGACCATAGAAAAAATTCAAGGACTTAGAGAAGAAGGTGACACCCTCTTTGATGCCATTGTTATGGCCATTGAGATGAACATGTTCTCTAATAAAATCATAACAGGTTTAAAGGACTTCGTCTCTATTATAGACCGTCATAGAGAAAAAATGTACGATGTAAAAGTTACAAAAATACTAGAATCTATCATCGATCAAACCATGTACATTAGACTGCTACGTGAGGAAAATACCATTGAATCTCAGTCTAGAATAGACAATATCAAGGAACTGGTGTCTGCAACTGTTGAGTTTGAAAAAGCCTCAGATACAGGCCTATTAGAGGATTTCTTAGCAGAAACTTCTTTACAGTCAGATATCGACGGCATGGACGAAGAGGAAAAAGCAGTTGTTATGATGACGCTTCACTCAGCTAAGGGTCTTGAGTTTCCTCATGTTTATCTAGTTGGTGTAGAAGAAAACATCTTTCCTTCATTTAGGTCTATAGAGGATCCAGAAAAACTCGAAGAAGAAAGAAGACTGGCTTATGTTGGCATTACAAGAGCTGAAGAAACACTATGTATTTCTCATGCAACGACTAGAACCATGTTTGGTAAAACACAAGTCAACCAGGTATCAAGATTTATTTCTGAGATTCCAAGAGAGTATTTTGGTGATGTAGAAATAGCCCAGAAGAGAAAAAAAATATCTTTTGGTCTCACCATGGATATGTTAAAGGAAAAGGCTAAGGCTGAAAGCAATGTAAAGACATCTGCTATTACAGATTCAGATGCTGTTAAAGCGGGAACAAAAGTCATGCATAAAGTGTTTGGAAAGGGTATGGTCATTTCAAATAAGAATGGCATTTTAACCATAGCTTTTGATAATAAAGGTATCAAGAAATTGCAAGTAGATATAGCACCACTGGAGGTTATTGAGTGAAACGAATCGAGGCGTTAACGAAACTATTAAATGAACATAACCATAACTATTATGTTCTTGATAATCCTACAATTACAGATTATGAGTACGATATGCTTTTAAAGGAATTGATGGATTTGGAAGAAAAATATCCTGACTTAAAAGCAGAGGATTCGCCGTCTAACAGGGTTGGTGGTGTAGCTTTAGATGCATTTAGCCAGGTAAGTCATACAACACGTATGCTTAGTTTAGACAACTCATACAATGCAGAAGATTTAAGAGACTTTGACAAGAGAGTCAAAAAAGAAGTTTCTGGTGTAGATTATATTCTTGAAATGAAAATAGATGGACTTTCAGTTGCTTTGAAGTATGAAAAGGGCATACTTGTCCAAGGCGCAACACGTGGTAATGGTGAAGTCGGGGAGGATGTTACGGAAAATGTTAAGACCATTAAGTCTATACCCCTTAAGTTGAGTCAGCCTGTGGACATAGAAGTACGTGGTGAAGTCTTTATTTCTAAGAAGGGATTTGAAAAACTGAATCAAAATCAAGAAGAAGCTGGCCTTCCGGCTTTTGCCAATCCTAGAAATGCAGCGGCTGGTTCTTTAAGACAATTGGATTCTAAAATCGCAGCATCAAGACCTTTAGATATATTTGTTTTTAATGTTTTAAACGGTGGTGATGAGACCATAAAAAAACATGATGATAACTTTGAGTTTCTAAAAGAACTTGGCTTTAAAACAACTGAGATTTTTAAGTGTCCTACCATAGAAGAGGTTATAAATCACTGTGATGATATGATCGAAAAGCGTCACAAACTTACTTATGATATCGATGGTATGGTTGTTAAGGTGAATGATTTGTCACAGCGTCAAACTTTAGGTGTAAAGGCCAAAAGTCCTAGATGGGCCATTGCCTATAAGTTTCCAGCTGAAGAGAAAGAGACCCTTGTTAAAGACATCATTGTCCAAGTCGGTAGAACAGGCGTTTTAACACCAAAAGCTGAACTTGAGCCAGTATTTGTAGCAGGTTCAACCATTACTTATGCCACTCTACATAATCAAGACTATATTGATGAAAAGGATATCAGAATCGGCGATACAGTTGTTATTCAGAAGGCTGGTGATGTAATCCCTGCAGTTGTAAGGGTTGTAAAAGATAAGAGAAGCGGTCAGGAAGTTGCTTTTAAACTACCACATCTATGTCCTGTTTGTGGTTATGATACAGAAAGGCTAGAAGGGGAAGTTGCAAGAAGGTGTACAAACCCTATTTGTCCTGCAAAACTACAGAGAGGTTTAGAGCACTTTGTTTCAAGAAATGCTATGAATATTGATGGTTTGGGACCTGCTGTTATTCAAATGCTTTTAAAGGAAGGCTTTGTTAAGAAGATTGAAGACCTTTATGATTTAGATAAGTATAAACTGCCTATGTCTGAAATTGAAGGTTTTGGTGATAAGTCGATTGATAAAATGCTTGATGCCATTGAAAAGTCAAAGGAAAATGAACTACACCAGTTCATAGGAGGTCTTGGTATATCCTTGATTGGAGCTAAGGCAGCCAAAGTATTGTCTGCTCATTTTGGTAATATTGATGATCTCATTCATGCCTCTAAAGAGTCACTTATTGAAATTGATGAGATAGGTGATAAAATGGCAGATTCTTTTGTTGCTTTCTTTAAAGAAGATAGTGCCAAAGAGATGGTTGCTACATTAAAAGAAAAAGGTCTGAAGTTTGTTGTTAAGGCTCAAGCCAGTGCTTCCTTAAGCGGATTGACTTTTGTACTTACTGGTACTCTAGAAAACTACGGTAGAAAAGAACTCCAAATTATACTAGAAAATGCTGGTGCAAAAGTTAGTGGCAGTGTGAGTAAAAAAACAGATTATGTGATTTATGGTGACAAAGCAGGTTCGAAATTAACAAAAGCAGAATCACTTGGTGTAAAAACTATGAACGAAGAAGATGGCTTAGCATTTCTTAAATCGGAAGGTGTTTTATAAATGTTAACGTTTTCTTAACTATGACTTATCTTGTCATATGAATGTTATATAAAGCTTAAATAAAACTGAAATTGAGAAAATAAGGAAAAAATAAGGTTATATTTTCCTTATTTTTTTATTCTTTTGACTTCAATATAATTCATCAAATGGTTTATTATGTAATAAAAGATGATTTTTAAGACTAGTTAAGCTTTAAATCTTAAAAAAATCTTAACTCACGAAATCCGCATGGGGTCAAGCTTTCAGAAATATTTCGTTTTTGTAATTGGACTAAATATTCTGAAAACATTGAAAAGTCTAGCTGTTTAATATAATATATACATGTAAATGTGATAAATGAAAGATATGAAACAAGTTTTATATCAAATAATAGTTTAGAATTACTTAAGCTAAGTGAAATTTTATTCGATGCAAAAGTTTGTTTCGATTTTTTTCGTTCATTTATCTTTGGGGGGAGTTCGATGGAACTGTCGAAAGGAGTGTAAAGTTTGGGAAGTTATATCTTAAAAAGAATTGGTAGTATGGTGATTACCTTAATCTTTGTAATTGCACTAACATTCTTTCTAATGAGAGCACTGCCTGGTGGACCTTTTACTAGAGAAAAGCAATTACCACCAGAAATTGAGCAGGCAATTAAAGAAAAGTATCATTTAGATGATCCATTAATTGTTCAATTTAAAGATTATTTTTTAGGCATTTTAAGATTAGATTTAGGACCTTCTTATACAAGAAAAGGTGAAACTGTAATGGGATTATTACAATTAACATTCCCAGTATCAGCTAGACTTGGTGGGGTTGCAGCCTTATTTGTAATCATACTGGGGATGCCGCTTGGAATTGTCTCCGCCTTGAAACAGAATTCATGGGAGGATTATATCGTAACCATCATGGCAACGGTCGGCGTTGCTGTACCATCATTCGTAATTGGTGCTGGTCTTAGATATTTCCTAACAACTAAGTGGGGTCTACTACCCGCCACGGGCTTAGACACACCAGCTTCATATATTATGCCAGTTATTGCACTTAGTGGTTTCTCACTAGCTTTCGTAGCAAGACTGACACGTTCAAGTATGTTAGAAGTACTTAGACAAGATTATATTCGTACTGCAAGAGCAAAAGGCTTATCAGAATTTGTTGTTATCGGTAAACATGCACTTAAAAATGCATTATTACCAGTTATCACATACATGGGACCAATGATTGCAGCTGTAATGACGGGTTCGTTTGTAGTAGAAAGATTATTTGGTATTCCAGGCATGGGTGATTTCTTCGTATCAAGTGTACAAAGTAGAGATTATACCATGATCATGGGTACAGTTATCCTGTATGCTGCATTGTATATTGTTATGATTTTCTTAGTAGATATCATTTATGTATACATCGATCCAAGAATTAAGTTAAACGATTAGGGGGAATTTTATGTCTGTGAAAAAGATACCTGCAGAAATGTGGGAACGTGTACCAAGTGAATCTATGGAAAAAGACGTAATAGCTCGTCCGAGTCTTACGTATTGGCAAGATGCTTGGAGAAGATTAAAGCAAAATAAATTAGCCATGTTGGGTTTAATCGTTGTTGTTGCCTTAATCATTTGGGGTTACTTCGGAACAGTAGTCGTAGAGTGGAAAAACAACAATGAGTATGAGAATGAAGTAGAAAGATTAAGAGCTGCAGGAGACGATGCTGCTGCAGATGCATTATTTGTTTTACAGCCTGAAAGAAAGATAAACAATGGTAATGCCAATCTTCCATCTATCTTACATCTATATAAGTTTGATGAAGATACATACTTCTATCTGATTCCATATGAGTTTAAAATCATTTTAGTTGAGGATGGTCAAATAGCAGACGAACCTGTACCTGAAATGGAATACAGAAGATATAAAAAAGAAATCAATGAAGCTTTAACAGATGAACAGTTTGCATCAATTGAGAAGTACTTAACACTTCCTAAGGCTATGCATCAATTTAAGTTCTTCCAAATAGAAGACAAGATTGTGTTTGTTCCATATTTCTACTGGAAAGAAGCAAGAGTTGAGTTTGAAAAAGAAATTGATGACATCGAAGACGAAGCTAAAAGAGAAGCAGCTAGAGACGATATTGAAAACAAGTTAAAAGAGATCCAAGTATACAAAGTATTTATTGGTGATCAAGAACTTGAAACGTCTAAAACAATGTTAAACAACAAGTACTGGTTCGGTACTGACCAATTAGGTAGAGATATTTACTCAAGAGTTATGTACGGTGCTAGAATTTCTTTAACAGTGGCATTTGTTGCAACGCTTGTAAACTTTATCATTGGTGTATTCTACGGTGGTATCTCTGGTTACATTGGTGGCACAGTAGATAATGTTATGATGCGTATAGTAGATATTATTTCTACAGTACCGCTTCTAATCTACGTAATCTTAATCCAGGTATTCTTTGATCAAACCGGTCTCTTTACCATATGTCTGGCACTTGGTATTGTATTCTGGGTAAGAATGGCTCGTTTGGTTAGAGGACAGATTTTAAGTATTAAGGAACAAGAATATATTTTGGCAGCAAGAACAATCGGTGCATCTACTGGAAGAATCCTTTCTCGTCACCTGATTCCAAATGCAATGGGTCCAATCATTGTATCACTTGCAATGAGTATTCCATCAGCGATATTTACAGAGGCATTCTTAAGTTTCATCGGTATTGGTATTGCTGTACCAGTAGCATCATGGGGTACAATGGCACAGGAAGCAACTCAAAACTTAAATGCATATCCATATCAGTTGTTCTTCCCAGCTCTATTTATTTCTGCAACAGTATTGGCATTTAATTTCTTGGGTGATGGTTTAAGAGACGCACTTGACCCTAGATTAAGAAAGTAAGAGGTGTAAAATGAGTAAGAATATTTTAGAAGTTAAAGATTTAAAAACCTCATTTTATACCCATTTAGGTGAGGTTCAGGCAGTTAGAGGTGTTTCATTTAACGTAGAAAAAGGTCAGATTCTTGGTATTGTTGGTGAGTCTGGTTCTGGTAAGAGTGTTACATCTTTATCGGTTATGAGATTGTTACAGTTCCCTGGTAAAGTTAAATCGGGTGAGATCCTTTACCAAGGTGAAGATATTGTTAAAAAGTCTGATAAAGAAATGTTAGGTATTCGTGGTGATAAAATAGCTATGATTTTCCAGGATCCAATGACATCTTTAAATCCAGTTTATACAATTGGGAATCAGATTATGGAAGGCTTGAAGCTTCATAGAGGTTTAGATAAGAGTGAAGCGAGAAAAGAAGCCATTAGAATGCTTGATTTAGTTGGTATTCCAGCTCCTGAAGAGCGTATTGATAACTACCCACATGAGTTTTCTGGTGGTATGAGACAGCGTGCCATGATTGCAATCGCTTTGGCTTGTGAACCAGACCTACTTATAGCGGATGAGCCTACAACAGCATTAGATGTAACCATTCAGGCTCAGATATTAGAACTCTTAAGAGAACTTAAGGAAAAAGTAGAAACATCAATTATCTTAATCACACATGATCTTGGTGTTGTGGCTGACTTGTGTTCTAGAGTTGTTGTTATGTATGGTGGCCTTGTAATGGAAGAAGGCGAGATTGATGATATCTTTTATAGCCCAAGACATCCATATACAATGGGACTTTTAAAATCTATTCCAAGATTAGATATTGACGAAGAAGAAAGACTGGTTCCAATCCCTGGTTCACCACCAGACTTATTGAAACCACCAGTAGGATGTCCATTTGCTTCAAGATGTCCATATACTATGAAAATTTGTTTAGATGAATTCCCAGAGTATACATTTGAGCAGAATGGCCATCGATCTGCATGTTGGTTGAACCATCCGGATGCGCCTAAGATTGAAGTACAAACAGGCGTTAGAAGGGAGGTTAAATAATGTCAAATAACAATGAACTTTTATTAGAAGTAAAAAACCTGAAGAAGCATTTTCCAATTAAAAAAGGTTTCTTTGGTAAAACAAACGTTGCAGTTAAGGCTGTAGATGATATATCATTTAACATCAAAAAAGGTGAAACTTTTGGTCTCGTTGGTGAATCTGGTTGTGGTAAATCGACAACTGGTAGAACCTTAATCAGACTTTATAATCCTACTGCAGGTGAAATCATATTTGATGGTGTGGATATTGCTCATTTGAAGGAATCTCAATTAATGGAATATCGTAAGAGAATCCAAATGATTTTCCAAGATCCATATGCTTCATTAAATACAAGAATGACTGTTGCTGATATCATTGGTGAGCCTCTTGATATTCATGGTTTGGCAAAAGGTGCAGAGCGACAGCAAAAGATATTTGATTTACTAGAAACTGTAGGTTTATCGAAAGATCATGCATCTAGATATCCTCATGAGTTCTCAGGTGGACAGCGACAGAGAATTGGTATAGCTAGAGCATTGGCAGTAGACCCAGATTTTATTATCTGTGATGAGCCTATCTCTGCACTAGACGTATCTATTCAAGCTCAGGTTGTCAATATGCTTGAAGATTTACAAAAAGAGCGTGGTTTAACATACTTGTTTATTGCCCATGACTTATCCATGGTTAAGTATATCTCAGATAGAATTGGTGTAATGTACTTAGGTAAGATGACTGAAATTGCAACTTCAGACTCTTTATATGCTGAGCCGCTGCATCCATATGCTCAAGCTCTATTATCTGCAATTCCTATTCCAGATCCAGAGATTATGAGAAATTCTAACAGAATCATCATTGAAGGTGATGTACCATCACCTATTAATCCACCATCAGGCTGTACCTTTAGAACAAGATGTCCTTATGCTAAGGAAGTTTGTGCTGAAGTGGAACCACAGCTTATGGAAGTAAAGGATGACCATTGGGTTTCATGTCACAAAGTGAATGATCCTAATTTCTAAAAAAACTACCTGAACACCTTGTAAATAAAGGTGTTCAGGTGGTACCATACTTCACAGTTTGAATAATTTGAATATTTTGAATATATTTGATTTTTAAGTGGTTATGGTTTATAATGAAACGAGTATAAAATATTACAAAAATGAAACAACCTAATAAGGTGTTTACAGCTTTGCTGTTGACATAAAGCATTTAATAATAGGGAAAGATTAAAAGGAGGGAAAATCTTGAAAAAACTATTAACTCTAATGTTAGTTGTTGCTCTAGTATTCTCGTTATTTGTAGGTTGCGGTGGCAACAATGCTACAGAAGAACCTGCTAACACAGGTACTGAAACAGCTACAGAAACAGAAACTGAAACAGCTACAGAAACTGAAACAGAAACAGAGACTGAAACAACTGAACCAGAAATGACTGAAATGGTTATGAACTGGAACCTTGGTGCTACAATTGAAACTTTAGACCCAGGTTTAAATGCAGCTGTTAACTCTGGTCACGTTGTTAACAATACTTTCGAAGGTTTAATGAGAGAAGTTGACGGTAAACCTGTATACGCTATGGCTGATAGCCATGAAGTATCTGAAGACGGTTTAGTATACACTTTCCATATCAGAGATGGTGTTAAATGGTCTGATGGTAAGCCTGTAACTGCTTTTGATTTCGAATATGCTTGGAACAGAAACACTGATCCTGCTACAGCTTCTGACTACGCTTGGATCTTTGACGAGTTCAATTATGATTCTTGTAAAGCTATCGATGAGTCAACTTTCGAAGTTACTTTAAAAGCTCCAGCTGATTACTTTGTTGGTTTAACTGGTTTTGCTACATTAATGCCATTAAGACAAGAAGCTGTTGAAGCTAAAGCTGATGGTGCTTGGGCATCTGATCCTACTACAGTTATCTGTAATGGTCCATTTATCTTAACTGAATACGTTCCTGGCGACAGAATCGTTTTAGAGAAGAACCCAATGTACTGGCAAGCTGAAGAAGTACAAATCGACAAGATCGTTGCTAAGATGATCAACGAAGGTACTGCAGCATTAGCTGAATACGAATCAGGCGGATTCGATTTCAATACAACTTTACCACCAGCAGAGATTCCAAGATTATTAGTAGAAGATCCTACTTTCAGAATCGAAGCTAGACCTGGTACTTACTACATCAACTTAAACGCTCATAAATTAACTGAGTTACAAGATGTTAGAGTACGTCAAGCATTATCATTAGTAATCGACAGAGTTGCAATCACAGATATGCTTAACTCTGGTAACATTCCTGCTATCAACTTTATTCCTCCAGGAATCAAAGATGCTAACGGTGAAGAGTTTGCTGACAAAGCATTAGCTTATGGTGTTGATATTTACAACATGGAAGCTAACATTGCTAAAGCGAAAGAATTAATGGCTGAAGCTGGCTTTGCTAATGGTGAAGGTTTCCCAGTTATTGAGTATGTAACTAACTCATCTGAAGGTCACTTATTAGTAGCTCAACAAATGCAAGATGCATTTAAGACTCACTTAGGTATTGATATGGAAGTATCATCTATGGAGTGGGGTGTATTCCAAGAGTTAAGAAAATCTCATGAGTTCCAAGTAGCTCGTGGTGGTTGGATCGGCGACTACGTTGACCCATTAACTTTCATCGGTTTCTACATCACTGGTTCTCCACTTAACTCACCAGAGTGGTCAAACGAAGAATTTGATAACTTAATCAAAGGTTCTTCTGCAGCTAAAGGTCAAGAAAGATATGACATGTTAGCTCAAGCTGAGCAAGTTTTAGTTGAAGAAGCTTGGTTTATTCCAATCTACAACTACGTAGATCAAATTCACCAACAAGATTACTTAAAAGACGTTGAGAGAACTGTTCTTGGTAAATTCTACTTTGGTAGAGCTTACATCGATAAGTAAGATTAATAAACCCGTGCTTGCACGGGTTTTCTTATATTAAAATGACACATTATCCCTCCCTGGATAATGTGTTTTTTTGCATTTTATGTTAGAATAAAATAGTGTGAGAGGGGGGCTCATGAAGAAGATTTTTGTAGTAATGTTTATCATATTAAGCTTGTTATGTTTGTCTTCTTGTAATGAGGAAAAACATGTGAGTCCTGTAACAAAAGAAAAAACGGTTTTATATTGGGCGACAGATACACAGCCTCGATTTTTTTATCCAAGTATGCATTTGTCTGATGTGGAAAAACAAATCATCAATCAGATGTATGAAGGACTCACCTTAACCTACGATGGTTTGGTAAGGATGGGCATGGCTCGTACTATTGACATTTCTGGTGATGAGTTGGTTTATGAAATAGAACTGAAAAATGCCCAGTGGTCTGATGGACGAATGGTGACTGTCGATGATTTTCTATATTCATGGGAAAGAAAAGAAAATTACATCGACGATGTTAACTTGCTATATTTTGATGCTATGATTCATTCAGTGGAGAAAATAGATGATTTGCATATGAGGATTATCTTAAATCATACCAATGAAGATTTATTAAAGCAACTGTCTACGGTTGCCTTTATGCCACTTCGTTCTGATGTGATCGATTTGGATTTACCAATTCCAATACTCTTATCAGATGTTACAAATGGTGCCTATACACTTGATAGTTATATGTATTCATCAGGTGCTGTTCTTTCAAAGAATGTTCATTATTATGACTTTTATAATGTTTCAGTAGATGAGATACATTATTCTTTTAGAACAGATGATAGGAAGGTTTATTCTGAATATATAAGTGGTGAAATTGATATCGTTCAAAATATTAACTATTCTCAGTTTAGTGCTTTGATGGAAAATCAGCCGGATTTTCAGATTTTATCAAAACCTGGCGTTTATAGTTTCAATATGAATCCCGAGGAACTGCCCCTTAAAGATATAAAGGTAAGACAACTACTGAATCTGAGCGTAGATAGGTCTACAGTCAATCCCTACAGTGATTTGTTGGTAGATTCGGTTGCTTATTCTATCTTTGATGAAAAGACTCTCGAAAGGCTTAAAAGTATATCGACGAGTGAAGTTGAATATATGGGAGAGATGTACTCCATGAATCCTAAAAAACCATATATTGATGCGGATAAAGTTGAGAGTTTACTAGATGAAATAGACACGTCTTTGATTGAGCAGTTGAATGGTTTGACCATTGTGACGACTAAGTCTACCAATGATATTCAAATAGCCAACACACTTGCTGAATCTTGGAAGAATACCCTAGGTATTTATGTAAGAGTAGATTCAAAAGATTACTTTGATTATGCCTATATTTTAAAGTCAGGGACGTATGATATCATCTTAGACAAGCATTATTATTCTGAGTATTCACCAAGACATATGCTTAAGTATTTCTTTAGTGATACATGCCTTAATAATACCATGTTTGCCAGTGACCAATTTAATCACAATCTATTAAAGACCATTATATATAATGATACAAGCTTGCATAAGCTTTATGAGTCAGCTATAAAAGACGTAGATGACGTATCTTTAATGATTCCACTATTTAATACACAAGAACCAGTTTTAATAAATCCAGACCTTAAAAGTTGGTCTAGGTCTTATGAAGGACTGTTTAATTTTACTAGAGTGAGAAAAGAGGAAAGTTAATTGAAAATAGGAAAGTTAAATAATGATCAACTCCAGTCGATCATTATGGACAGCATTCAATATAGAAGAGAAGATGTTGTTTTAAGATCCGGCATCGGGGAAGACTGTGCCGGTGTTAGATATGGTGATGAGGTTTGTTTATTAACAACAGATCCCATTACAGGTGCAGCAAATGAAGTTGGCAAGTTAGCAGTTCATATATCTTGTAATGATATTGCATCAAATGGTGCATCACCCATTGCCATATTATTGACCATATTAGCGCCTGAGTCGACAACAGAAGAAGACTTAAAGTTAATCATGACACAAGCTCATGAAGAGGCTTCAAAGTTAAATGTAGAGATAGTAGGTGGCCATACAGAGATTACTTCAGCTGTTAACAGGATTGTGGTTTCTTCAACGGCTATTGGTAAACAAAAGTTAGATGAACTTTTTTCTAACAATGGCATTAAAGAAGGTGATCTTTTAGTTATGACAAAGTCGGCAGGACTTGAAGGAACTGGTATCATCGCTTATGAGAAATATGATGAACTGATAAACCACTTTGATGAAGCATTACTGAAAAGTGCCAAGAATATGTTAGATAAGATTTCCGTTGTTAAAGAAGGTGTTATAGCTGGTAAGTTTGGTGTATCTAGTATGCATGATATAACTGAAGGCGGTCTTCTAGGGGCTATATGGGAAATCTGTGAAGGGGCCGGTTTAGGTGCTATTGTTAAATATGAAAGCATTTCTATACCAGATGCAACGTCTAAGATATGTGATCATTATAAAATCAATCCACTGCGTCTGATATCAAGTGGAACCATGTTGATGAGTGTTGCACCTTCTAGAGCTGATGCACTTTTAGAGACACTTACCTCTGAAGGCATTGAGGCAAATATCATTGGTGAAATTACACGTAAGGATGTTTATCTAGAAAAAAGAGGAAGACTCTCATATGTTACACCTCCAGATAGTGATGAACTTTATAAAGTTGTCTTTTAAATCTTGATTGTGTTGATAAAGCTACATCTTAATTAAGATTTGGTGACAAACTTGTTTTTGAATTTAATAGCGTATAAAATTAAATTAGATATCTAGGAGGCAATTTTGAAAAGAATAATTATACTATTTTTAATATGTTTAATGATCATACCAAATGCAGCATTTGCCAATAAATATGCTGAATTTGAAACGGTTGAGTTAACGGATGCTAAGGACAATACGACTGATACTTATGAAGTAGTCAGTTTACTGGTTGGTGGTAATGACGTTTTGGCTGATGTACCAGCCATACTCTATAATTTAAATGGTAACTACAGGACCTTGGTACCTATTTCGTTTATTACGGAAAAAATAGGTGCAGAGATTGCATGGAATGGTGATACACAAGAAGTAACTGTAAAACATGCGGGCAATACAATTGTTTTAACCATTGATAGTGCTCAGGCGGTGGTTAATGGAAAGACCGTTGAACTGCCTAATGGTGTACCTGCAAAGTTGATGGCTTATCAAGGTAATTATAGAACCATGGTGCCGGTTAATTTTATTACCCAGCATCTAGGTTATGAAATCTTCTGGGATGGCAATACAAAGACAGTATCTATTAACAAACCACATCAGACCATTACAGGTATCAGATATGATGACAGCGGTACTTATCCTGAACTGAGATTTAAGGTGACAGGTGAAGTTGATATGACTTCATTTAGTGTAGATGGTAAGTCAGTGGGTGGTGAAGATACCTTAACACTGGATTTTCACAATACCGATTTAGAACTTGACCAACCTTTGAAATATGGTTCTTTATTGATAAACGACATCATTCAAGAAATCTATGATGTTAAGTTAAGTGATTTAGATACAACACCAGGTGGTGTAAGAGCAGTTGTTGGTCTAGGTTATTATAGAAATGGCGAAGTTTCATATGATGCATCTACTGGTGAGATGGTTGTTCAATTAATCAACTCAGTTAAGTATGTAGATGTTGAAGAAAACACAGTTGTTATTGAAACAAACGAGAATCCAGCCTTTAATGTTACCAACTTAGGTGATTCGGTTCTAGTTGATGTCATTCATACAAAATTACAGGAACCCAATAATGCTATGATTGTTCAAGATAATGGTATTGATTCTATTATGTATGAACAGTTTGATAACTCTTCTTTATACGATGTAGGCACACGTTTTACAAGAGTTACAGTTAACTTACAAAACGATGTTACATCTGAAAATGTCTTTGTAGATACATCAGGCTCAAAAATTGTGGTATATGTAGCCAATCAATTATATGGTTCTTATGCCTATGCTAGAAATCTAGCAGATGCAACTTCTGAGTTTGGATTAGATATAATAGGAAGTGGCAACTATCCAGTGAGTTACAATTCAAACAACAATGCCTTGTCATTTTCTATTCCTAAAGATGAAGTCAAAAAGACTTTAGACATCGGTGATAAAAAAGAGGACGATGGTATTGTAAACAAGATATCAGTTGCAGATGCGGGGAGCAATTATCAATTTACCTTGTATCTTGTTGAAGAAACTCAGTATCAGGTAAGAGCTGTAAATGGTCAGTTTTCAATTGCCTTTGCCAATACAAAGTTAAAGAACTCTGAGTTTAAGGATATGTTAATAGTTGTGGATGCTGGTCATGGTGGCCACGATCCAGGTGCTGTTTCTCCGAATGGTACAAAAGAAAAGGATGTTAACTTAGAAGCATCATTGATCTTAAAGAAAAAATTAGAGAATGCCGGTTTCAAGGTTTACTTGACTCGTGAAAGAGACAATTACGTTAAGCTTTCAGACCGTGCAGGTATTGCAAATCAATTAAATGCAGACATATTTGTCAGTATTCATGCGAATGCTGCAGGTAACACATCAGCTAGAGGTATAGAAACCTTGTATGCACCAGACCCAGCGAGAAATAATAAGACATTAGCGACAGACATACAAGAACAGTTAATTGATAAAACTAATGCTGTAGATAGAGGTATTGTGTCAAGAGGTGATCTTGCTGTTACTCGATTAACAGAGATGGATGCAGTTCTAGTAGAGCTTGGATTCTTGACAAATGCTGGTGATGAGGTCAACTTGTTGAACGATTCATATCTTGAAAAATGTGCTGAAGCAATTGTTGATGGTATTATTGACTTTGTGGACTAGTCTTGTTTTAAGTGTTCTATCTAGGGTATATTTTCCTTAGATAGAACTTTTTTATTAGGACGTATTGAGTGGGTGTATAGGAAGGAAAATCAGGTGTGGTTTTCTTATGGAGTGATGTGTATTGATGATTTATAAAAATGAGATACAATCAAGTTTTAAAGCTGTAGATGTATGTGTGAGAGATGTTCTTTTGTTGATGGAAGAACATCCTGAACTGTCAGATGAATCACTTTTATTTAAGATCAGCTTTGTTTTACGTGAACTGATGAACAATTCAGTAGAACATGGCAACAATTTTGATATCAATAAGCGAATTACATGTGAGATTTTTTATGAAGCACCTGTACTTAAAATTGAGATATCAGATGAAGGCAATGGTTTTGTTAAAAATGATGGTTACTACAAGGCTTTAGACAATGATAAGAGAGAGCGAAGGCGGGGCCTTAAGCTTATTGAAGATTTAAACTTCATCATTGAAATGGAAAAAAGTACGATTCGTTTGAATTTAGATATATCATAGAAAGGACTAGAATATGTACAATGAAGTAATTGAAGATAGAATGACTATATTCTTAGAAGAAGACTTAATCGCGCCGAATGTAAAAGAGTTTAATCAGTTTGTATCTGAAAATTTAATGGACCTAGATGAACTAGATGAAGTTGTTTTGAATTTGGGTTCTGTTGAAAATATAGATTCTATTGGTGTTACATTTGTTATTGGCTTATATAAATCTGTTCAAAAGGATGGTTTAGGTTTTGCCATAGCAGATGCATCTGATAATGTACGACAATTGTTTAAGTTGATGAAACTAGAGGATTTATTGGAATAAGCTTATGATGTATAATATTTTAATTGCCGACGATGTGGCAATGAACAGAATGCTTATCAGAAGTATTCTAAAGAGTAAACTGGATAATATCAATTATTTTGAGGCTGAAGATGGTGATGCTGTTATTGAAACTGTTAAGCATCATGCCATTGACTTGATCATCCTCGACTTAATTATGCCTGTAAAAGATGGTTTTGAGACGCTTCAGTATCTAAAAGCTCATAGTCTTTATCATCATATACCTGTTATTGTTAACTCAGCACTGAGCGAAATAACCAGTATAGAAAAGACCTTGGAAATGGGTGCTATTGAGTATTTTACTAAGCCTTTTTCACCAGATGACATTGAGATTATTCTACCGCTTAAGGTTAAGAATGCCCTTCGTTTACATGAGCAAAATAAAGAAATTGAAAGACTGAACATAGAACTTAACCAAGAACTTAAAAATGCCAATGAGTTTGCCAGATACATGTTGCCGATTAAGTCATCTTTTGAGAAGGTAGATTTTGAGATACACTACCATCCTTCTCTTGGTATTGGTGGTGATTTTTTAGACTGTGTTGAAATTGGTGATAAGGTCTGGTTTATGGTAGCAGATATTACGGGTCATGGTATTGCGGCTGGTATGGCTTCATCTATGATTAAGATATTGTTTAGAATGTCACTTGATCAAGAAGATATGACACCGAGTAAGCTTTTGGAGTCAGTTAATAAGAGAATTTTTAAGATTTTTGGTGATCATGAATCTAGTAACTTTATTGTTTTTACAAGTTTTGTTGGTTGTATTGAAAAGTGTCAACTGACTTATGCAAACGCAGCCCAGCCTTATCCTATTATCTATAAGAAAGCACAAGATGAAGTGATTTCTATAGAAAATGGTGGTATGCTGGTTGGTATGATTGAAGACATGACTTATGATGAATATACGGTTGATTTAGAGCCGGGTGATGGTATATTTGTTTATACAGATGGTCTCTTTTCTACAGGAAAATGCAGTGATTATACCCACTGGACTTTGGTAAAGGAATCTTGCGGTGAACTCAAAAGCATCATGGCAAGTGACCCAAAGAAGTTCCTAGAAAATATATTCTGGAAGTTTTCTTTCTTACACAAAACAGCAGGAACGGATTTTACAGATGATGTTGCTCTCATATATTTGAGTTTAAGGGAATAGTTGAGTTAGCTCAGCTATTTTTTTTTATGATTTTGTGATAGAATTCTTAATAGAAGAAGAAAGGATTATTATGATTAGAATAGATAATAGAAAGAATGACGAAAAAAGAAATGTCGTTATAACACCAGATTACTTATTACATCCAGAAGGATCAGTTTTAATAGAGATGGGCAACACAAAGGTTATTTGTACAGCAACCGTTGAAGAGAAAGTACCTAATTTCTTAAAGGGACAAAACAAGGGCTGGGTGACAGCGGAATACAGTATGTTACCACGTTCTACACATACAAGAAAAATCAGAGATATTGCCAAAGGCAAGTTAGATGGCAGAACATCTGAAATTCAAAGACTGATTGGTCGTTCCTTAAGATCCATTGTTGATTTGGAAAAGTTAGGCGAAAGAACGATTTGGCTTGACTGCGATGTGATTCAAGCGGATGGTGGTACAAGAACAGCTTCTATTACAGGTGCATTTGTTGCCATGGTTATGGCCATGAAAAAGCTTAAAGAAGCAGAGCTTATAGAAGAAATTCCTGTAACAGACCATCTAGCTGCTATCAGTGTAGGTATTTTAGAAGATGAAGTTATCCTTGACTTATGTTATGAAGAGGATTCTACAGCTATGATAGATATGAATGTCATTATGACAGGTAGCAAACAAATTGTAGAGGTACAAGGCACTGGAGAGGAAAGACCATTTACTAGAGATGAAATGAACAAGCTGATGGATTTTGCTGAAAAAGGTGTAGAAGAACTTGTACAGATTCAAAAGGATATTCTAGGAGAGTAAATATGAAAGCGATATTAGCATCAAACAACGCCCATAAATTAGAAGAAATTCATGCGATACTTAAGGACTTCGACATTGAACTAATGTCGATGAAAGAAGCTGGTTTAGACATTGAAATTGAAGAGAATGGGACAACATTTGAAGAAAATTCTTTGATAAAGGCAAAGGCAGTTGTCGATGAACTAGGTACCATTGCCATTGCTGATGATTCTGGATTGATGGTTAATGCTTTAGATGGCCAACCAGGTGTATATTCTGCTAGATATGCAGGTGAACCTTCTAACGATCAAAATAACAATGAAAAACTTCTGAAAGAATTGGCTTCTAAGGATGATCGTTCAGCTAAGTTTGTCAGTGTTATCACCATGTTATTTCCTGATGGGAAAACATTAGTTGCAAGAGGTGAAGCTCATGGTGAGATTGGCTTTGAGTATAAGGGGGATAATGGTTTTGGTTATGATCCACTATTTATAGATGAAGTATCAGGTAATACCTTTGCAGAACTATCTTCTGAAGAGAAAAATGAAAGAAGCCATCGTGCTAAGGCATTAGAAATTTTGAAAGAAAAGTTGAAAGAGTTGATGTAATGAAAATATTAGTCTTCAGTGATTCTCATGGAAAAACCAACTTGATGCATCAAATTATTGATAAAACCAAGTGTGATATGATCATTCATCTTGGTGATTGTTACGATGATTTTTTAGAGCTAAAAGATTGCTATGATATTCCTATGGCAGGTGTTGTTGGTAATGTAGATTTTATTTCTGATGGCCCAGCTCATGAAGTTATTTCAGTAGGTGACTATAAGATTTTTATCACACATGGACATCGCTATAGAGTAAAGCATCACTTATTGCATCTAGATGAAAAGACTAGAGAAGTAAAAGCTGATATTACTTTATTTGGACATACTCATATCCCAATGATAGAAGAAGGTCATCATATTTTGATGAACCCAGGCAGTATTTCAAGACCTCGTGATGCTAGACCGAGTTATGGTTTGATTCATATAAACTCAAAGGGGATAGATACCGAGATAATATATGTTTAATAGTACCATTTGATAGTATTATTTGTTATAATACTATTGCATGCACCGTTAGCTCAGTTGGATAGAGTGGCAGACTTCGAATCTGTTCGTCGGGGGTTCGAGTCCCTCACGGTGTGCCAGAAATACCTGAACTCCTAGTATCTGTCTAGGGGTTCTCTTTATTTTAGAGAGTTTATAGTGTGTGTATGAACAGTAGTTTGAAGCTCTTTAACAATAGGTGATACCGAATCAGGAGATGATCTCTGTGAATAAATTTGCAATTAATACTTGACTTATGAAACGGATGTAACTATAATGGTTACAACGGGAGGTGATATTGTGAGAGGTAACACACAGTTTTCAGTAGCGACACATATATTAGCTTTGGTTGGCTTGTCAGAACATTACAATAATCACATGCCTACATCAGCTGAGATAGCTGATAGTGTCAATACCAATCCGGTTGTTATTAGAAGAATCATATCACTTTTGAAAAATGCAGGCTTTGTTTCTGTTAGAGCCGGTGTTGGCGGCGTCGGTTTGTTGAAATCACCAGAATCAATTAGCTTGCTGGATATCTATAAGGCTATACAAACAGGTCAAAATACAAGTGTATTTGATTATCATCATAATACGAAGCAATCTTGCCCGATTGGGGGTACAATAAACACTGTGCTTTCTTCGAAATTAGATGCAGCTCAGAAGAAGATGGAAGATGAACTTGTTCTAACCAGTTTGTATATTGTGATGAAGGAAATTGCAGAGCTCAATGGCTCAGAACTTTAAAATGAATAAATGCAGCAGTAAGCTGCAATTTTTTTAATAAACGTTGTAACAATTGTAGTTACAACAAATGTATAATAAGGGAGCTATGAATATGAAATTCGAGGAATTACAAGTATCAAGTGAAATTGAGTTGGGGAAACTGACAATTAAGAACAGAATAGTTCGATCAGCAACTCATAGTATGTTAGGAAATCTAGACGGCAGTATCAGTGAAGATGAACTTAAAATGTTTAAAGATTTAGCAGAAAATGAAGTCGGTTTAATCATAGCGGGGCAGTTTTTTGTTTCTGGTGAGGCAACAGCAGGTCCTGGATCTAATGAGTTGACCCATGACAGACATATTGAGAGTGCAAGTAAGATAATGGAGCTGGTAAAACCCTTTGACACTAAAGTAGTTGCCCAATTAAATCATGCAGGCGCACATGCTTATAGTCAAACGCCATATGGAGCATCTGAGATGGATTTAGGAGATGGTAGAAAGGCAAGAAGTATCACTATTGAGGAAATCAAAAGAGTAAAGAGTGAGTTTATAGATGCTGCTCTTAGAGCTCAAAAATCTGGCTTTCATGGTATACAATTGCATGCTGCCCACAGTTACTTATTATGTGAGTTTTTAAAGCCTTCGATCAACAAACGTCAGGATCAATATGGTGGCGATTCTGAAAATAGATTCAGATTGATTAAAGAAATCATTGAAGGCATACAGGAAGCTTGTGGAGACAACTATCCAATTTTTATAAAGATAGATACTAATGATCTACAGGAGCAAGAAACATACAATGATGATTTAGAAAACATGATGTCAGAGTTTAGATCTATGGGAATTGAAGCTGTTGAATTTAGTGGCTCAGAGTTTTCAGGTAAGAAGTTTGCTGACCATAACTATTTTTTAGATAGGGCTATAGAAATATCAAAAGACAAAGGTATCAAAACTATTGTAGTAGGCGGTGTGAGACATTTTAATGATATGGAGGCAATTCTTTCTGCAGGAATGGATATGGTTTCAATCTGTAGACCTTTCATTTGTGAACCAGATTTTATAACCAGATTGATTAAGGGACAAGAAAAATCTTCTTGTGTGACATGTAGAAAATGTCCACAAGCAGGTAGAGATAGATGTATTTTAAGGGTAAAGAAATAAGTCAAATGGTAATGTTGACTTAACCAAAGGATAAATAGCCAAATAAAAGCGGCCTAAAAGAAAAGGAGAACGAAAATGAAAATACCACAAATCAGAATTGAAGAGCATTTACAAGACCAATGGACAGATCAAGAGACTGAAAACGCAAGAGTTGTTGTAGACTTTTTTCAAAAGTTGATGAATGAACATGATTTTGATATCACTTTAAAGAGGCATGGAGGAGGTTCTTATAAACAACATAATAGAGCAATTCCAAATGAAATTCCTGGTTTGATTTCTTATGTTAAGACAATGACAAAAAGGTTTCCAGAGTATTCATTTGACGTAAAAAAAATATACGCTGATGGTGATTATGTACTTCTTCATAGCCATGCTACAATGAAAGCCAAGCATAGAGGTGACGAGACCAAGGGCTTCATCATTACAGATACATTTAAGTTACAAGATGGTAAGCTGATAGAGCATTGGGATGCCATTCAAGCTGTTGACTTTTTCTCTAGATTTCTCATGTTGCTAACGGGAGGCAGTGTACAAAACAGTAATCCAACATTTTAGTTCATAAAGTTACCTATGTGGTAATACGAGACTTTATATATGAACGCCTAGATTGTATCTGGGCGTTCTTATTTTAAAAAAACTTATTAAAACCTCTTGAAAAAGTTTTCCTTGTGCTGTATGCTTGTTTTAGAAACTTATTAAAACGACTTTAAAAAGTAGGAGGAAGTATGGCATTTTTTAAGAATATCGAGAAAGTAGTATACGAAGGTCCTGATTCAAAGAATCCTTTAGCATTTAAGTATTATGACCCCGAAAAGATTGTTGCAGGTAAAAAAATGAAAGATCATTTAAGATTTGCAATGTCTTACTGGCATACGCTAACAGGTGATGGATCAGATCCATTTGGTGATGCTACCATGGATAGACCTTGGAATGAACTAGAAGGCATGGAAAAGGCAAAGCTAAGAGCAGATATTGGCTTTGAGTTTATGGAAAAGTTAGGTATTGAGTATTTCTGTTTCCATGATCTTGATATTGCACCAGAAGGCAAGAACTTAAAAGAAAAAAATGAAAACTTAGACGAGATCGTTGCTTATATCGAAACTTTAATGGCTAAAACAGGTATTAAATGTTTATGGGGTACAACAAATGCCTTTACTAAACAAAGATTTGTGCATGGTGCTTCGACATCTCCAAATGCTGATGTGTTTGCAGTAGCAGCCAGCCAAGTAAAAAAAGCTATGGAGATTACACATCGTTTAGGTGGTGTGAATTATGTATTCTGGGGTGGTAGAGAAGGTTATGAAACACTTTTAAATACCGATACTGCTTTAGAGTTAGATAACATGGCAAGATTTTTACAGATGGCGGTAGACTATAAAGCTAAGATTGGATTTGAAGGTCAGTTGTTAATTGAACCAAAGCCAAAAGAGCCGACAAAACATCAATATGATTTTGATACTGCTACTGTACTTTCCTTCTTACAAAAGTACAACTTAAAAGACCACTTTAAAATGAATATAGAAGCCAACCATGCAACACTGGCTATGCATACTTTTGACCATGAGTTAAATATGTGTAGAATCAATGGCGTTTTAGGTTCTATTGATGCCAACCAGGGTGACTTACTACTCGGCTGGGATACAGACCAGTTCCCTACAAATATCTATGATGCAAGTTTGGCAATGATAGAAGTCTTGAAAAACGGTGGTTTAGAGCCAGGTGGTTTAAACTTTGATGCCAAGGTTAGAAGGGGTTCTTTTGAACCAGTTGACCTTTTCTATGCATACATCGCGGGTATGGACACATTTGCAAAAGGCCTTTTGATTGCTGATAAAATCATCGAAGAAGGCGAATTTGATAAATTTGTTGAAGATAGATATGCATCGTACAATTCAGGTATCGGTAAGCAAATTGTTGAAGGTCAAGTTGGATTTGAAGAACTTGAAGCATATGCTATGTCATTAGAAGAAGTAAAAAATACTTCAGGCAGACAAGAACTTTTAGAGAATATCTTTAATTCATACATCTATAGTAAATAATACCTCTTTTCTTTATAATAGAAGTGAGGTGAAAACATGAAACATATTGTAAATACAGAACAAAAATTGGAACAGAGTCAAATTAAAGAGAGAAACAGAGCCATGATTTTAAATGCTTTTAGAAATCATGAGTTCCTCCAAAAGCAAGACCTGGTTAAGATGCTTGGTTTAAGCATTACAACAGTAACAACATTTGTAAATGAATTGTTAGAAGCTGGACTTATCCAGAAAAGAGGGATTGCTAAATCGACTGGTGGAAGAAAACCTCTGGTATTAGAGCTCTCAAAATCATCAAGATTTTCTATTGGGTTAGACATTTCACCCCAAAAGATATCCATTGTATTTATGAATCTTATGTCAGAAATATTAATCAAACGCGTTATGCCCTACGAAGATCTAAGTCTAGATGAAATCCTAGACCGTGCTTATGAAACAATTACAAGCTTGATAAAAGAACTGAACTTAAACTTAGACCATTGTCTTGGATTAGGACTTTCTCTTCCAGGTATCGTAGATGAAGAGCATCTGACACTCATAAATGCACCAAACTTAAGTGCGAAAACATATGATTTTAAAGCTTTTAGACAAAAGTTAAATATGCCATTATTAATAGAAAATGAGGCAAACATTGCAGCCTTTGCAGAAATACATCTTGGAAAAGCTATAGAGCATGAGAACATAGTCTATCTCTCACTGACCGATGGTGTAGGTTGTGGCATTGTTGTATCTGGAAAAGTATTTAAGTCTAGTTACAAGCGAGCTGGAGAATTTGGACATATGAGAATATCAGATCAACCTATCAAGTGTTCTTGTGGTAGAACAGGTTGCTGGGAGCTATTTGCATCTGAAAGAGCTCTACTCAGGTTCTTTGAAGAAGAGGGTGGTAGAGCGCTAGATATTGAAGACTTTTTTAAGCAGTACGATTCAAAGCCTGCTAAAGAAGCTTTAAAAACCTACTATCATTATTTGTCTTTAGGCATTGAGAATATTATGTTAGCACTAGACCCTGAACAAGTGATTATCGGGGGTGAAATTGCTTTTGAACTTAGAAAGCGTTCAATTGATATAAAGGAAAAAATACAATTGAACAGCTCGATTTTGAACTTTGATTCCGATATTGTGGTCATGTCAGAAATGACACCATTTTCTTCTGTGATAGGTGCATGCTTGTTACCTATGATTGAATTATTCGGACTATAAGGAGTCTTATGTATATTGGTATAGATCTAGGTACGTCATCTGTAAAGTTGATGGTGATGGATTTAGAAGGAAATATAGTTTATGAAACAAATAGAGATTACGATGTTTCATATCCAAAACCACTTTGTGCTGAACAAAATCCTGAGGATTGGTGGGCGGCTACATTAAATGGTTTAAAGGAAATAACATCAAAAGTAGATCGCATGCAAATCAAGTCTATTGGATTTTCTGGTCAAATGCATGGTTTAGTAACACTTGATAAGGATAATAATAGTTTGTATCCAGCTATTTTATGGTGCGACCAGAGAACTCAAGATGAGTGTGATGATATCACTGGTTATTTTGGTGAAGAATTAAGTGATTTGGTTGGTAACAAGGCCCTAACCGGCTTTACAGCACCAAAAATCTTATGGTTAAAAAAGCATCAGCCTCATGTGTTTGATAAGATTCACATGATGCTTCTTCCTAAAGATTATGTTCGATTCAGATTAACTGGTGAGTATGCAACAGATTATTCAGATGCATCTGGTATGCTTCTTTTAGATGTTGAGAATAAAGCCTACTCAAAGCCTATGCTTGATTATATTGGTATCAATGAACGTCAATTACCTAAACTTTATGAGTCATACCATGTAACAGGCAAGTTAACAGAAGAAGTTAAACGTATCTTAGGATTAGAACAAGATGTATTGGTGGTTGGTGGTGCTGGCGACCAGGCGGCAGGAGCTATTGGCTCAGGTGTTGTACAATCAGGTGTTGTATCAGTCACACTTGGTACTTCAGGTGTTGTATTCGCAGCTCATGATGATTACAAAGTAGATGATGAAAATAGACTACATGCCTTTTGTCATGCAAGTGGCAAGTACCATACCATGGGGGTTATGATATCAGCTGCTTCGTGTTTAAAGTGGTGGAATGAATCCGCTAGTAAGACTGATGACTTCGATAAAATATTATCTGAAATAGATGATACCATTAGCGACGTTATCTTCTTACCTTACTTGTTGGGAGAAAGAACACCTTATGCAGATCCAAATGCCAAGGGCAACTTCTTTGGCTTAAACATGACTCATGAACGTAAAGATATGACCAAGGCTGTCCTTGAAGGTGTTGCCTTTGGTCTCAAAGATTCTTTAGATTTGATTAAAGACATGGGCCTTCCAGTTAAAGAAATTAGATTGCTAGGCGGTGGTGCAAAAAGCTCTGTATGGAAACAAGTCATCGCAGATGTCTTTGGCCAAACCGTTTATGACATCAACACCAATCAAGGTGGGGCTTTAGGAGCTGCAATACTTGCAGCTGTAGGCGCTGGAGATTTTGATTCGGTAGAGACTGCATCAAGCAAGCTAATAAAAACGACAGTGTCATATGAACCTAATATGGATAACTATGAAAAATATAAGTTAAAACATAAAAAGTACCAAGCACTGTATCATCATTTAAAAGACTTGTTTTAAACTGTAACAGATAAAACACCTACTGGATTCGGTAGGTGTTTTTTTCGGCCCAACTACCTTTAAATCAAGGAGTACTTCGAATCAGGTTATGGCTTGCTTTGCCGTCGGTTCTTGTTATAAACATAAAATGTTTTGATGCAAATGGTAAAATATGGTAAAATGTACACAAGGCTATTTATATCAGGAGGATACAATGGAAAAAGAAAAAACAATGTATACACAAACTGAAGTTTTAAACTTGGGATTTTCTAAGAAACTTATTTCCAGTCTCTTACCAGATCCTTTACTGAAGACAAATCCAGTATATCGTTCAGCAGCACCATTAAAGCTCTTTAATGTAACAGATGTAGAAGAGGCTATGCAGACTGAAGCTTTTAAGATGCACATAGTAGGGGCAGCTGAAAGAAAGGCGCGAGCAAAAAAAGCTGTAGAAACTAAGAGGCGAAAATTTCAGGCTGAAATCGATCTGAAAATAAAGTACATAAGAGTCAGGAAGGTAGATAATGTTATTGCTAGGGCTGTATCAGCTCAACAATCATGGTATTATGAAAAAGGATATTTTGAAAGTTATGCAGAATCTGCGGATGACGAAACTAAAGAAAGATGGGCTGTGAACTTTATAAGGCATAATCTAACAGAATATGAGTATAATCTATATACGATGAAAGGCAAAGTTGGTAAAAGCGAGGGCTATACCAAATACAAACATGCTGTACTTGACAAGATTGCAGAGTATTACCCAGAGTTTAGAGAGGAATGTATTCGACAGAAGAATCATGTAAGACATGAGTTTATATATTAAAGGTTAAAAAGTAATGAGAAATTCCTAAATGAAGATCTCATTACTTTTAAGAAATATGGACTTTTATTTTATGATTCTTATTGCATGATAACCTTCATGAACAGCATCGAGTATTTTACGAGGTTTTATTGCATCGCCAATAACTGATACATCCTTGAAATTATCATAAAGATAATCTTCAAGTTGGTTGTTTGCTCTGAATCCAGTTGCGTTGATGACAACGTCGCATTTGATGGTATTCGAACAACCTTCCTTATTATAAGTTACAAATTTCTCGCCAATTTCAGTTACCATAGAAGAGGCCTCTACTTTAACTTTAGCTTTTTCGACCATTTCTCTAAGTTGGATATCATTGTTTGCTGTATGATCTGCAAGAAAGAGAATGTCTTCTAACATTTCTATGATTGTTACATTTTTCCCTTGATTGCCAAGCTCAACTGCCGCTTCAGTACCTGCAAGTCCACCACCTATTACAACGATTTCTTTTCCTTCTAGGTGCGTATTTGTTAAGTAATCAATAACAGAACTTGTTTTTTCTATTCCCTTAATAGGTGGCTGAAAAATAGAAGCACCTGTAGCTAAAATAACTTTATCAAAAGTTTTATCTTCAAGGTTAGTCTTATTTGCCTCATGATTAAGTTTAATATCAATGTCATATTTCTCACATTGATGAATTAAGTATTTTACCAGGTTGATTACTGAAGTCTTTTCACATGGACCACCTGCTGCCCAAAGGGTGCCTCCTAGTGTGTTTGATTTTTCCCAAACTTCTACTTCAAAACCCCTTTGATGGGCTGTTAAAGCGGCTTGCAAGCCTGCAGGACCACCACCTATTATCAATACTTTTTTATCTAATTTTTCATCAGGAAGTCTATATTTAACTTCTTTCATACATAAAGGATTAACTGCACACGTTAAGCCACATCCTTTAATCTCTGATAGTAAACATTCATTACAGCCAATGCATGGAACGATGTCTTTGAGTTTATTTTCTTTTACCTTATTGGTCCATGATGCGTCTGCAATAAGTTGATGACCAAGACCTATGTAATCTAAGCATTCATTTTCAAGAGCTGATAATGCATCCATCGGATCATCGAGTTTTCCATCACCAAGTACTGGAATACTAACTGCAGCTCTAACTGCTTTTTGAGCTTCTAGCTTATTACCACCTTTAGAGTAAACCGTAGGTATAGATTCGTATAAATTGTCTTTAATACCAACACATACTTGAAGGGCATCTACACCAGCTTTTTCAAATATTTTTGCCATCTCAATGCCTTCGTCAATGGTTCTCAATCCGTTTATTTTGTCTTCAGCCGTATATTTCACGATTACTGGCATATGAGGTGGTATTACTTTCTTAATGGCTTGAACACACTCTGTAGTAAAACGTAATCGGTTTTCCAGACTGCCACCATACTCATCTGTTCTTTGATTCCATTGACTTGAATGGAACTGGTCCATCAGGTAACCGCCGTAAGCAGATAACTCTATAGCATCCGCATTAGCAGCAGCTGCAAGGGAAGCTGCAGTAGCCATTTTTTCTACTAAAAACCTGATTTCTTCCTTTGTATATGGGATACATTTTATATCACTACCAAGTACTGAAGTCGTTGCCGATGCACTTCTTGGTGGCATAGAAGCATCATATGATAACCTACCATTACCAGGATAAATTTGTACACAAAGCTTTGCACCATAGTGGTGTACACTATTAACCAGCTCATTCAATGGCTTAACATGAAATCGGTCTGATAGTTCTGATCCAATCCTGTTTTCAAACTGACTAGTTACAACGTTGGCTCCAGTTATGATTAAACCTGTGCCACCTTTGGCTCTTTCAGTGAAGTAATCAATATCGGCAGGTGTATACCCCCCATACTGTTACCGTTTGTTCCAATTGATGAGGCAAAAATCCTGTTTTTTAACTTCATACCACCAATGGATGTTCTTTCAAATAATCTGTTCATTAATAACTCCTTTCATTTTATCTTCAAAGGTATTCTATTTGAAAGGGGAAACAATTGATTGAAGATAGATGATTTGAAAGTTGAATATAATTGTTAAAATTTTATCTATTTTTATTTCACTTATGATTTTTATAAACATATATCTATCTAGGTGTTTAACTAGATGACATTTTAAGTATTACCTGATCGTATACTTTATCACTTAAAACTCTTTTCATAAAGAGACTTGCTCTTGCCATATAGCCAACAGTGTATCTGGTTCTTGGATTATTGGACTTTATAATCTTAACAAGCAAATCTCCGACTATGTATGGCTGAGAGATGCGTTTGTTACTTGGAGCATATTGTTTGTGGTAGTTTATAATAAGTTTGTTGACTAAAGATTCGTAAGGGCTCCCTTTAGACCTTTTTTCCAATGGTCCAACCATGACACTTCCAAGTTCACTTCTTACCATACCTGGTTCTAAGATAACAACCTTTATACCAAACTCTTTTAACTCCATTCGCATACAGTCACTGAAACCTTCTACAGCATATTTGCTAGCATGATACCAAGCATTAAGAGGTGAGTGAATTTTACCACCGACTGATGAGGTATTGATGATAAGGCCTTGACCTTTTTTTCTCATATGAGGGATAATAGCTTTTGAAACTTCTGAAAGGCCAAATAAGTTGACATCCATTTGAGTTTTAGCATCAGAAAGACTGACTGTTTCTATAGCCCCCATCACGTCTAGTCCAGCATTATTCCATAAGACATCAATATGTCCCTCAGTCTTAATAATATCATCCATAATAGCTGGTATCTTTTCGAATTCTCTTACATCCAACTGGATAGCATGGCCACCAGCCTGAACAAGATCTTTCATTTTATTTAGTCGTCTTGCTAGACCATAAACAATATGACCTTCCTTAATAAGCCTCAAGGCAGCAGCTTTACCCAAACCCGATGATGCACCTGTAATTACTATGAGTTTTTTCATATAATCATCTCCTTTGATTTCAAATTATCACAAAGTTTTATTAGAAATAATGAAGAAATCACCTGTAAAATGATAGATATTTCAGATATGAGTGATATTTGCCATAAGACAGGTGATATATGCATTTTAAATTGTTTAATATAGTCTACAATTAAATTAAGATAATTAGATTAAGGAGAATCAATAATGGGCAAAACATTAATAGTCTATCATTCGGTATCTGGAAATACTGAGAAAATAGCTTTAGGGCTGTCACGTCTTTTAGAAGCTGATTTAGTCAAAATAAATGATAAGGAAAAATCGGGTTCACTACTTATAAAGACGCCTAGCATTCTCTTACAGTGGTCAGGTATCCTTAGAAAAGATCAAAAGATTAACATTGATGCATACGAAAGGATATTTATAGGCTCACCTTGTTGGGGATATAGAGTTACACCACAAGTCAAGCACTTTGTGGAAAATCATGATTTTAGAGGTAAAGAAGTACTTTTGTTTATGACGCATGGTGGTGACTGCGGCAATTCTTCAGACCGATTTAAAGCATTGATCAAGGACGGAATTTATCTTGGCATGCTTGACTATCAGATCAGTGTAGAGGATAAGGTGGTCATGAAAGATTTAAAAAGATTAGGTGTAAAGTAAAAATGTATCATTTTACAAGAGATATGTTCATTATAAATCCTGCCCCAGCAGTCTATAATGAAATTACAAGGAGGTCACATGGAAAAGATGCTTCATATAAAAACAATAACAGATATCCATAAGTTGCTTGGAGATAAAAAAGCAGATCATCCATTAATAACAGTTATAGATGTAGAAAGAATAGCCATATTCGACAAGGCTGATCAGATAAAGTATCGAACAGATTGTTATACAATAGCCTTAAAAAATGGTGGAGAATGCGAGATTAAGTATGGTAGACAGACCTATGATTTTACAGAAGGCAGTCTTGTTTTCACAAAACCAGGTCAAGTCTCTGAAATTGAATCAGATGGAAATGGTAAAAAGCCAACCGGTTGGATTTTATGTTTTCATAGAGATTTGTTAAGAGGCAGTGATTTACTGGATAAGATGGGCGGCTATACTTATTTTGATTATAGCAACAATGAAGCGCTTCATTTATCAGAAAAAGAAAAACTTATGATTACATCTATAAAGGATGTCATTGAAACTGAATTTAGTCAAAATCTAGATGTTTATTCCAACAAGCTTATACTCTCTAATCTAGAAACTCTACTTAACTATTGTGAAAGATTTTATGGTCGTCAATTTATTACTAGAAGTCCAGTTATCAAAGAAGGTTACACCTTGTTTGACAAACTATTAAGAGATCGTCTTTCTGTGATAGAGGATTTCGGGATACCGACGGTTGCAGAGTTTGCAGAAAAGATGGGTTACTCGACCAATTATTTTTCAGATATGATTTTAAAGGAAACGGGTAGGAGACCAGGTGACCATATTCATGATGCCATTATTGATATGGCAAAGAACCTACTCTTAGGAACAGACCAGACTGTTGCAGATATTGCTTATGGTTTGGGCTACAACTACCCAGGTCATTTCTCTAAATTCTTTAAAAAGAAAGTTGGTCTTTCACCAAAAGAATACAGATTGTCTCAATAGTCATGCAAGAAGTTAAACATTAGACTCTTGCGACATTGAATTGTAAATTAATATAAAAAAAGTAAAAAGGAGTTAATATGAATAAGTTAGAAAGATTAGAACATGTTTTTAAGTTACAAAAGGAAAATTACAGTCCAGCGAATACCATGACTTATGAAAAGAGAATGGACATCTTAAATAGAATGGATAAAATGTTTAGGAGTCACTACAAAGAAATTACAAAAGTACTTCAAGAAGATTTCGGCTATAGGGGGACAGATTTTATATTTACAGCGGAGTTTTATCCAATTTTATCTCATATCAGTCATGTGAAAAAAGGCTTGAAGTCGTGGATGAGAAAAGAAAGAACAACCTCTTTAAGCATGGCTCTTACAGGTCAAAGAGAATATATCGTAAATGAACCGTTACCAAAAATGTAGAAAAACATAGGAATTACATTCTTAGTTAAAGTCCTAAGACCCCAAAGGCCACGGCTCTCCTTTGTATCGTGTAGGAATCTCGCCTACAGAATGGGATCGTATCTCAGTAAGAATGCCCCAAACGCCTTGTTAAAGCCGATCTTATGTCATTATATGTATTATGTCATTTCTT
>NZ_VANV01000156.1 GCF_022496765.1 Acidaminobacter sp. JC074 | reverse complement strand
GTGTTCGGATTGCGGCAACGTGGGCGGTTCGCTGCCGGCGATGTCGCAAGAAGTCCACTGAACCTTATCATTTAGAGGAAGGAGAAGTCGTAACAAGGTTTCCGTAGGTGAACCTKCGGAAGGATCATTGTCGAAAACTGCTAAGCAGAACGACCCGTGAACTTGTATCTACTYYGGGAGTCATCRAATGGGTCTCTGGCCTTTTCGGTGTACTCCCYTGCTAGGTTGTGTCCATGTTGTCCTCTRAGGGCACTTGTTCGCATTCCTAGCAGAACAACGAACCCCGGCGCGAACCGCGCCAAGGAAATTCAACAAAGAGATTCACTCTTCTTTCTCCCGTTCGCGGGATGTTAGKAGTGGTGGCGTCTTGCATATTAACAAAACGACTCTCGGCAACGGATATCTAG
>NZ_VANV01000155.1 GCF_022496765.1 Acidaminobacter sp. JC074 | reverse complement strand
AAATGGTAGTTTTTATCACGTAATTCGAGTATTATTAGACTCATTTTGTGMTTATTATAGCYTATTTAGKCTTATTTTAGTGAAATATGCGKTTTTCSTGTTGATTTGSACGTTTTCATGTTTTTACAKGAWAAATGRYGATTTTARCRTGAAAATGAGACGGTCGAGAATAACAAGCATGAAGACGGACTTGAACCGAAGAAATTATGATAAACATGGTTCAAAGATGAAGCCCACGAAGCCCAAAAAGGYCATATGCRAAAATAGTTACGACGAAAGTGYTGTTTAGTAAAATGAGGGCCATATGCAAAAATACTTATGACGAAAGTGTTGTTTAGTAAAATGAGTCTGAACTCTGATTGACAGAATTCAAAATGTTTTGGAATAAAGAAGAAAAAGATCTACAA
>NZ_VANV01000154.1 GCF_022496765.1 Acidaminobacter sp. JC074 | reverse complement strand
ATCGTTAAAAACGTTTAAATACTTTTAAAACCCTAAGTGTCTGTTTTGGCTATCGATACAGGTATCGATAGCTGTATCGATACAGCTGGGCCTTCTAGAACRKTTTCTGCGCGACTTGGTCCGAATTGGGCTTCTCTCTTGGGCTTCATTGTTGGGCTTCTCTTCTTAGGCAKATTWGTAYCYCTTTTRGTCTTCCAATCTTCCAAACTGGTCTGGTAACGAGCTCGAAAGATCATTTCTCGCAATTTCCGTGCATTTTACGTCATTTTCCTGCAAAAACACGAAWAATGTACAARTAAGGTAGAACAAGGCTAAAAACACAKWAATGAGCCTAAACAGRCTRTWTTAGCKYATAAAACAGTCTAAATGTGTGTGAATTAACCTATAAAAACTACCATTTTGTGGTCTAAT
>NZ_VANV01000152.1 GCF_022496765.1 Acidaminobacter sp. JC074 | reverse complement strand
CTTACCTGGTCGTATCATATTAGAGCTACCGAAAGGGATTGAGTAAATAATAATTTTCCTGAATGTGTTGTTATACTAAGGTTATGTTTGTCGAATTGGTGTCTCAGTATCGACCTGTCGATCGATAAATGAGAACCTATTCCTTAAAAAAACATATCAAAGTGTTTTGAACCTGGCGATTTTCGAACGCAATTTATGCTCATATGAACCAGTTGATAAATGAGAACCTATTCCTTAAAAAAACATATCAAAGTGTTTTGAACCTGGCGATTTTCGAACGCAATTTATGCTCATATGAACCAGTTATGTTAGGTCTTAGGTTTAGGCCCTAATGACCTCACCATATTTGTCATTGTGTATAGGCAAATTATGTGTTAACTCTTATGATGAATATGTTTACTTGTTTGGTTTGAG
>NZ_VANV01000149.1 GCF_022496765.1 Acidaminobacter sp. JC074 | reverse complement strand
ACTAGATTTAAAGWCTCTCGWCTRTAAGRTTATAGTTCTTCAACTACCTATATAAATATAGGATTTGAGAATATTGTTTTTGCTTGTCGACTAGATATTTATAAATAAACATCTTTGTCTTTCATATATGCAATTTTCAAAGAACATCAATTCAAAACTTAATTTGAATGGTAGGAATGAGTGGACTCGAACCACCGACCTCACGCTTATCAGGCGTGCGCTCTAACCACCTGAGCTACACTCCTATGTAATTATGTGTCAAGTATTCTTATAGAACACTCAAAACTGAACAGTATAAACTAATTTCCTTAGAAAGGAGGTGATCCAGCCGCACCTTCCGATACGGCTACCTTGTTACGACTTCACCCTAGTCATTGGTTTCACCTTCGACAGCTTCCTCCTTGCGGTTGGATCACTG
>NZ_VANV01000018.1 GCF_022496765.1 Acidaminobacter sp. JC074 | reverse complement strand
CATTAGAGTCATCATCATTAGAGTCATCATCATTAGAGTCATCATCATTAGAGTCATCATCATTAGAGTCATCATCATTAGAGTCATCATCATTAGAGTCATCATCATTAGAGTCATCATCATTAGAGTCATCATYATTAGAGTCATCATCATTAGAGTCATCATTATTAGAGTCATCATCATTAGAGTCATCATCATTAGAGTCATCATTATTAGAGTCATCATCATTAGAGTCATCATTATTAGAGTCATCATCATTGGAATCATCATCATTAGAGTCATCATCATTAGAGTCATCATCATTAGAGTCATTGTCATTGGAGTCATCATCATTGGAGTCATCATTATTAGAGTCATCGTCATTGGAATCATCATCATCAGAATCATCATTGGAGTCACCATCATTGGACTCATCATCATTGGACTCATCATCATCAGAATCATCATCATTAGAGTCATCATTATTAGAGTCATCATTATTAGAGCCATCATCATTAGAATCATCATCATTAGAATCATCATTATTAGAGTCATCTTCATTTGAGTCATCATCATTAGAGTCATCGTCAATGGAATCATCATCATTTGAATCATCTTCTAAATCATCACTAGAGTTGTTGTTTGACTCATCATCATTAGAGTCATCGTCAATGGAATCATCATCATTTGAATCATCTTCTAAATCATCACTAGAGTTGTTGTTTGACTCATCATCTTGTTGTTCACTGGTAGAATCGCCTTGATTAACAGTTACACTATCAAATGAACTTTGAAGATTTGAATCTTTAGTGCTAGTTGATTCGGTCTGAGTATCGGTCTCACTAAATAAGTTAGAGTTCATTAGTTCTTCCAAAAGAGATTCGGCTTGTACAAGTTGATGTTCTAAAATTTGGATATCAACACTGTTATCCAGAACAGCCATGAATGAAACAACTTTTTCATCATCGAACATAAGCAACTTTTCAACCAAAAGGTTAATTTTTTCTAGCAAATCTTCTCTTGTTATTTTAGCTTTTTCAAGTTCAGCATCAAGTATATCTTGTGCCTCAGTTATTAGTATTAACATGTCATCTATTGTACCTGACCTTAGAATTGAATCTGCATTGGTCATAAAATATTCAATATCCTTTAGATTAATACTAATATTTTTTATTTCATCTATGATAGCCTTTGCATCAATATAGGCCGAATAATGTTGGATAATCTTTTCTGATTCCATAGCTAGAGCTTCAACATCGGGATTATCCTCATTTATCTTTGTCATAAAGTTGTTAACCATTGTTGTTTTTGAATCAAAGTTCTTGATAATCTCTATGTTTTTTTCAAGTAATTCTCTATCAAGTGGGTCGTCTATATAAATGACATGTTCTTTGTTATCGTTTAGATCAAGTATTTGTTGAGTGGATAAGCTATTGTTAATAGGTACTTTTGCCATCATGACAAGCTCGTTACGACCGATACTTTCGTCTGATTCAAGTGCATACATAGCACGGTCCCAGTCGCTCTCTACAAGCACAATTTTGGAGTTTGTTTGTGTCTTTATATCTTGAGTTTTTTCTATTAAATCAGATTCAAATGCTTCAAAGTCTTTTTTAGTTGTCACAGATAAAAGGATGACATTATTAGATTGGTTCAAATAATCATTTTCTTCTGATAATATGATTAAATCATGGATTACATCAAAGTAGTCTTTACCTATGAAATCTTTTCGATAGAGTTTATTTGCAGATGAGTTAAGTGGATTAATGTTTAAAACTTGATAATTCCTATCAATGGCAATGTTATAGCTTGGATTTATATCAATGGATACAAGGGCATAAAGTTCTTCTGTATTAATTTGTGGTATTGCAATTAAGGTAACCATAATAATAGCAATAGTTGCCAGCATATAACTGAGTCTTATCATGCGACTTTCACCATTTTTATTGTAAAGGTCGTCATCGACAAAGTAAATCTGCTGGCCTACATACATATTGTTTTTTCTCTTAATACGTTTGTAGGCAGAGTCTTTGGTTAGCACAATTGCATATTCAGATGTGATTTTAAAAACAATTGCCTGATGCATTCTTTTCTCCATTATTTTAACCATTCTTGAATGGCAGTTAATTTCTTATCAAATATAATAACAACACTGATAATAAACAGTTTACTTTTTTTGATTATTTTAATACTTGTGTCAAATGCTTTTGACATTAAGGTAATCGGTAATCTTTTTTTAGCATAGATATGTTCAACAAAAGAAGGAACCTTGCTTGTTTCTTCTCCTATATGTATGGCTCTTTTTCTTGTATCCACATGTTTAGGTGCGTGGTCTATTAAGATTTCAAAATCAACTCCGAATGATAAAAGCACTTTTTCAAAGTATTCGATTTCATCTCTTAAAACATGATTACTCTCTACAACTACGTTTTCATAATCTGTGTGTTCATCTAAATGTTGACTCTTCCAATGGTTCTTTATTCTACTTTCGATGACCAACTTTGCATAAGATAAAAACCTACCTTTGTCTGGTTGGTATTTTTTTAGTGCTTCATTAAATGCGATGAGTCCAATAGAATATTCATCATCGTTATGAATGTCAAGGTAAGACCCTTTAAGATCTGATATGGTTTTGATGATAAAAGGTCTGTACTCGTTTATGAAATTATCTATATTAGTCTTATCATTTTCAAGAATAATTTTGTATACGTGTTTGTCAATCGCTTGTGTCATAATGCCTCCACTAATATAAGTATACCTAATTTTTAGCATTTTAATTAAGAAATTGAGAAAAAGTGTAAATTACTATAGAACAAAGCATGATTTTCTTTATGTGATTGGCTTGGTTAATGAAAGGCCATGTATTAAACTATTATAGAGGAGGCAAATATATGAACTTAATTCCAATGCCAAAAAACATAATAAACAATGAAGGACACTTCTCTATAGATTTTAACACAAGTATCAAATGTCAACTAGATAAAGCTTCTCATAATGTTGCAGACCAACTGGTGAATTTTGTAGATTCAAAGCTCAGTATAAAGCTAAAAAAGTCATCCAATGCAGAAGGTGTCATTGATCTTATCGTAGATGACATAGAGGAGTTATATCGAATTGAGGTCGGTAAAGAAAAAATAAGTTTGATAGGAAAAGACATTAAAGGCGTATTTTATGCCAGTCAAACTCTAAAGCAATTAATTGTCGAATATGGTAGACACATACCGGCTTGTATTATAAGTGATAAGCCTGACTTTGGTGACCGTGGCTTTTATCATGACGTTACAAGAGGGAAGGTGCCAAAACTTGAAAGATTAAAAGAAATTGCAGATACATGTGCATATTATAAGTTAAATCAACTTCAACTATACATTGAACACACCTTTTTATTTTCCGGCCAAAGTGAAGTCTGGTCAGTCACAGACCCTTTAAGTGCTGATGAAATTATTGAGTTTGACCAATATTGTCAAGATAGATACATTGAACTGGTGCCGTCCATTTCTACTTTTGGTCACCTCTATGAGCTTCTACAGACGGAGTCATACAAACACTTGAGTGAGCTGGATAGGTTTGATTATTTTTCATTTGAAGACAGGATGAGTCATCACACGCTCAATGTTTCTTTAGAGGAAAGTTTTGAAGTCGTTAAGCGTATGATTGATGATTTTATGCCGCTTGTATCCAGTAATCGCTTTAATATTTGTGCTGATGAAACCTTTGATCTTGGTGAAGGTAAAAATGCAGACCTTGCAAAAAAACTTGGCAAAAGTAAGCTTTATGTGGATTTTCTGATCAAGATAGTTGATTATGTAAAATCTCATAATAAGGAAGTCATGTTTTGGGGAGATATCATCATCAAACATCCCGAGCACATTAAAGATCTACCTAAAGACCTTATTTGCCTAAACTGGTGGTACTGGCTTGATTATCCTGAAGAAAAAGTAAAAATTATTGATGAAAACGGTTTTAGACAATTCATGTGCCCAGGGGTTAATGGATGGAACACACTTATGAACAACCATCAGATGGCTTATGATAATGTGCGCTTAATGACAGACTATGCCAATAAGTATAAGGTTCAAGGCATCTTAAATACCGACTGGGGCGATTATGGTCATATGAACGACTTTTCAGGTTCAATACCTGGTCTTATTTATGGGGCGTCTTTTGCATGGGGAGATCATAGGTCTTATAATGACTTAAACAAGGCTATTGATCTTATTGAATTTAACAACTTAGGCATCATGAGCATAATAGATGAGATATCAAGACTACATTTTTGCAACTTAACGGCTGTAGTTCATTATTTTGAAAAGAAAAAAAGAGTCTATTTAGATCGTATTGATGTGTCGTATGATAAGCTTCTATATGCTGAAAAACGTTTGGATAGCTTGTATGAGGACTTATTGGACAAGTATGTTCTTGCTTCTGATAATATAAAAGGTCACCTTAGAGCGTATTTATTAGCCTGTAAGGGTATAAAGTATCTTAACCGCTTATATATGGTCATAAAAGTTGAAGAAGACAAGGTCGATTGGTCACTTGATTTTAAATACAGTGATTTAGCTTCTGATATAGAGTACTGGCTTTTAGACTTTAAGAAAAAATGGTATATAGACAATAAACCCTCTGAAATATATAGAATTGTAAACTTTTTTAAGGATGTGAACATATGGCTAAGAAGGCTGAAATGAAAAAACTTGATATAGAAGATAAGAAAGTGATTAAAGGGCGTCTAACAGACTTTCAGATTCAGGCTTCAGAACTTTCATTTACAAATTTATATGCTTGGCGTAACAAGTATCAGTTTCACTATATGATTCTTAATGATTTTTTATGGTTGGTAAATATCAAAGAAGATATCTATTATCTGTCACAGCCAATTGGTAACTACGAGGATATAGAAGGATTGTATCAATCTATAAATTTTATGAAAGATTATTTAAAGGATAGACCCTTTATCATGAAAAAGGTGGAAGAAAAATTTGTAGACATCCTAATGAAATCAAGTCTGTCATCTACCTTTAAAGCCATTAGAGACGATTATGACTATCTCTATGATTATACAGGCATGAAAGAGCTTTCAGGCAAAACTTATAGAAAGAAAAAAAATCACATCAATCAGTTTTTAAAGAAATATACATGGCATTATGAAGTCATGAGTGAAAAGAACTTTGCTGATGTAAAAAGAATCTGTGACTTATGGTTTGATGATGTCAATGATGAAAAAATGGCCCTTGATGATGTTTTAGACCATTTTGACTATTTAGATGTAACTGGTGGTGTATTGTATGTAGAAAATAAACCTGTATCATTTATTATAGGAGAAAGACTTAATCAAGATACCCTTGTCATTCACTTTGAAAAGGGAGACAATAACTATCACGGTGTTTATCCTATGGTTTTTCACGAGTACATACAAGATAAACTTGGTTTTAAGTATATCAACAGGGAACAAGACTTGGGGATACCGGGTCTTAGAAAGTCCAAACTTTCTTATCACCCTGTAGATTTTGTAAAAAAATATAATGTCACCATCATTTGATGTATCATTTTTTCTAGAATAATGGTATTCTATCAAGGTTGGATTAAAAGTATATGAAGGAAATAAGATGAGTAAAAAGTTTGTAGAAACCCAAAAGAACATTAGAGGAAAAGCACTTTATTATGATGAAAATGGATGTGGCGTTGTAGAACAAGGTAAGATGAAGATCCCTGTACCATTTTTGCTAAAGGATGAAGTAGCTGATTTATTTGTAGTAAAACAAGGTAAGTATTTTACAAGCAGGATTGATAAATTGATAGAAACATCAAATGATCGTGTGAAACCTAAGTGCGAGTATTATACAAGTTGTGGCGGCTGTCAGTTGATGCATATGTCATACGATGCACAACTTAAGTTTAAAACCAAATATGTTAAAGGTCTCTATAAAGGCTACAAGGTTGAAGATACAATAGGTATGGATGACCCTTATGCTTATAGAAATAAGATGATCTCGACTTTTAAGTTTGATAAAAAGATAAAAAGCGGCTTTTATAAGCTCTACAGTCATGATGTTGTCTCAATAAAAAAATGTTTGGTACAAGACGATTTAGCAGATCCTATTATGGAAACCATTAGGCAACTTGCCAATCAATACAAATTAAAGGTTTTTAATGAAGATAAGAAATCTGGTTTCTTAAGACATGTCCTTATTAGAACAGGTCATTATTCTAGAGAAGTTTTGGTAGTATTAGTTGTTGCAGATAGGGTATTTCCAGGTAAAGGACAGTTTATAAAAGCCCTTGTAAAAAGACATCCTGAGATAAAAACAATTATTCAGAATGTCAACAAGAGACAAACAAGCGTCGTATTAGGAGAAGAAGAACATATCCTATATGGTAGTGGTACTATCAAAGACCAGTTGATGGGTCTGACTTTCAACATATCATCAAAGTCCTTTTATCAAATTAACCCAGTCCAAACTGAGAAGTTATATGGCCTTGCCATAGAGATGGCTGATTTAAAAGAAAAGGATTTGGTTATTGATACTTACAGTGGTATTGGTACCATTTCATTGATCGCTGCTAAGAAGGCCAACAAAGTATTTGGGGTTGAGATTAATAAAGCAGCTATTAAAAATGCCATTAAGAATGCTAAGATTAACAAAATTAGCAATGTTCAATTTGTTGAGGGTGATGCAGGAAAAATAATGGTGCAAATGGCCAAGGAGAGAGTACCTGTAACAACAGTATTTATGGATCCACCAAGATCAGGTAGTGATGAAAAATTCTTATCATCTATTGTAAAACTCAAGCCCAAAAAGGTCATTTACATTTCATGCAACCCAGCGACTCAAAAGAGGGATGTTGATTATCTTTTAAAACGCGGTTACGAGCTAGAACGCATTGTACCTGTAGATATGTTTTCTCACACCAATCATGTGGAAAGTGTATGTAAACTAAAGCTGAAGAAGTAATGTAGAATATATGTGATTAGGTTTTTAAGCCTAGTCACTTTTTTTGATGACTTCACTGTGTGACTGTTTATGGATGGGGTATAGAATGATTAAGGAGGATTTTTCATGTTCATAGCGATTTTAGGCTCCATTATATTTTTTATAATCTCAATCGTTTATATCTTAGTTGCCTTAGGCAAACCCCTGGGGGAATATGTTATGGGCGGTAAAGACAAACTTGTAGCAAAAAATATGAGGATAGTCATATTGGTTTCTGTTCTCGTACAGTGGTTTGCTATCTTAATACTGTTGCAAACTGCAGGCATACTGCCTTTGATCTTTTCTGCTCTTGTGACAAGGCGGATATGTATATTTCTTTCAGTCTACCTGTCTATTAATGTTCTAATGAACTTATTTTCTAGAAGTAAAAAAGAAAGATATACTATGACACCTCTTTCATTGATTGTTGCTATAAGCTTTTGGATGACTGCCTTAATGTAGACCTTTATAGGTGATCACTTTGTCAAAAAAATAATTTACTTTGATGCAGGTTAGTCCTGCATTTTTAGTTTGAAGAAAGACCCGATAAACTTTAAAATGTATAGGTCGTAATCGAGTAATATAAATACCACAGATTCTAACATATAAAACTAGGTGTAATAATGATGCAACCACATAGCTTAGTGGTTCATGCTATCATAATTATAAAGATAGTTATGAAAGGAAAAGTTATGATAACTCTAAGAAAAATAACAAAGGATAATGTCAATGCGGTCATAGATTTAAGTGATACTTTGAGTGCTGCACAAAACGAACTTGTTGCGCCAAATGCTATTTCACTTGCACAGGCTTATGGTTATATGGATTTAGCTTGGCCAAGAGCGGTTTATTTGGATGAAACGCCCATTGGTTTTGTTATGCTCAATAAAGAATGTAAGTACCATGATTCAGAAACGGTAAACGGAGCCTATTTATGGCGGATGATGATTTCAGCAGATTATCAGAGAAAAGGTTATGGGAAAGAAGTCATTAGAATTTTGGTAGAAATGCTTCGTTCTGAAGGTAAGAAGTATTTTAAAGTCACAAGTATGCTTAGTGAAGGCAGTCCCAAGGAGTTTTATGAGAAACAAGGTTTTATCAATACAGGTCAAATGCAGGGAGATGAGTTGGTTCTATTTATGGATTTATAGAGAATTTTTTTGATATGTTAGTCGTTAACTTATAGGATAAAAGGGTAGTATATTTATAGAGAGTGTCACATGTGTATGAAAGGATTAAATCATGAAAGCCGTTTATTATGAACATTATGGAAGTCCAGATGTCGTTATCCTAAAAGAACTTGAAAGACCTGTACCGAAAGATAATGAAGTTTTAGTAAAAATTGTAGCTTCAAGTATAAACTTTGCGGATTATGCTTGTCTGACTGGCAGTCCATTTCCAATCAAGCTGGTGAATGGTCTTTTTGGTCCAAAGAATAAGATTTTAGGAATGGATTATTCTGGTGTTGTTGAAGCTCTGGGGAAAGAGGTTAAATCATTTCAAGTAGGCGATCATGTATTTGGTGAGCTTTCTGATTTTGGTATGGGGGCTTTTTCTGAGTACCGATGTATAGATGAGAAAATCCTGACAAAAAAATGAAATCCGTATCACATGAAGAAGCAGCAACACTTGCTCTTGCTGGTGTAACAGCTCTTCAGGGGATAAGAGATTATGGTAAGGTAAAGAAAGGCTCTAAGGTCTTGATTAACGGTGCTAGCAGCGGCGTAGCTTCATTTGCTGTACAAATCGCAAAGGATTTTGGTGCCGAGGTAAGTGTTTTATGTAGTGAAGAGAAAAAAGATGTCATGTTTTCTATTGGCGCAGACCATATATTTGGCTATAATAAAATTTCATTATCAGATATGATAGGTGATTATGACTTGATATATGATTGTGCAACTTATAAACCGGCTAAGGATTATGAACATCTCTTATCTGAGAAGGGCATATACATAGCCAATGGCGGTGCGATGAAGCACTTGTTTAAAGTTATGATTTTCGGCAAGATGATGTCTAAAAAAGATGGTATCACTTATACCAACTACCTAGCAAAGTTTTCATTAGAGGATTTAGACTTTCTTCATACCATGCTTGTAGAAGAAAGATTAAAACCATTGATATACAAGAGCTTTGATTTAGATGAAATCGTAAATGCCTTAAAGACCTATAAGAGTAGAAAATCATATGGAAAGATTGTTGTGAGAATAAATAAGGAGACTGTATGAGTTATGATGTAAAAAGATTAAGTCCGGATTTGATTCCTGATTATCTGAAATTCTTTGATGATATAGCCTTTTGCGATAATCCTGCTTGGTCAAAGTGTTATTGTTGTCACTTTTATTTATCAGATGATAATGATGTGAATACAAGAGACTATTGTCAAGAGCTTATAAAAGAAGGTAAGTTAAATGGTTTCTTAGCCTTTGAAAATGATAGACCAGTTGGGTGGTGCAACTGTGATGAAATTAATAATTACCCTAGGATTATTCAAAATCCATATGGATTAGACATTTTAGATAATACGGTAGCCTTGGTATGCTTTTTAGTTGATCCTAAAAGAAGAAGACAAGGTATTGCAAGTGCATTGATTGTGTATGCTATTGCTTTTTATAAAAATACAGGTTACGAGTGGATGGATGTTGTTACTATGAAACAAGCATCAAGCGATCAAGATAATTATCATGGTCCAAGAAGTTTATATGATAGATTAGATTTTGCTGTTGTAGGAGAAAATGACCACTTTTATATCATGAGAAGAAGATTATAGACGATACATAAATTCTGAGGTGATCAATCTCGGAATTTTTTCTTGAAAACTTTGATGTGATTTAATCATTGACTTAACAGACAAAAAGATAGATAATGTAGTGGTTCTGTTAATTGATTTATAAGGAGGCTTTATGTTACCTAATTGTATAAAATGTCATTCAGAATATACATATGAGGATGGTGTGTTCATCATTTGTCCAGAATGTGGTTTTGAATGGCAACCAGAAGTTGAAACTGAATATGTATGGAAGGATGTAAATGGCAACATCTTAAATGATGGAGATTCTGTTACAGTCATCAAACAACTTAAAGTTAAAGGATCTTCTACTGGTATCAAGCAAGGGACTAAAATAAAAAATATCAAACTTAAGGAAACTGAAGATGGGCTTCATGACATTGATTGCAAAATAGATGGTATAGGTCGTATTGAGATTTCTTCTAAGTATGTAAAAAAGATTTAAATGTATCATAAGTTTAAAACTTATCTAGTTAAATTTGGTTGCACATCATAATAAAATAGTTTATACTGTGTTTGACATGGGAGCTGCTGTAGCGGCTGAGAGTGAAGTAGGACTTCAGACCATTAGACCTGATCTGGGTAATGCCAGCGTAGGAAGCATAGTTTAGTTATGTTTGACGTCTCAGGTAGGCGTCTTTTTTGGTTCCCTACTGCAATTTAAGGAGGAAAAAATGGAAGTTATTTTGGCAACAATTTTAACAGTAGCTGTATTTGCATTTGCTATTGTTAAACTGACTAAATTCAAGTGGAATACCAAATCAATAGCACGAATTGGGATCGTATCAGCACTGACAATTGTTCTGTATTCAATCAAGTTGGTACCATTCCCACAAGGTGGTGGCTGTTCTTTGTTATCGGTACTGCCTATTATGATTTTAGCTGTGCTTTATGGCATGGAAGAAGCATTTATCTGCGGTATTATTGTAGGTATTACAAAAATCATCATAGCACCTCCGTATTTTCCAATGCAAATTCCACTAGACTATTTAGGGGCAATGATTGCACTTGGTTTAACACCTATCTTTGGTACAAAAAATCCAATTAGATTATTAGGTGGTGCATTGTTTGCAACATCTATTTCTACATTCTTCAGTATCTTGTCAGGTATTATTTTCTTTGGTCAATTTGCACCAGAAGGTATGTCGACTTGGGCATATGCTACGATTTATAACATTGCTGGCTACGGTGTAGAAGTTGGCTTGAGTATTGTTATACTATTAATCATCTCACCAAGACTTAAGAGATTTGAGGTGAGAACATGATGTTTACAGATAGACTACTAGCAGATCAAAGAGTCAAAGATTATTATCAAGCATATCTAGACCATCCCTTTATAAAAGGTTTACTCGACGGCAGCTTAGATAGAGAAAAGTATAAGAATTACTTGATTCAAGATACACATTATTTAAAAGACTATTCCAAGGTTTTTGCAAATGTTTATCTCTTACTGGACAATGTTAGAGATCTTCAGTTTTTACATACTTGCATTGGTGTGGTCATGAGTGAAGAAACCAATATGCATATCCAGTATCTAAAAGATTATGACTTAGATGTTTTTAAAGTAGAATCTTTAGAAGAAAAACAAGCAACTAGAGACTATCTAGATTTTATGCTCCAGTATGCACCAGAAAAAAATGCAGCAAAACTCTTTTGTGCTGCACTGCCATGCACGCTAACTTATGAGTTTATAGGTAAAGCCTTAAAGAAAAAGCGTTTAGAAGTTGGTGGAGATAATTATTATGATGCTTGGATAGACGCTTATGCTGGTCAGGCATTTGAGGATTTTGCAGTAAGATCTATTGAACTTATGAATGATTTGGTAGAAGGTTATCAAGAAAGCGATTTAGTAGAACTCATTGACATCTTCGTTGAATCTTGTGAACACGAAATGAATTTCTGGCATATGAGTTATGAATAAATTGTGTCGGCTATTGCCGGCATTCTTTTTTATTAAAATTCTGTAATTGATTAAGAATGCATAAAATAATGAATAAAATATTAAAATGTCATCAAATTGCCACTTTTGTATCATAAATTAATAGAAGTATGATATACTATACACTGACTTAAAAAAATAAGAACTGGAGAAAGAGAATGAAAAAATTAAAAAAACTATTAATTGCGATGTTGGCTCTAAGCGTATTATTTGCTGTAGGATGTTCATCGCAAAATAATGAAACAGCAAATGAAGAGACAAATGAAGTAACTGCAGAAGCGACTAATGAAACAGCTACTGAAACAGAAGCAACAGAAGAAGCTGCTGCTGAAGCAATAGATTACTCTGCAGGTCTTAACGAAAATGGATTTATTGATGGCGTAACAGCTAAGGATTTTGTACAATTACCTGATTACATGAACATATCAGTACCAAGTGATGTACACACAATTGCAGATGAAGTAGTAGATGCAAACATTGATGGTATCTTAGCAAACTTCTTAGGTGAAGAAAAAGTTATGGACCGTGAAATCGCCTTAGGTGATACTGTAAATATTGATTATGTAGGTTCTGTCGATGGTGTTGAATTCCAAGGTGGTTCAACAGGCGGTGCTGGTACTGATGTTACAATTGGTGTGACTCAATACATTGATGACTTCTTAGAGCAATTGATTGGTCATAAGCCAGGTGAGAGCTTTGATATTGAAGTAACATTCCCAGAAGAATATGGTAATGCAGAATTAAATGGTAAAGATGCTGTATTTGCAATTACTGTTAACTATATTTCTGTTCCTGTAACACCTGAGTTAGATGATGCTTTTGTTGCTGAAAACTTATCAGTGGAATACAATGTAACAACTGTTGCAGAGTTAAAAGAAGTTATCAAAGAAAACTTAAAATCAAATGCTGTAATGGGTTATGTACAAAACTACTTGTTAACAGAATCAACTGTAGATTCAGTACCTGAAGCAGTAACAACTTACCAACAAAACTCTGTTATCAACTACTTTAAGATGACAGCTAATACTTACGGCATGCCTTACAAGGATTTCATCAAAGCATATGCTGGTTATGATTCCGAAGAAGCTATGTTAGAAGCATCTGCACCTGCTATTGAGGAAAATTCTCAAATTACATTAATCATTCAAGCTATTGCTGAAGATTCAGGTGTGGCAGTTGATGATGAAGCTTTAAAAGCATACTTTGTAGAGTACACAGGATCGGATGATTACAGTGTATTTGAAGAAATGTATGGTATCCCATATTTAAAGTTTTCAGTTTTACAAGAAAACATCTTAAACATGGTTAATGAAAAAGCTACATTAGCAAACTAAATCATTATTAGCTCTGAGTTATGCTCAGAGCTTTTTAAGTTTCAGATAAGGAGAAAGTATGGCTCATTTAACAGGCAGAAGTGGTTATAAAAACTTGATTGATAGATTCAACAGGTTCCCTCAAGGGGCACCAGAATCAGAATCACTTTATGAGATTTTAAAGGTTATGTTTACACATGAAGAAGCGTCATTGGTTTCTAAACTACCCATAAAACCCTTTCGTGTAGAAGATGCTGCGAAAATCTGGAAGCTATCGAATGAGCAGGCATATGAGATTTTAAATAGCTTATCTGAAAAAGCGCTACTACTAGATATGGATGAATGGTATGTGGTACCACCACCTATGATTGGTTTCTTTGAATTTGCCTTGATGAGAACAGGTGGCCACTTTGATCAAAAGCTTTTAAGTGAACTCTTTCATCAGTATCTGGAAAACGAAGAGGATTTTATGAGAAAGCTTCTAAGTTTAACCACACCGATTGGAAGAATTCTTGTAAATGAAAAGAGTCTTGATAAAAAAGATCATGCTTATGTCTTAGAATATGAAAAAGCCAGTCATATAATCAAGCAAGCTGATTCTATAGGTGTGAGCAGATGTTACTGTAGACATAAAGCGGAGCATTTGGGCCAGGTTTGTGATGCACCACAGGAGGTCTGTTTATCTATCAATGGTTTATCTAAATCCTTATCAAAACATGGTTATGCAAGACTCATTTCAAATGAGGAAGCTCTAGAGATCCTTGAAATATCTTATAAACATAATCTTGTTCAGTTTGCTGAAAATGTTCAGGATGATGTAGGATTTATCTGTAACTGTTGTGGCTGTTGCTGTATGGCTTTAAAGGGTGCCAAGAAGATGGGGCTAGCTCAAACTCTTTCATCATCTAATTTTATAGCCAGCCTGAATGATCAATGTATCTCATGTAAGAAATGCATCAAAGTCTGTCCAATGGGATGTTTTGACTTTGACAATCAAGTAATTTTAGATGATGAGCTTTGTATTGGCTGTGGTGTTTGCGCGCGTGTCTGTCAGTTTGATGCGATTACCATGGGTAAAAGAGATGTTAGGATATTTACGCCTGTCAACACGGTTCATAAGCTGGTTTTAGAGGCAATAGAAACAGATACTTTGCATCATCTGATTTTTGACAATCATTCACTGGCAAGCCATCGTTTTATGGCTGCCTTTACAGGTGCTTTTCTTAAGTTGCCGCCTGTTAAGCAAATACTGGTGAGTGAAACTTTCCAGTCCAAATATCTGATGAAGTTAATAGAGAATTACAATAAAAAGGAGTAATATGTCGTTTTATAAATTAGGACTTGCTTGGGAAATGGTTTATGCCTTAGAGTGTCAAAATATCATTGATCCAACACCCATTCAGAATATGACCATTCCACATATTCTAGATGGTAAAGATGTTTTAGGAGAAGCTCAAACTGGTACGGGAAAGACGCTTGCGTTTTTATTACCCCTTATCCAATCCATAGAAGATGACCAGGGGACACAGGTCTTGATCATCACACCAACAAGGGAGCTTGCCATTCAAATAACTGCAGAAGCTAAAAAGTTGTTAGAAATGAAATCCATCAATATTTTAGCTGCATATGGCGGTCAAGACATCAATGCTCAACTTCATGCCTTAAAGGGAAAAATACATATGATTATAGGTACACCGGGAAGGGTTCTAGATCATATGAAACGTGGGTCTTTTGATGTTAATCAGATTAGGTCTCTTGTTGTGGACGAAGCTGACCAACTTTTTCATATAGGTTTTAAAGAAGAACTCAAACAAATCATTAAGTTTATACCTAAAGAGAGACAAACCTTGTGTTTTTCTGCGACTCTGAGTCACCGTGTAGATTCTTTTTCTAAGAACTATCTAAAAGAACCGGTTCATTTGGTTGCGCCTAAGAAGACCATAACACTAGACAAGATATCTCAATTGATTATAGAAACATCAGGCAGAAAGAAATATGACGACTTTAAAAAGCTTTTAAAATCTCAAGCTGTTCAAAAGGCAATGATATTTTGTCGTTCCAGAAAAGGATCAGATGCCCTATTTATGGCCATGAAAGATGATGGCTTCGATGTTGAAGTCCTTCATGGTGGTTTAACTCAAGCTAAAAGAGAGTTTGTTATGAATCAATTTAAGACGACGGGTCTTAAATATTTGATTGCCACAGATGTTGCTGCACGTGGATTAGATATCAATGATGTGAGTCATGTATTTAATTATAACTTACCAGACGATCCTGAAAACTATGTTCACAGAATTGGTCGTACAGGAAGAGCATTAAATGAAGGTAAGTCATTTATCTTATATACGCTTAAGGATGATAAAAGACTTGTAGCCATAGAAAATTTTATTGGTATGACCATAGAAAGACAGGTTAAAATTCACGAAAAGTGATATAATAAAACACATTTCTTATATTTAGGTCCCTAAAATTCAACACTTGATTGTATAGTATACGAAAAGGGAAAAGAAATGGGTGATGTTATGAAAAAAGGATTGGTTGTAAAAATAAAAAAAGATTACGCTATCCTCTTAACCGATGAGCATGAGTTTATTCGTGTTCATTTAAAAGATGACTTGATGATTGGTAATAAAGTCTACTTCGTAGAGGAAGATATCTATGAAAATGCGGATTCTTCTTAATTGAGATATAAAAAGCAAGCACTTAGTATGGCAGCTGTAGCCTATTTGATACTATTTGCTGTTATTGGTGGCAATATGAATGCAGTAGAACCATATGCCCTGGTCTCAATAGATATAAATCCAAGTTTGGAGATTACAATTGATGACAATCAGGATGTAATTGAAATTATGCCACTAAATAGTGAAGCATATGATGTGTTTGATGAAGATATGATAGGTGAAAATATCATGTACGTTTTAGGTGATATCATCGATAAAGCGGATGAGAATGATTATTTATCTAAGAAGAACAACAATATTCTAATCTCATCAGTAACATATGATGAAGATGATGCAGATGATTTTAGTGATGAAATTAGGAACTTTTTAGAAGAAAATCTAGAACCTAGTGAAAATATCAGAGTGATATATATTGAAAGTGACTTAGAAACTGTAGAAGAAGCTAAAGTAAATCAAGTCAGTATTGGTAAACAAGTTGTAAATAATCTTAAGGACAAACAAGACAAGTCAGATAATGACGAAGAATCTGAAGATATACTAGAAGCTAATGTTGTGTTAGATGACTTAGATGATTTAGAGGATGCTTACTTAGGATTTATTGAAAGACTTATGTTGGTTCCTGATACTGCTGAAGATTATAACGTTATCGAGGCGTTTCTATCTGATATAGAAGAGTTAGATAAGGATGATAACAATATTCCTACAGAATATCTAGATGAATATCCTTCACTTGTATTAATGAAAAATAGAGCGAGAGATATTTGGAGATTGTTCCAGAAGGACTATCAAGAACTTTGGGCTAAGAGCCAAGGTGATGAAGCTGATGAGGCTGATGAACCAGAAGATGTTGATGAGCCAGAAGATCCCGAGGATTTAGAAGATTTGTACAGTTTTGTATCTAGATTACATTTTGCTAAAATGGCAGGTGCAGAGGGTTTTGAAGATTTCTTAGATGATCATTTTATTTACGACCCCGCTAGTGAAACATATACTTTAGATTATGATTCACTAGATGAAGGTGAAAAGCCAAGTGATTTATTAAGAGAGGCAAAATCTCATTGGGATCCTATCAAACATCAGTATCAAAAGGACTGGGGAAAGGCTCAAGAATCTGATGAGGATGAAAGTGATGATCCAGAGGATGAAGATACATCAGAAGATCTACCTTGGGATAGTCAATTGGCACTTGAAGAAGATCAAGATTTACAGGAGTGGTTAGAGGTTTTATTGGCTAATGAGGATACAAATTCTTTTGCGATTGAATATGAATCTGACTTGAAAGATGCCGAAGAAGAACAGACTTTTAGAGATCTAAAAATAGAAGTCAAAGAGAAGTTCATGAGTTTAAAGGAAAAGGGCAATAGTAATAAGCCCGATAATAAAAATAAAGGTAAGAAAAATTAGACATGGAAACATGTCTTTTTTTATTGCAAAATTTAATTTTATTGATTATGATAAGTATATATGGTCGATTAACTCAGTTGGTAGAGTGTTTCCTTGACGTGGAAGAAGCCGTGGGTTCAAGTCCCGCATTGACCACCAAATCTCTTCATTGAAGAGATTTTTTTTTGCATTCCAATCAATAATTTAGTATAATACCAAAAGAAGGTTAACGTTAACCTATTTTGAAAGGAATTGTTATGAAAAAAGTATTACTGTTGTTTATAAGCATTTTACTATCTTTTAGTATGCTTTCATGTGAAGAAGAGATCTTATCTTTAGAAGTATCGTCACCTGATGATTCCATTAAGGTAGTCATACATTCACAAGAAGATCTGACTTATGAAGTTACTTACAAGGATGAAAAAATTATTTTGCCATCTGAACTAGGTTTTGAGTTTGAGTCTATTGAACCTATGACGAGTTTCAATATCATGAGCTTTGAACAAGTTGAAGTAAATGACTCTTGGACGCCTGTATGGGGACAAAGGTCTAACATTGACAATCACTATAATGAACTAAAGGTGGTTCTAGAAGAAAAGTCATCAAAAAAAGTCTTAGATCTTTATTTTAGAGTATTTAACGATGGCCTAGGCTTTAGGTATATCATACCTAAGCAAGAAGGAATCAATGAAATACATGTGATGGATGAGTTGACTCAGTTTAAAATAGCTGAGGATGCCAAAACATGGTGGATTAGAAACGATTGGGATTCTTATGAGTACCTTTACAAAGAGACGTCTCTTTCAGAAGTCAAAGATGCATCAACACCACTAACCATGAAATTCCCATCAGGGACACATGTCTCTATACATGAAGCAGCCCTAGTAGATTATGCTGGCATGGCTTTAAGACATGGTGGGGATCTTAACTTAGAAAGTCATTTAGCACCATGGCCTGATGGGGTGAAAGTGAAGGCATCAGAAACTATGACAACACCGTGGCGTACCATTACAATTGCTGATGATGCAGGTGGTCTTGCAGATTCAAGTTTGATATTAAACCTCAATGAACCAAGTCAAATTAAAGATGCATCATGGATTACACCTATGAAATATATGGGTATTTGGTGGGAAATGCATATTAAGAAATCAGACTGGGGTAGACACAACTTAAACCATGGTGCCACAACTGAAAATGCTAAGTACTACATTGACTTTATTGAAAAGTACCTGTCTGATGACGAACCAATCGGTTTACTTGTAGAAGGATGGAACCAAGGTTGGGATGGCAACTGGATTGAAAACTATGATCTTTTTAAGTTCACAGAAGATGGTGAATATGAGGACTTTGATGTCAGTGAAGTTGTTGCTTATGGTCAAGAAAGAAATGTTGAGTACATCATGCATAATGAAACGTCTGGTGGTATAGAAAACTATGAAGCTTCTATGGATGATGCTTATTCGGATTATCAGAGACTTTCCATTAATGCGATTAAATCAGGATATGTAGCTGATGGTGGAATGAAGCAGCCAAGAGGCCAACACCATCATGGTCAATATATGGTGAATCATTACAACAATGCCGTTAAAAAGGCTGCTGAGTATCAAATTGTGATTAACACACACGAGCCAATTAAAGCCACAGGGCTTAGCCGTACTTATCCGAACTGGGTGGCGCGTGAAGGTGTACAAGGTATGGAATACAATGCTTGGAGTGAAGGGAATCCACCAGAACATACAACTATTTTACCTTTTACAAGAATATTAGGTGGTCCTATTGACTATACACCAGGTATTTTTGATGTGACCATTGATAATGGTACTTATAGGGTTCATACCACACGTGCTAAGCAGCTTGCACTTTACGTCATACTTTATAGTCCGCTTCAAATGATTACAGATTTACCTGAAAACTATTTAGATGATTCTTCTAAGCCTTATGAAGAGTTTAAGTTTGTTCAGGATGTAGCAGTGGATTGGGACGAGTCTAAGATTATCTCAGCTGAGATTGGTGACTATGTAATGACTGCTAGAAAGACCAAAGGAAAAGATGAATGGTTTGTTGGTTGTATAACTGATGAAGAATCAAGAGAACTTTCTTTACCACTAGATTTTCTAGGTGAGGGACTCTATACTGCTGAGGTCTACACAGACGATACAAATACAGACTACTTAACTAACCCTAACAATGTTGCGACTTATAAGCTGCTTGTAGATAATACTGATGTACTTCCAATTTCTTTATCTCAAGGTGGTGGTACTGCCATAAGACTTTATCCATCTAGTCAAGAAGAACAAGATAGCTTGGTTAAGTATATTGTAGGTAATATCAGTGTTAAAGATATTGTGATGAAAAAATCCATTCAATCGAATGACTTATTCGAAGTCACGCTTTCTATAGAAAACACATCTGGCATGACACTGGGAATTGATATGCCTTTTATGATGGACGATGAACTTATTGAGACTAAATATATGCGTATCAAGCCTCATAGTACTGAAACCTATACATTTTCAAAGGACGATATTTTCGAACCTGGAACATATCAGATCGAGGTTGGAGATCTTCTGAATGAGACGCTTGTAGTTGATAAAAAAGAGGCAAGTTTAGAATTAATCGATTTTGAAGTCTTTGTAAATACTAACAAGGCAATGGCTAGAGTCAAAGTACTTAACTCAGGTTATGAAGCAGGTGAAAAGAACTTGGTATTTAAGGTTAATGATCAAGTTATAGAAGAAAAGCTTGTAGAAGTAGAAAGTGCCCCAGGCGGTAAAACCAAGGGCATCACATTTAGATTTGATTTGAGTCAAACGGGTATTTATAAGATTCAAATTAATGATTTAATTTATGAACTTAATCATACAGTGGAGTAATCTTTAACAGAATCTCTTATTTGAAGTTTAACATCAATAATATAATTTTTTGAAGGTAGCTTTTGATCCATGTTGTTTAACAATAAATCACAAGCTACTTTTGCTTTTTCATCTATATCCTGTTGAATGGTCGTTAGTCTTGGTGATGAGTATTTACCATAAGGTAGGTCATCAAACCCGATAATGGACATGCGATCAGGAACCAAGTGTCCCTTTTCCTTGAGGATTTCCATGACATCAAGGGCTAGAATATCTGCTGTTATAAATAGTCCAGTGATATCTGTTTTTAAAGCCTTCTCAACAATATGTTCAGGAGAATGGTCATTGTAAATATGTTCATCATTTATTTCTATATGGTGTTTTTTTAAGGTATCTGTAAAACCTTGAAATCTTGCCTTAGAAATTGGACTATGGTCTATGGCGTATGTCGCCAAACCTACTTTAGTATGACCTTTAGATATAAAGTGCTGGGCTGCAAGACAGCCACCCTTATAGTCATCAATACCGACATTTGTTATGGTATCAAGGTTGTTGTAGGAATCTGTAAAAATAAGTGGTATATCATGTTCATCCTGGATACTCAGTACATCGTCTTCAAAAAGTCCTAGAAAAATTGCCCCTGCTGCATGCCATGATTTTAAGTGCCTTGATACTTCTTTAAAATTATCTAGCCCAACCACCATGCTGTAATAACCTTTTTCTTGTAAAAAAGGGATGATGCCTGATAACATTCTTGCGTTATATGGATTATCCGGTTTACTATCTTTTCTCAGTATTATTGCGATAATATTTGTTTTCTTTGATATTAATGATCGTGCTGAATAATTTGGTACATAGCCGAGTTCATCAATGATTTTGTTGATTCTTTTAGCAGTTTTAGCTGAAACTTTTGACTGGTTGCCATTGACAACTCTTGAAACAGTCATAACGCTTACACCAGCTTTTTTTGCAATGTCTTTTAATGTTACCATATAGCCTCCTGATTCCATGTTATTATACTATGTTTCATGACTTTTGTTAAGGTTAACCTTAATATTACGAAATGATGTAAATTGTATTAATCTATTCTTAAGATGGCCTTTATAAACATCAAACATGTTATATTAAATGTGAGGTGACTAAAATGAAAAAGACAATAATAATAATTACTCTACTAGCATTTATGATTCAAGCAACATTTGCAACGGATATTCAACTATTCGTCAACGATATCAACATTACTGAGACTTCTAGTCCCATCATTGTCAATGACAGGTTGATGGTACCTATTAAGTTTGTGACTGAGGAGTTAGGCGGACAGGTATCTTGGGATGAAACATATAGAACGGTTTCTATAAAAAATGGTGATAACATCATTAAGCTCTGGATAGATAGTCCGGTATTTGAATACAATGGTAAGTATGATTTAAGTGACGTCGCCCCTATAATACATAATGATCGTACTTATGTACCTGTAAAACTGGTATCTAATCTCTTTGGCGTAGAAGTCAAATGGGATGGTGTCAATCGTCATGTAAAAGTAGATGATTCTCTTAAGGCTGAATATGAAGGTTTTTATGATATGAGTATGCGTAATATCACGTCAGGCATGACCATAGAATCAGAAATGATAGTCGAGGTGGATGGCGCCTACGATTATGATTCTTTAAAACTTCTATTATTAGATCCTAATGATATGCGGGGATATGTTGTGGCCAGTGGCTCGAATGGTTCGGCTATTAGATATATTCCAAAGGTTGAAGATATGGGTAAGAAAGTGCTTGTAGCTGCTTATTACGATGAGAATAGAAAGCTCGTAGCCGCTGATGCAAAAGCAGTGAATCTTGATGTAAAGCCAGTAATCAATCTATTAGGCCTTGATGATTACTCAAAAGAAGCCATAAACATCAGCCAAACAATGAACTTTATTCCCAAGTACATCAATTATGAAATCACAGAAGTTTCTTCTGGTAATGTTACAAGTATCACCAAAAGAGATCCAATTGGTAGCTACAGCTTTAAACCGACTTATGAAAAAAATGGAGACTATAACATTCAAGTCATTGCAGTAGATGGTTTAGGTCAAACTCACTATAGCGAGAAAAAGACGGTGACTTTTGACGTTGATAGATACCTTTATATGGGTGGTGTATCAGAGAATGCAACTGTAAACAAGGAAGTGTCCTTAATTGCTTCAAGAAACTTTGACGTCAATGAGACCAGCTTCATACTTAGAGATGTAAATACAGGTCTTGAAGAAACTTTAGCAGTCATTCCATGGGGATCATACAAGTGGTTTCCAGATATGACCTATCATGGTGAAAAAGAACTGATTGTATCTGTAAAAGATGTTAATGATAACATTGTAACCAGCCCGCCTAAACGTATTAGTGTAGACGGCAGTCCTAAACTTCTTTTAAAGGGTGTTGGACCTAATCAGGTTTTAACGTCTTCAGCGACATTGTCAGTTTCCAGCAATGTAGATGTGGCGGATATCACTTATCATTTAGTTCAAAATGGCGACCAGGTACTTGCATCTGGTTTGACACTTGAAGAGACTTTTGACTATATGCCATCTTCTAGCGGAAAAATAAGTATATATGCTAGTGGCAATTATCAGGGACAAACTATAAAATCTGACACAGTAACCTTAAATACTTATTTGGAAAAACTCTATTCATCTAAACCAATTATAGAAAAATCTGAGTTTAAGTACTTTGCATCAGATTTGGCTTTAGAATCTTTTCATGAGACTGGTATGTCAGCGTCTTTACAGGTTGCACAGGCTATCTTAGAAACAGGCTGGGGACAATATGTACCAGTTGATAAATACAGTGGCAAGTTCTCAAATAACCTGTTCGGTATTAAGGGTTCAGCTTCTAATGGTTCTGTAACCTCTAATACATGGGAAGTTTATAATGGTGTCTCTTTTAGAACAGACGCTGATTTTAGAGCTTATCATACCGTTAAGGAAGCTTGGCTAGACCATAAGAATATTTTAAAGAAATCAAGATATGAACCTTATAGAGAAGTCATGTATGACTCAACGCTTGCTGCTTATGCAATCAGGAGATGTGGTTATGCAACAGATCCAAATTATCCAATGAAACTCATCAACATCATAGATAAGTATGATCTTAAAAAGCTAGATAGGGTAGGCATTTATCTTTATTAATCTGACAATCTCATATGAGATTGTCTAATTTTTTTTTGTCTTTTTTTGAAAAGTTTATTTTTTATCAAACTATTATCATAAAGAAAAAAATGTGTGTTTTTTATTGTCGAAAAGTAAATTTATGACTATTAAAATGTGGGCATGATTTTTCTCAATAGGGTCCTACAAATGTGCAATTTGCAACATTTCCTTCATATTACTGTGAAAACGTTTCCCCGAATGCGACATTTTATTGATTATTTATTAACAAAATGTTATACTATGATAGGTTATATGCAATTGTCAGATAACTCTAATCATGATTACTATAGGGGGAAAGAGATGACATGTAAATGTAACAGTACAATAGAGACTGTAGATTTAAGTTCAGTAAATGAAATATTGGACAATCACTTATCAGAAAATTCAAACTTAATAACAATCTTACAAGATGTTCAAGAGTCTTATGGTTATTTACCAAGAATGGCATTAAGTCGAGTTTCTGAAGTAACGGGAGTTAAGGAAGCAAAAGTATATGGTGTGGCGACATTCTATTCACAATTTAGAATGGCACCCGTTGGTAAGTATTTAATTATGCTCTGTCAGGGGACCGCTTGTCACGTTAATGGTTCTGGTGCAATTGAACTGGCACTTAAAGAAGTATTGGGTGTACAAGAAGGTGAAACAACCTCTGACGGTTTATTCACATATATCAATGTAGCCTGTCTAGGTTGCTGTAGTTTAGCACCAGTTATGATGATCAATGATCAAACGCATGCTAAGCTTACAAGAGACAAGGTAAGTTCAATCATCAAGAAGATTAGACAAGAGGAGGCGCAATGAAAGTAGTTGTAGGTTCGGGTTCGTGTGGTATAGCTGCTGGCGCTGACAAGGTAATGGACGCTTTAAAGTTACATGCAGATGATATGAATTTAGATATTACGTTTGAAATAACAGGTTGTGTAGGTACTTGCTATCAAGAACCCATCGTTGATGTATACGATGGTCCAAGTGTAAGACGTTATGTACAGGTAGATGAAAATCTAGCCAAAGAAATACTTGATAAAATTAAAGATGGCAAATTAGATCAAATGAATACAGATTCAGAATTTGATCAGATACATAAGCAACATAGAATCGTTTTAAGAAACTGTGGTTTAATCAACCCAGAGAATATTGATGATTATATTAAAAGAGATGGCTATCAAGGGATTAAAGCATGTTTGAAATCAACACCTCAAGATGTCATCAATGTAATTAAAGAATCAGGTTTAAGAGGTAGAGGTGGAGCAGGTTTCCCTACATGGTTTAAATGGCAGGCAGCTTACAACTCGCCTGGTGATACAAAGTATATGGTATGTAATGCTGATGAAGGAGATCCAGGTGCATTTATGGACCGTTCAGTTTTAGAAGGTGACCCTCATAGTCTTATCGAAGGTATGATGATTGCAGGTTATGCGATTGGTGCTAAAAAGGGTATCGTTTATGTTAGAGCTGAGTATCCACTTGCTATTAAACGATTAGAACTCGCTATCGCACAAGCCAAAGAAAAAGGTTTTTTAGGTCAAAATATATTTGGAAGTGATTTCTCATACGAACTCAGCATCAAGGCTGGTGCAGGTGCATTCGTCTGTGGTGAAGAAACTGCTTTAATCGCCTCATTAGAAGGTGAAAGAGGTATGCCAAGATTGAAGCCACCATTCCCGGCACAAAAGGGCTATTTTGATTATCCAACCAACATCAATAATGTTGAGACCTTGGCTAATGTACCATGGATCATGTTACAGGGTGGTCATACTTTTGCTGATCTTGGAACAGAAAAAAGTAATGGTACAAAAGTATTTGCACTGACAGGTAAAATTAAAAACGGTGGTCTAGTGGAAGTACCTATGGGCATGAGCTTAAGAGATGTTATTTATGACATCGGTGGTGGTATTTTAGAAGACAAACCATTTAAGGCAGTGCAGTTAGGTGGACCATCAGGTGGTTGTATACCTGAAGCCTTATTAGATACACCTGTTGAGTATGAGGCAATCAATAAGACCGGTGCCATTGTTGGTTCAGGTGGTATGGTTGTTATGGATGAATCCACTTGTATGGTATCAATGGCTAAGTTCTTCTTAGAGTTTACATGCAAAGAATCATGTGGTAAATGTACTTACTGTCGTATTGGTACAAGAAGAATGTTAGAAATATTAGAGAGAATGACCTCTGGTGAGGGCCGTGAAGGCGATATTGAGTTATTAGAGGAGTTGTCATATAAAATTAAAGAGGGTTCGTTGTGTGGTTTAGGTCAAACTGCACCAAATCCTGTATTAACAACACTGAAATACTTCAGACATGAATATGAAGAGCATTTACAAGGTAAATGTAGTGCCGGTTCTTGTAGCGCGTTATTAACTTACACCATTGAAGATAATTGTGTAGGATGTACGGTCTGCTCAAGAGCTTGTCCGACAAGTGCAATCTCTGGAGAGCTTAAGAAAAAGCATATCATTGACAATGACAAGTGTATCAAATGTGGTCAGTGTGTCGACAAGTGTAAGTTTAATGCAATTTCTAGAAAGTAGGAGGATTCATGTCACAAATAAGAGTTAATATAAATGGTGTGGAAATTAATTGCCACGCAGGCTATACAATATTGGAAGTTGCAAGAGATAATGGCTTTGAAATACCAACATTGTGTCATGATGACAAGTTAAAGCATTATGGTTCATGTGGTATGTGTGTTGTTGAAATAGAAAACAGCCCAAGATTGATTAGATCTTGTTCTACTCAAATCAGCGACGGCATGGTTATAAAGACCAACTCTGATAGAATTAGAGCTTCAAGAAAAACAACTTTAGAGCTGATGCTTTCAGATCATGAGGGTGATTGTAAAGCACCTTGTATGTTAAACTGTCCATCTAATGTTGATATCCAAGGTTATGTAGGTTTAACAGCCAACAAGGAATATGAAGAAGCCTTAAAGCTTATTAAGGAAGACTTACCACTACCTGCAAGCATCGGTAGAGTCTGTCCGCATCCTTGTCAAACCAACTGTAGAAGAGGTAAAGTAGAGGATTCTATTTCAATCGCCTGGATTAAAAGATATGTTGCCGACTTGGATTTACAATCAGACAAGCCATACATGCCTGAGGTCAGCGAAACAACTGGTAAGCGCGTTGCTGTTATTGGTGGTGGTCCGGGTGGCTTATCTGCAGCTTACTTTTTAAGAAAACAAGGTCATGATGTGGCTGTTTATGAAGCCATGCCTGAGTTTGGTGGTATGCTTAAATACGGTATTCCACTTTATAGACTGCCTAAAGATGTATTACAGCAAGAAATTGCATTAATAGAAGCCATGGGTGTTAAGCTTATCCCAAATACTAGAATTGGTCGAGATATGACACTAGAACATGTAAGAAATCACTTTGATGCTGTCTATGTTTCGATAGGTGCTTGGAAGTCATCTTACCTAAGATGTCCAGGTATAGATTCAAAGGGGATTATTGGTGGTATAGAATTCTTAAATAAATTTGCCATCAACAAGCCTGTAAGAACTGGTAACAAGATAGCGGTAATCGGTGGTGGTAACACGGCTATGGATGCTTGTCGTACGGCCATTAGATTGGGTGCAAAAGAAGTTTATGCCATCTACAGAAGAACTAAGGCAGATATGCCTGCAGTAGATGTAGAAATAGAAGAAGCAGAAGAAGAAGGCGTAGTATTTAAGTTCTTATCTAATCCAACAGAGTTTATCTCGGATGAAACAGGTAAGGTCACTCATATTCGTTTACAAAAGATGAGACAAACAGACATGGATGCTTCAGGTAGACGTGGTGTTGAGCCAACTGGAGAAGAGGAAATATTATCAGTAGATTCAGTTATCATGTCAGTTGGACAGAGATTAATGCCAGAAGGTTTTGAGGAAATTGGTTTAAATGAGCGTGGTAACATTTCTGTAAATGACCAGTTTATGACAAACTTAGACGGTGTTTTTGCCGGTGGTGATGCTGTAAACGATGGTGCTGGTATTGCCATCCAGGCCATTGCTGATGGAAAACATGCTTCTGAAGTGATTGAAAAATATTTGAAGGGTGATTTCATTGTACATTCACCACTTTATACGGTTAAAAAGGATGTAACTTCTGAGGACCTTAAACACATCTCACGTCAAGAACGTTCTCATATGTCACATGAGGATCCTGAATTAAGAATTCACAATTTCGAAGAAGTTGTGCATGGATTTACAGAAAAAGAAGTTGTTTCTGAATCAAACAGATGTCTTGAATGTGGTTGTATGGATGCTTTTGAATGTGACTTGTTCTCATATTCTAATGAATATGATGTAGAGCCAGTTAGATTTGATGGTGAAAAGAAGTCGCTTCCAATGGATGATGAACACTTCTATTTTACCAAAGACCCTAACAAGTGTATCCTATGTGGTATGTGTGTACGTATTTGTGAAGAAGTCATGGATCAAGGTATTTTAGGTTTTGCAAATCGTGGTTTTTCTGCAACAGTGCAACCTGCATTTAACAAGTCTTTATCAGATACTGACTGTATCTCTTGTGGTCAATGTGTTCATGTTTGTCCGACAGGCGCCTTACAGGAAAAAGTTCTGGTTCAAAAGCCAGTACCTTTAAAGGGAGATTTAACTGAAACAATCTGTAACCAATGTGGTTTGGGCTGTTCCATTGAACTGGAGTCAAAGGGTGCTATGCTTTTAAGATCGCTTCCTAAGGCAACTGATTCTATTAATAAGGGTCTTTTATGTAAAAAAGGACGATTTGACCTTGTACTACAACAAAACCAAAGACGTATCAGAAAGCCTATGGTTAGAAAAAATGGCGTTCTAGAGGAAGTTTCATGGGATGAGGCTATCTTGTACATCGCTAGAAAGGCTCAGTCTATCAATTTAAGATATGGCGATAATTCAATGGCAACAATCGTATCAGGTAAGTATTTTAATGAGACCATATATCTTGCAAAGAAAATGGCCAATGAAACTTTTAAAACTGAGAATATTTATGCCAATAAAGGATATCAAAAGGGTCTAAAGGATGTCTTGGGTTATGATGTATCGTCTAATGTTGTAACAGAGCTTGAATACACAGATATGATTGTTACTGTTGGGACGTCAATTATGGAGACACAACCTGTTCTTGGTGTAAGAATTAAAAAGGCTGCACAAAAAGGTGTGGACATGATTGTCATTGGTGATGAAAAGACTCAAGAAGATCAATGGGCAACTGCTTGTTATTATGAAGAAGATTTAAACCTTTTAAAAGGTATTGCGAAATATATACTAGAAAAGACGGGTTACAACACTGGAGAAGGTGTTGAAGCACTTAGAGAATCTTTATCTGATCTTAAGATATCTGCAGATGCTGAACATGTTGCAAAAGAGATACTTTCTAAAAAGAATGTTATGTTTGTTGCAGACAGAGCCAAGTTATCAGACGATGCGATGGTTTTAGTCGCTGAAATTGCGGTTATGTCAGGACATATCGGTAGACCTAGAAATGGTATTATCCAATTAAGAGAAGATGGAAATACTCAAGGTATGGTTGATATGGGCGTCAATATGAATACATCTGAGCTGAATGAAAAAATTGCTAATGGCCATGTTCGAGGTTTGATCATCATGGATGACAACTTAACGGTAGATTTAGCGGATACCCTTGAGTTTATTATGGTACAAGGCGAATACTACTCTGTGCTTCTAGAATATGCTGATGTGGTTATGCCATCGCCATCACATGCTGAAACAGATGGTACTATGACAAGCCAGGATAGACGTGTTCAATATGTAAGAAGCGCAATCAGTCCTCGTACAGAAATGACAAATATTGAGCAAATACAAGAGATTATTCGTGTATTTAACAGCCAAGATTACTTTGATGATGAATACATACTAGAGCATATTGGTAAGTCTATACCTGAGTACCTTCATGCAAGTGATAACATCAACAATGATTCTTATTGGCCGATTGGTAAATCAAGGATTCTATATGAAAATGGCTACAACACACCGAATGGTCAAGCTCATTTCTATTCAGTTGAATCCAATGAAATGTATCGTAGAAATGATATGGATCTTGTATCAACAGAAGAAGTTATTTAAAAAGCAGATTTTCTGCTTTTTTTCTTTTATTTAGGGTATATAGACCATAAGGAGGTGAGGTTATGAATAGAACTATTCATGAACTCATTAATATGAAGGCTAGAAAAATCGAACTAGAATTAGAACTAGGTACTTCAACTGTAGATGTTAGACATCTATCTTCACAGCAACTCATGCATATCAATAGAGATTATGACCATCAATATAACCCAAAGGTTTTATTAGATATGGTAAACGAAACCATTCATAATGATGAGCAAACTATTTTAAATAGACACTAAAAAAAGGATATCCACGGTGTGGGATATCCTTTCGCTATGTCTTACTTCAAGAACATAATATCTAAAATAAATAATGCTGCCAAAATGTATGTTAAGATTGGCGCTTCTTTGTATCTACCTGTAAACACTTTAAGAAGTACATACGATACAACACCGAAGATGATGCCATCTGCGATAGAGTATGAAAGTGGCATCATAACTAATGTTAAGAATGCTGGTAATGCTTCTGTAAAGTCTGAGAAGTCGATTTCCTTAATAGGTGACATCATGAACAAGCCAACGATTACAAGTGCAGGTGCTGTTGCTGCTGATGGTACCACTAAGAAGATTGGTGCTAAGAACAATGCAATAAAGAACATTGCTGCAGTAGATAGAGCTGTTAAACCAGTTCTACCACCTTCTGCAACACCTGATGCAGACTCGACGTAAGTTGTTACTGTAGATGTACCGATACAAGCACCAAATGTTGTTCCAACAGCATCTGCTAATAAAGCTTGTTTGGCATTCGGTACACGACCTTCAGCATCTAATAAACCAGCCTTACTTGATACACCAACTAGTGTACCAACTGTATCAAACATATCAACAAATAAGAATGTCATCAGTACTATGAACATATCTAAAGAAAAAATATTTGAAAAATCAAACTTAAATAAGATTGGTGATAATGATGGTGGTAAGAAACCATTAAATTGAATACTTGATAAATCAGTTACACCAAATGGGATACCAACAATTGTTGAAGCTAAAACACCAATCAAGATAGCACCTTTAACGTTTTTAGCCAGTAAAACACCAATTAGAACAATACCGAATAATGCTACAAGGGCTGATGGTGAAGTGATTTCACCTAATTGAACAATAAGACCACCTAATTGACCATCACCGATGTGGAATTTACCAGTTGATACAATACCTGCACTGTTTAAACCAATTAATGATATAAACAAACCAATACCTACTGAAATGGCATGCTTTAAGTTCATTGGAATAGCATTGATAATTGCCTCTCTTACATTTAAGAATGTAAGTGCAATGAAGATGATACCTTCTAATAAAACTGCAGTTAAAGCAAACTGCCAGCTGTAACCCATGATACCGCATACTGTGAAAGCAAAGAATGCGTTCAGACCCATACCTGGTGCTAAGGCAAATGGTAGATTAGCTGCAAAAGCCATAACCAATGTACCAATCACAGCAGAGAGTGCTGTAGCAGTAAATACTGCACCTGCATCCATACCAGTAGTTGATAACATGTCAGGGTTAACAATTAATATGTAAGCCATAGTCATGAAGGTTGTGATACCTGCCATAATCTCTGTTCTTACTGTTGTTTTGTGTTCTTTAAGTTTAAATAATCTTTCAAACATGAATAAGTCCTCCTATAAATCTTTAACACATGAGTATTATATCAAACCCGAATATTAAATCAATATAAAATTTTATTATTCGGGTTATTGGGTCCTATATACCCATACTTTCGTAAAGTAAACACAAACGAATCGAATGTGGTTGTAAATTACACACAATGAATTAAAGGTATTTATAGGAAAACGATTATCATAGGTGTACGTTCGGGTTTTTCCATTCATATATAACAAAATGGTGATTTCTGTTTAATAAGGACCATATTCGGGCATTAATTAATTAATTAGAAAGGTGGTGCAAATGTTTAAGTGGCAAGATGAATATTCTGTTCATATTCCTTTGGTGGATGAACAACATAAAAAACTATTTGAAATCGCAGGAACTTTAGAAAATTTACTTAATAGAGACGATGATATTCTAGATGACATAGTTGATTGTATCAGCAAGCTTATGGAATATACCAAGTATCATTTTCTACAAGAAGAACAGCTTATGAAAACTTATGAATATCTAGAACTTGATGAACACATAAAGGAACATGAATCTTTTATGACTTATTTAATGGAAATTAACTTTACAGAGATTGCTGAGAATCAAAAGGCGTCCCTAAGAGATTTGATCAAGTTTATTTCCTCATGGATATTCAAACACATCATGAATGTTGATTTTAAATACTCAGCTTATATAGTAGATAAACTAAAATAAGATACACGAGGTATCTTATTTTTTTATGCGGCGTTTTTTATTTGTCTACCTCTAATTAAGCCGTAAGGTTTCATAAACAGTAAAACTGTACCAGCAATAATGGTTACAATTTCTCTAAATACTATACTCATCCATATACCATTGTTGCCAAATATAGCAGGCAAAATGGCTAAACCGACTAGTAGAGCTATGAAAGATCTAAATAGTGTGATACCTCCAGATAGTATAGGATCATTGATAGCTGTATAATAGGTGCCTATTGTGATGTTTGCACCCATGAAGATAAAGGCATAAGAGAAATACTTAAGTATTCTGACAGACATTTCTATGGTCTCAGGTTCTTTTACAAATAAGGATGAGACTTCATATGAGAAAATGTTTGCAAGCAAAAACAAGATGATACCTGTTATAATATTTGCCTTCAATGTGTAGTTTCTTAAAGCATCCACCCTGTCTCTTAAGTTGGCACCATAGTTGTAACTGAGTGCTGCTTGGTTGGACTCAGCAAAGCCATAACCCAAAGAACCAGCTATTGAGGCTATTTGCTGTGACACTGCATAACCTGCAAGACCAATAACACCAACTCTAGTAATGATCATGGCATTGATGATAAGGCCTGCTATTGAAACTGCTGACTGACTTAGTAGTTCAGAAGAACCATTGAAGGCAATCTGTTTGATTTCATGAAAGTGAAAGACAGGCTTTTTTATCTTCCAGTTGGACTTAGAAAAAGTGTAAACAATCAATACGATAAATGGTATCAATTGCGACATGCCAGTTGCAAGTGCAGCACCTCTTAACTCCAGACCCATTTTAGCAATAAATAAATAATCTAAAAGTATGTTGATGACGGTACCAGAGATCATGGTAGCCACGACCAAAATTGGTTTACCATCTAACTTTAAAAAGAAGGTCAATGCAAAGTTCATCATAAAGAATAGAAAGAACCAGCTGATGGTACCACCATAGTCCATGATTTGTTGTGTTGTTTTTAGATCTATATTCTGAAGCTTTAATAGGTAGGGTAAAGTCAACTGAATAAGAACGGTGAATGTAATACTCAATATAAGTGATATAGCCAGGGTTACGTTAAAATAGTTATTGGACTTTTCTAGATTCTTTTTCCCAAGCTCTATACCCGCTAATGTTGTACCACCTATGGAAAACATGGATGCTATACCAATAACAATACCGATTAGTGGAAAGAATATTGTGATTGCAGATAGGCCAGAAGAGCCTACATATCTTCCAATAAATATGGAATCTATCATAGTTGCTGTAGTTTGAGCGATCATTGATAAAACGGATGGAATTGCATACATCCAAAATATCTTTTTTATATTGTCATTTCCTAGTTGAATGTTATTCATAATACTTCCTTTCTGATAATCTATAATGTATCATAAGGTATGAACTTAGTTCACAGTCAAGTCTTTTTGGAGGAAAAATGTCAAATAAATTAACTAAGGGTGAAGTAGCATCTCTTTTGGGTATTCAAAAATCTCAAATTCGCTTTTATGAGAAAAAGGGTTTATTAGATGTAGTAGTAGATTCTAACGGTTACAGTGAATATGGATTTAAAGAAGTAGATAGATTAGAAATGATTCTTTTATTCAAGAAGATGGGGATGTCTTTAAAGGAAATTAAGGAAGTCATAAACAAACCTACTTTTGATTATGCCTATTATCTGGACAAGGCACATAAAAAGATCACCAGTGAAATACAACAGCTGCAAGTCAAAAAAATTGATATTGAAAAAAGACTTGCTACTTATAAAGAGTTTCATAGTGGCTATACGGTAGAAGACTATGAGGAAAGAACCATACATGTAATAAAAGGTTTTAATATGGTGAATGCTAACATCCGTCAGATTTATGATATAACAAGAGAATATGAGATAGATTATCTCAATTACAATTATGAAATTGTAGAGTTTACAGATAAGGAAGTTATTTATGGCTTCTTTTATCAAGGAGAACATCCAAGTCATAACTTAACTGAGATGACCATACCTGGCGGTAAGTACTTTTCTTTTCAGGTATCTTATAAAAATGATGAGGATTTGGAGAAACACGAAAAAGAGGCCATGCAGATGGTAAATGATTTGGGCTATCGTTTGTTAGGCCCAAAACTTTTGATTGACAATTTATACAACAAGTTTTATGACATGAATTATTGGAATTCTACCATCCAATTTCTTGTGGAGGCAAAATGAAGATTATAGTAAAAGACGCATATGAACACAATCTTAAACATGTGGATGTAGAAATTCCCAAAAATAAAATCACAGTTTTTACTGGTGTATCAGGTTCTGGCAAATCTTCTTTATGTATGGATACAATTGCAGCAGAATCTAGAAGGGAATTAAATGATACCTTCCCAAGCTTTGTTCAGCAGTATTTACCTAAGTATGGTCGTCCAAATGTTGGTATCATTGAAAATCTACCTGTAACAATGATTTTAGATCAAAAAAAACCAAGTAATTCAAGCCGGTCGACAATAGGTACTTATACAGATATCAATGCCTTTCTAAGACTTTTGTTCTCACGTGTGGGTAAACCATTTGTAGGTTATTCAGATGTTTTTTCATTTAATCATCCTAAGGGGAGATGTAGTGAATGTGAAGGCTTAGGTGAAGTTACCAAATTAGATATTCATAAGCTGGTTGATTTTAATAAATGTCTTAATGATGAAGGTGTAATCAACTTTCCTGCCTTTACTACAGGGGCATGGCGATGGAAACGTTATGCCAACAGCGGTTTATTTGATTTGAATAAAAAAATAAAAGATTATTCGGAGGAAGAATTAGAGCTTTTTTTACATTCTCCCCAAGTCAAGCTAAAAGATCCACCATCCAACTGGCCGAAGTCTGCCAAGTTCGAAGGTATCTATCCTAGAATGTACAGGTCTATCATTTACACAAAAGAAGGTAAAAGACATAAGAAACTTTTAGATACCATGGTGACCACTCGTGTTTGTGAATCTTGTCATGGTACAAGACTTAATGACACCATTCGTTCATGTAAGATAAATGACAAAAGTATCAGTGATATTTTGGCTCTTCCGATCCCAGAAATCAAATCTTTTCTTCATGGTTTAAAAGATCCATTGGCTGACCCCATTGTTGATGAAATAAACAAGAGGTTGCAACCTCTTATTGATGTAGGTTTATCTTATTTAACTTTAGAAAGAGGCATGGGTACTTTATCAGGTGGAGAAGCCCAGCGCGTTAAGATATCAAAGTATATCAACTCAGCTCTTACTGATGTGGTTTATGTTCTAGATGAACCCAGTGTTGGTTTACACCAGCATGATATATTCAACTTAAAGTCTTCTATTGAAAAATTGAGAGACAGAGGCAATACCATTATGATGGTAGAACACCATCCAGGCATCATTCAAATGGCTGACCATGTTATTGATATGGGCCCTGTAGGGGGAGAAAAGGGTGGCTATGTCATGTATGAAGGGCCTTATAAGGCTTTATTAGAAGCGGATACCATCACAAGTAAAATGTTAAAGGACAATTTTACCTTCAAAGAAAACCTTAGAGAATCAAAGGACTTTATTTCACTAAGAGACTTATCCCATCATAACTTAAAAAACATCAGTTTGGAAATACCAAGAGGTGTTTGGACCCTGATTGCAGGTGTGGCGGGATCTGGTAAATCTTCTTTGGCTTCTTGTATTTTAGATCAGCTTGAAAAGAATTATGTTTTTATCTCTCAAAAGTCTATTGGTGCAAATAGCCGTTCTACACCTGCAACTTATATGGGTATATCAGATGCAGTAAGAAAGTTGTATGCTAAAGAGACGGGTAAGAACATTTCCTATTTCTCTTTTAATGCAAAAGGTGCATGTCCTGTATGTAAAGGAAAAGGCATTATTACAACTGAAATGGGTTTTATGGACCAAATTGAATCGGTTTGTGAATCCTGTAATGGTAAGAGATATAATAATCAAGTTCTAGAATACAAGTATAAATCCCATTCCATAGCTCAAGTGTTTGATCTTTCGGTAAACGAGGCCATTGATTTCTTTGACGATGCTTTTATTATAGGACGACTCAATGACTTGGAAAAAGTTGGACTGGGCTATCTTCATTTAAACCAGTCCATGTCTACCTTATCTGGTGGTGAACTCCAAAGAATTAAGCTGGCCTCCAAGTTGAATCAAAAGGGTCAAGTTTATGTTTTAGATGAACCAACAGATGGTCTGCATCTATATGATGTACGTAAGTTAATACACCTTTTCAATGCCATTGTAGATGAGGATAATACTTTAATTGTTATTGACCACCATATGGACATGTTAAAATCTGCTGACCATTTAATAGAACTTGGACCAAAAGGCGGTAGTCAAGGGGGTTATCTCTTATTTGAAGGTAAACCTTGTGATATTGTGAAATCAGATGAGTCGGTGACAAAATCATATATTTAAAGGCGCATTTGCGCCTTTTAGTTTTAGTTAAAAACTTCTTGGGTATTATTATAGTGGTGATGATATGAAAAAAGACTATAATAATTTGATTTTAAGACGGGTTGAGAAACATTTTGATAGAATCATGCCACTAGGAAGTTTGGTTTGTTTTTGTACTGCAATTATTCTGTTTTACGCAGATTTTGATAAATTTTTTGTATATTTAGATTTCGCAATGGGCGCTGTATTTGCCTACATGTCCATTATGAGAAGGCAAATCAGTGATGAGTTTAAAATGCGTGTCACATTGGTCATTCCTTTTATAATAGGTTATTTATCTTTTATAGATGGTGGGTTTGAAAGTGCCGGTATTGCACTCTTTATGATTTCCAATGCTTTAGCGACATTGTTTTTACCAAGAAACAAGAGCATAGGACTGGGGATTTTCACAGTGCTTGCCTACATATCCCTATATATAATAGCCATATTTAATCCGACAGATACTCATGTACTAGATGAAATATCCTTATGGATCATTCAATTTTTTGTTTTGATACTATACTTATTAATTATTCATTTGATGATTTATTCAATCAGAGACTATTTATTTGAAAATATCAGTGAACTAGAAAGTAGTATAGATAAAATATATGAGTTGGCCTACTTCGACAGCTTGACTGGCTTTATGAATATGAACTTATTTGAGATAGAGGTAAAGGCGAGATTAGAAAATAACATCGGCGGCTATTTAGTTGTTTTTAATGTTAGAAACCTGCATTTGATTAACTCCATATACAGCGATAAAATTGGTGATCAGGTTCTGATGATTGTTGCCACGCTTTTAAAGGACTTTGATCACAAGGCTTTGGTTGCAAGAATGAGCGGCAGTGAGTTCATCATCTGGCTGGAAAATGAATCAGATGATAACATATCTAAATGGATTGATGATTTCAAAAAGAACTTTGAAATTAAGTTCAATATGAAGAACATGACCAAAAAAATTGATTTTCATACAGTAATTGTACAAAGTCGTTCAGGTGATACCTTTGATTCTGTTATCCATCGTACTAGGCTTGCCTTGTCACATTCAAAAGCCAACGATAAAGATCGAAGCATCATTTATGATGACGCTTTGGAGGAACTTGTATTTAAAGAAGAACTATTAAAGGAAAGAATCAAACTGGCTCTTGAAAAAGGCAAGTTCTACTGCGTATTTCAGGGAAAACATCATGCTGAAACGAGAAAGCTCTTAGGGGTAGAAGTCTTGGCAAGATGGAAGGATGAAGTTTTAGGACAAGTTGCTCCTGATACATTTATACCAATTATTGAACAACTTGGTTATGCTAAATCATTTGGCGAACTGATCATCAGTCAGGTTTTTTCTAATTACCATGAAATATGCAAATGTTTTGGTAAAGATATAAAAATAGCCATAAATATTTCACCTTCACATCTATTGTCAGGTGATTTTACAGATCATATTAAGTCCATGGTGGTGAAACATCATATACCTACTCAAAAGATTACATTTGAGATAACTGAAGAAGTATTGATAGAAAATCTTGACCATGTAGAGCTTATTTTAGAAGAACTTGTGACTCTTGGTTTTACCATTTCATTAGATGATTTTGGTTCAGGTTACTCATCCTTAAGATATCTTGCCCACCTTAATATTCAGGAACTAAAAATTGATAAATCATTTATTGATACCATGTTGTTAGATAGAAAGGTTTTAAAACTTGTAGAGATGATGATCAACTTAGGTAAGCAGTACCACCTTAAGGTTGTAGCAGAAGGTGTTGAAAAAGAAGATGAGGCCAGAGTGCTTGAAGACCTTTCATGTGATCTTTTACAGGGCTACCTCTTATCTTATCCTAAGCCGCTGGATTTAGTGACTGATGACTGAAATAAGTGACCACTGGTTTATTGAAGAAAGGCATATCTTCTCCTATTCTTGATATAGGAGGGGCTTATGGATTATAAAATACATGGTAATGAAGTGCAATACCTAGAAGTGAATTTATTAAAGAACGAGAAGGTTTTCGGTGATATAAAATCAGTCGTCACAAAAGACAAGGGCATAAAAATTCATGCCGATTATCATGAACTTTTGGACAGCATCATAAAAAAGGATTCTACTCAGTTTACTGAGTTCAAGAACACTTTTGACAGGACCCGTCAAATGATTTTTTCTGTTCATTTGTGTAATGAGATTAGAAAACTTGATAATAAAAGGTCTTATCTCGTAGATCCTAATAGAGTTCTTTGTTCTAGCCACGATATGGAAACCGACCATGATTTGATTCATGTTAAAGACTCTTCAATATTCCTATATAGTTTAGGAGAAATCCAAATCAAGCAAGTGGAGGCTGATATTAGGCTTAGCATAGACAAAGATGCCTTGATGGCCATGACAGACTCTATAAAGATTCAAGGTGAGGATTTTAAGTCCATTGTGCTTGAAGGTCCAGGCCATATTTGGTTGTCCAGTCATAAAATATAGTTGCATCATAAATAAGTGTTTTATAAAAGCCTTCCTTTGGGTACAATATTCTTAGGAGGGCTTATGTTTGGTTTAAATAGTAAAATAAAGGACGTACTGAATAATCCTATAGGCAAGGACTTATTCTTTTCACTCTTAAATGAGATGCAGATTGCCAATCATTATGACTTGATATTCAACCCAGTCATCCAACAGATGAAGTTAAAGTCTTTGGCTAGGATACCGGGACTGGATACAAGCATACTTGAAACACTTTGTCACAAGATGAATCATTATCACGATGAAAGTATCGATCATACAACAGGAAAGCTTAAAAAGATTTGGTGGAAGGAAGCTGTTGTTTATCAGATTTATCCAAGGTCCTTTAAAGATGGTGATGGTGATGGAATTGGTGATATCAAGGGTATCATAGAAAAGCTTGAGTATCTTAAGGACTTGGGTGTAGATGTTATTTGGCTAAGTCCCATTTACGATTCCCCAAATGATGATAATGGCTACGACATAAGAAACTACAAGAAAATTCTATCCGATTTTGGTACAATGGCTGATTTTGATTTGCTTCTAGAAGAAGTTCATAATAAGGGTATGAAACTGATTATGGACCTTGTGATCAATCATACCAGTGATGAACATGAATGGTTCAAACTTTCTAGACTCAATGATGAAATCTATCAAGATTATTATATATGTAGAGACAAGCCTAACAATTGGCAGTCTATGTTCGGTGGTTCTGCTTGGACATATGATGAATCCAGAGAAGCTTACTACCTACATGTTTTTTCAAAGAAGCAACCAGATTTAAACTGGGACAATCCTGATGTAAGAAACGATCTCTTTCAGATGGTTAACTGGTGGTTAGACAAGGGTATAGATGGTTTTAGACTGGACGTCATTAATTTTATCAGTAAAGAAACAGGCCTACCAGATGGCAACGAAAGTCTAGGTAAGATGACAAACCTAACTGGTATTGAACACTATATGTATGGACCACGTGTTCATGATTTCTTACAAGAACTTAATAGAGCTTCCTTTAAAGATAAAGATATCATGACTGTAGGTGAATGTCCTGGTATCGGCATAGAACTTATGAAGTATTTTACACATGATAATAGAGATGAGTTAAATATGATCTTCAATTTTGATCATCTTTACAGTCATGGACGAGATAAATGGCAACAAAAGCCTTATGATATAGAATATTTAAAACATACCTTGTTTAAGTACCAAGAACTAGGTTCTCCATATTGGAACACACTTTTCATGAACAATCATGATACCCCTAGAATGCTTGGGAAACTTTTAAAAGATCAGAAACATAAAGCTGCTCTTGCTAAGATGCTAGGCTTATTGAGTCTTACTATGAGAGGTACGCCTTTTATCTATCAGGGGCAAGAGATTGGTATGAATAATCCTGACTTTAAACATATCAGTCAGTTTAGGGATATAGAAAGTATCAATAAATATCATGAGCTTAGAGAAACTGATTTATCTGAAGAGGCGGTAATAGATCTGTTAAATGAAGCTTCAAGAGACAATGCACGTTTACCAGTCTCCTGGTCTTCTGAAAAGAACGCTGGATTTTCTATTCACACACCTTGGATTAAAAACAGTGATGACTATATGGAAGTGAATGTAGAAGATCAACTTTTAAGAAAAGATTCAGTTTTAAGTTTCTATAAAAATATGATTCAGTTTAGAAAAGAACACAAAACATTGATATATGGTAAGACAGTGCCTTATAAGGCAAATGACAAGGGTGTCATGATATATGAAAGAAGGTTGGGAAAAGATGTTTACTTGATCATCATCAATTTAGAGGAAAAAACAAAAGATATTGGTTTGTCCATGAAAAAATACATTATGCTCTTATCCTCATATGAGACCTCGAATGTTTTATATAAACCTTATGAAGCGAGAGTGTATAAAATGGTCTAAAAGTAGGGCTTTCTTGTGTAAAAGTAACAAATTTTTTATATGTTACATTTATTTAACTTGCATAATGTAATTTAGATTTATATAATTCTGTAGTAAATTGAGTGAAAATATACTAGAATTTGAGGCAAACTAATTGAAAGATTAGGACGCAAAGCCATGGGTCTAAGGATTATCTACGATTGCCAGGCTGCCAACGCGCCTAGGGCGTATTTTTTGTGATTGAATACTCCTCACTCGTAATATAAGGAGGAACGATGAAGAAGAGTTTAAAGTTTAAGTTAATTGTTATTTTATTGGCCATCAGTACCTTGCCTTTATTATTCTTAACTGTTATGAATAATAAGTTAACAAGTGGTGTTGTAAAGTATGGCTACGAGAGTTCAAATTTAGAAATTGTAAAGACCATTGAATATGGTATTGAAAATCATTTAGAAGCACTTGAAACAGCAGTATCAATTTACTCTGAAAGTGATAAGGTTAAGTTGATATCAGTTGATACCAGTGCAGCAATATGGATTAAAAAAGAGTTTAGGACATATTTAGAAGATCACCCTGAAGTACAGCTCTTATACATTGGTACTGAAAAAGGTGACTTAATATCTCCAATTGACTTTGATTTACCTGATGACTTCGATGCAAGAACTAGAGATTGGTATATCGGAGCTAAAGAAAAAGATGATATTTATTATACTGCACCATATGTAGATTTAGGTACAGGTCAAGTGACATTCTCCATTTCTAAGCCAGTTTATGATTTAGGTGGTAACTTTATTGGTGTCATGGGTATGGACGTTGATCTTGGTGTGTTCTCAGAATCATTCTCAGAAATCAAGGTAGGTGAGGAAGGCTATCCTGTATTATTAGATAGTGAAAATATCATTATGACGCATAATAATGCGGACTTAATAGGTCAGCATCTTCCAGTAAAAGAGATTGAAGAAGCTTTGGCTAAAGAATCTGAAGGCATTGTGGAATATAAATATGAAGGTGTAAAGAAATTTGCAGTCTATAAAAAAATTGAGTACTTAGACTGGACTGTTATTGTAACGATGAATCAGTCTGAAGTAAATGTTTTATTAGGACCTATTAGAGCCATATCTTATATTATATTAGGCGTTGGTGTTTTGATTTCTGTTTTTGTAGCTATATTATTAGGTAGAAATCTGATTAAGCCGATTAAAGCATTAGAATCTTCAATTTTGATAGTGCAAGAAGGTGACTTAACTGTAAGAGCTGACGTTCTAACAGAAGATGAAATTGGATCGATTGCCAAGAGTTTTAATATCATGTTGGATCATTTTTCTGAAATGCTTAAGGCAAGTAAACATGTATCTGAGCAGGTTTCTATGTCGGCACAAGACCTTGCAGCAAGTTCTGAAGAAGTCAGTGCTTCAAGTGAAGAAATCGCTCGTACTGTAGATGAAATTGCATTAGGTGCGAGTGAACAGGCTGGAGAGGCTGAACATTCAGCAACTCTTATGGTAGGCCTTTCTGAAAAATTACAGGTATTAAATAAAGACAGTGAAATCATGGCAGGTGCAGCTGATGAAGTTAAAGAAGCCAATAAAGATGGTTTAACTGTTATGAGCACATTAAAGAGTCAATCAACTGAAAATGCAGAGTCTATTTCAAAGATAGATACAGCAATTAGAATGTTAGAATCTAAGACTGGTGAAATTGGTGTTATCTTAGAAACTATCACTAGTATTGCTGATCAAACAAACCTGCTTGCCCTTAATGCTTCTATAGAGGCTGCTAGAGCCGGTGAACACGGTAGAGGATTTGCTGTTGTTGCAGAAGAAATAAGAAAGCTAGCAGAAGGCTCTTCTATGGCGGCTGATAACATTAGAATCATTGTTAAAGACCTTCAAACAGAAAGCCATAATACTTCAGAAGCTATGAATGAAGTGCTTAAGGTAACAAAAGACCAGGAAACTGCTGTTGTCTCTGTAGACCAAGTATTTGATAAGATTCATCACTCTACAGAAAAAATCACATCCATTATCGATGAGTTGGTTAACTTTATTCAAGCTGTCAACCAAGATAAAGAAGAAATGGTTTCGGCAATAGAAAAGATTTCTGCAGTATCAGAGGAATCTGCTGCAGCTTCAGAAGAAGTAACAGCTTCTGTTGAAGAACAATCTGTTTCTATGTCTGAAGTGGCTAAGTCTGCAGAAATTCTGAACCAAATGGCAGATGATTTACAATTAGAAATTGGTAAGTTTAAAATTTAAGATTATATTTAATGATAGCGTAACAGAATTAACTGTTATGCTATTTTATTTGTATGAATCATTTAAGAAGTAAGTATGCTTTCATATGGATGCAAAGCCTATTTTTAACCAGTATATGTAAATAAAATTTTATTATTCAATATTTTAATATTTTTTTATAAATTCTTTATTTTAAATCAAGAATGATGTGGTATAAAATATTTATGAGGAGAAAATATATGAAAAGAAAAGCGAATGTAAAAAGTATAAGAGCAAGAGTATTTATCTTATTTGCCCTAATTATTGTTGGTATGTTAGCATTAGAGATAACAACATCAGTTCAGACAGGCATAGTATCAAATGAATTACAGGATGTAAAAGATACTAGTATACCACTAAATAATGCTATATCAGATATCAAGGTTTTAGAGTTAAAACAAGAAAACATGTTTATGTTGGCTTCTATGTCAAACATGTTTAATGATAGAGGAAATAATGTCAATGCGCCTGATCCTCATCAAGCTTTGATGAAATTAGAAGCAGAAGTTGCAGCTAAATATGATGAAGCTATTGGTTATGCCGGTGTAATGCTAACTGAGGCCAAAGATGATTTTAATCCAGATGAAGAAGCTGAGTACCAAGAAGTATACGATCATTTATTAGCATTGAAGGAAAATCACTTGCAACTTACATCAGATATGAATGACTATTCATCTAATGCAACTGCAAATATGTCAGAGCAAATGATGATGGAAGGCATGAAACTAATCAATGATGATGCACGATTTATCCAAGATGATTTAGATGGTTTCCAGGTTCATATCAATACTTTATTAAATGAACATATTGATCAATTACAAAATGTTCAGGAGATAGCCAATAAGTACACGTCATGGGTAAGATGGTTTATCTTAGCGCTTGTCTTTGGTATATTGGTAATTGTTAATAAAATTGTTCTTCGTCCACTTTCTAAGTTCAGAAATGAGATGGAGCAAATCGCGACAGGTGATTTCACTGTAGAAATACAAGAAAAAACACTTTCAAGAAGTGACGAAATTGGCGATCTTGCAAGAGCCTTAAATGAACTAAAGGACAATGTAGGAGACCTATTAAGAAGAGTAAGAGACGCATCTGAATCAGTTTCAGCTTCTTCTACAAGTTTAGCTGAAGTTACAGAACAGTCTTCTTATGCCATGAACGAAATTACAGAGGCTATGTCTCAGATTGCAGATACCTCTCAAGAACAAACAGATGAAGCAGTTGTAGTTGTTACAAAGACAAATGATCTTGGTGACCAGATACAGGATTCTGAAACTCAAATCTATTCAGTTCAAGAGTATTCTCATGAAACCAATGAGATGAGTGTTAAAGGTTTAAAAATTATTGATGAACTGAATGAAAAGACTGCTAAGTCTAATGAGTCTGCTCAAGAAATTTCAGTTATGACCAATGAAATTAATAAGTCAGCAACAGATGCAGAGCAAATCACAGAGATCATAGAAGCAATATCATCTCAAACCAATTTATTGGCTTTAAATGCTTCTATAGAAGCTGCTAGAGCTGGAGAAGCGGGTAGAGGTTTTGCAGTAGTTGCTGAAGAAATCAGAAAATTATCTGAAGAAACCAGTACAGCAACTGAAGACATTAAGACATTAATTGGTGATATCCAAAACAAGTCAGTTCAAGCAGTAAATATGATGTCAGATATTCAAGAAATATTTGATGACCAAAACTCTTCTATTGAAGCGACCAGTGATATCTTTAAAGATACGTCATCGGCATTATCTAGTCTGAATCAGCGTATTGATCTTGTAAGAGAAATTTCTGCTAAAATCAATGCCAATAAGGATGACATTGTTCATTCAATTCAGGAGATTTCAAGATCAATTGAAGACAACTCATCAAGTGTTCAACAGGCGAGTGCCTCTACTGAGGAGCAAATGGCTTCTATACAAGAACTGTCTATGACAGCTCATGTGAGTAAGGAGTTATCTGATGAACTGGTTGATGCTATAAGTAAATTTAAAATTTAATTAACTCCCGTCAGGGAGTTTTTTGTTGTATAATAGACTTTACGGAGGCACTATGAAGTTTATTAGAAAAATATTTTTTAACAGAATCATCATCTTAGCAACAGCATTTCTATCACAACTTATGTTTTTGATTTCTATGCTATGGCTTTTAAGCGATTATTCTCAGCTTTTTTATGGAATTAATCTCTTAATTTCAACCTTGGCAATACTTAAAATTGTTTATGATGATACAAATCCTGCTTACAAGTTGGCTTGGGCGCTGCCTATAGCCCTTATGCCTATTTTCGGTGGTGTTTTTTACATCACTTTTTCAGGTAACCAATTGAGTAGGAAGGAAAAAGAAAAGATGGGGGTCATAGAAAATAAGACTAAGTCCTTATTAGAAGTAGATCCAAGTCATCTAGAAGCTGCAAGAGACATAGATCCATATGGTAGCCAGCAGATGAACTACTTAGAAACTTATGGACCTTATCCGTCGTATGTCAACACAGACACCACCTATTATCCCATAGGAGAGAAGAACTATGAAGATATGATCATAGAGCTGAAGAAGGCTAAAAAATTCATTTTCATGGAGTATTTCATAGTTGAGAGGGGCTACATGTGGGACTCTATATTAGAGATTCTAAAAGAAAAGGTTAAAGAAGGTGTAGATGTTAGAGTTGTCTATGATGATTTAGGTTGTTCTCTAAAGTTACCCCATAAGTACTATAAAAAGATTCGATCTTATGGTATCAAATGTGAGGTTTTCAATCCACTGGTACCCATTATATCTTCTAAATACAATACAAGAGATCACAGAAAGATTTTGGTCATTGATGGCTTGGTTGCCTTTACTGGTGGTCTAAATATAGCGGATGAGTACATCAACAAAATAGAAAGACTTGGCCACTGGAAGGACATGGGCATCAAGTTAAGAGGTGACGCTGTATGGTCTTTTACTGTGATGTTTTTAACCTTGTGGGATTACCTTTCTGGAGATGATACAGATATCACGCAGTTTAAGGTCAAGCAGGATACTATTACGGAAAAGGGTTTCGTATTACCATATTCAGATAATCCACTTGATAATGAATCTGTTGGAGAAAATGTCTATATCAATATGATCAACAAGGCAAAGGATTATGTTTACATAACAACACCATACTTGATTATTTCTTCTGAAATGATCACAGCCTTATGTAACGCCAGCAAGTCAGGTGTTGATGTAAGAATTATCACACCTCATATACCAGATAAATGGTATGTGCATATGGTTTCTCAATCCTACTACGAAGTGCTTTTAAAGAATGGTGTTAAAATATTCGAGTACGAACCAGGTTTCATGCATGGTAAGAACTTTGTTGTGGATGATATGTATGCCGTGGTTGGTACCATCAATATGGACTTCAGAAGTTTGTATCTTCACTTTGAATGTGGTGTTTGGATGATGAACACCAAGACAGTTTTAGATGTAAAAGAGGATTATATAGATACCTTGGATAAGAGTGTAGAGATTACTATGGAAGATCTGCAAAATGTGGGTTGGTTTAAAATATTATGTGCACTAGTTTTAAGATTGTTTGCACCGCTTATGTAAAAAAGATGTCTAGGTGACATCTTTTCTTAAATAGTTGCGATAATTATTGAGTATGTAGTCTATTTTATCCTCCGGTACATCAAAGGTTCTATATACTGTTTGGATGATGAGTTCTTGCATATAATCTAGATCGATATCAAAACCTTCTATATAAGCTTGAAAGGTTGACTCGATCATACCTGAAATCATGATCTCTCTGTGTTTATAGTCTTCTTCGCTATAAGATGATGTGTAGTCCTTAAATGCCATTTTAATGAAGTATATGATATTAGCCATCTTAGCTTCTTTCATGGACATGCTCTCTTTGGCAGTTGACATAGTCTCAAACAAGAGTTCTTGTTCTACCAAACGATCAAACATGATAGATAGCCTAATGGCAGGAATAAAGAGATAGTCTTTCTCTTTATCCAAAATTTGATCAATATAGTCGCTCATTTGACAGATTTCATGTTTTCTTATTTCAAATAAGAGTTCGTCTTTATCTTGAAATAGATTATAAAATGACCCTGTAGAGATACCCACTTCTTTTGAAATCTCTCTGATAGAAAGATTTTGTACACGCTTTCTTTTTAAGAGTGCTTGTATTTTTTCAATTACCTGTATTTTGTTCATAAGTATATTGTATAGAGCCTAGCCTTAATCGTCAAGCATCATTCGTCTATCATGAACCTCTAATATCTTAGCTCTAGTTGATGCATTAAGATAGGATTTGGCAAGTTCCTCGAAATGGCTCATAGCTTTTATTAAAATTGGTCTGTAAGCTTTCGATAGAACCTCAAAAACGATGATCGCGTCTTGTGTTTGATCAGTTAACTTAGTCCTGTCTGCTTCACGCCAGTTCCATCTTCTACATAAACAACCCAAATCGTCTTTATAAACGATTTCGTCTTTTTCGGGTGGTTCATTGATATCAGAACCTATTGTGGTAAAGGACTCATTCCCATCAGCCAGGGTTAAGTGTATGTTGCCCTTAACAGCACTCAAATCTTCTCCACCTAAAGGTAGGGCATACTTGAGTGAAACACAGTTATAAATATCAACAAGTGGGTTGATGTTTGGTAGCTTCTTGTCTTTAATGACACGCTTTAAAAGTGACTCAACAGATACTCTAACACCTTTTTTAACATTCAAAGTCTTATATGTCGTACGCCACTGAGAGAGTTCACCAATTTCTAGTAGTGGACTTGTATGGATCTGTCTGGCAAGGTTCTCATATTCCATAAGTAGTGATTCAGTGTCTTTAGCCTGACCTGGCTGGTAATGCAGTTTTACAATCCCGATTTGTGTTTCAGGAAATAACTCAAATATTTTCTCATCAACTTCTATATACATATATGCCTCCTTTATAACATTATAACTTATATTCCTAAATGCATAAAGAAAAGCCACTCTATGAATGGCTTAGTACTTATTCTGGATATTTACATATGATTGAATGTTGCTTAAAGTAATCTAGAAAAGATTGAGGTGGCTCTTCGTCACTTATAAAGTAGTTTATCTGGTCTAGATCACAATATCTCATAAATGAAGATTTTTCGAACTTACTTTTATCAGACATTAAAATAATAGTTTCACTGATTTCTATCAGTGTCTTTTTTATTTCCGCTTCTAGATAAGTGGTATTGGTAACACCTTTTTCTATAGAAACACCTGTTGTAGCCATAAAGGCCTTTGAGATATTCAGATTCTTTAAAAACTCAATAGTAGAGATACCTGCAAAGGAATTTGTTTTTCTTTGATGAAAACCACCTGTTGAAATTAAGGTTAAGTTTTGTAGTTTAGACACTTCATTAATAGCGCTTAAGCTGTGTGTAACAACAGTAACATTTTCCTTGTATTTTAAGAAGGGAATAAGTGCAACAGTCGTTGAACCTGAATCAATAAAGATGATGTCGCCTTCTTGGATCAGTTCGCTTGCAAGTCGGCCTATTTCTGTTTTGGCAGATACATTTTGCTCTTTACGTTGTTGAAAAGGAATGGTTTCTTCTTTTCTATTAAGGGTAACACCCCCATAAACTTTTTTTACGATGTTAAGTGATTCAAGTTCAGCAACATCACGCCGGATGGTATTCTTGGAGACATTAAATACTTCACACAGTTTATCAAGGGATGCTGTTTCATGTTCAATAAGGTATTTCTTTATACTGTTTATTCTCTCTAATTTCAATTTCTAGTCCTCCGGATTTTTAGTAATTTATAACTTATTTTTCTTCAATTAGTGTTCTGAAAAGTTTCTTAATACTATTATAGAAAAAGTTATTGTTTTTTACAAGATGAAATGTTAATATATAATCAAAAGATACTCAAAAGATGCTCTACGAGCACTTAAATCACAAAGAAATACCAATGATATAACCAAAAGTTACACTTGAAAGGGGTAAATTGTGAAAACATGTGAGTTAGTTTTTCCAGAAAAGAAGGCCATTGACATCATTCCCATTGGTCGAATCGGTATTGATCTTAATGCCAACAAAATTCATAGACCGTTAGAAGAGTCAGAAACTTTTACAAAATATGTTGGTGGTTCACCTGCTAATATTGCCATCGGTATGGCAAGGCTTGGTAGAAAGGTCGGATTCATCGGTCGTGTCTCTGACGATCAACTAGGTCGATTTGCCCTAAACTATTTTAAGGCTGAAGGTATCGATACAAGTGGTATCACAATAGACAATTCAGGCGCTCCTATGGGACTTGCCTTTACAGAGATTAAAAGCCCTACAGAATCTAGTATTTTAATGTACAGGGACAATGTGGCAGATTTAAAGCTACATCCTAAAGATATAAAGGAATCATATATAAAAAAAGCAAAGTGTATTTTAGTATCAGGTACAGCACTTTCTCAATCACCATCAAGAGAAGCTGTCATGAAGGCCATAGAATATGCTTTAAAACATAAGGTCATCATCATCTTTGATATAGACTACAGGCCTTACTCATGGAAACATATAGACAATACATCGGTTTACTATTCAATGGTAGCCAAGGTATCAGACATCATTATTGGTTCAAGAGAAGAATTTGATCTATGTGAGAGAATAGTAGACCCAGACAATAAGGATGATAAAGTAACTGCCAACAGGTGGTTTGATTACAAGGCGAAGATTGTTGTTGTCAAACATGGTAAGGAAGGTTCGGTTGGCTATACATGTGATGGTTTAGAGCATATGGTAAAACCTTTTCCTGCTAAACTTCTCAAATCATTTGGCGGTGGTGATGCTTATGCATCTTCATTTATTCATTTCTTAATGAAAGGCATGTCTGTATCAGAAAGTTTGGAATGCGGTAGTGCAGCAGCTGCTATGTTGGTATCTAGCCATTCTTGTTCAGATGCCATGCCATCTGAGGAAATGCTCTTATCATTTATAAAGACTGTTAAAGAAGATGAAAGTTAGGAGGAGCCATGTTAGTTACACTAAAAGAAATCCTCAAAGAAGCTTATAAGAATAAATACGCAATAGCAGGTTTCAATGTTTATGGCTATGAGGATGCCATTAGTGTGGTTAAAGCTTCTGAAAAGTTAAACTTACCAGTTATCTTAATGACAAATGTTGATGCTATCAATCATATGCCCATTAAGATCCTTGGTAAAATGTTGATAGAAATTGCAGAAAAGGCAAAAGTACCTGTTGTGGTTCACTTAGACCATGGTAAGACCATAGAAGTTGTAAAGAAAGCTTTAGAAGCTGGTTTTTCATCAGTTATGTATGATGGTTCAGCATTACCGCTAGAGGAAAACATTAGAAATACAAAGGCAGTTGTAGACCTGGCGAGTAAGTATGGCGCGAGTGTGGAAGGTGAGATAGGATCCGTTGGATACAGTGACCCAGCTCTAAACTCAAATGCTTCATATACTGATCCTTCCGAAGCTCAGCTTTTCTTTGAAAAAACAGGTGTAGATGCTCTTGCTGTTGCTATAGGGACCCTTCATAGGATGACAGAACAAGAAGCTGTTATACAGTATGAACTTTTAGAACAAATAGAAGCCATGACCCATGTACCTCTTGTACTTCATGGTTCTACAGGTGTAAAAGATTCTGATCTTAAGAAGCTGTCGTCTAAAGGTATTTGCAAAGTCAATATTGGTACAGCTATCAGGATGGCTTTTGGTCACACAATGAGAGATGAGTTTAATAAAAATCCACTTGAGTTTGATAGGATCAAGTTATTTAAGGAACCTATGAAACAAGTTGAACAAGTGGTCATGCATAAAATGAGAATTTTAGGAGGCGAAAATGCTTAGAAAATTAGATGCCATTACACATGGCAGAAACATCTTATCTGAAATGGATGGATTACACAGCGACATGCTGATGGATGTAGATGTATATAAGATGTCAGAAAATGAAACTTTGACTATCGAGGAATCTGAAAAAGAAGTTGCAGTTCTTATAATGGCTGGAAGACTTGAGTTTACATATGAAGATAATCGAGTGAAAGCTTCTAGATCATCTTTGTTTGACGAAGATCCTACATGTTTACATGTGTGCAAGTCAAAAAAAGTTGTATTGAAAGCTCTAGAAACGGCTGAAGTTCTTGTTCAAAAGACAACCAATGACCGTGAGTTTGATTCTAAGTTTTATAAACCAGAAGATTGCACGTCAGATGTATTTGGTGACGGCGTTCTAGGCGATACATCTAGAAGAGTTGTAAGAACTGTCTTTGACTATAAGAACGCACCTTATTCTAATATGGTCATGGGAGAAGTTATTAACTATCCTGGTAAATGGTCATCGTATCCACCGCATCATCATCCGCAACCAGAAATCTACTACTATAGATTCAATAAACCGCAAGGTTTTGGTTGTTCAATCATTGGAGAAGATGTTCATAAGATTACAGACAACTCCATGTCTGCTATTCCAGGAGGACTTGTACATCCTCAAACAACAGCGCCTGGTTATGCCATGTATTACTGCTGGATGATTCGTCACTTGGATAACAACCCATGGACAGAGCGTGTAGATGATGAAGATCATGTATGGTTATTGGATTCAGATGTAAAAATTTGGCCTGAGAAGGAGTAAAGAATGACGACTATTAAATTAACAGTTGCACAAGCACTTGTGAAATTTTTAAATCAACAATATATATCTTTAGATGGTAAAGAAGAAAAATTTGTTCAAGGTGTATTTACCATCTTTGGTCATGGTAATGTAATGGGCCTTGGCCAAGCTTTAGAAGAAGACCCTGGTGATCTAGTGGTGCATCAAGGAAGAAATGAACAAGGTATGGCTCAAGCGGCAGTTGCCTTTGCAAAGCAAAGTCATAGACGAAGAATCTATGCGTGTACCTCTTCAGTAGGACCGGGGGCAGCTAATATGGTAACAGCGGCTGCTACGGCAAGTGCCAATTCTATACCAACACTTTTTTTGCCTGGTGATGTGTTTGCAACGCGCCAACCAGATCCAGTCTTACAACAAATTGAGCAACCTCATGATTTATCGATATCTACAAATGATGCATTTAAACCAGTATCTAAATACTGGGATAGAATAAATAGACCAGAGCAGTTGATGTCTGCTATGGTTAATGCAATGAGAGTTTTAACAGATCCTGCTGATACTGGTGCGGTTACCATTTGTCTTCCGCAGGATGTTCAAGCAGAAGCCTATGATTTTCCAGAGTACTTCTTCGAAAAAATGGTTCACAGTCTTGATAGGGTAAAACCATCAGATGAAGCTTTAAACAAAGCTGTAGAGCTTATCAAATCAAAGAAGAAACCAATCATCGTTTGTGGTGGTGGCGTAAGATACTCTGAAGCAGCTTCTACTTTAAAAGCGTTCTGCGAAAAGTTTAAGATACCATTTGGTGAAACTCAAGCTGGTAAAAGTGCTTTACCATATGATGAAGTCTACAACTTAGGTGGTATTGGTGTAACTGGTAACTCAGCTGCTAATGCCATAGCAAAAGATGCAGACCTTGTTATAGCTCTTGGAACTAGGCTAACTGACTTTACAACTGCTTCTAAGTCTTTGTTTGCAGGTGCAGAAATTTTAACCATAAATGTCTCTAAATTTGATGCTTATAAAATGGGGGCTACGCGTTTAGTAGGTGATGCAAAGGCAACATTAGAAGCCTTATCAGATAAGTTAAGTGGTTATGAGTCGTCTTACACAGATGATATTAAAAAAGCTAAAGAGGCTTGGAAAGAAGAATTAGAGAGGTTATTTTCTGTTACTTATACAGAGGACTTCACTGCTGAAGTAGCAGGTCATTTAGATCATGTACTTGAAGAGTTTTATGAGCAAACTAAATCTTGTTTAACACAGACAAAGGCCTTAGGCATTTTAGATAAGTACTTGGATGATGATGCCATCGTAGTTGGTGCATCTGGCTCTTTACCTGGCTGTTTACAAAGAGTATGGAGACCAAAAAAGGCAAACACCTACAACATGGAGTATGGTTACTCATGTATGGGATATGAAGTGTCAGGTGCATTAGGTGTTAAGCTAGCTGCTCCTAATCAAGAAGTTTATGCCATGGTTGGTGATGGATCCTTTATGATGTTACATTCTGAGCTTGTTACAAGTATCCAGGAAAGACAAAAGATCAACATCGTCTTATTTGATAATATGGCATTCGGTTGTATCAACAACCTTCAAATGTCAAATGGTATGGGCTCTTTTGGTACAGAGTTTAGATACAGAGAAGAAGATGGTTTAACAGGCGGTCTTGTGCCAATTGATTTTGCAAAAGTAGCAGAAGGTTATGGATGTAAAACATATTCTGTGGCTAGTGAAGAAGAGTTCTATGCAGCCATTGAGGATTCAAAAAAACAGACAGTTTCTACTCTAATTGATGTAAAAGTATTACCAAAAACAATGACAAACGGTTATGGTGCATGGTGGCATGTTGGGGTTCCTGAAGTATCAAAGAAGGCATCCATAGAAAAGTCACATGTTGACATGATAAATGAGTTAAAGAAAGCAAGAAAATATTAAACTTCAGGAGGAATGTGAAATGAAGATGAACAAAGATCGTGTAAAGCTAGGTATAGCGCCAATTGCATGGACTAATGACGATCTACCTGAGTTGGGTAGAGAAAACACATTTGAGCAATGTGTGAGTGAAATGGCTTTAGCTGGTTTTACAGGTAGTGAAGTTGGTAACAAGTATCCAACAGATACAGATGAACTGAAAAAAGCCTTGGATTTAAGAGGCGTTCAGATTTGTAATGCATGGTTTTCTACCTTCTTTACAACAAAACCTGAACAGGAAACATTAGACGCCTTTGTTGCACATAGAGATTTTCTTCATGCCATGGGTGCTAAGGTTATCGGTTGTTCTGAGCAAGGTCATAGTATTCAGGGATTAGATAAGCCAATTTTTGATGAAAAACCCGTTTTCACAGATGAAGAATGGAAAAATCTCGCGAATGGTTACAACAAACTGGCTAAGTTAGCTGAAGAAAAAGGTATGAAAGTATCTATCCATCATCATATGGGTACAGGCGTACAAACACCTGAAGAAGTTGAAAAGTATATGACCATGACAAATGATGATGTTTACTTATTGTTTGACACAGGCCACATGTATTTCTCTGAAGGTAGTCAAGCTTCTGTAGATCATATCATCGATACTTACAAGGACAGAATTATTCATGTACATTTAAAAGATGTTAGACAAGATGTTTTAGATAAATTAAAAAAAGAGAAATGGTCATTCCTAAAAGGTGTTAAAGCAGGTGTGTTTACAGTACCAGGCGATGGCGTGATTTCTTTTGACCATACTTTTGATGTACTTTCAAAACATGACTATGAAGGTTGGATGGTTGTAGAAGCTGAGCAAGATCCTGCAATTGCAAACCCACTAGAATACGCACTAAAAGCAAGAGATTTCATCAGAGAAAAGACAGGATTATAGGAGGCATTATGTTAAAAGTAGGTATTATTGGCGCAGGAAGAATTGGTAAGGTTCATGGTGAGAGTATCACAAAGTATGTGCCTTCTGCTGTAGTGAAGGCGATTGCTGATCCGTTTTTAAATGACCAAACAAGAGCTTGGGCGAAAGAAATGGGTATTGAAAATGTTTATGAGGATTATCATAAAATTCTTGAAGATGATGAAATTGAAGCAGTTTTAGTTTGTTCATCTACAGATACACATTCATCTATTTCTGTTGAAGCTGTTGAAGCAGGTAAACATGTATTCTGTGAAAAGCCAATCGATCATGATTTAGATAGAATTGATGCCGTTTTAAAAGCAGTGGAAAAAGCGGGTGTTAAGTACCAAGTTGGTTTTAACAGAAGATTTGACCATAACTTTAGAGCAGTCAGACAAGCAGTTAAAGACGGTGTTGTAGGTGAACCGCATATCATTAAGATTACATCTAGAGATCCAGAAGCACCACCAGCTGAGTATGTAAAAGTATCCGGCGGTTTGTTTTTAGATATGACCATTCATGACTTTGATATGGTACGTTACTTATCTGGTTCTGAAGTCGTAGAAGTACATGCCTATGGCAATGTTTTAGTTGATCCAGCAATTGGTGAAGCAGGTGATATTGATACAGCAATTGTGACGATGAAGTTAGAAAATGGTGCTTTAGCTGTGATCGATAACAGTCGTGAAGCGGCTTATGGTTATGATCAAAGAGCAGAAGTATTTGGTTCAAAAGGTGCTGTAGCTGTTTCTAACGATTCTAGTTCGACAGCAGTTATCTCTACAAAAGATGGTGTAAAAGGTGAAAAGCCACTTTATTTCTTCTTAGAAAGATACATGCAATCTTTTGCTGATGAACTTAAATGTTTTGTTGAGGCAATTGAAAATGATACTCAAGTACCTGTTAACGCAAATGATGGTTTAGCGCCAGTATTGATTGGCTTAGCAGCTAAAAAGTCATTGTTAGAAGGCAGACCGGTTAAAATTAGTGAAATTAAATAGGAGGCAAAATGTCTAATGAAAAGCAAATGATTGCTGGTTTAATTGAACGAGGCAGAGTGGCAATGAATGAGATTGCAGATTACTCACAAGAGCAAATTGATACACTTGTAAGAGCGATTGCGTGGGAAATTGTTAAAGAAGAAAACTCTGAAGAACTTGCAAAACTAGCAGTTGAAGAATCACAATTAGGAAATTACCAAGGCAAGTATGTTAAGTTACAGAAAAAAGTTCGTGGTAACTTAAGAGACATGCTTGGTGAGAAATCAGTTGGTATTATCGAAGAAGATGAAAAAAGAGGTTTGTACAAGATTGCAAAACCTGTAGGTGTAATTGGTGCTTTGGTACCTTGTACAAATCCTGAAGCAACACCAGTTATTAAGGCAATGAATGCTATCAAAGGTAAAAATGCCATTGTATTTGCACCTCATCCAAGAACGAAAAAAACAAATACACGTATTGTAGAAATTATGAGAGATGCTTTAAGAAAATACGATGCACCTGAAGATTTATTAATCGCTATCGATCAACCTTCAATGGAACTATCAAGTGAGTTGATGTCACAATGTGATCTTGTAGTAGCAACAGGTGGTTCAGGTATGGTAAAGGCAGCTTATTCATCTGGTACACCTGCATATGGTGTGGGTGCTGGTAATGCTGTTGTTATTGTAGATGAAACAGCTGATTTAAACGATGCAGCTGCGAAAATTATGGCATCTAAGACATTTGACTTTGCAACTTCTTGTTCTTCAGAAAACTCGATTGTGGTTGTAGAATCAGTTTACAATGAGTTACTTGAAGCATTACAAAATGTTGGTGGTCACCTAGCGAATGCTGAAGAAAAGACTATGATTCAAAATACGCTATGGGTAGATGGTCATTTAAACAGACATGTTATTGCTCAACCAGCTGATAAAATTGCTGAGATGGCAAAGTTAAAAGTTAAAGAAGGTACTTCTTTCTTAATGGTTGAAGAAGATGGTGTTGGTAGTGATTATCCATTCTCAGGCGAGAAGATGTCAGTCGTTTTAACAGTTTATAAAGCTGAGAATTTTGATGCTGCTATCGATAGAGTGAATGAAATCACAGGCTATCAAGGATCTGGTCACTCGTGTGGTCTTCATACAACAGATGAAGAAAGAGTTAAAGAAATCGGATTAAAGACAAAGACAAGCCGTGTTATGATCAGACAACCACAATGTTATGGTAACAGTGGTAACTGGGACAACGGTATGCCTTTTACATTGACTTTAGGTTGTGGTTCATGGGGTGGCAATATCTCATCTGAGAACATCTCATACAAGCATTTTATCAATGTAACTTGGGTATCTAAGCCAATCCCAGAAGTCATTCCTACAGATGAAGAACTTTTTGGACATGTAATGAAATAAAAAAAAGTAGCACTAAAAATACAGAAAAGGTGTGCTACCCCAAAAAATAATAAATATTAAGTAGTTTCATTATATAAGTAAAAAGTTTATATTTCAAGTTTATTGAGCAGTGTTTTCACTGCTCTTTAAATCATTTACGGAGGATTAGATATGAGTATATCATTTGAAGTTAAAAATCATGTGGGTTATATTACCTTAAATAGGCCTGAAAAGCTTAATGCACTTTCTTATGAAATGATTAAAGACCTTTACGAACAACTGGTCTTATGGAAAGAGGATAAAGATGTTTTATTAATTTGTATGGAAGGTGCCGGTGAAAAGGCCTTTTCTGCGGGAGGAGATGTGGTACATCTTTATGAAAAGAGAAATGAAGACATAGAAACTTATGCATTTGGCTTTTTCTATACAGAATATTGTATGAATCTTTTGATGCATACCTATCCAAAACCCATACTCACTTATATGAATGGTATTGTTATGGGAGGTGGTGTAGGCGTTGCAGTGGCAGGTAGTCATCGTTTGATCAATGAAAAGACCAAGTGGGCCATGCCTGAGATGAACATAGGCTTGTATCCAGATGTAGGCGGATCTTATTTCTTAAATAAATCTCCAGGTCATCTTGGTAGGTATCTAGCCCTTACTTCTAAAGTCATAAGACCAGATGATATTTTATTTTCAAATGCTGCAGACTACATGATTGATTCTAATGCATGGTTAAATTTAAAAGATGATCTTAATCAAATGAAGTGGCGTGAGACAGATAAGGACTTAAATAAGCTGATTTCTAAATATAAAATAGAAGTTAAAGATAAGGGTCACTTAAGAGAACACTATCATCTACTAGAAAAACACTTTTCATATGATAGTTTAGAAGAAATAATGATGTCATTAAAAGATAATTTAGACGATCCTTATCTTAAAGATATTTACGAGACCTTAAGTCAAAAGTCTCCGACATCACTTAAAGTGACCTTAGAGCAATTGATAAGAGGTCAAGGTAAATCCATCAAGGAGTGTCTTGTAATGGAACTTGATATGAGCATGAACTTCATGTTGTCACATGATTTCTTTGAAGGGGTTAGGGCAGTACTTGTAGACAAGGATAAAGATGCAGACTGGCAACCTAATGCTTTAGAAGAGGTGACCAAACAAGAGGTGGAAAGCTATTTTTCTTACAAGTGGGATGGTAACAATCCTTTAGTGGACTTTGAAATATAATACCTTCGGGTATTTTTTTTATGTAAAAAAGACACCGGAGTGTCTTTTCTACATAAACTATATGGAGTAGCAAATAAAACTTAAATGCAGAAGTAACTATTTAACGAAGGAACGTTTAATGAATTCTACTCCAGAATAACATCACCAAAGGTTAGGGACAGTCGATGACATTGTTCACTATTTAATGATAACCATACGATCTCTAATCATTTCGATTAAGCTATCGTAACCAGCTAAAAATTGTTTTAAAGTTTTTGTAACAGCACCATATGTATCAAATTCTTCAACAGTCATACCATCTGCTTCGTAAGCTTTTACAAAGTCAGGGAAGTGCTTCTTTAATGCTTCAATGGCTTTAGGATCTACCGGATTATCCATTCTGTTTTCAACTGTGATGTCAGACCCATTAAAACGCTTTTGCCACTTGAATGGGATTGTTAAAGAAACATCGCCACCGATAAAATCAGACCATTGGTGATGGTTTCTATATGCAGCTGCTAGTAATTGAGTTCTATAACCTTTTTCTTTATAAATTTTATAGGCATTTTTAAATGTTGCAACACCAGCCATCTCTAAATAAGCAGGATCAACAATGATATGGTCTCTATTGGCAACATCTTTTAACCAGTCATCTAAACGACCTACCATGATTGTACATACTGGATGCATATCTTCTGTAGGAAGACCTTCAGATTCACGACGCTTTAAGCCTCTTTCAACTGCTTCAGCTACAGCAAGTGCTTGAGGTACTGTATAAGATACCGTAGCATTGATACTTGCGCCCCTATAAGTCGCTTCTTCAAATGCTTCAATACCAGCAGAAGTAGTAGGCATCTTGATTTGCATATTTGGAGCTAATTGATGGAAACCAACAGCTTGATCAGCCATTAACTTAGCACTTCTATAAAACTTAGTATTAGTTTGGATAGAAATTCTACCTTTCTGACCTTTTGTCTCATGATAAAGAGGCTCAAGAATTTTTGCACCTTCAACAGCCATTTCCTCGATGATTGTCCATGCAATATCATCTTCAGTTGCTTCAGGCATGTCTTTAATCAACTCAAAAATGCGAGCTTCATATTTATCCATTTCGTTTTTAAGTACATTACCTACGATTACAGGATTAGTTGTAGCACCAACTGCACCGTGTTCCATAGCATAAGTTAATTCTGGAATTGAACATGAATCGTTCCAGAAATCTGTTGGTGTCGTCATAGCTGTTTCATGTAAAGGCGACTTGAATTGTTTACTCATTAAATGAGACCTCCTAATATTTATTATCTTTTGTCTGTATCTATACCTATTATAACCTTAAAGTTACCCAAAAAGCAACTATAAGTTACTCATTAAATGTAAATACATCACCAAAAGATGCACAAATATACCCAAAACATAATAAAAACTGTAGCAAACTACAGTTTTTGAAAGAATTTATATGTCATATTGAGTTTTTTTATGTTTTCGATATCCAAAATTAAGCCATCTGCCAGATCAAAAACGCCTATCTCCTTACTATTGATGAGTTCAAATCCTACATTTTCAATAACATCAAGGTAGGGTTTCTCAGATATGTAAGGTAGAGATTTAACATCAACTTTTTCATTTGAATACATGTGGAGTAGGATTAGGGACTTACATGTAATGTTATCAGCATTGGTATTATATTGATGTCCAAGAGGGACACCTGCTAATAGATCCATTAAATTACCAGCATTATCTATCATAACATCTGCTTTCATATTTAGTGGATATAGGTCTTTCTCATAGATAAAAACAATATTGCCTTTTAGATTCAAAGCTTCCATATGGTGTTTTAAACTGATCAATCCACTTAGACTAGAAGAACACATATAATATTTGCCATCACTTTTAAATATCTTTTTTAAGTCCATGATTAAAACATCTAAATCAGCGTTAATAAAAAGGATGCCATTTCTATGATCGTACATTGAAAGCTTATCAGATATCATTTGTCCTGCTTTTTTCATTAAAGCATGGTGTGTGTTATTAAAGAAATTTACTTTATCAACATCATCATTATGACTGACTTTATTAATATCAGACATATTATTTGAAGTAAGTATGATACCATCCACTATTTCATAAATGCTTCCGCAATTACACTTTAAATTGCCAGATAGTATGACTTGATTGACTAGACTGGCATTCTCCACTTGAAAAAGCGATTTGCACTCAGGACATTTAAGTTCATTTAACATGGAAAAATGAAGTCCGAGTTTAGCATGGGTTTTATTGGTATTGATTGTATCCATATAATCTTCCATATCATGAATCTGGTTTTCAATTTTCTTAAGAGACAGTTTATGTTCAGAAACTTTCTGATGGATCATATCCTTTAAGACCTGATGATTGGTGTTATAGTAAAATCTTTCTAATGTTTTGTATCTCTGAATTTCTTCTATATTAAAACCAAACTCCTTTAACATGACGATATCTTCCATATCTTTTATACATGACTCATCATAATCAGGATATGTACCACTTGTTTTAGGAATGAGTAAATGAATATCTGTATAATAACGGATAGTAGATTTTTTAGTATCGAATTTTTGTGAAAAAGCACCTATTTTCATAAAACCTCCAAAAGTATGCAGTATACTGCGTGGTTAAGGTAATATTAATTATATCTCCATTATTGCCATGTAGTCAACTGTATAGTATATAGTATATAGAGATGAGAAAGGGGTTAGTAAATGAGCAAATTAATTGAAAATGCAAATGTAGCTAAATATAAGCCAAATGTTGTTTTGGCATCATTATTTAGTTTATCTTTTGTGATCATAGGCAGCATTTTAGGTTCTATGTTTTTTATACCAAATTTAAAGGATTTCCAGTCAACGGCCTTTAACAACTTAATACTTGGTTTCTTACCAATTATTCTAGTGACTTTTTTATATGTGAAAGTCATAGAAAAAAGAGGTCCTAGATCAATGGGCTTTGAAGAAAAGGGCCATAAGAAATACCTACTGGGTTTTGCTTTTGGTCTAGCCATGTTCTCTTTAGCTGTTTTACTGGCAACACTACTTGGCGGTATGACTATGACTTGGAGTTTTAAGGCTTCCTTTATACCAGCAATTTTGACAATCCTTTTAGGATTTCTGATTCAAGGTGCTGCAGAGGAAGTTGTATTTAGAGGATGGGTACTACCTATAGTAGGTGCAAGATACAATGTAAAATTAGCTATAGTTGTTTCAAGTATTTTATTCGCATTTTTACATGGTTTAAATCCTGGTATTACAATTCTTCCAGTGATTAACTTGGTTTTATTTGGTGTTTTCGCTGCATTTTACGCTTTACAAGAAGAGAGTTTATGGGGCATATGCGGTTTCCATAGCGCGTGGAACTGGGTACAGGGTTCTGTATTTGGTGTTAAGGTAAGTGGGACCACTGTACCTGGAGGTTCATTCTTTGAGTCTGTGCCAAAAGACAAGATGGATCTGATTTCAGGCGGAGCTTTTGGAATAGAAGGTTCTATACTATGTTCGCTTATATTTATATTAGGTATTGTTTATTGTATTAGAAAAATGAGGTTAAAGCATGCTTAAAAAGATATTACTAGGTTTAATTATTGTTATTATCGTTCTACTTATAATTGGCTTTATTGTTGTAAAGAACTACTTGGCTTCATTTGATCAAGTAGCCCTTCAAATAGAAAAGGAAGTCATCAGTGAATACAAACGAGATTTAGATTTTTCACCTTATGATCTTGATTCATTTGATCAATATGACAAGGTCTACTCACTGGTTCATGGTAAGTCTATTCAAGTGATACAAGAAGAACTTTTGAAAGGCTCCTTTACTAGCGTGGACTTATGTAAGTATTACTTGACAAGGATTCAAAAGTTCCAAGACTATAACACAGTTATTCAGCTTAATCCAAACTTATTGGAAGAGGCAAAAGAAGTCGATAAAAAAATAGCAGCAGGTGACACCAGCGCTTTATTTGGTGTTGTTGTACTGGTTAAAGATAACATCGCTGCTATAAATATGAATACAGCTGCAGGCGCTTATGCTCTAAAAGAGTTAACAACAAGTAGAGATGCAAAATTGGTCGCTGATTTAAAGTCAGAAGACGCACTTATTATAGGAAAGGCAAATTTAAGTGAATGGTCAAACTTTATATCTCAACCATCTTCTAGCGGTTTTTCTGCATTAGGTGGTCAGACAAAGAATGCCTATGGTAAATTTGATGTAGGTGGTTCAAGTTCGGGTTCTTCTGCTGCAGCTGCTCTGGATTTGGCGACTGTGACCATAGGTACAGAAACAGCCGGTTCATTAATTTTTCCAGCCGGTCAAAATAGTGTGGTTGCCCTAAAACCAACCATAGGATTATTAAGTAGAGACCTGATCATTCCAATTGCAGATGCACAAGATACTGCTGGCGTAGAAGCTAGACATGTTTCTGATTTAAATCTTGTTTTTAACAGTATTTTAAATGTGGATAGTAAAGATCCTGCAACCGAAATAGTCAAGGATTATCAAGTTGATACAAGAATTTCTAGTGACTTCTTATTAGGAAAAACCATTGGTCTAGTGAACAATGGTTCTGACGAAATGGCTGCAATAGTAAAAGAGTTAACTGAACTTGATGCAAAGGTTATTGAAATAGCAATGGCCAGTCCTGAAAATGTAGATATGATGACGGTATTAAATCATGGTATAATTTATGATGTAAAAGCTTTTCTAAATAATCCTGATGTAAAGACTACTTTTAAATCACTAAATGAGATACATGCTTACAATGAAGAACACCCAGATGTGATACCATTTGGGCAAGTACTTCATACAAATGCCCTAGAGGGCCAATATGAAGGCATTGACAAGCTTATTGAAAACAATAAAATGGCATCTAGAAAAGTTATAGATGATGCATTTACTGACTATGAACTGGATCTTATTTTATCCATGAGTAACGAATTGTCAGGCATTTATGCACCAGCTGGATATCCTGCCATAACGCTACCTTCAGGATATAGAGATAACGGAGAACCTTATGGCTTAACATTTGTTGGTCAAGCACTAGACGATCAAGTCTTGATTCAAGCAGCTTATGCATATGAGGTCAACTACCCAAAAAGAAAAGACATTGATTAATGAAAGATTATTTTAAAATTCAGCTTGAAGGTTACAATCTCTTCAAGAAAAACTTAAACTCCTATATAGGTTATCAACTGATTACTTCCATTGTAATCGGTCTGATAATGATGCCAGGCTTAAGGCTTGTCTTTAATGCACTTATGAAGGCTAAGGGGCTAAACTATGTAACTAATGGTCTTCTAAAGAAGTTTTTAGTATCACCACACGGCCTTGTCTTGGTGACTGTTACCATTCTTGTTTGTTTTATGGCGATTATGATACAGCTCGGTGGTCTTATTGTACTGACACATCAGAAAGTAACGACTGGAAAAGAAATCAGATTTAGAGACATAACTTTTTACAGTATCAAAAGGGTCAAATACTTATTTGGTATAGATGGCTTGATTATCGTCTTATATTTTTCTGTGATTGCACCTATGTTTGAATCAGAGATGAAGACATCCATATTTGGCGATCTTGAGATACCTGGTTTTATCATGCAGGTAATAGAGTCGAATGACTTTTACTACACCATGCTGTCATTAGCAGTGGTTCTAATTGCAGTTTTAACAGTGAGATACATCTTTTGTCTGCATGTTCTCTTACTTGAGAAGCTGGAAAACAAAAGGTTTCTAAAAAGAGCTGCTAATATTTTAAAAAACAATCTTAAAGAGCTATTTAAGTATTTTACAGCAGAAGTTGTTTTAACAATCCTAGTTGTTATAGGTTTTATCTTTGTGATGGTTCTACTTGCCATAGGCGTTTTTCTATTACCAATTGGTGAAGAACTACAAGTGGAATTGGTTTTCAGCATCTTTATGGGTTTACTTTTAATTGTCGCTTCCATATCACTGCCGCTGACCATGATACAAATGACACTTTTATATCACAAACTCACAGACAACTTACAACCACTTGAAATGCAGACAACTTCCAAAGTCAGTCTATTAAATAAAATACTTGCCAGTAGGGTCTTGATTACACTAACGGTAGTGGTTGTCATAATCGGAACTTATTTGTACAACTTCTATTTGTATGAAAGCTTTTATGCTGTTAAGTACGATGTTGGCATAACCGCCCATCGTGGTTCTTCATTTGAAGCGCCAGAGAATACACTGTCTTCTATAGAAATTGCCATGAAAAATGGGGCAACTCATGTTGAGATAGATGTACAGCTAACAAAAGATAAGGAGATTATCCTACTGCATGATACCTCATTCAAAAGGACTACTGGCCTAGATAAAAGGCCTGATCAAGTTAACCTAAATGAAATAAAGGAACTAGAAGCTGGGGGTTGGTTTGACGAATCTTTTAAAGGAGAACCAGTACCTACACTTAGACAAGTCATAGAGCTGACCAAGGGAAAAATTGCCCTTAACATAGAAATCAAGGGTGCCAGCAACAGTCCTGAAATTTATGGTGTATTAAACGACCTTATTAATGAATACGAACTTGATGATTGTGTTGTAACATCACTAAATTATGAGGATTTACTAGCAATGGAATCATTGAATTCAAAGATTAAGACGGGTTATATTATGTTTGTGGCACTGGGGGATCTTGATGCTTTAGAAGTGGACTTTTACAGTGTAGAAGCCTCAAATGTCTCTGAAGACTTTGTTTCTAAGGCCCATAGTGCAGGTAGAGAAGTCCATGTATGGACCATTAATGAAGTAGATGATATGAACGAAATGCTGGCCTTTGGTGTAGACAACATCATCACGGATTACGATCATAAGCTATATGAACTGATTAATAATAGATAGAGCTCTTCGGAGTTCTATTTTTATGTTATAATAGGTGAGACGGAGGTTGAAAATGAAAGCAATATTATTTGATTTAGACGGTACACTGTTACCTATGAATACAGAACATTTCATGAATCTTTACGCCAATGCAGTAACAGAAAAGTTTCATGATTATGAAGAGGCTAAAGCCATCTTTCCTCAAATTATGAAATCAGTTTCTCATGTGGTTAAAAGCAGGGAAGACGATACCAATTACAATAAGTTTTTTAAACACTTTGATGAATCCATGCCAAGAAGCTTAGATGCCTATATACCAAGGTTTAATGAATTTTACGAAGATGGTTTTCATAAGGTTAAACCAGCAACATCATCATCTGATGATATGGTTGAAGCTGTTCAAATATTAAAGAACAAGGGCTATAGGTTAATTATAGCGACAAACCCAATTTTTCCGATGAGAGCCAATGAGCAGAGGATTGCATGGGCCGGTCTAGATATCAATGATTTTTCTCATGTGACGTCATTTGAAGACAATAGACACTGTAAGCCCTATCTGGAGTTTTACAAAGAAGTCCTGGAGAAAAACGATTTATCACCTGAGGATGTTCTAATGGTTGGCAATGATGTTCAAGAAGACCTTTCTATCAGAAAGATGGGTGCCAAGACTTACTTGATCAACAATCATATCATTAACCGGACGCCACAGGAAAAAATACCAACGGATTATATGGGGACTTACAAGGATTTTCTTAAATTTGTAAAGGGCCTTACAAGAGCTTTATAAAGGAGTTAATTTAAACATCTTGAAGTTATAGAGAGTACAGAGAATTATGATGATCTAGTTTCCTTAGAGTTTGTAGTTGCAGAGGTACAAGTAAAGGAAATGGAGAGATGTATATTCAGAAGTGCTTTATTGGAAATATTATAGTTGGAGACAAATCAAATTTTTTGTAGAGATAGAGTTTTTATATAAGAACAACGATATGAGTTACTCTATTTTATTTAATAGGGGGTCAAAGAAAACATCGCCTTTAATGGAAAACTTGAAAAGTACAAACCAGTTGACCAATACTAAAATACGTAATTGAAAGGCATATCTTAGTATTCCTCTTTCTGCTGAACTCATGTTTGAATGTCTTATAACTATGTAAAATTTCTAAAAAAAATGAATGTAAGGTACCATTATAATTCAAATATTAAGATTTTATATAAAATTTTTTCACACTTAGAATTATTTAAAGTTTTGTTGTAATATTAAATAATGGAGGAGCTGATGAAAGATAGTGATTGGAACAATGTATTAACACTTGAAAGTCAAAAAAAATGGAAAGATGCAATAAGCATTCTTTGTAATGAATACGATTCTCTCTTTAAAAGTAAGGATTTTAATAAGTTAGAAAAGTTAGCGTGGTGTTATTCATGTGATCGTGATTATGACAGTGCTATAAATGTCTTAGTTGATATGATTTCTTTATGGCCTAATAATGCAAAGTTGCACTATACTTTAGGCCATCAACATTATCAGAAAAAAAATTGGAAAAATGCAATCAATGAGTTTAGAGAAGCAATCTCCATACACAAAGACTATTATAGTGCTAAATATAAACTTGGCTACTCCCTAGAAAATTCAGTTCAATTTGTTAACTATAATAGTTCGCTTTATAACGAAATAATGAACCTATATAATGATGTAATCTTATATTTAGAATCCAAGCATGTACTTGATGATAAAGAGAAAACAAAATTAGCTAGGAGTCACTATAGAGTAGGCAAATTAATGTTGCATAATAGTCGTTATAGAAATGCTTACGACAGTTTAAAAAAATCTAATGAATTGAAACCTGACAAAGACACATCGTATTCACTTGCAAAAGTCTGTATTGAGAATAATAAAATTGAAGAAGCTGATTTGTTACTAAAGGAATTGAAAAATCATAGCAATATTAATCACTTAAAGGTGCTATTTTATTCTAAAATTAACGACGAACAGGCCTTGGATTACATTGACAAATTGAGAAAGCCTTATAAACATATATTAAAAATGGAATTACTTATTCAATTTGGACGCAATAAACAAGCTATTTTATATGCAAAAAAAAATAAAAGACTTGTAGATAAAAAATCGCTTCATAAGTATTATTATACTTTAGCAATTGCATTATATAATGTAGGTCTTTATAAATATACCAAAGGCACATTAAAGAAAGCTATTGACATTAAATATGAAAAATATCATTCTTCTTATCCAGAAGCGAGTACTTTTCTTAAAGATTTAGAAAGGGAGTTCGCTGATCTAATTATTATAGAAGATGAAGAATTAAAGTTAAATGAATTAATTAGTATAGTTAATAACGAAAAAGAGAAAAAAGTTGTCAAGGATATTAATGAAAATGAAATAATTAACTTACATAAGGATAAAGGATTCGGATTTATAAAACATCATTCGGGTAATTATTATTTCAGTATAAAGAATGTCTTGTTTGATTTGAATTATCTTAATGAAGGAATGAGTGTCAAATATAAAGTTCGAAAAAGCAAGAAAAAATCTAATAGTTATGAAGCTTATGATATCGAAAAGGTAGGTGATTGTGATGTCTAAAAAAAAATATTATGCTGTTCGTAAAGGTAAACAGAGAGGTATTTTTGAAACATGGGGTGAGTGTTCCAAACAAGTAAATGGATTTAGTGGAGCAGAGTATAAGAGCTTTTTGACGATTAATGAAGCGGAAACCTATCTTAATAGAGTTGATACTGAAAAAGAAGTTATTGATTATATTGATGTTTACGTAGATGGTAGTTATGACAGCAATCTTTCAATATATTCATGTGGAGTAGTAATACTTGACAAGACGGGCGAAGTAAAATTACAAGAAAATGGTAATAATACTGAATTGGTAACTATGAATAATGTGGCAGGAGAGTTACTTGGTGCAATGTTAGCTATGAAGTATGCTGCTGAACATTCAATTACTGCTATTAATATACATTATGATTACGAAGGAATAAGAAGTTGGTGTACAGGTGATTGGAAAGCCAATAAACTAGGTACCAAAGAATATAAAAAGTTTTATGATGATATCTCTAAAAAAGTAAAAGTAAAGTTTACTAAAGTAAAAGCTCATACAGGTGACTATTATAATGAACTAGCTGACCAATTAGCTAAAGAAGCCATTTGGATTACTACTTCAGAAAAAAGAAATATATCAGCAAATAGAACCGATTATAACAACTATATTGACTTAACTGATAATATTAATATAGTTTCTTCTTTTGAGAGTATGTTTGAGAAAAAAGATTCTTTATGTTATATAACAAGTAATAAATATTATTTTTCTGAAAAAAATTTAAACAAGTTTGTAAAATTATGTTGGAAAAATGAAGGACGAAGAATTAAAGAAATTATTAATTTATCAATACACTTAGATACAGATATCAATACTATGAGTTGGGTTGTAAATGTGAAGGAAGAAGAGTTTAAATACATAATAAAGTATTAAAGGGGGATATATGGCAAAGTCAAAATATCATGATTTATATTTAAATAGAGCACTTATTGAGGGACAAGTGAAGGAGTTCTTAGAGGATAACTATGAGAAATGGAGCTGTGGCAACATTATTTGCTTAAATGGTACACAACATAGACTAAATTTTTCTGTTAATGGTATTCAAATGTTTTTAGATATGTATTTTAAGAATGGTGATAAAACTACATTACAGCCTAATAATGGTTCTGCAGAAGTTCGTGATATTAAAATAATGTTAGCTAATTATATACTTGAGCATGCACAGTATGATAAAGATGAGACAATCAATAATTTCAGCATACCGAATTATCCAGTAGAAAACTATGAAACTTTTATTGAATTACTAAATGAAAGTGAAGCAAGTGTCGATAGTAACTGTAAAGATTGCACAAATGAAAGAATACATTATTTTGATGGTTTACATGGAGATAAAATCCAGATTCATTTTTATTCTAATGGAAGACTAAGGGTACAAGGGAAACCTTTTCTTCTATTTAATGAAGCACTAACCATTGCCACTGATTTGCTACCAGATGACATAGAAGTATCAAGTATTTCACTTGAACATAATATTAAGAAGAACTTTGAAGTACATAACAATCAACTTATTGCGAAACTAGGTGAGAGAGCTTACAATAAAATTCATCATACTGTTAAAAAACAGTTATCTAACTCTCACTCTTTATCAAATATATACACTGAAGAGGAGGTATATGAGTATATATGTCTCCCTGCACTAAAGGGTCTGGATTGTCACTTGAAACAAGTATTACAGGATCATGGTATATCTTGTAACAAACATGGCAGTTTTATCATGTTTGAAGAAGTTAATAATTCAAATACGTATAAATTAATACCAGATGCACAACATAAGATTGTATCTGTAGATAAGATTAATATTTTAAATGAAACCTACAACTTATATAAGAGAGAACGACACAGTTTGTTTCATGCTGCAAATAATCTAGATGCGACAAGAATGTTGACAAGAAGACAGCAAGCTGTTAACATAGTTGATAACGTATTTTTGCTAATTAAGAAATACTATGATATAATCTAAGTTACTAAAAAGGAGGGTAAAATGAATAATTTTGATGTAGTTATAAAAGATAACTTTGTAATCATTTATTCAACAAGTTATGTTAACCCACTTAATTTTACTGAAGATATTGAACAAGAATTAATGGCCCTTAAATTTGCTGGAAAAGTTATATTTGATTTACTTTTGACAGTTGGTAGAGAATATAATAGATACATTGAGTGGGAATTTGATGGTAAGGTATTTGTTGGCTCAACTAGAATATTAGAGTTACTAAAAAAAGACAATATCAGAAAAGAATCAACGATACATTTTAAAAGGAATTTGTTGAACTATGATTTTGGCATTTTACCGAAATCGACCTTAAGTATAATTGACAGAGAGATCACCATCTAATGATGGTGATTTTATTGTGTTATGGACAATGGTTTGATATATCTACTCAATTTTTTAAAATAAGGTTACACATATTATTATATTCAGCTATATGTCATGATGTATACAACAATATGCAAACTGATTTTAAGGTTCTAAAATTTCAAATATGATGCCAATGTGATATAGTTATATCACTACGAAATATAGTGATTTTAAAATAAGGAGTTATTTAAATATGAACTTAAAAACAAAAACTACGATAAATAAGGATAAGGAAATTTTAGTTCCTAAATTTAAGAAAGCATTAGTTTTAGCAGAAAAGCCTTCTGTAGGTAGAGAAATTGCCAGAGTACTGGGATGTACTAAAAAACACCACGCCTACATAGAAGGTAATAAATACATAGTAACTTGGGCCCTAGGTCATTTGGTGACCTTAGCAGATCCCGATGTTTATGATAAAAAGTATGCCAACTGGCATTTAGAAGACTTGCCTATATTACCAGATCATTTAAAAACGGTGGTTATGAGAAAAACATCTAAGCAGTTTAATGTTGTTAAGCAGCAGCTTAACCGACAAGATGTTAAGGAAGTTATCATAGCAACAGATGCTGGTCGTGAAGGTGAGTTGGTAGCCAGATGGATCATTTCCAAATCTAAAGTTAAAAAACCAATCAAAAGACTTTGGATTTCCTCGGTTACAGATAAAGCCATTAAAGATGGTTTTAATCATTTACATGACGGCAGAAAGTATGAAAACTTGTACAGGTCTGCTATTGCACGTGCAGAAGGTGACTGGCTTGTCGGTATCAATGCCACAAGAGCCTTAACAACCAAGTACAATACATCACTTTCATGTGGTCGTGTTCAAACGCCGACACTATCAATGATTCATGAAAGAGAAAAACAGATTGTCTCTTTCAGACCAAAAAAATATTACGGTTTAGACCTTGATGCAAGTAACTTAAAGTTCACATGGTATCAAGATAAACATACACGTTTTTATGATTTAGATTTTGTAAAGAACATAGAGAAGGACCTTAAGTCAAAAGAGGCGATTGTGACTTCTGTTTCTAAAAAGGGAAAGAAGACATATGCACCTCATCTATACGATTTAACAGAACTCCAAAGAGACGCTTATAAAAAGTTTTCTTATTCACCTAAGAAGACCCTAGGACTTATGCAGCGCTTATATGAACATCATAAAGCTTTGACTTATCCAAGAACAGATTCGAGATTTCTTACAGACGATATAGTAGCAACCATTAAGGACCGTTTAAGAAGTATTTCTATTCAGCCCTACAGAGGTCATGCGTTTAAGTTGAGTAAGGAAGCAATTAAAGCTGGCAAACACTATGTTGATAATAAGAAAGTTACAGACCATCATGCCATAATTCCAACGGAGGAAATGGTTAATGTACAGGATATGTCTTACGAAGAAAGAAATATCTACGAACTGGTTGTAAAACGTTTTTTAGAAGTTCTTATGCCACCATATAGGTATGAAGAAACTGTAGTAGAAGTTCTTGTAAATAAGGAAACGTTTAGATGTAAGTTTAACAATCCTCTTCAACTAGGTTTTAAAGAACTGTCTGCAGACCAAGAAAAAAAACAGATGACACATTTGAAAAAAGGTGATCATTTAGATATCAAACAGTACACATTGACTAAAGGTGAAACGTCGCCACCAGCATACTTCAATGAAGCTTCTTTGCTCTCTGCTATGGAAAATCCAGTTGCATTTATGGCCGAAGGCGAAAAAAATCTAAAGTCTACACTTCAAAAGACAGGTGGACTAGGTACAGTTGCCACACGTGCTGATATCATCGAAAAGCTCTTTAACAATGAGCTGATTGAAACCAAGAAAAATGGTATACACATCACTAGTAAAGGTAAGCAGCTTTTAAACGTAGCGCCTACTGAGCTCAAGTCTCCTGCTCTTACAGCAGAATGGGAAGTGAAACTTGAAAGCATTTCAAAGGGCACAATGAAGTACACTGACTTTATAGATGAAATGAGATCTTACACCAAGACCATCATCCATGATATAAATGCTTCTGGCATTAAGTTTAAACATGATAATATCACATCAACCAAGTGTCCTGAATGTGGCAAGTTGATGATGAAAAAGAAGACAAAACATGGTGAATCTTTAGTTTGTCAGGATAGAAATTGTAATCACAGAATTTCTATATCTAAAGTAACCAATGCAAGATGTCCTGAGTGTCATAAGAAAATGGAGCTTAGAGGCAGTGATGATAAGAAAATATTTGTATGCAAATGTGGTTATAAAGAAAAGCTTACTAGCTTTGAGAAAAGGAAAAAAGAATCTGGTAAATCTGGTGGCAAGCGCGATTACATGAAGTATAAAAAAGAACAGGAAAAAATGGCAAAGGAAAACACCAACAATCCGTTTTCAAAATTAAAGAATTTAGATTTAAAATAGCTCCCGAATGGGAGCTACTTTAATGTTGTTAATTGATATCTCATAATTAAAAGACACTTATCTTTTTTAGTTTTAACATCTGCCTTCAAAATGTTGGCAACATTACCACTTGGTAAGTCAATTGATGTTTCAACTAACTTTGATACAAACTCGCCATAGCTATCCGCTTGATCAAGTTCTACGAATTCCTTCACGCCCCACGGGAGTGACATAACTTTTACGGCATCTCATGTATCACAGATATTGCCTTTTCTTTCGATGATTGAATTTTCAATTAATTCAACCAACTCTTGATTAAAATCTTTGTTTTTTCCTAACATAACTCCTCCTAATTAGATATGATTATATCAGAATTAAGGTGGAAAATAAACTAAATATTTGATAAAAGTTTGAATTAAAATTTCAGATATGGGTAAAATATAAGTAATTATGTTTATGAGAGGTCTTAATGAAATACAGTCTAAAAATAAAATCAATATTAAATTCACTGTTTCTAGCTGTTGTAATAGTGCCTTTATTTATCATTACTTTTGTTGCTTTAGGTTATACCCGAAGTTACATTGTAGAAATGACAATGGACTACAACCAACAGATTATGAACAACATACAAAATAATATAGAGACTTTTTTTGAAGAGCCTAGAAGAGATATGCGGTTGATGAGAGATTCCATTCTTCTTAATGATGGCAACATCAATTCAGAATTCGCTGAGTCATTTATCAACAATAGGCGCTATTTTCACCATATACTACTTATTGATGGTGATGGTACTGTCTTGCAGACTTATCCAGATACGGATGATATCATCGGTTTTGATTATTCTAGAGAAACGGCATTTGAAAAAATAGCAGCTGGTCAATCAGAGGCTTGGTCGAGAACATATATCTATACTAGAGAAAATCTCGTGTCTGTTAATTATGCCGTGCCTATGGGGGATAAGGTCTTACTTGGTATTATTCACCTTTCTGCCATTGAACATGAGCTAATAGAAAATATTAATGATCCTGACTTATTAGTTGGTGTTACCAATTCGTCAGGTGTCTATATCATGCATTCAGATTATAATCAAGTTGTTCAAAGGGTAACAGACCCCCATGTATTAGGTGACAGTTTGGATTTTGAATCTGTAACCTATAACTCTAAACGTTATTATGCCAGTATGAGAGAAACAGAGTATCAAGGTTGGCGAATCATCATCTATGAACCCTATGACCGTTTACAACAAAGAATTGTTAAGTACATCACTTATTTAAGTATCATTATAATTGGTCTTGCATCGATCTCTACCATTTTAGGTAGAAAAGTTTTTGACATCGTCTTTAAAAATTTAGACCAGGTAGTGACCAATACAAAGAGTGTTGCAGAAGGTCATTATGCTATTGCAGATGAAGACAGTGTATTTATTGAATTTAACGAGATAAATAAAAACTTTAGACATATGGCTTCTGAAGTTAAGACCCGTGAGGACTTAATTTTAAACCAGTCTTATGAGATAGAGCAAATGAATCGTGAGTTAGAAAACAGAGTTATAGAAAGAACTAATGAGTTATTTTCAACCAATCAAGAACTTGAAATTGCACTTGAAAATCTAAAGCTTACTCAAGAGCAACTTATAGAATCAGAAAAGCTGGCATCACTAGGTGATTTAGTAGCTGGTCTTGCTCATGAAATTAACACACCGCTTGGCATCATTCTTACAATCGTGACATACTTACAAGAAAGCACTGGTAAGGTAAAAGAGAAGTATGATTCAGGTTTACTTAAAAAAGGCGACTTCGAACAGCATCTTAAAGCTTCACTAGAAAGCGAATCATTAATTTATGATAATATCAATCGTGCCATTGAGTTGATTTCTAGTTTCAAGCTTATTTCGGCTGAGCAAAGAAACATTGAAAAACGAGAAATTCTCTTGTATGAGTTCTTAGAAAATATCATTAAGAGTTTAGAGCCTCAGATGAAAAAGAACAATATACAAATAAGATTAGAATGTTCTAAGACCATAGAAATTGAGACCATACCTCTTTCTTTGTATCAAATCATCATTAATTTAGTCATGAATGCAAAAATACATGCTTATGATCTTGTTGGGGGTTATGTTGATATTCACGTGACTGAAATGACTGATTATGTCAGAGTAAGTTTAAAAGATTATGGGCGAGGCATAGAACCAGATAATATTAAGAAGATTTTCGATCCATTCTTTACAACTAGAAGAGGAGCTGGTGGCACGGGTCTTGGCCTCAATATCGTATACAATTCTGTTAAACAAAATCTACAAGGCAACATCTCTTGTGTAAGTGAACTTGGGCAAGGAACAGAATTTATAATTGACTTGCCATTTAATCTCGAATAAGGGTGGTCTTTTGATGAATTATCAGATATAATAGAGATAGACTTCGTTAATAATATAACATCTTAAGTACGATAAAATGTTTTTTACGATGTCAAACTCTTTCTAATTAGGAAAACTCCCAAGTAATTGGGAGTTTTTCCTATTCATAAGGTATGATTGAACCGTCTTTTATATGTACCAAGTAGAATATTCTTGAGGAGTCACCAAACTCATTCATGGCAAAATCATTTTGTAGACCTGTATAAGTTTTGCCAATAATATCTTTTTTGATACTATTAATATTGTCATGATTGGTTAAGCTTTCACATAATATTTTAGTAGCCTCATAGGTCGTAATAGAGATAAATGCTGGTTCTATTTGAAAACGTTCATAATACAAATCTCTAAAACTTTGATAGTCTTCAGTAAGTAGATTTTTATTGTAGGTCGAATAACCATAGGCACCATCAGCTGATTGTCCAGCTTGTTCAATGAGTTCCATAGACATGGTCCATTGACTGAGGGCAATTGGAATGTCAATCTTTCTAACCTGTAAACGTTGTAAAATTTCAGAAGCCGTGTGTGCAGATGTTACAAGACAAAGGCCGTTAGCCTTACTTTCTATAATTTGACTAACAAGTGCATCATAATCTTTATGATCAAGAGCTGTCTCATAAACCACTTCACTCTCTCTAATGGCGAACTCATCTACAAACTCTTCATGATATTTCACAGAATAAACATCGTTGCTCATTTCGTATATAATGGCAATTTTATTGACACCGATATTTAAGGTATGTCTAGCAAGCTCTCTGGCTTCAAATTCCATTGAAGAAATTACCCTTAAGAAGTTATCATCCATATCAGAAAGTTTGGGTGTGGACATTGATGGACTGATCAGAAGAAGATTTTCCTCATTGGCTTTTACAACAGCAGGGTACATGTTACTGGTGATAAAGCCAATGGCAACGTCTACAGAAGCATTTTTCAGGTCTGTAACTACTTCAAGAGCCTTTTCAGGATCAGAGCCATCATCTCTAATAACTGGTACAAATGTAATGGACTCATAGTCAGGATGACTGTTGAGTTCGTCTATGGCCAATTGATAGCCGTTTTTAGCAGCAATACCGATTTCATGACTAGGTCCAGATAAGGAGCCGGCAAAACCAACACGTATCTCACGATTAGAGTTACAGGATATTAAAAATAATGATATAATGGATAGAATAATTAATTTTTTATACATAAAGCACCTCATATAAGTTTTACCCTAATATTGGTGCATAAAACAGAAAGGTTACACATGGACATCAAGGAAGAAGTAAAAAATGCTGTAATTGCTGAGGCCAAAAGCAATTACCACAAGGGAAGAGTGGTTGGGGCAGTACTTGAAAAAGGCTACAAGATCGGCAAGAATAAAGTAAAGTTTTTAAACAGATATATAAAGGAACTAAGAAAATGACAGGAAAGGGAAGATATTATTTATTGATGATACTTGCAACTTTTTTGTTTGCAGGTGCTTTTGTTGCAGGAAAACTAGGTACAGCCACATTTTCACCAGTGGTGATGACATTTTTAAGAATTGGCCTAGCAGTTTTGATTCTTTTTCCTATCATGGCCTATAAAGAAGCTAGCATCAAAATAAAGAAAGAGGATTTAAAGCTTGTCTTTATACTTGGCTTGGTTGGTATGACATTCTATCATTTGTTCTTTTTTTCAGCCTTAAAATATACAACAGCATCTAATGCTTCTGTTATTAATGGATCCATGCCAATTATAACAGCTATTATAGCCAGTTTTGTTTTAAAAGAGAAGTTAACTATAAGACAAAGCCTTTATATTATAACAGCATTCATAGGGGTTTTAACCATTATCACCAATTGGCAATTTTCTGTTCTTTTCAATATGGATATGAACAGGGGAGATCTCTTGATGTTGTGCGGTACCATCTCATGGGCTACTTATGGTGTGATTATAAAAAAATCGAATACATCTATGTCTGCATTAAAGATGACGACTTATACACTTTTAATGTGTGTCATTATCTTATTACCATTTGCCATAAGAGAAATGATAGTCTATGACAGTTTAAATGTTCCTTTTAGGGATTATTACAGCATCATCTATATGGCAGTTTTTCCAACTGTTATGGGTTACACCATACAACAGGCATCCATCAAGGCTCTTGGACCGAGCACAGCTTCACTTTTTATCAACTTGGTACCATTCTTTTCGATTATCCTTTCCATGTTGATATTAAAGGAAGCCATCAACCCTTTAAATATTATCAGCGGAGTCGTAATTATAGTATCAGTTATATTATTTGCAAGAAGTAAGGCATCTGTATAAGATGTCTTTTTTTATGTATTTATTTATGGTAATATTTAAACAGTTAAGATAATAGTGCAAGAGGAGTGGATATGATAATATATGGTGCAGATTACAATCCTGAACAGTGGTCAAAGGATGTATGGCTTGAAGATATGACTTTAATGAAAGAATGCAAAGTAAATATGGTCAATCTAAATATTTTTGGCTGGGCACTTTTAGAACCCAGTGAAGGTGTTTATGACTTTAGTATGCTTGATGAAATGATGGATTTACTTTATGAAAACAAGATATCAGTTGACTTAGCGACTGCAACGGCAGCGCAACCGGCCTGGTTATCCATGAAGTATGAAGACGTTTTGCCTAAAGACAAGCATATGAACACAGTCTGGCATGGCTCTAGACAAACATATTGTCCTAATAGTTCCCATTATAGACTAAGGGCCAAACTTTTGGTTGAGGCAATTGTTAAAAGGTATCACAAACATCCAGCTTTAAAAATGTGGCATGTCAACAACGAGTATTCAGACCATACATCCATCTGTTATTGTGATACTTGTGCTGAAAAGTTCAGAGTATGGTTAAAGGGCAAGTATTCATTAGAAGAGGTTAATGAAAGGTGGGGGACTGCCTTTTGGTCTCAACGTTATTATTCTTTTTCTCATATAATCCCACCAAGACATACTGCTGCAGATCCTAATCCTGGCTTGGTTCTTGATTATAAAAGATTTATGTCAGAGTCGACCTATGAACTTTTCCTCATGGAATATGACATCATAAAGGCATATACACCTGATATGACTGTAACTAGCAATTTTATGGGCAATGACAATAAACCCTTGGATTATTATAAATGGGCTAAGAAAATGGATCTTGTTTCATGGGATTCCTATCCTGATCCACTTGACTCTAGAGCTTATATGAAGAATGCTCTGACGCATGATTTGATGAGGTCCTATAAGAAACAAGCATTTGTACTTATGGAACAAGCGCCAGATCAAGTCAACTGGCGTAGTAAAAATCCCAACAAAGAGCCAAATGAAATGATATTATACAGTATGCAGGCTTTAGCACATGGTGGCAAAGGGGTTATGTTTTTTCAGTGGCGTCAGTCCTTGAAAGGTGCTGAAAAGTTTCATTCTGGCATGGTACCTCATAATGGGACAGAAACTAAAACATATAGGGAGGTAAAGGCATTGGGTCATATCTTGTCTTCTATGAAAGAAGATGACTTCAAGGCGTCAGTTGCCATTTACTTTGATTATGACAACTGGTGGGCCCTTGAGTATGAGCCTGGTCCATCTGCTGATATGAAATACATGGATATCGTCAGAGACTACTATGCTTATTTTTATGATAACAACATACCAGTGGATTTTGTCTTTAATGGCGAAACTTTAGAAGATTATGATTATGTCCTAGTTCCAAATGCTTATATGTTGCATGATGAAGGGGTGTTTAAGGATTATGTAAAAAAGGGTGGTCAATTGATTATGGGTGCCTTTTCTGGCATAGTGGATGAAAGTGACACGGTATTTTCTAAGGGCTATATGTCTTCATTGTCGGATGTTTTTGGCATAAAGGTTTTAGGCTATCATGTTTTAAAAGAAACAAAGTCTAACCTATTAGGTCATTATTCATGGAAGGATGAAGTTAAAGTCCTAACTGCTGACCTTTTGTTTGATGACGATGTCTTGATTACGAAAAATTCCACAGGTCATGGCAATGCTTATTATATTGGTGGTAGATTTGATGATTATTCAAAAGTGCTCGATGAAATTATAAAGATTAAAGGCTATGATTCAGATGAGGGGGTGTCTGTTAGAGTTGGAAAGAAGTATGTTTATCTTTTAAATTTTACAGGGCTACATAAGAGTCTCGATTTTGAAGGCATAAATTATAAGCTTCAACCTTACGGCTATAAAATAATCCATCTATAAAGATAGTGAATTTTTAGAAAATAGCAAATAATTCTATAAAAAGTGAATGGATGAGCAAGTGGTGTATCATGGGGTACATCACTTTTTTTGTGAGTTTACTATTACTCAACACAGAATTTAAAATATTGAAAAAAAGACTTGATTTTTTTATCGATTTTGTGTAAATTATGTTTAGTATTTGTAAACTAAAAGTTGAATTTATAGAGAGGTATTTATGTCTATCGGAGAAAAGATAAAGAATATGCGTTTAACACATAGTCTCACACAGGAAGAACTTGCAGATCGATGTGAGCTTTCAAAGAGTTTTATCTCTTTATTGGAAAGAGATTTGACATCACCATCTATAGCAACATTAACTGATATACTAGATGTCTTTAACACAAGTCTTGAAGATTTTTTTAGTCAGAAAAAAACGGAACAATACGTTTTTACAAAAGAAGATGTATTTGTCAAAGAGTCTGATGAAGATGGTGTGGAAATTAACTGGTTGGTTTACAATGCTCAAAAAAATGAAATGGAACCTATTTTAGTCAAACTCCAGCCTGACAGTGTTCTTTTTGATGAAGATGCCCATCATGGTGAGGAATTTGGTTATGTTATGTCTGGTATCGTTATGGTTGATATCAAGGGTAAAACTTTTAAAGTCAAAAAGGGTGAAAGTTTTTATTATAAAGCAGACATACCTCATAAGGTATACAATGACGGGAAAAATGTGGCAACCATTTTAATGGTCAGCTCTCCACCTAGTTTTTAGGAGTGTAATATGAATCTAATTGAATTAAAGAATTTAACTAAAATCTATGACAATGAAAAAGTAGTAGATGAAATTAATTTATACATACGTGAAAATGAATTTGTGACCCTTTTAGGTCCTAGTGGCTGTGGTAAAACAACCACACTTAGAATGATTGGCGGTTTTGTGCAGCCTGATGATGGCGAGATACTTTTTAATGGTGAAGATTTAACAGTTGTACCACCTTATCAAAGACAAATCAACACGGTTTTTCAAAGGTATGCCTTATTTCCACATTTAAATGTTTATGAAAACATAGCATTTGGTTTAAGAATTAATAAAACACCTAAAAAGCTCATAGATTCTAAAGTCAAAAGAATGCTAAAGCTTGTGAATTTAGAAGGCTATGAAAAAAGAAAAATTGATGCTCTTTCTGGTGGTCAGCAACAGAGAATAGCAATTGCTAGAGCCTTGGTTAACGAGCCTAAAGTGCTTTTATTAGATGAACCTTTAGGGGCACTGGACTTAAAATTAAGAAAAGAGATGCAGATAGAACTTAAGGCCATGCAGCAAGAGCTTGGTATCACATTTATTTATGTAACTCACGATCAAGAAGAAGCCCTTACCATGAGTGATAACATTGTAGTTATGAAAAATGGAGTCATTCAACAGATTGGTTCACCAATTGACATCTACAATGAACCTAAAAATGCCTTTGTGGCTGACTTTATCGGTGAGTCAAACATTGTTTCAGGTATCATGAAAAAAGACTGTTTAGTAGAGATTAATGGTCGTCAGCACGAATGTGTAGACGTAGGCTTTTCTACAGATGAAGCGGTAGATGTTGTAATAAGACCTGAGGATATGAACTTGTGTCAAGCTGATCAAGCTACATTTTCAGGTCAGGTTCAGTCGGTTGTCTTTAAGGGGGTTCATTATGAGATTATTTTTAATGATAATGGACAAACATGGATGGTACATACCACTAAAAAAGTTAATGTTGATGATAAGGTTTATATTAAGGTAGTGCCTGAGGACTTCCATATTATGAAGAAGGTGACCATATGCTAAAACGCGCTGGTGGTATACCATACATTATATGGACCATTATGTTTATTATATTACCCATACTGATTATTTCTTATTACAGTGTTACTTTAGCTGATGGCAGTGTTAGTCTTTCAAACTTTAGATTATTCTTTGATGCAAGAATCTTAAATGTTGTAAAACGTTCACTTTTTACAGCGACTATGACAACGGTTATCTGTCTACTATTAGGCTATCCCTTAGCATTCTTTATCAGTAAAGTTTCTAAGAAAACTGAAAAATTCTTAGTTGTTTTATTGGTCCTTCCTATGTGGATGAACTTTTTACTTAGGACTTATGCATGGCAGGCCATACTAGGAAAAAATGGTGTCATCAATAATCTATTAAATTTTGTCGGTTTGCCAAGTCAGCATCTTATGTTTACAGGTACTGCAGTTATTCTTGTTATGGTATATAACTTTTTACCTTTTATGGTACTGCCGATTTATACAGTTATTAAAAAGATAGATAAGGGTGTTTTAGAGGCTGCTGAGGATTTAGGGGCTAATAGTGTCCATGTGTTTTTTAGAGTTGTTTTGCCGCTATCAGTACCCGGCATCGTTTCAGGTGTATCCATGACTTTCTTACCAGCCGTTTCATCTTTCGTCATTCCAGACTTAATTGGTGGCGGTAAGTTCAACATGATTGGTAATCAAATAGAAAAGCAGTTTTTACTTATGTCTAACTGGCACTTTGGGTCAGCCTTGTCAATGGTGCTTGTTCTGATGATTTTAATATCCGTATATTTTACAAACAGATATGCAGATGATGAAGGAGGGCAATTATGGTAAAAAAGCTCTCTAGGAACATTTATCTGTTTTGTATATTTTTATTTTTATATTTACCAATTATCTTCTTGATGGTTTTTTCATTTAATGAAGGTAAGTATAGTGGTAACTGGAAAGGATTTTCCCTACATTGGTATGTGGAGCTTTTCCAGGATAGGATGATTATGAGTGCCTTAGGCTACACAGTGTCTATCGCAGTCTTAGCATCTATTATTTCAACAATTATTGGACTGTTTGGAGCATACAGTATTTTTAGGATGAAAAGTCGTCCTAAACAGATGCTTTTAACGGTTAATAATATTCCATTGTTAAATCCAGATATCGTTACAGGTGTTTCACTTATGGCACTATTTGTGTTTTTACATATGCGACTTGGTTATTTAACGATGCTCATTGCCCATATTACTTTCTGTATCCCATATGTTATTTTAAGTATCTTGCCGAAACTTAGACAAATGCCTAAAGACATTGTAGATGCAGCACTTGATTTAGGGGCAACACCTACTCAAGCATTCTTTAAAGTAGTTTTGCCAGAAGTTATGCCTGGTGTAATTACTGGTGCCTTAATAGCATTCACACTTTCTATTGATGATTTTGTAATCTCTTTCTTTACAACAGGTTCTGGTGTTAATAACCTGTCGATTGCAATATTCTCAATGGCTAGAAGAGGTATCAGTCCAAAAATAAATGCATTGAGTACAATTATGTTTGTAGTAGTTATGGGGCTGCTACTGATCATCAATATGAGGGAGAAGAAGGAAAATTAAATGAAGAAAATCTTAGTTTTATTTTTAGTAGCAGTGATGGCAATTTCAATGATTTCATGCCAAAGCAAGGATGAGGTTGTCTATGTATACAACTGGGGTGATTACATTGATGAAAACATCATTGACATGTTTGAAGAAGAAACAGGTATCAAGGTAGTTTATGAAATGTTTGAAACAAATGAGTTGATGTATACCAAGTTAAAAAATGGTGGTAATCAGTATGATGTATGTGTACCATCAGATTATATGATCACAAAAATGATTAATGAGGATATGATTCAAAAAATCGACTTTAGTAAAATAGATCAATACGAGAATATAGGTAGCGAATACAAGGGTCAGGCCTTTGATCCAAATGATGAGTATTCAGTGCCATATTTCTTTGGTACAAATGGTATCTTATACAATACAGATATGGTAACAGATCCAGTAGATTCTTGGAACATCTTATGGGATGAGAAATACGCTGGTCAAATACTTATGAACAACTCTCAAAGAGATTCAATCATGGTAGCTTTAAAGCTTTTAGGTTACTCTATGAATACAACAGATGAGAATGAATTAGAAGAGGCAAAGCAACTTTTATTAGATCAACATGAACTAGTACTGGCATACGTTGTAGACAACGGCAAAGACATGATGTTAAATGAAGAAGCAGCATTTCTAGTGACATGGAATGGTGATGCCATTACTTTAATGGGTGAGAAAGACAATCTAGCTTATGCCATTCCAAAAGAAGGTTCAAATCTTTGGATCGATTCAATGGTCATTCCTAAAGATGCTGGCAATGTTGAAAATGCTCACAAGTTTATCAACTTTATGTTAAGACCTGATATTGCACTTTTAAACACGGATTACGTGGGTTATTCAACACCTAACACAAAAGCTTTTGAGATGTTAGATGATGAGATGAAGAACAATCCAGCTGCATACCCTAACTTAAATGAATTAGAGAATATGGAAGTATTCATCGATTTAGGTGATGCCATTAATATTTACAACGATATTTGGTTAGAGATAACATCACAATAATTCTATTTTAACAGAGCGCTTACATTGGTAAGCGTTTCTTTACTTTTATAAGACCTTATTGGTATAATAGAAAAAAGACATACTGGAGCATATATGAGTAAAGAAAAAGTAATTCAAGTACTAGAAGAATATGGACGCATAAATAATATTGGACCAGACGACAGAGTCAGTATATTAAGTGAGTTAGAAGAGGATGCCAGAAAGATTGGTTTGGAGTATGAATACTACAGACAAGCCATTATCGCTGCAGCCTTAAGAAAAGATGCTGAAACGGTTTCTTTTGCCATGAAGGCCATCGATGAAGCTATGAAAATTGGCAACAGCCACATGGTATCTGAGATCAATATTTTTCTAGGGATCCTTTATAGGATGAAGTACCAATACGATACTGCCTTTAAGCATTATATTTCAGCTTTAAAGGTAGAACAAACGGCTAGGGCCTATAACAATTTAGGTGATATCTATTTATTGATTGGTGCAGCTGAAGAAGCCAATACCATGCTTGACAAGGCCCTTGAAATACTTGATAAACAATCAGAATACACCCTTTACGAACAGAGACTTTATAACACGATTTTTTCTAACAAATGTGAAGTGGATGTTGCTAGGGGCAAGTATAAAGAGGCCAAAGAAAACGCCGTCAAGGTGATTGAGACATCTATAGCCATTGATGATATCTTGGGAATCGGTTATGGTCATACACTCATGGGCCTGACATACAGGTTATTAGGTGATGTAGACAATGCCTTAATTCATTTAAAGAAATCAGAAGATATATTTGTTAATTGTGATGAGCAGTATATGAGTCAAGTTATTGGATACTTAGAAGATGTTTACTACCAAGAAAGTCTCTGTTTAAAATCTCTAGGCAAGTATGAGGATGCCATTGTGAAATTAAATAGCATCACTCAATACCAAGCAAGAGACTTTGACATTCTTTTAGAGTGTTATAAAGCTCTTGGCGACCAGAAAATGATATTAAAGACATATGAATCATTTTTTACATTTGTCATGAATGATGAAAAAGAAAAAAGATTAAGACAAAAAGAGAATTTTTCAACAACCGTTGCTGTTTATGAGACTGAAAAGAAGGCCAATGAGTACGAGCTACTTTACAGTTCTACCAAGTCTATATCTGAAATTGGCAAGCAAATCATTTCTTCAGAAAAATTAGACGATGTTTTATTAGCCATTCATAGCCATGTTGATAAGATTATGAGCTTTAACTCACTTGCACTCGGTATGGTCATTGATGGCCTGATAGAATATAGGTGGGTCCTTGAGGACAATAAAAGACTAGAACCTTTCTTTGTCAGTGTAGACAATAGAAACTCATTCAGTTCATGGGTTATTAGAAATAAAAAGGCCATTCGTCTAAACGATGTTTTAACGCCTGAAGAACTTAAGAGATACAAGGAAGTACCCGATATTAAGTGGTATGGCAATAAGATGGATTCTATGCTTGTCGTACCTATTCAATACAAGGATGAAATCTTTGGTATCATCAATATTCAGTCTAAAGAACAATACAACTATACAGAATATGATTTAGAAGTAATCACCATGCTGGCATCCTTTATAGGTGTTGCCATGAAAAATTGGCAGGGGACTTATGCACTTAAAGAAGCCAATGAAAAGCTTGAGGAACTGTCAAAGACAGATGCCCTAACAGGTATCAAGAACAGGCATGTTTTATCTGAAATCGTTGAAGATCTTTTCAGAGGAGATGTGGATAAAGAAGAGTATATTTCAGTTGTCATGATGGATATTGATCATTTTAAAGAATACAATGACACCTATGGTCATATAGATGGTGATAGATGTATCATATCAATAGTAGATGTTTTAAGAGAATATCTTGATACAGGTGATAATCGCATGTTTAGGTATGGTGGTGATGAATTTGTAGCTATCATTCCATATATGAAAGAAGAAGAGATTCATAAACTCTTAGAAGTAGCAAGACAAGCTGTTGAAAGCCTGTCTATACCTAATAAAAAATCGAAAGTGTCTAAGTATGTGACATGTTCATTTGGATACACCCTTGTTCAAAAGGGCAAGAAAGATTATCAAAGAGCATTTTATTTAGCAGATGAAGCACTTTACCAGGCCAAAGCCAATGGCAAGAACACCATTGCCTTTGTTAAAGATGAGGTCCGATGAAAAAGATATTAATTGTAGAAGATGATATAAAGATTAGAGACGAACTGTCTCTTTTCTTGAGTAGAAATGGATTTTCTGTTGAGAAAATTATAGACTTTACAAATGTGATAAATGAAATTATGGATATAAACCCTGATTTGGTATTGTTAGATATCAACCTGCCTAATATAGATGGCTATCATATCTGCAGGGAAGTAAGAAGGTTATCAGACCTGCCTATTATTGTTGTTACAAGTCGTGACAGCGACATTGATGAGTTGATGAGTATGAACTATGGTGCTGATGATTTTGTAACAAAACCTTATAACACGCAAATACTCTTAGCAAGGATACAATCTATACTAAGACGTACATCCAGCGTTTCTGAGGTTTTAACTGTTAAGGACATACACTTAAACCTATCAGATTCATCTATGTCTTGTAACAATGTAAAAGTTGATTTGACTAAGAATGAATTAAAGATCATCCATCTTTTGATGAATCATGAAAATACCATTGTTTCTAGAAACAAGATAATGGATGTTTTATGGCAGTCCAATGAGTTTATAGATGACAACACCTTAACTGTGAATATCAACAGAATCAGAAAGAAACTTGAGCTTTTAGGGAAAAAAGATATTCTCATTACCAAAAGAGGACAAGGGTATATCATATGAGTATAAAAGAATTTATTCTAGATAAAAAAATGTATTTCATAGCCCATATCGCATCTTTGATTCTCTTGCAAATCCTCTTAGCTACCATGGGTATTAACAGGTCAGGAATTATATTTGTGATGATTTTTATGATATTTTGTCATGTTTTGTATTTAACCCATGAGTACTTTAGACGTTTTAGGTTTTATAAGAATATAAATGACCAATTAGAAGGTTTAGATAGAAAGTATCTGATCAGTGAGTTTATAGAAAGACCCAATTTTTACGAAGGGGAGACTTTAGAAAACATAGTCTCGGATGCTTGCAAATCCATGAATGATGAAATCAATGTTTACAAATCTCAGTGGACAGACTATAGAGATTACATTGAATCTTGGGTACATGAAGTCAAAACACCTCTTTCGGCTTCGTATCTGATGCTTGAAAACAAACAGGCTAATTTAGAAGAAAATCTTTATCTTGAGCTTGAAAGAATAGAAGGCTATGTGGAACAAGCCCTTTATTATGCAAGGAGTAACCACGTAGAAAAAGACTATATCATTAAGCCTTATCCACTGGATGAACTTGTAAAAGACGCAGTTAGAAAACATAGGAAACTATTAATTGAAGCCAAATGTGATTTAAAGATTGATCTACAATCGACCATATATACAGATGGTAAGTGGCTGACTTTTGTCTTGTCACAAATCATTATCAATGCCATCAAGTATTCAAATATGTCTATGAAATTATCTTTTACAGAAAAAGTCAACAAGGATTTCATCACTTTAAATATCTGTGACAACGGTATCGGCATCAAGAAAGATGAGATAGACGATGTCTTTGTCAAAGGCTTTGTTGGTTCTAATGGTAGACATGAAAACAAATCTACTGGCATTGGTCTTTACCTCTGTAAAAAACTCTGCCATAAGCTTGGGTTGGCTATTAGTATTAAAAGTGATCAGGGTACTTGTGTATCCATTCATTTCCCTGTTTCAACGACAATCGGCTAAAGCCGATTTTTTCTTACAAAATTGTAAGTTTAGTGTAAGACTAATCGATGGCATGATGGACCTTTATTTTGTAATCTTAATACAGGAGGTCCTTATGAAACATTTTAGAAGACTTTTGGTCGTGACAGTATTTCTTATATCCTTGTTTGTCGGTTGTCTGGCAATTAAGGGTTATATCAATTATAGTTACATTGTAAATGACATTGGTTTAGAGGAAACAATCAACCATATCATGTTAAAGGATGATTATGTAGAAGCAGATCAAATACCTCATACATTGTTAGAGGCCTTTGTGTCTACAGAGGATAAACGTTTTTACAGACATAATGGTATCGATATGATTTCAATCGGAAGAGCCATTCTTATTGATATCAGGTATCTAGAATACAGAACAGGTGGTTCTACAATCACACAGCAGCTTGCTAAAAACTTGTTTTTATCCTTTGATAAGACTTTGGAGCGAAAGGCAACAGAATACTTCTTGGCAAAGAAGATAGAAAGAATGTATTCTAAAGATGAGATTCTTGCCTTGTATGTGAATGTCATCAACTATGGAGACGGATGTTTTGGCATATCCAGTGCGAGCAAACATTACTTTAACAAGGAACCTATGGCTTTAACGGATAGTGAAGCAGTCCTCTTGTCTGGTTTGCCACAGTCACCAGTCAACTTAAGTCTAAGTAAGTATTACGACAATGCTGTTGTTAGATCAGAAGTGGTGATTAACTCAATGATCAACAACAAGGTGTTAAAAGAAAAAGATGCAAAATTAATTATAGCTGAAATAAAAAAGGGGTTGTACCATGAGTAAGATATTAGAAGTAGACAATATAGAAAAATATTATGGTTTTAAGAGCAACATCACCAAGGCAGTAAAGGGTATATCTTTTACAGTAGACAAAGGTGAGTTTGTTGGTATTATGGGAGCCTCTGGCAGTGGTAAAACAACAACACTTAATTGCATATCTACAATTGATAAGGTAACGTCTGGTCATATCTATATAGACAAAAAAGATGTAACCAAGCTCAAGAGAAGGGAACTGTCTACATTTAGACGAGACTCTCTAGGTTTTATTTTTCAAGATTTCAACCTCTTAGATACCTTATCTGGTTTTGAAAACATCGCACTGGCTTTAACCATCCATAAGATTCAGCCAAAAGAAATAGAAGAAAGGGTTGAATCAATAGCAGCCATACTTAAGATTGAACATATATTACATAAGTATCCTTATCAGATGAGTGGTGGCGAAAAACAGCGTATTGCCTGTGCAAGGGCCATGGTCACCAATCCGAAGTTGATACTGGCAGATGAACCTACAGGGGCTCTTGATACAAAATCTTCTCGTAACCTCTTAAATACTTTTGAGGACATCAATGAGAGGTTTCAAGCGACAATTTTAATGGTTACCCATGACCCTCTAGCGGCAAGCTATTGCCACAGGATTCTCTTTATTAAAGATGGTAAACTTTTTAATGAAGTAAAAAGGGGTGGTAAGCCTCAAAATACCTTCTATAAAGACATACTAGATGTATTGACATTATTAGGAGGAGATATTTCAGATGCTATTTAAACTAGCCTTAAACAATATAAAGAAAAGTTATAAAGACTACTTGATATACTTTTTAACCATAGCCATTTCAATTTCCTTGTTTTATATGTTTAATTCTATGGAAAGTCAAAAGGCCATGTTGGTACTTGACCAACCCGGCGTACAGGCATTTGATGTTTTAACAGGCTCTTTAGAATACGTTTCAGGCTTTCTTACTTTTGTCATCGCTTTTTTGATGGTTTATGCCAATCAGTTTTTAATCAGACGTAGAAAAAAAGAATTAGGTATTTACATGACACTAGGTATGAATCGACTAAAGATATCAATGATCTTATTTGTGGAAACTTTTTTAACGGGTATCATCTCATTAATTGTTGGTATTGCCATAGGTTTTATTGGCTCACACTTTTTATCCATCATCACGGCAAGGATGTTTTTGGTGGACTTAAAGGCATTTCGTTTCATCTTTTCAAGTCAGGCAACTCTAAAAAGTATGATTGCCTTTGGTACGGTCTTTTTAGTTGTTATGGTACTAAATACCTTCAATATGCTTAAGGTCCAGCTCATTGATTTACTTTATGGTAAAAAAAATCAAAAGCAGAGGGTTAGACATCCTATTCTTATAGGTCTTGTGTTTATAAGTTCATTGATTTCACTTGCTTATGCCTACTACTGTATCACAATAAACGGTATGTTAAGAATCAACTTAGTATTTATGCAGGCCATATTGTTTGGTATTATAGGGTCTTTCTTATTTTTTTATGGCTTAGCACCCATATTTTATGCCTTGATTAAGAAGGTAAAAAAGATTTTTTATTATCAACTGAATATATTCAGTTTAAGACAGATATATTCAAAAGTTAATTCAACCTTTGCCATTATGGCTATAATATCTATTATGCTTTTGATTGCCATTGGTACCTTTGCCACAGGTAATGGGACTGCAATAGCCATCAATGAATCTTTGGTCTCATCTCAACCTTTTGATGTGTCTTTAAAGTTGTACATGGATACACAAGTTGACAGGACTAAGCTGCCAGGACAGTCTGAGTTAATCAATATTTATCCTTCTGACATGATTATGGGGGATTACATAGATTTTGATACAAACAATGATTACTTTGATGTCTTTAGTAAAGCTTCATTTAATTTAATTAAGCTTTCAGAATTTAACAAATCAAGAGCTCTACAAGGTTTAGAGCCGCTTGTCTTATCTAAAGAACACTTTGTACTCCTTTATACAAGTGATTTAATGGATTCAACTTATAATGATCTTAAGAAGATGACAATACATCTAAATGAAAGTAATTTGACTTTATCACATGTTATTAAGGAAAGGTATTTAAATGAAATGCAGTCTGATGAAGTGGGTATCTTGATTGTTGACGATTCTTATATTGAATCAGAACCTTATATAAAAATCATCAACGCCTTTGTCGACGATGAAAGGGCCTTTATTGATCAAGTCAATACACAGTTTAATGAAGCTGGAACGGTTTCTTATCAAATACTTTCTAAAAAAGAAATCATCGCCAATTCCTTAAGTATTTCGGTAATGGTGACTTATATATCCATATATGTTGGTATTGTTTTTATCATGGCCAGTGTGATTATATTATCACTACAGCAATTAAGTGAGGCAAGCGATAATGCCAGACGATACGATTTGCTCATGAAGTTAGGGGTAGAAGAAAAGCAGATCAAACACAGTATTTTAATACAGATATCTACTTATTTTCTTTTACCATTGCTACTAGCCATTGTTCATTCATATGTTGGTATCAGTGTTTCTAGTAAAGTGGTAAAAATCTTTGGTAATTTGGATGTTTTCAAAAACATCTTAATCACAGCGACTTTTGTTTTGGCCATCTATGGTTCTTATTTCGTTATCACCTACATAACCATCAAATCAATGGTTCTAAACAAAAGCTAAAAGACTTAGAAATCTAAGTCTTTTTTTAAATACTTCTTTAATTTATGGATGTCGTTATTGACGATTAATTCTTTTGGAAAGTCAACTTCTTTGATAAGTGATAAACACTTGTCAAAGTCACCTATTGAGTAAGATATGTGTGAATCGCTACCCAATATAACTGAAACCTGATGTTCTTTACAAAGTTCAAGAATTCTTCTTGAATTTTCTACTGTACCTTGTCTTGTACCGCTTGGCGTTAGAGAGGCGTTGTTGATTTCAAGTAGTGTATCATGAGCTTTAGCGGCTTTAACAACTCTTTCATAATCAATGGGATAACGACCATCATCAGGATGACCAATAATCTTTACCTGCGGAATTTGAATAGTCTTTATTAATGTATCAGTGTTTTCTTCTAGATTGCCTGGCGTAATGACAGGTGGATGTAAAGATGCAATGACATAATCCAGTTTATCTAGGAGTTCATCTTCTACATCAATTGTCCCTTTGTAATCAATGATATTGGCTTCTATACCTTTTAAGACTCTGACACCTTCAATATATTCAGGAATAATCTTTAAGTTATGAAAGTGAAAAACATGGGGTGCACCAGGAAGTGAGCCAGCATGATCGGACATACCTAAAATTTGAATCCCTTTTCTGAGGGCACCTTTAACATTTTCTTCAAGTGTAGAGTAAGCGTGTCCTGAAGACACAGTATGTGTATGTAAATCTATTATATTCATATGATACCTTCTTTCCACATGAACTGTAACATAGTTTTCTCATATATTCAATTGTTTGAGATGGGAAAACCTTTTCAAAATAATTCATTTTAGTCCAAACTTTTTAAGTCATAAATAGAATCATTTGTTTTGTGAGATTATTTGAAGATTATGGGTATAAGTTTATAAGGAGGTGACACACATGAAGAAAATTTTAGTAACAGGCGCAACAGGACAAATAGGAACAGAACTTGTAATGAAATTAAGACAGATTTATGGTAATGACAATGTGATTGCTTCTAACATCAGAGATCATCTAGACAGTCCAATCAGAAACACTGGTCCATTTGAACTCTTAGATGTAAGAGACCAGGTAAGGTTTTTTGAAGTCGCTACTAAGTATCATGTAGATACCATCATTCATTTAGCGGCATTCTTATCTGCGACTGCAGAAAAGAAACCTTTGATGGCTTGGGACCTAAATATGGGTGGTTTATTAAACGGACTTGAAGTGGCAAGAGAGCTGAAGTGTCAATTCTTTACACCTAGTTCTATTGGTGCATTTGGACCTTCAACAATAAAGGACAACACACCTCAAGAAGTCATTCAAAGACCTAATACCATGTATGGTATCAACAAGGTTGCTGGTGAACTTTTATGTGACTATTATCATGAAAAGTATGGTGTTGATACAAGAGGCTTAAGATTTCCTGGCTTGATTTCTTATATGGCTATGCCAGGTGGTGGCACGACAGACTATGCTGTACATATTTTTTATGAAGCTTTAAAAAACAAGTCATTTGAATGTTATTTAGAAGAGAACACCTACATGGATATGATGTATATGCCTGATGCCATTAACAGTGTTATCAAGTTGATGGAAGCAGACCCAGATAAGCTGGTACATAGAAATGCCTACAATGTCTCTGCTATGAGCTTTAGTCCAAAAGAGATAGAAGCTGAAATTCAAAAATACATTCCAGATTTTCTTATGACATACAAAGTTGATCCTATGCGACAAAAGATTGCAGACTCTTGGCCTAACTCTATAGACAGTCAAGCAGCAATTGATGAATGGCAGTTTAGACCCGTATATGATCTTGAAATGATGGTTAAAGACATGCTGAATAAGGTCAAGGTGTAACATGTGCACAATACTATTTGCCTACAAGACTCATTCTAAGTTTCCTTTGATCTACTTAGGAAACCGAGATGAGTTTTATAAACGGCCAACTGAGAGGGCCAAGTTTCATGGTCAAGTCCTTATGGGCAAGGATCTTGAAAAAGGCGGTACCTGGTTTGGCTTTCATAAAAATGGACGTATAGGCTTTCTAACCAATTACAGAGATATGAAGGCCATCAAGGAGAATACTTCCACAAGAGGCCACTTGATTACAAATTATCTAGAAAGTGATTTATCACCGAGAGACTACTTAAAGTCCGTTCATGCTGAAATTCAAAACTACAATGGCTTTAATCTAATTTTGGGTAGCTTTGATGACTTAATTTATTATTCGAGTCATCTCTCTACATGTCAGACATTAGAGCCTGGGGTTTATGGTCTCAGTAATGCCCACCTTAATACACCATGGTTTAAAGTAGAAAATGGTAAAAGAAAGTTAAGTCAAGTTGATGAAGTTAAGGTAGATGATTTGTTTGAAATCTTAAAAGATAAGACCTTAGCAGATGATGCCGTGCTGCCAAGTACAGGCCTGGATTATTCCGCAGAAAAAGGACTTTCATCTTTATTTGTAACTTTTGGAACCTACGGGACAGTTTATCAACAGGTGATTCTTTATGATGGTCAACAAGTAGATTACTATGATAGGACCATCGAAGATGATTTTAAGAAGACCCATCATCTACAGATGACAGTAGGTGATAGGCATGAATGATTATTTGATAATGGTACTTCTGATAAGTACCTACATAATTAGTGGATATATAAATATCTCCTGGCTTTTACCGATTACTTTACTGGCTAGTTTTTTTATGATATCAAGAGACAAAGTATATACCATGATTCTTATTTTGTCTATTATTTGTCTTTCTTTTATGAAGCCAACTTGGCTTGTTTATCCCTTGGTCTTTATGATTATGTATGGACTGATTACCAAGGATAGAAGAAAACTTGTTGAGATAGAAGAAGAAGTCAGAATAAGAAGAGATATGGATTCCCTCTCTGGTTTGTATAACAACCGTTATGTAGTGGACTATCTTGAGAATCGTTTAAAACATGTGAATGGTGATCCACTAGCGGTCTTACTAATGGACGTAGATGGTTTTAGAAGAATCAATGAAAAGTTTGGCCATGCCTATGGCGATCTTTTAATCAGTGAAATTGCAAAACTTTTAAAGGGTATCTCTGATAGTACTGATATTCTGGGCAGATATGGTGGAGAGGAGTTCATACTTGTTCTTAACAACGGTACTCTAGAAAGATCCATTACCATTGCCGATGAAATCAAACAAGGCATAGAAGAAATGCCTATAAAAGATGAAATGAAAATTACCATGAGTATTGGTATTGCATTTAATGATAATGATACTGCTGCAGGTTTAATCAAGAAAGCAGACTTGCAGCTTGTTCAAGCTAAAAAATTAGGGAAAGGAGATTTAAATTGAAGAAGTTTATTAATGCTATTAAAGTCTTGTCAGCAGAAGCTGTTCAGGAGGCAAACTCAGGCCACCCAGGCCTACCTTTAGGCGCTGCAACCATGGCCTTTACTTTATGGGATAGGATAATGAATCATAATCCTAGAGAACCAGAGTGGATCAATAGAGATAGATTTATATTGTCTGCTGGTCATGGCTCTGCCATGATATACAGTTTATTGCATCTTTATAATTATGGCTTAAGTTTAGATGACTTAAAGAATTTTAGACAGTTTGATTCATTGACACCAGGTCATCCTGAGTATGGACATACAATAGGCGTAGAAACAACCACGGGACCATTAGGACAAGGTCTTGCAAATGGTGTTGGTATGGCGGCGGCTGAAAAACATCTTGCAAGTATTTTTAACAAGGATGGCAGTCAAGTCATAGACCATTATACATATGTTTTAGTTGGTGATGGTTGTTTAATGGAAGGCCTGTCTTATGAAGCAGCTTCTATTGCTGGTGAATGGGGCTTAGATAAACTTATCGTCTTATACGACAGCAACAGTATTTCCATTGAAGGTTCTACAGACCTTGCCTTTAATGAGGATGTTGCCACACGTTTTAAGGCTATGAACTGGGATGTATCTTGGGTTTCTGATGGCAACGATATACCTGCTTTAGAAACTGCCCTTACGTCTGCTAAGAAGTCTGATAAGCCATCTATCATCATTGTAACGACTGTTATAGGTCATGGTGCACCAGGTATGGAAGGCACTCATAAGGTTCACGGAGCGCCACTGGGGCAAGAGATATTAGATAAGATGAAGGAAAACTTCAATTGGCCTAAAGAAAAATTCTTTGTACCAGAAGATGTAAGAGAATATTATGATGCTTCAGTTGAGAGACTGGCAGAAAATTATAAGAAGTGGGAAGCACTCTGGTATGATTATGAAGATGTATATCCAGAACTGGCTACCCAGCTTGAGAATTATATGTCAGGTACGGTTACTTTACTTGACTTAGAAGCTTTAAAGGAAAAGAATAAAACCATAGCCACAAGGTCTGCTTCAGGTGAAGCCATCAATATGATTGCAGAACTGAATAAGAATTTTATGGGTGGTTCTGCTGATTTGGCACCATCTAATAAGACGCATATGAACGGTTTGGAGTCTTTCTTCAAAGCATCGCCTCAGGGACGTAATATTCACTTTGGTGTTAGAGAACATGCCATGGGTTCTATTTTAAATGGTTTGTCACTTCATGGTGGTTTAGAAGTGTTTGCAGGTACTTTTTTAGTCTTTTCAGATTATATGAAGCCTGCAATCAGACTGGCTTCACTGATGAACATCAACCTAACCTACGTCTTTACGCATGACTCTATTGGCGTTGGTGAGGATGGTCCAACCCATCAACCAATAGAACATCTTTGGATGCTTAGGTCTATTCCTGGTTTAACAGTTTTTAGACCAGCAGATTATTATGAAACCATGGTAGGCTGGCAGTCTGCTCTTATGAACCAGGGACCATATGCCTTGATTCTTACAAGACAGAATCTTCCGGCTCTAGAAAATTCGTCTGATCAAGCCTTAAAGGGTGGCTACATCATTCATTCTGTAGAAGACCCTGAAGGTGTTATTATAGCAAGTGGTTCAGAAGTTCATATAGCCGTTGAAGCTGCAAAAGTTCTTCAGGAAAAGGGCAAGTACATTCAAGTTGTATCTATGCCTTCTATAGAGCTCTTTGAATCACAGGACTTTGACTATATTGAAAAGGTATTACCACCAGTCTATACATTGGCAGTTGAAGCGGGTTCTACACTTGGCTGGTACAAGTATGCAGATGATGTACTTGGTATAGATAGGTTTGGTGCTTCAGGACCAGCTACAAGGCTCTTTGAGGAGTTTGGCTTTACAGTAGAAAACATTGTTTCATATTTTGAGTAAGAATGAATCCTTCCACTTAATGGTGGAAGGATTTTTAAATGTTAATAATTTTTAAAGACCAGGTCTAGCTGGTTTCTTTTATGTCTGTTGACAAACGTTTTCCTAAAAGTTATCATTAATATAACGTTGATATATCAGAAGTATATAAGGAGGCACTATGATAGAAGTAAGATGGCATGGCCGTGGTGGTCAAGGTTCTTTTACAATTGCCAGACTCTTAGGGATGGCAGCATCAGTATATGGTGGACATTATGCACAAGCATTCCCATCGTTCGGACCTGAAAGAAGAGGGGCACCAGTATTAGGCTTTACAAGAATTGATGAAAATAGAATCACAGATCGTTCTGAAGTTAGTCAATGTGATTATGTTGTTGTTTTAGATGAGACGCTTTGGGGACCTGCTGTACTCAGTGGCTTAAAGGAAACAACTAAAATAATAGTTAATACGGCAACACCAGATAAGTATCATGTAGATGGCGTTGAAGTCATCACAATCGATGCAACATCTCTTGCCTTAGAATATTTAGGAAGACCGATTACAAATACAGCAATGATGGGTGCATTAATTGCGTCAGGTGATCTGGTATCATTAAAGAACTGTCAGGATGCGATTTCTGCTTCAATGAAGCCTAGCATAGCTGATAAGAATAATATATTGATAGAAAAAGCCTATGAAATGATTGGAGGCAAATAATGAATAGACCTAAAGTTAAGAAATGGCAGGAACCTGTTAATGTAGATGCTTATCCAGTAGGTTCAACATGTCCAAGTGACCATTTGGTAAGCATCAATGCAGGGTGGAGAACGTATAAGCCAGTTATTGACCATGACAAATGTGTTATGTGTTTAAGATGCTTTTTAGTATGTCCTGATGGTGTTATTGATAAGTCAGGTGATAAATTAGAAATAGATTATGATTATTGTAAAGGTTGCGGTGTTTGTGCTCATGAATGTCGACCTAAGTGTATTGAAATGGTTAAGGAGGACAAGTAATGAAGAAATTTATATCAGGTAACGATGCCGTTGCTGAAGGTGTAAGACTTGCAAAACCTCATGTAATTTCGGCATATCCTATTACGCCTCAAACAATTGCAGTTGAAAGATTGTCTGAGATGGTTGAAGATGGTTCTTTAAAAGCTGAATACATGCACGTAGAATCGGAACATTCAGCTTTAGCTGCTGCGATGGGTGTATCATCTGTAGGCGCTAGAGCATTTACAGCAACTTCATCTCAAGGCTTGTTGTACATGTCTGAATGTCTGCCATATGCATCAGGTGCTAGAATGCCTATCGTTATGATGAATGCCAATAGAGCACTAGCAACACCTTGGAATATATATGGAGATCAAATGGATTCTATGGCTGTATTAAACGCTGGTTGGATCCAAGTTTATGTAGAAGATGCTCAGGAAGCTTTAGATATGATGATTCAAGCTTATAAAATAGCAGAACATCCACAAGTATTAGCGCCTATGATGGTCAATTTAGATGGATTTGTATTAACACATACTTATGAGTTAGTAGATATTCCAGAACAAACAAAGGTAGATGAGTTTTTACCACCAATCCAGTTAAGCAAACAGATTATGGATGTAAATGATCCTAAATCCTTATGTATCTCTGCAGGTAACGACTTCAACATGGAGTTTAAGATCAAGCAGGAAAAAGACCTACAAGCTTCAAGAAAAATCATCAATGAAGTGGACAAGTCTTTTGGTGACATGTTTGGTAGATACTACAATGGTATGATCGACACATATATGTGTGAAGATGCTGACTATGTATTGGTGACAACTGGTTCTGTAACAGGTACTGTAAGAATTGTCATTGACAAGATGCGTGCTGAAGGCCATAAGGTTGGTGTTTTAAAGTTAAGATATGTTAGACCATTCCCAGTTCAGGAAGTCAGAGATGTACTTAAGAATGTGAAGAAAATTGGTATTATCGATAAGAATATATCTTTTGGTTACGAAGGTACCATGTTTACAAATGTAAACTCTGCACTTTTAGATATGGACAATGCACCTAAATCATATAACTTCATTGGTGGTCTTGGTGGCCGTGATATTACAAAAGAGAATATTACTGAAGTTTATGAGAAGCTAATGAGTGACGAACCTATTGACAAAGTAAATTACATGAATGTGAGGTGTGATGTCTAATGAAGCATAATGCAAGAAATTTAACAAACCAAGAATTTTTCTACGGACATAAGGCATGTGGTGGTTGTGGTGAATCATTAGCCGTTAGATTAACAATGAAAATTTTAGGCGATAGAACTTTTGCTGCTTTACCAGCAGGATGTATGTCTGCCGTTTCATTCATATATCCAAATATGGCCTTTACAACGAACGCTATTATTACACCATTTGCATCAACTGGTGCAGTAGCTGCAGGTATGTCAGCTGGTCTTAGAGCTTTAGGTATTGAAGATACACACACAGTAGGATTTGCCGGTGATGGTGGTACTGCTGATATCGGTTTGCAGGCTTTATCAGGTGCAATTGATAGAAACGATGATATCATCTATATTTGTAATGACAATGAAGCTTACATGAATACAGGTATTCAAAAGTCAGGCCTTACACCATACGGTACGAAAACAACAACTTCACCTGCTGGTGATAATCTTCCTGGTTCTGTAACCATGAAGAAGAACATGTTTGAAATTGTTGCAGCGCATGATATTGCCTATGCGGCGACGGCAAGTGTTGGTTATTTAGATGACTTAATGGCTAAAATTGAAAAGTGTAAAAATACAAAAGGTACATCATACCTTCATATATTTGCCCCTTGTCCAACAGGCTGGGGTCATGAATCAAATATTACAATTGACCTTGCAAAGCAGGCAGTTGATTCAGGTTTGATCTATCTAGCTGAGTATGAAAATGGTGAGTTCAAGCTTAACAAGAATCCTAAGGAATTTGCATCGGTTGAAGATTACTTAAAAGTTCAAGGTAGATTTAAACACTTGAAAGATTCTGACATAGAAGTTATAAAAGCGCATAGAGATAAGAAATGGGCTAAAATGAGAAAGAACTGGCTATAGGAGTTGGTATCCCATTTGTTTTAAGCTATAATATAAAAAAGACAAAAGGATGGCCACATGAATTTACCAGCAAATATAAGTATATATAAAGAATTAGAACGTCGTATCATTGAGATGGAGTACAGGCCTGGAGATGCCATAAATGAAAAAGAACTCATCAAGGAGTTCAATGTCTCTAGAACGCCTGTCAGGGAAGCCATACTCAAATTGCAACAGAAAGGTCTACTGGATCTAAGGCCGCGTGTAGGTACTTTTGTAACTCAGTTGGATTTAGAATCTGTTAAACATGCATACGAGGTAAAAATGAACCTAGAGGCTTTCGCTGCCGAACTGGCTGCAACAAGAGCTACAACAGCACAAGTTGATGAACTCTTTGAAATCATCGATAAATTTAATCACTATGATATTGTAGATGACTACAAGGACTGCATCAAAGCTGACCAAAGGTTTCACAGGATTGTTAGGGAAGCTTCTAACAATCCAATTCTAATAGACACCTTAGAAGAACTCAATATTAAAACAGCACGTTTTCTTCAATTCATAAAATATGTTATAGAAGACGTCAACTGGTTTAAAGAGTCCTTGACCGTTATGGCTCACTGTATCAAGAACCATGACAAGGAAGGTGCAAGAAAACACACAGAAGATCACACTAGGGAATTCTTAGAACAAATGTCGAGGAGATTTTTCACAAGAATATAAGGGGGAAAGTGTATGAAATTTTCGAAACGTATGGAAAACATGAAGGCTTCTGAAATAAGAGAGATTTTAAAGCTGACGCAACAGCCAGAAATCATTTCTTTTGCAGGTGGCTTACCAGCACCAGAACTATTTCCTGTAGAACACATGGAAATCGTATCACAGAAGGTGATTCAAAACTTAGGTAGAGAAGCGCTTCAATATTCTACGACTGAAGGTTACAATCCACTAAGAGAACATATAGCCAAACGTATGGGGAAAATGAACATTAAGGCATCTTTTGAAGATATTTTAATTACGAGTGGTTCTCAGCAAGGTCTAGATTTTTCTGGAAAAGTATTTTTAGATCCTGACGACATTGTTATATGTGAAAGTCCTTCTTATTTAGGTGCTATCAATGCATTTAAAGCTTATGAATGTCAGTTCAGAGAAGTTGCCACTGACAAGGATGGTATGATTCTTGAAGACTTAGAGAAGACCATCAATGACAATGAAAATGTAAAGTTTATTTATGTTATTCCTGATTTTCAAAATCCTTCTGGCAAGACTTGGTCTTTAGAGAGAAGAAAAGGTCTTCTTGAAATAGCTAAGAAATACGACCTAGTTATTGTGGAGGACAATCCTTATGGTGAACTAAGATATGAGGGCCAACACTTACCAGCACTTAAGTCTATGGATGATGACGGTAGAGTTGTATTTTTAGGTACATTCTCTAAAACATTCGCGCCAGGTTTAAGAATTGGTTGGGTTTGTGCTGATCATGAACTTTTAAACAAGTATATTATGGTTAAACAAGGTTCAGATCTACAGACTTCATCTATGAGTCAAAGAGAATTATCTGTTTATCTAGATGATTACTCATTAGATGATCATATCGATAAAATTATTTCAGTTTACAAAAAACGTCGTAACCTGATGTTAGACACAATGAAAGAGTCATTCCCTCAAGAGGCTAAATATATTATACCTGAAGGTGGACTTTTCATATGGGTAGAACTACCTGAAACAATCGACACTAAAGAGTTGATGGTTAAGGCGGTAGAGGAGAAGGTTGCCTTTGTACCTGGTGGATCATTCTTCCCAAATTCAGACACAAGAAATACAATGAGACTGAACTTCTCTAATATGAATGAAGAAAATATCGTTATTGGTATCAAGAGATTAGGTCAGTTGTTGCAAAATGAACTTTAATCAAAGATTCTTCGGAGTCTTTTTTTCGTCTATATGAAAAAGTCACTGTATTTTCTTTAAAGACTCTCTAATGAGTCATTTCTTTTATGATAAATTAATGGTAAAATAAATCTATCAGAAGAAAAAGGGGTAAAAATGAAGAAGAATTTTAAAAACAAGACAATCAACTACACGCATAAAGGATATGCCCTGTATGATAATGATTTGTCAACTAAGTACTTTATTGAAAGTTTAGAAGAGGTTATCAGCCTTCATGATGCTTTTAAGATGGTCTTAAAAGATAACAAGTTGGTAGAAGGTGATACCAAGTACACATTCGAAGAGATTCATACATTAGACCAAATGGGTTTAAAGGATGCCTTAGGTGGCTTAAAAGAGAAGGCTATGAAATCAGCAGCCGAGTTCAAGTTGATTTATTTTCACGGTAATTTAAGAGGATTTTATTACAGATTCAATGGATTTATTTTTGATGAGAGATCAGTAAAGAATGTTTTAAAGGCAATCGAAAAACAGTACTTCAAAGGCAAGTACAAGCAAACAAGTACATCTTACTCAAAGTGGCTAGAATCAAACCATAAGTCATTTAAACCAGCATTTATGTCAGGTCAATATACAAGCTTTAAAAAGCTTTTAACACTTGATGAAAATCTAACAAAACGTGTACGCCAGCATTTAAAGGAAAATGACTTAACCCTGATGCAGTTTATGACTGGTGTTGTTGGCGTTTATTACAAGGCAGCTAGAAGAAAAGATCTTCAGTTTGAGACAAACTATTTTAATGAAGAAATGGCCTTAGTGGGTAACACTAAGGGTAAAAAATCGTATCAGCTAAAGAAAAACCCTAATGTCTTAGTGAATAAGTTCATTAAGAATGATTGGGTAGAAAAAGATCAATATGCTTCAGTAGTGATTGATATGTACGATGATTTCAAAGACTTGAAAGGATCCATCAATCCTATGACGTCTACAGACGTACCATATGAGATAGGTTTCTTTATTAAGGAAAATGACTGGGACATTCATTTAGACATTGTATGTCAAAAGTTCAAGTTTAAAAATGATGAGTTATTCTTAATGTTAACCAAGTTAAGAACAATTATTTATGATACTCTTGAAAATGATACCAAGGTCTCTGACCTAAACTTATTAACTAAACAGGAGTTAGATGTAGCGCTTAGTCATATACAACCAAAACTTAACAAAGGTGATACTTCTGTATACAAGCTCTTTAAGTTGGCTAGTAAGAATCATTCTTCTAGAATCGCCTTTAAAGGCTCTAAGAGTTTGACTTTTGAAAAGTTAGATGCTTTGGTTGAAAAGTTTAAGAAGTCTTTTGATAAGAAAGCCAAGGGTCAGCTTGTAAACATTCAGTCTTTAAGTGATTTTGAACAAGTAGCAGCTTTTATCGCTTTATCAGCGAGTCAATCAACTTATGGCCAGACTGGCCTTGACGTTAAAAAAGGTTTATTTGGTTATAAGCTATCTGGTAGTAAAGTGGATTCTAAAGGTTTATACAACGTTGAAGATGACTTTATTTCAGATCAAGGTTATTGCCACTATTGTCATTATATGAAGCAGTATTTACATTTAACAGAAAATGACCAGGCTTCATTAAATGACTTAATCGAATTTGGTATGCCTGTACTATTAGCTGGTGGTGCGATTACAAATGCAGGTGACCATACAATTGCTTATATCTCTGCAGATAAGTTAGAAAAATCAGAGACGCTTAAACATGTGTTTACTGACAAGAAAGTTATCAGAGAAAAATATAACTTTAAACTTCACTATGGTATTAAGGCAAAAGGGACAGTACCTTATGCATTTGTAGGTCCTTTCAAACATGGTAAGCTTGCTGGTGTAAGACCAGTTGATGGTTTGGCATTTGTCTTACTTAATAAGCAAAACCAATTAACACAAGCTTTTGAAAAAGGTAAAGTTTATGTATTTGGACCGAGTGTATCACTTGCTAGTGACATAGGTTTACTAGATTTAGAAGGTCATCAATTAAAGGATGTTAAGAAACTGAGTCTATTGGCTTCATGGTCATTAGATGGATCAGTAAGATTTTAAGCCAACTTAGTTGGCTTTTCTTGAGGAAATTATGAGATATACAGTAATAGATTTTGAAACAGCTAATAGTAAAAGATCATCTGCATGTGCTTTGGGTATTGCAGTTGTAGAAGACAATCGTGTAGTGGAATCATTCGCTTATTTAATTAAGCCTAAAGATATGTATTTTGCAAGTATGAATATAGGAATTCATGGTATTTATCCTGAAGACGTAGAAAATCAACCAGAGTTTGATGTTCTATATGAAAATGTTTTTAAGAAGTACATAGAAAATCAGTTGGTACTAGCCCATAATGCATCTTTTGATTTCAGTGTTTTAAGAGCCTGTCTAACAGAGTATGGCATTGATTTTCCAACGTGTGATTACTTGTGTACAGTCAAAGTCGCTCAAAAGATGTGGCCAAACTTAGCCAGACACTCTTTAGATGTAGTATCTAAATATCTAGGATATGATTTTAAGCACCATGATGCTTATGATGATGCGTGTGCTTGTGCCAATATTATGATCCAAACTTCTAGTGCTTTAAGATCGGATCCCTATGAAGTTGCAGAACATTTTAACATAAAAGTTGGTAAACTTTTTAAAAATGGGTATAAAGCATGTAGTAGCAAAAGGTTTTAATATTGAAAATTTAAGCGTATAATTATATTAGATAGGGAGGTAGAAATGAAAGCATTTAAGAAAATAGTTAAGATACTGGCACTTATAGGTATGGTTGCTGGTACAGTAAAAGTAATTATGAAAGTTCTGAATCTAAGTAAACGTATGAATGATTATAATGAGAAGGCAGTCTTCGCGGGTAAGAAAGTCACTTATAACGAAGAGCCTTTTGAAAAGGATTCCGTTGCCAGCTTGTTCTCAGGTATGGACTTAGACTTTAAAGAATCAAAAATGAAGAATGCCATTTCACAGTTGGATATCCTGGGTAGATTTTCGGGTATTTCTGTTAAAGTTCCTAAACACTGGCATGTAGAGATGGATGGTACTGCTGTTCAGTCTGGTATTTCTAAAAGATTCAAGGACAACAGTGAAGATGAAGAAGCACCAGTACTTCAAATTAATTATGACCTTAAATACTCTGGCTTAGACGTTGCCAATCCAAAAGAGCCTGAAATGCTTGAGGATGCAGATGAAGAAGTAGATGAACTTGAAGTTGAAGACATTGTTGAAGAAGAAGTTATTGAAGAGGTAGTTGAAGAAGTAGAAGAAGTTGAAGACCAACCTGTTCAAGAAATGTCAGAAGAGACGAAGAAGGTTATTGAGGAATTTGAACAAACATTTGAAAAAGAAGAAATTGAAGAAATATTCTCAGATAATGTAGAAGAAGAAATTGAAGAACCTAATGATGTAGAAGACGAAGAAGACACTTTATAGTGTCTTTTTGTGTATTTGAATTGGGGTGTTGTAATGAAAAAGTTGGTATTATTAATCTTGTTACTTTTGGTTTCATGTTCTAATGAAGTTGAAAATAAGGCTACAGAGCCTGTTAATATCAATCAAGAAGAGGCGCAAGTGGAAGTTGAAACTGAAGAAGTTACCTTGCAGCCATTTGAGGTTCAGGTCATTGAAAAGAAATGGGTGTTTTTAGATCAAGACGATTCAGACTGGTCAATTGATAAACCCTATTTTAATCCTTTAAACATGGCGTCTAATTATAAGCGTATAGACTTCAGTCCACAAACTGAAACTTATTATTCTTATATAGATGATTTTGCTGTAAGACAATCTGACTTTTGGTATGGCGATCAATACACTCTAGAAGTAGCCTTTAAAGATGACTTTACAGAAGATGAAAACAAGCGTTTTATGTACGATATTGAAGACTACATCAAATCTTTAAATGGTCATATCCTTGGTAGAGATGGTGATTCCTTGGCATTTGTAACTTTAGAAGGATCTCAGCATTGGTATGGCACCATTGAAGAAATAGACAAGGCTTTTCTTATTAGTTTATGTAAAGAAAACTTTATGCCTAATGATGAGTTAGTTGTTATAAAGACATCAGATTATGAAGAAAATCGAGCTAAGTTTACCTCATATAACACTGGAGATCTTTTTCAAACATTGATACTTGAAAAGACCGGTGGTGAAATTTATCTAAATGTCTATATGGATCATCTTTATGGTGATTATAAGCGTTCTTTTGTATTGTCACGAGATTATTATGAAAATTATGGTGAGACATTTTATATCAACGGTTTACCTTCTGAAGAAGGGCCTTTTGAATGGGTCCTTGAATGGTCTGACGAAACAGAGGAAATATCCTTGTTTTTAGAAACCAATGGACATGTTGAAAAAATAAAACACGGTGAAGCTTTAGGTGCCATTAAAGTATCTGCAGAGTATGTGGGTGCAGTACATGCACTACCAACAGGTGGCAAGCACCTTCTTGTTGACCATCCACATTTCAATTATGAAACAAGCAGTCTTGATAAAACACCTGATGGCGACCACATTATTTTTCTACCATCAGGTTATTGGGATGTCGTAATAGAGCCTAAAAACAAGGAACTAGTTGAGTCTTTTAAATCCAAGATGATTCCAGTCAACAGTGGGCAGTTAACAGAAATTATTGTACCTAACTCTATTTCTCAAGCGCTTAAGTTCTCAAATACTGGGGTCAAAAATGGCCTTTCCATTGGCCAAATTAAAGAGTCCAATCAGGAGGTTTCGCTTAGATTTACTTTGCTTGATGATGAAACTCAAGATGTGCTTGCAAACAAAGACAATACAATCCTACATGAAGGTGGTCAGCAGGCTGAGATATTAGAAATTCAACCTGTGACCATGCCATTAGATTTGGTTTTACTGCTGGATTCATCAGGCTCTATGAAAGGTCAGTTAGAAGCGACACAAGAAGCCGCTAAAGATTTTATTACTAAGTTGCCAGATGATAGTAAAATTGTCATCGTTGATTTTGATACAAGTGTTAAGCTTTTAGAAGGCCAGACAAAGGCCCAAGCCTTGAACAATATAGATAAGTTGCAGGTCGGTGGTGCCACTGCCTTATACGACGCCATTTTAGTAGGCAATCAGTATTTAGAAAATAAATCGAGACCATCATTAATTGTATTTACAGATGGTCAGGACGCCAATCTAAACGATACTGGCCCGGGTTCTCAGATTACTTATGAAGAAATGGTAGAAAATTTATCGTCTAATATTCCTATCTATACCATTGGTTTTGGCTCTAACCACGACAAAGACACACTAGAAAACATCTCAAAGAACAACAATGGTGAGTACTTTTCAGCATCAGATCAAGAGGCCTTGTCCTTTATCTTTAATGCTATAAGTAGCAAATTGACTAACACCTATGATCTTGTTTACAAACGACCTAAAGTAATGGGAAAATCAGATTTTCCTGTCATTTCAATAGTCGTAGACACATCTGGTTCAATGTCTGATGGCTATGAGGATTCAGGTGAGTATGGTGACAGATTGATAAAAGTAAAAAACTTATTACATGAGTTTGTGACCAAACTGCCACAGGATGTATCTCTACAATTGTCCGAATTTAACGACCGTACAAGTATTGTTCAGTTGAACACATTGGATAAAAGAAATATTTTAAAAGCCATAGCGGAACTAGAAGCGGGTGGCTATACGGATATAGAAGGGTCTATTCAGGTTGCCTATGAAACATTGAATGAAATACCATCAAGTAAGAAGGTCCTGCTCTATATAACAGATGCTGCGCTGGGGACTAGAGATGCTGATGAAATCATGTTGGATTACTTGTCTGAAATCAAGGACTCAGACATCCATGTCTTGTGGATTGGTATGGGGATATCAGAGGATGAAGTCATTGATTTTTCAATGGCGGCAGATATTTCAGGCGGTGACTATATCATTTCTACTGATGTAAGTGCGCTCAGAGACAAGGTAGATAATTTATTAGAAAGCATTTTATCAACAGATGATTCCATGCAGACAGCCATAAGCTTGACTGTTGAAAAAGAAAATTCCCTTGGTTCTAGGGAAGCATATTCTACTAGCAGACTAGTAGAACTATCTCCTAATGAGATAGGCGAGCTTGCATCATTAGATGCTGTTTCATTTGAAATAACAGACATGGTCAGTCCCTATGATATAAAATCTTCTCAACTATTAACAGGTCATATGCTTCATGGTGAAGAGGTTTTAATAACATCACGACAAAAGACTGATAAAAAAGCTTCTAATGAGACTTGTCAAATTCAGGTCAATGAAATATTTACCCTTGATAAGCTAGCAGGTGTAGATGCACCATATGGCTATCAATATCTTGCACTTGATGTAAGACTTAAAAACATTATGGAAGCTAGAGAAGTTGTGGTTTACCCAGATGGTTCAGCCCATCCAGCCTCTTGGATAGGCGGTCAAGCCAAGGGACAAACTGTCAAGAAAAAAATTGACTACATGATACCCAATTTCGTGAACCACTTATACTTAAGTTTTAATTCTAACCAGGTGCCTGCAAGTACAGTAACTTGGGTTTCAGAAAAGCCTTTGATTAATCCAGGTCAATACGACTTGACCATAAAACCAGATGAGATTCAAGAAGGTATTTTGATCTTTCTAGTACCAAAGGCTAACACATCTCAATTGTCACTTCATCTCTATGATACAAATTATGGCCATATCAATTTACAGATAACAGGCCTAATGGAAAATACATTAGAGCTTGAAGACTTGCCTATTAAGGCCAGTGAAAACCTGTCAGACACCTTTGGACTTAGTATCAATAGAGTATCAAGTCTTGATGGTTTTAAAGATTATGAGCTAGATGAAAATACACACTTGCTAACAGTAGACGCTTCATTTACATCTAATATGCAAGCTTTACTTGATATTGATCCCTTAGAAAGACTCAAGCTTGAATTGCCGAGTGACAATGGGTCATATTATCTAGATATCAGCCCACTGACTGTAGAAGTACCTGGGGGCTTTATAAAAGAAACACGCCTTGCACCAGGTGCCATGAATCGCGTGAAATGGTTATTTGAGTTGCCTGAGGCTTTAGCTCAGAATGAGATGAAAATCTTCATAGACTTAAAAGATCAAGATAAACTAGTGGGCGTTCAAGAAGGGACGCGACATAACAATCAACTTATTAAACGCTATTCATTTGATTATTACGATATCGATATCAACGATTTCATTCTTGATGAATCTTTTATAGATATCTCTTCTAAGTATGCTCTTTTAGATATAACTGTTCATGAAAAGAAAGATGGTTTCTCTACAAGTGGCGTCACAGATCTTTTTGTATTAAAAACAGATGAAGGTGATGATGATGAGGTTGGTCTGGGTAATTTCGCCACATCTTCTAATGAAATCTATCCAGGAGATGATTACAACGACTTTCTATTAGAAATTCATGAGGAAGATATCTTTTATGATGGTCAGTCAAGAAGAGGTTATATCATCTTTCCAATCTATGACCAAAGGTCATGGTATCTAGAATTTGAAGGTGACAGGATTGAACCTCAAGTGGGAAGTATAGATGACGGCCTCTTTGCAAGAAAGTTTGATTATGAAGAAGATGACTATTATATGGCCATGATGAATGAGGTAATTTCTAGGGTTGTTGAAGAATATGAAAGAATGAATCTTGATGAATCAAACTCTGGAGTAAATTACAGTATTGATCTTAGTTACGATGAAATAGCGCCACCATCAATAAGCATATATGGTGAAAAGATCAAATCTGACATTGATTCCATAGAAGCAATGATAGAACTTTTTAAATCATACACCTGTGTACCATCAGACTATTTTTATGATGGATTTTCAAATATTAAATCTACTGAAGCCTTCTTGATGGAAGGTTATGGCTGTCCCGGTGATTTTGGTAATGCTGCTAAAGAGATTTTATCAAGTCTTGGATATACGCTAAAACTACATGAATTAAAACTTACCGAAAGAGGCAAAAGTCAACTCAAGAATATGTATGGCTTTGATGTTAAATACGACATTGTTCCGGGTATTTCCTTTGAAAATAAGGGTCAAAATCGCATGCTGATCATGCCATTTATGGTTTTTGCAGACGAATATTCAGATCTTGCAGAGATCACTGGTCCTGCAACTAAGGAGTTTGAAGAAAATGGACTCCTAATAGAAGTCGAGTTAGAAGGCATATATACAGAAAAAGGCTTAAGTCAGCAAATGGGTGATATAAGTGATGCACTCGCTGGAGAAGAAAGTGATGATCATGTGATTCAATCCATCTTTTATGACAAAGTTGATCTAAGTGCCCTTAGTCAAGATTGCATTGAAATCCTTATAGGTTCATCTGGACAAAGTGCCAATGTATTTGTATCTAGTATTGAAGGAGAACTAAAGGGGGATAACTTCAACCCAAACCACTATGACATAAAACGCTACTATATTCATTATTACATGATTGATGGAACAAAAGTGACTCAAACGATAGAATTAGAAGACATACCATTTAATCAAATTTTGGTGACAACTTCCATTAATCAGCCGAATCTCTCATTAGAGGCAGGTAAGTATTTAAAAGATAGATCTTTGGAGCTTTATACAAGGACTCAGAAACCAGATCCACTTACAACACTCAAGTGGTTGAGTAGAAAACACATTAATGATTTGATTTATCATCAATCGAGACTAGAAGATGACTTATCTGAGAATCTAGAGGTCTCTTCATACAGAAGTAATCAAACGAGAATCATCAGCCTAACCCATAAGTTTGATGGTAATCAACTGATATCCAATATGGATATATTGCAACCTTTTACGGATGTTTATGGTGAAAGCTCAAAAGCTCAGTCTTTTACGACTATGCTTGGACTCATGATTTCTGATATGGAAGAATCCATTTTAGGATCTGGTATTGAAAGTATATGGAGTAAGTTATCAGATGATGCTGCTTTGGTCTTCCTAAACTACAACGATTCCAAAGAAGACTTTTTAGCTAGGCTTGACATGGAAGAACATTTAAAAAACTATCTACTAGAACTAGACAAATATATTCTAATTCCAGACAAGCCTGCTCTAATAGATGGTAAAAAAAGATGGGCTTGGCTGGAGTTTGACGATGATTACAAGGTAATTTCTGTTTTAGATGACTACACACATGGCAGTGCTGAGTCTGCTATTATCGATGCTGTAAAAAACAGTGCTCAATACGCCTTAGGTGCTTTTAAAGGCGTTGAAACTTCCATGTGGTCAGTGGCAGCATTTTCATTAGAAGAATCTGATTATGCTGTCATTCTGAAAAATGCAAAATCATTTGCACTTGGTATATCCAAGAAATTTGGCTACAGTAAAGCTGGCGTAGGTGGTTCAGTTGGAGGAACCATTTCTGCATCACAATCACTAGGTCCTGTAAAAGTCACTTTTAACGGTAAGCCAGATATTTCCCAAAACAGCTTAGGATATACTGAAGGTTTTGTAGAAGGTGTAAAAATTTATTTTGATTCTGCTAAATAATTGTTTATGGACTAGTTACAGGGGTATACGTTCTTACGGTGATTATATGAAGAAAAAAAATAAATTAGAATTAGAAATTGAAAGATTAAACAAAGAAGTTGCCTTGTTAAAGAGGATGAACATGAAAAAGGAATACCTTATACAGAACCTTGAACATCGTTTGTCCCTTAACAAAACAACAGATCTACTGACTGAGGCTTATACCAAGCAGCATTTAGTTAAGAAGTATAGAGAAGCCATCAATATGAAAAAACGTTGGCATTTCGATATCTCCCTGTGTCTTTTTGATATCAGGTTTATGTCTAGTGTGAATGAAACCTATGGTGCAGATTTTGGTGATTCTTTAATTAAGTCCTTTAGTAAACTCAGCAAACACCTGATCAGAGATGAACTGGATTCTTTTTTTAGAATAGAAGGTGATAAGTTCTTTTTAATACTTGTTGATTGCAATCATGAAAACGGTCAAAAAATATGCAAGCGTATAGAAAATGAGTTTTACCATGCAACGGATGGTCATAAACTGAGCTATGAAGTCTTTGAAGTGTCAGATTTGTATGACAATTCCATAGATGATTATTTAAAAATGATGCTCAAAAAGATACAATATAAGAAAAGAATTAACTGAAGTGTAAACTTCAGTTTTTTTGGAGGTAGAATGTACATATCTAGTATAAAAGAAAATTATGCAAATAAGGTCAATGAGGCAATTATCATAGATGGTATCATTGGTGCTGGTAAGACGACGGTTGGCAGACTCTTAAGTGATCATTATAAGCTGCCATTCTTTGAAGAAATCAAAGATGAAAGTCAGGCCTCACTGGTACAAAGAATGCTTGATCGTTTTTATGATAATCCTAAAAGATGGTCCTTTGCCACTCAAGTAATGTTTTTAACCCAGCGCTTTAAAGACATCAAACATATCCAAGCAAATGACCTCAAGGGCATACTTGATAGGTCTATTTATGGTGATGAGATCTTTTCGCGTACTGTTTTGAAAAGAAAGCAGATGACCCTAGATGAGTTTCAAGTTTATCAAGATCTTCTAAAAAATATGTTGCAGGTAACCTTTAGGCCAAAATTATTGATTTACCTTGATGTCAGTGTCGATACTGCCATGGACCGTATAAGAAAAAGAAACCGTTCTACGGAAGCCCAGATGATTCCTAGAGATTATATGGAAGACTTAAAGGAAGCTTATGACAAGTGGTTTGAAACATACGACCTCAGTCCAAAGCTCAAGATTGATTTTAATCATGACTGTATTTCAGAGGATAACTGGCACGATTGTTCTCAAGATGAACTTATTGCACTTATTGATGGCCACTACAAAAAAACAACTCTAACGAGTTGTTAATGTAGATTTTTCAATTTTTCGTCTCACAATTTTTAAGATATCCTCAACTGTTAAACCTTCTTCAGGGAAGGTTACATAGGTATTTCTAAGTTCACACTTACCTAAATGGATATTTTGGCTCTTAAATGCTGCGAACATATATTGTAATTTTTCATCTACCAGTTCAATCATATCCTTATCACAAAATGGAAAGAAACTTAACATGTGATTGAATCCGTAAATAACAATAGAGTCAGTGTCCCAATAGTTAGCTGAAAAGAAATTGGCAACCTTTGATGTATCTTCTTTTTCAACGTGTGAGCCAGACTCGTTTACAATTGATGAAAAAGCAACCGTCAACTTGTAACCGCCCTTGTTGGCCTTTATGAGTTCACCAGATATGTACTTATTAAGATTTAAGATCAAATGCGTCGGTATCAGATCAGATGCTTTTTTCGACAAGTGTTGGTCTATTCTCGCTGAAATCTCATCGTCAGAGATACTTTGAATGATATAATCAGATGCACCAACTTTGATAGAATCAAGAAATGCTTTTCTACTAGAATCTGAAGTAAAGATTATCAGCTTGGTATTTGGGTAATGTTTTAAATAAGATGCAATCATTTCAATTTCTTGATTATTAGAAAAATCAAGCTCTGCTATGATCATATCTACTTGGACCAAATCAAGACTTAAAAAGTGTTCTAGTTCTAAGTAATTCAAGGCAGCATAGACTTTACACGGTAACTTTTCTAAGATACCAGTAATGCGCTGCATCATAAATGTTTTTTGTTCAAATACAATGATATGTTGCATAAGGCCTCCTTTAAAACATTATATCATTAAACTTTTCAATAAAAGGGGTATCTATGAAAAAACTTTTGATAATTCTAATTTTTATATTTGCAACACCTGTCTTTGCAGAAGACACCTTTGTAGATGTAGAGTCAGGTGACTGGTTTTATGATTATGTTCAAATACTCGTGGATGAAGATGTAACATCTGGCTATGAGGATATGACCTATAGACCCTATAAAACCATATCAGTAGAAGAGTTTGTAACCTTAACCCTCAAGGCTATGGGAGAAGATCAAGCAGAAGTTGAAACAACGCATTGGTCTGATGGTTATATTGCGAAAGCCATCAGTTTAAATATCATTGCAGAAGTAGAATACAATTCCTATACACGACCTGTAACCAGAGGGGAAATGGGCAGAATTGTTTTAAGGGCTACAGGTGTAGAGGTGCCTGATAACTTTATGGACTATGCCCACGCCATCAATGACTTGGACACCATGACACCATATTGGCAAAACATTGCCATTAGAATATATTCAACAGGCATCATTAGTGGCTATCCAGATGGATCTTTTGGTCTTAACAATGAAGCAAATAGAGCTGAAGCTGCTGTTATTCTTTCAAAAGTTATAAAACCTGATTTAAGAGATCAGCCAGACAACGAATGGAGTCTCTACCAAAAGAGAGTGTCTGAAATTAAGGCTGAATGGGCCAATAGAATGCCTATCCAAAGTGATGTTTTCTTGGAAATTCCGTCTTTACAAGTCCCTTATGAAGCTGGTGCACTCAACCAAAACTACTTAACAGATGGCCTGAATATGATGAAGTTTGTCCGTTACATTGGTGGTGTTTCACCGGATGTTTATCTATCTGATACAGCCAATGAATACGCCCAAAACGGTGCCTTGTTAATTGCAACAAGTGAGTTTTCTCATACGCCCAGTAAGCCTGAAGGGATGACTGAAGATATGTACCAAAAGGGTTATAATGGTACATCTACAGGCAACTTGGCAGCAGGTGTAGAAGGCATTGCGGATGCCATCAAACGTTTGATGGATGATGAAGATCCAAGTAATATAGCAGCCCTTGGTCACAGAAGGTGGCAACTACTTCCCGGTCTAAAAGAGTTCGGTATTGGCTATGTTGAAAAAGATGATCTCTACAGGTATTATACAGTTGTAAAAGTTTTTAAAGGCATGGAGATAGAATCTAGAGACTTTGATATGGTACTTTGGCCAAATAAAGAAGCCTTTCCTATAGAGTTTTTTGGAAATGAAATACCATGGTCCGTTTCATTAAATCCAGGTATTTATGACGCATCTGAGATTTCAGACATTACAGTATCCATAATAGATGAAACAGGCAATACTCGCGTTCTTAACAGCAACAACAAAGATCTTCAAGGTGATTATTTTAACGTAAGCACAGCTGGATACGGTGTCCCATTTTGTATTGTCTTTCGACCAGATGATTATGAGTATGAGTTAGATAAAAAATATACCATCCAAATAGACAATATATATCTACTAGATGGTACAAAAACATCTATAATGTACGAAACACGTTTCTTTGATTTGTATTAGCAAGTATAGTTAATCTCAGCAAATTAAGGTGTGTTGAGATAAGCAAAACTATGTGACATAGATTTAACTCTATCTACATAGTTTATTCTATGCTAAATAAGCCGTTATTTCCAAATATTATATTAGCTCTTGATGAATACTAACTTGGTTTGTAAGTATGCTTTTTCTTAGGTTTCTTTGTTTTTTCTTCTTGCTCAGCGTTTGTTACTGAGACCGTGTTTTGTTCAAAAGTTGTCGCATAGATATTCTGTATTATCAAAACATTAAAATCACTGTTTAAGTCAGCCTGCTGGCTTTTTTTTTATCTAAAGACATTACTTTTAGGCAAAACATATTAACAGATAATTAACTCATATACAAAAATATGGGTTTTCAATTGTTGTTTGATATAATATTTATGTTGGAAGATTTATGTAAAGATATAATACACACAGTGTTTTATAAAAATGAAGGAGGCGGTTGAAATAGAACTTTTAAGATTTGCATTTACTGGGGTTAATATAATCCCAACTGTACTGTTTCTCATGATTCAATTGTATTGGTTAGTTGCAATTCTAGGGTTGTTTGATTTGGACTTTCTTGATTTTGATTTGGATCTAGATGGCTCAGAAGGTGTAGGACCTATAGGAGCTCTAGCTGTAATTATTAACATAGGTCAAGTGCCTGTTGCATTGGTTTTCAGTATAGTCGCTGCTAATTTCTGGATTCTTGCCATGATGACATACTTTCTTCCAATAGAAGCTGGTGGAGTAATTAGTGGTATTTTGCTGTTGCCAGAGCTAATTGTCAGCGTGTTTATTACTAAGTTTGAAATCAAGCCCTTAAGAATGGTATTTCGTGATCGTAAAGGTGAAGATGATATCGAACATAAGGTTTTGAGTCACAAATGTCGTTTAATCACAGATTTAGAATATGGTCGTTTAGGTCAAGCTGAGATTGAACAAGAGGGTGCTTCAATTGTTATCAATGTCAAAGTGATGATAAAAGAAGAGAGCTTCAAAAAAAATGAACATGCATTGGTATTTAGTAAAGATGAAAATGAAGATTTTTATCTAATAGCAAAACCGCTATTAAGTGAAGAGTATTATGATTAAGAAGATGGAGGAAAGTAAATGGGTTTTTTATCACAAGTGACTTTAATGACTGCTGGTGGAATTATTATTGTAATAATCGGCTTACTGGCATTGTTCTCAAGATTTTATCATAAGGTAGAACAATCAAAGGTAATTATTAGAAATGGTGTGGGTAATCAAGTGGTCTGCTTTAGTGGTATTTTTGTTGTGCCGATTATTCATAGATATGAAGAAATGGATATTTCAATCAAACGTGTTGAAATTGCCAGAGAAGGTAAAGATGGTTTAATCTGTAAGGATAATTTAAGAGCAGATATCAGAGTTGCATTCTTTGTAAGAGTAAATCAGACAACAGAAGATGTATTAAAGGTAGCTCAATTGTTAGGTTGTCAAAAAGCATCAGATCCTGAAACTTTAATGGCCTTCTTTGATGCTAAATTCTCAGAAGCATTAAAAACAGTTGGTAAAAAGTTTGACTTTGTTCAACTATATACGGATAGAGAGAAGTTCAAAAATGAGATCCTACAAATTATTGGTACAGACCTAAATGGTTATGTACTAGATGATGCTGCTATAGATTACTTAGAGCAAACAGATATTAAACTTCTGAATGTAGATAATATTTTGGATGCTGAAGGTATTAAAAAAATTACTGAGTTAACAGCGACTCAAAGAATTTTGGCAAATGAGATTGAAAGAGAAAAAGAAAAAACAATCAAAAAGCAAGATGTAGCTGCTAGAGAGGCTATCTTAGAATTAGATAAGCAAAAAGCCGAAGCTGAAGCGAAACAAAAAAGGGAAATTGCAATCATCAATTCAAGAGAGAATGCAGAAGCTGAAAAAGTTGCTCAAGAAGAAAGATACAAGGCTGAACTTGCAAGAGTTAAGACTGAAGAGGAGATCGGTATTGCAGAAGAAAATAAAGAAAGACAGATTATTATTGCTTCTAAATCTAAAGAGTCTACAGAAGCTGTTGAAACAGAACGTGTAGACAGAAAGAGACTTCTTGAGAAGACTGAAAAAGAAAAATTGGTTGAATTGGCAATAATTGAAAAAGAAAAGCAAGTAGAGGTAGAAAAGAAAAACATTCAAACAGTTATCAGAGAAAGAGTTACTGTTGAAAAAGATACAGTTGTTGAAGAAGAAAAAATCAAAGATACGCGTGCTTTGGCATCTGCTGATCGTACCAAAAATGTTGCTCTTATAGATGCTGAAAAAGAGGCCGAAAAAATAATTATCGATGCAGATGCCAACTTAAAATCATCTCAAAAAGAAGCAGAAGCAATTAAAGTTATTGTGGATGCAAAAATACTAGAAGATTCAGTAACTGGTATTGCTGAAGCGAAAGTAATCGAGGCTAAAGCTATGGCTGAAGCTAAAGGTGAAACAGCTAAAGTTGAAGTTAAAGAAAAAGATGGTTTGGTTATTGCTGAAAATCTGAAGAGAAAATATGTTGCTGAAGCTGAAGGTATTAAAGAAAAAGCTAATAGCATGAAGTTACTTGATAATGTTGGTAAAGAACATGAAGAGTTTAAACTTAAGCTTGATAAAGAAAAGCAAATCGACCTTGCAAAAATTAGTATTCAAAAAGATATTGCAGATGCACAAGCTTCTGTTATTCAAGAAGCACTTAAGTCAGCTAAGATTGATATCGTTGGTGGAGAAACTATGTTCTTCGATAAGATTATTGGTTCAATCGCTCAAGGTAAATCAGTTGATCGTATGGTAGATAACAGTGATGTCTTAACAGATATTAAAGAAACATTGATTACAGGTGATGCAGATTACTTCCAAAACCAGTTAAAGACGTTGGTAGGTAGATTTAACTTAACTTCTGAGGATTTAATGAATCTTTCAATTGCAGGTGCTATTGGTAAAATGATGCACACAGCAGACGGCGCAGATAAGAATATGTTAAACAAATTATTAGATACTGTGCATAAGGCAGGAGTTGCTGACATGCCAGCTAGATTAGTCAATACAGTTATTGGAGAATAACATGGATAACGGAACCTATGAAGTGATTAAGAGTCGTCTTGAGAAACAAGGACAAGACTTAAAATCTAGAGCAACACAATTAAATACAGTTAGAAAAGAAGTTTTTGGATCAATCGAGACAAAACTATTATCTAGTGAGCGGGTTCTTACTGAAAATAATTGTATCCCTAGAGATATGGCACCAGTTGATCATTGTTTTATCTTTGGTTATAACGTGCATATCGGATTAAAAAATAAAGTGGAAATACAAGATGTATTTTCAATATATCGATATGGTGATGAGGGACTTATTCAAGAATCCCTCCAACTTATTGATGATCCACAGTTCAAAAAAGACTTCCAGGATTTATACCTTTACTACAAGGCAACATTCTTTGCTAAGTTTACCATTATTGGACCTTATTTTTATATGGTTTTCCAAACGAGTGAAAATACCAATGATATTAAGGCTTTTAAATGGCATATTGATGGAGACAAGCTAACTTATGTAGATGATAGAAGTGAGCATGAGGTAAAATTTGAAATTGGCAATAACTTTGATTTTAAAAAGGCAACAAGAGATAACCAAAGAACAGGCCTTCATCCTCATGTATCTATTCTAGACAAAGTATTTGTTGAAACAATTGGTGGTGATTTAACTATCAAAGTTGAAGACAATACTGAGACTGGACGAGGTATTTATTCAGAAGATGTTGAAGATAAAGATCAGTCTTTAGATGATGCTGAAATATTCTATGCTGATTTAGGTCATTTAATAGTATTAAAGATTCTTCCATACAAGGAAAAGGATTTTAGGTATTTTGTCTATAACAACAAGCTTAAAAACGTCGTTCGAATAGACTCTATCGCCAATACGTGTAAGCTATTACCTGGTGGTCATGGTTTGATATTCCCACAAGGCTATTATTTACAGAACGGCGAATATAAATTTTTTGATGTACCTTTTGAAGATACAGTCTTTGACCAATTAAACTCTTCAATAAATGGTGAAGATTCTCAATATATCTTCTACAATATGCAGAGCGGCATTTACTTGATTTATTCATACAATGTGATAGAACAGACAATTGACATGCCAATAGTATGTAGTGGTTACTCACATTTTTCTAATGGAGAAATGATTGTCTTTAGACATGAGAATGAACCTAGAAAGACACATGCTTTACAAATATGGCAAACACCTTATGTTGGTAAAGACCATCAAAGTGAAAATGATAACAATTCAGTCTTGTATAAGATTGGTAATAAGGAAGTTGTTGATTGTATTGCTGCATGTCGAGCAGTCACTAAGATGGTTCAAAAGAATGATAGTTATCAGTCAGTTTACATGGACATTGTCAAAGAATCACAGAGTATACTTGATGCTTATTTCTGGTTAGATAAGGATGAGGCTTTTAAGATTTCGGAAGTCTTAAAAGAAATCAAAGAAACTGCAACTTTTGCAATAAGTGAGTTCGAAAAAGTAACTCGTATACAAAATGCTACTAAGAGGCAGATTGAGGATGTATCTGCAAAGACAGAAGAACTCCTAAAGAACCTACAATATGGTACCTTTGATACAGTGAATGAGTATGTAGATGTTTTAGGTGAAATTAGAAATTTAAGAGGGCAGATTGTCTCGCTTAGAGATTTGATGTATACCAATGTAGAATTCGTTGATCAACTAGATGCCCGTGTGAAAGAGAAAAATGATGTATTCTCTGTGAAATGTGTAGACTTTATCATCAGTCCAGATGGCTTAAAGCCATACGAAGTAGTAGTAGAAAGCTTACAAGAGGATATTGAACAGGTAACTAAATCTCAGGAAGGTATAGACCTTTCAGCACGTATGGATAAAACATCATTCGATTTAGAACTCTTAATGGATATAGTGGGTAACTTTAAGATCGAAGATCCAACAATAACAACAGAAATAATTGAAAAAATTTCAGCCTTGTTTTCATTGTTAAACAACGCAAAGGCAAAGTTAAAATCTAAAGTTGAAGCATTTACAAAATCTGAAATGACTGTTCAGTTTAATGCTCAAATGAAATTATTAGGACAAGCTGTTGTTAACTATTTAGAAATCTCAGATACTGAAGATAAATGTGAGTCTTACTTGAACAAGGTAATGATTCAACTCCAAGAACTTGAGGGTAAGTTTTCAGAGTTTGATGAATACCTAATTAAATTAGACGATAAAAGAGAAGAAATATACTCTGCTTTCGAATCAAGAAAACAATCGATTTTAGATAAGTTAAATAAACGATTGGTAGCATTATTCGATTCCTCAGACCGTATTATTAGTGGTATTGAAAATAGACTATTGGGTCTAGATAGTGTAGAAAAAATCAATGGCTACTTAGCAACGGATTTAATGGCTGAGAAGGTTCGAGATATTATCTCTGAACTTAGAGGATTAGGTGATTCTGTAAAAGCAGATGAGATATCTTCTAAGCTTAAATCCTTAAGAGAGAATACTTTAAGGCAGTTAAAGGACAAACAGGACCTTTACTTAAATGGTCAAGATGTTATTAAATTAGGTGATCATCATTTCTCTGTAAACAAGAAAAACATTGATTTGACTATTGTACAAAAAGATGGTGATTTACATTACCATATTACAGGTACAGATTTCTGGGACAAGATTAAACATGAGGGCTTAGAAAACTTTAAGCATGTTTATGAACAAAGTTTGCTTTCAGAAAATACACTAGTATATCGTGGAGAATACTTAGTATATAAAGTATTCCAGGCTGCAATGCTAAAAGAGATTCCAGATATTCAAGCTTTGTCATCGATGACAGACCCCATATTGTTAGAGCAAGTTAGATCATTCATGGAGTCAAGGTATCAAGAAGGTTACACCAAAGGTGTACATGATGAAGATGCAACAAAAATACTAAGTACACTTTTAAATATGCATCAAAATGTTAATCTATTGACATATAAGAACGAAGTAAGAGCAATGGCAAGGATGTATTGGAACCACTTAGCTGATGATAATAAAAAGAAAATTCTTTCATCAAGATTACAACAGTTATCTAAGATGAGCATGTTTTTTGATTCTAAGCCTAATCTTGATAATTACTTGCCTACTGTTATAGAAGATATGAGACACGCTTATGTGAACCTATCATTTTATGATCTCTCGTATCTCAATCAAGCAGCTGATTATTTATGTCAGGAATTGATGCAGGGGACTTCATTTGTCATTTCATCGGAAGCCAAACAAGTATATGATGCTTTTATTATGTACCTAAAAGATAAAGATGCATCTCATACTTTTAATCAATCAGTTAAGGACTCAAAGGATGATCTAGAAGGTTTGTTCTATCTGATTAAAGAATGGGTAGCTGCTTTTTGGGAGTATCAGTTAACAGTTGATAAGGGGATGGCTTTTGAAGCAGAAGAACTTAATGGCATACTAAATGAAGTCATCGTACTATTAATGGAAGAAGATGTTGACTTGTCAAATGTAATTCATGTTTCTACTAAAAAACTGGTTAAAGATCTTGTAGGCTCACATGGCTTAATAGATAATGGCAATTACGAGTTATCATATAATCAGTTTATGACAAAGTTAAAGCATTTTGATGATTGTACAGTAAGGGATTTTATAACTTTCCAAGATATTAAGAAAGACCTAGTTAAGACTTTTAAAAATGACTTGAGACTAGAAGATTTCCAGCCCAATGTCCTAACATCTTTTGTAAGAAATAAACTGATAGATGATGTTTATTTACCCCTTGTAGGCGATAACCTAGCTAAGCAAATGGGGGTAGTTGGAGATGATAAACGTACAGATTTAATGGGGCTACTCTTATTGGTTTCACCCCCCGGTTATGGTAAGACAACATTGATGGAATATATAGCTAGTCGTTTAGGATTTATACTGGTTAAAGTCAATGGACCTTCCTTAGGACATGAGGTAACTTCATTAGATCCTGATAAAGCAAATCATTCAAGTGCCAAAGAAGAATTAAGAAAACTTAATCTAGCTCTTAAAATGGGTAATAACATTATGTTATATATTGATGATATACAACACTGTCATCCAGAATTCTTACAAAAGTTTATCTCTTTATGTGATGGGCAAAGAAAGATCGAAGGTGTATATGATGGCAAGGGTCAGACCTATGACTTAAGAGGCAAAAAGATAGCTGTTGTTATGGCTGGTAACCCTTATACTGAAAGTGGTGAAAAGTTTAAAATACCAGATATGCTTGCCAATAGAGCTGATGTTTACAACTTAGGTGATATGCTTAGAGAAAATGAAGAAGCTTTCAAGCTATCATATATTGAAAATGCTTTAACATCTAATACAGTATTATCTAAGTTGACTAATAGAAATCCAGCAGATTTATATGGTTTGATTAAAATGGCTGAAGGTGCTGATAGAGAAGCTGTTGAATTGTCAATGAGTTATTCAGCCGATGAGCTCAATGAATATATCAGTGTACTTCAAAAGCTATCTGAAGTTAGAGATATTGTACTTAAGGTCAATATGGCTTATATCTATTCTGCTGCTCAAGCGGATGAATATCGTTCAGAACCAGCCTTTAAGTTACAGGGCTCTTACAGAAATATGAACAAAATTGCTGAAAAGGTTGTTTCTGTCATGAATGATGATGAACTCTTTGCTCAAATCTTAGCCAGTTATGAAAATGATTGTCAAACTTTAACATCGGGTGCTGAATCTAATATTCTGAAATGGAAGGAACTTGTAGGCTGTCTTTCTGAAGATGAAAGTCATAGATATGAAGAAATCAAGAAAATCTATAATAAGAACAAATTGGCAAAAGGGGATGATAAGTTAGGACAGGCCGTTGTTGTACTTAGTGATCTAACAGAAAATATAGCTATGATTAAAGATATTCTTAACAATAATAAATTGTTAAACTAATAAGAAAAGGCTAGTGTCCAATGTCAACAACTTAAGTTGAGTTGAAAAACCTATGTGGTAAAGATTTTATCTCTATACACATAGGTTTTTTACTTAATAAACTTTTATTGCTATAGGTAAACATAGTATAGCTGCTATTTAAATTGCCTAAAATAAGTTAAAGGCGCTTTCATTCGAATGGTAACCTTAGGATCTACCACCTGGCAAATCTCTAAGTTGGCCATCAAGCTCATTAACATAGATGTATCTGAATCTGTATAGTTAAGGGCATCTTTTAACCAGTGGTGCATTTCAAGAGATGCACCTTTTACAGCGTCTTCTAAAGTTTTGTCCGAATAGATGGTGTAAAAATGATCTTGATCAATTAAAAGGGGATGACCATGAGACAGGCCTTTTAAAAGACTTAACTTTATGGTGACCTTACCACCAATTTCTATGCCTGTTACATTGACTTCACCATCAGACATAAGTGCATGTAAGTCACCAAGGCCAAACAAGACACCTTCAGTAAAAACAGGTAGATAGAGACTAGAGCCAACACGAATCATCTTGTTGTCCATATTACCACCGTGAGGTCCTGGCTCGCCATTTGGAGTATCTGTTTCAGGTGCCACTCCAATGACGCCTATCATAGGCTCTAAGGGCAACATAATGTCGTTAAAATAAGTATGATTATTTTCAATTGAAAAACATTTGATACTAGATGATTCATACATCTTGCCAAATATACCAGCTCCAGGAATGGAGGCCATGATGCCATGACTATCAAGTTCGATAGCCATAATGTCTACTTTTAGTAGATCACCAGCTTGAGCGTTTTCTACATAGATAGGACCCGTGGCAGGATTGACTCTTTTCCAATCGAGTTGGTCTAGTTTATCTTCTTCTGACTTGATTTGACCACCAAAAGCATCTACGGTTTCTAAGGTAATGATTTCTCCATCATAAGCACGATAGACTGGTTTATTGTTTTTTGAGAATGTATAAAATATGTTTTCTTTTTTAATCATTTTGGCTCCTTTCATATACTTCTTGCTATGCTATTAAGTCTATTATACAATTTTTATTAGGAGGTAAGTATGAATATTCAAAAAATTAATGTAGAACATAAAGAACTTATCAGTCGTATCTTATCTGATAAATTCGAAGCATACACCAAAAGTTTCAAATACATACCAAAGGGAAGGATTGATATTGATAAATTTGTAAACAATATTCTAGATAAAGATGGGTATATTATAAATATAGGTCATGAATATGGTTTTATTTCTATGACTTATGCCGGTGAACTCTTTTATGGAAGACAAGGACTCTATCATGCTGAATGGGCCCATTACTTTCCTAGTAATCCTGTAATTACTGAAGCGCTTTTAAATCTTGCTTATGATTACATGACAAAAAATCATTTAAGAGATCATACCATTTCCTATCTGAATAACAGACAAGATCTATCAAGTTTATTCTTTGAAGCCTCTTATGGTGGTAGGTGTCTAGATGCACATACTAAGATAGATCCTCAAATGGCATGTGCACTTGAAAACATTCGTCAGGCAAGTATGAAGGATATAGATGCCTTGGTACCTTTACTAGATGAACATCATGACTATATGAACGATGTTTCTCGTTTAGGTATGAACTTCTCTGATTCAAGAACTTTATTAAGCAAGTGGCTACAAGATGAATCTTCCCATATTCTTGTTTATGAAGAGGACCAGATACTTGCTATGATGATGCTTGTTGATAAAAGTTCAGGAGGTTGTACAATAGGTTCAGATGATACAACACTTGGCATAAAAACTACTCAGGTAATGAGTAAACATCAGGGCAAGGGGATTGGACTTTCTCTTCTAAAACATGCCCATGATTACGGTTTAAAAAATGGTTATAAAATCTTGGCAGTAGACTTTGAGTCTTTTAATTTCTCTGCTTATAGATTTTGGTCAAAACACTTCGATCTGACCATTAGAAGTGTTATCAGAAACATAGGTTAATTATGAGTTATTGTGATATCTGTAAAGAAAAGCATACAGCCATACAAATAGAAGGCATAGGCCATTTCTGTAAGTCGTGTTACAACGACATGATGGCTGAGGTCTTTGATGTCAATGTGGACATAGAAGATAAGTTAGAGGTTACGATTGAAGACATCGATCAAAAAGATCACCTCTTTGTCGTTTCCTATGTCATCATGCCTGTTGGTATCAAATGGCTGGCAAGAGAAAAGGATGGCTATAAAATAGAGCTTTATTCATCTCTTGATACAGAGTTGAAAGTAGGCTTGTGGCAGCTGATTGAAAAAATACAAAGAACACTTTCTTATAAGTCTTTAGAAAACCATAAAGGTGAGTTTGGTTTAAAGAGTGTCGGTACATCAATTGTCACTGTAGATCATGGCGTTTATAAATTGAAAATTGACGATAAAGTCATCGATATTGAAGAATTTAGTGACATGCTTGCAGCCTATGAAGGTTGGATGTTTGAATATCAGTTTAGAGAAACTTCTGAGTTAACCATCACAGAAGATATGGTCCTGAAACCTACATCTATCAAACCAGATGCAGTATGGAAAAGGTTCTTAAAGAACAAAAGCTATTATCTGTCAGAGCCAGGACTTGGCCTTCATGAAGTTTTGGATTTGTTCCAAGAAAACTGTGATGATTTAAGATTCATGTTAAACCTAGGCTTTAAACAAGAGGCCAAACAATTGGGATACAGGATGAAAATAGAACTGGATCTCTTAAAGGATTTGGATCTTATAAAGACTTTAAAAGAAAAAATAGACAATATCATATGGTTGATTCCTTAGAGAGGTGAAAATGTTTTTTAAAGAAATACAAACACTAATAGATAAAAATATATCCGTGGCAACAGTAACAATAATCGAAGAAAGTGGATCAAGCCCTAGAGGCATCGGATCAAGCATGCTCGTAGGTTTAGATGGACTTCTACATGGTTCTATTGGTGGGGGTGCTGTAGAATTCAAGGCTATAAAAGATGCTATTAAAGCACTTAATAACAAGATGTCTCATGTTATACATTATCCTTTGGACACACTTGACATGACTTGTGGTGGTGAAGTCAAAGTCTTCATTCAGGTATTCAATCGAAAAAAGGAAATCCTCATCCTAGGTGGTGGTCATATATGCAAGGCTATCTTACCATTTGCAAATACCTTGGGTTATAAAACAAGTGTCATCGATCAAAGACCTGACATATTTTTAGATCCTGTTTTTGAAAAATCAAATTGTATCCAGGATGATATTTTAAAAGCATTAGAAGAGATAGATTTTCATAAGGACATGTATATTATTATTGTGACTCACGGTCATCGATATGACCAAGATTCCCTAGCTTATGTTTTAAATAAACCCCATGCCTATATCGGTATGATCGGGTCTGAAAATAAGATTAAAACTTGTTATAAGAACTTGAAGACTCTTGGATTTGACAAGGAGACACTTGATAAAGTTTATGCGCCAATTGGTTTAAGCTTAGGTGGTGAAAGACCAGAAGACATAGCCTTAAGCATCATAAGTGAGATACACGCTATTTCTAATGACACAAAAGTTGAACATTTAAGAGATGTTGGCAAATAGAACTTAATAGTTAAAGTAATTTTATTTGAAAGTTTCTTAAGAAAATAGGCGAAGTCCTATTTTTTTTTACATTTTTGGGTATAAGTTTGTTAGAAACTTACAAACTAATATAAAATTCTATAAGCTAAAGTTTTGTTATCAGAATTTTCAGAATATAATATATTTAGGAGGTAACTTTTGGAGGGAATAATCTTGGCTGCTGGAATGTCAACACGTTTTCCAGAGAATAAAATGCTTCAAATGATTGAGGGTGTGACCTTAATAGAAAAGACGGTCATTAAAATGGCACCTTATGTTAATAGGATTATTGTTGTGGTGGGCCATAAAAGCCACCTGATTGAAGAGATTCTGGCTAAATATGACAAAGTCATATTGGCCTACAACAAAGATTATAAAGAAGGTATGTATAGCTCTATAAAATGTGGTATGGCCTTAGCAGGAGAGGATGTTTATCTTATTCCAGGTGACATGGCTTTTGTATCTGATAAGACCTATCAAAAAATGAGTGAGCAAGATGGGCAGATACTTATACCTTCTTATAATATGAAATCAGGTCATCCAATTAAGTTGGCCTATCCTATTGTAAAAGCCATATGTAAAAGCAAACATGAGCATTTAAGAGCATTTTTAAATGAATATGATAAAGACTACCTTGTAGTAGAGGATCCCTATATTCTTGTGGATATAGATACTAAAAAAGATTTAGAAAAAGTAAGGGGGCGGATTCAATGAAAATCACTGATCATGTAGATCGAGTGGATATCAAGGACAAACTGTGTGGTAAAACCAAGTACATAGAAGATATGACCTTTGATAACTTACATTTTGCAAGAACATTAAGGTCTACCGTTACAAAGGGGAAAATACTGAGTATTGAGTATCCACCTGCAGAAGAAGGTATTACCGTAGTGGACCATAAAGATGTAAAGGGCCATAACGAAGTAGCTATGATTTTAAAGGACATGCCTGTCTTTGCAAAAGATCAAGTCAATTATTACGGAGAACCTATTGCCTTAATTGTCGGTAGGGATAAAGATCAAATCATTTCATTTTTTAACAGAACAAAAGTTACATATGAAGAACTTCCATTTGTAGACGATTTTAAATCAGATCAAGCAGAAGTTTTTACAGATCATACTTTTTCTATTGGCTCTTTTGATGAGCTTGAGTATGATGACATATTTGAATCTGTATACAATACAGGTTATCAAGAGCAGGTATACATGGAAAAACAAGGCGTTGTGGGTATTGTAGAAGATGATATCATCACTGTCTATGGTTCTTTACAATGCCCTTATTATGTCCTTAATGCCTTAAAACATGCCTTGGAAACAGAGGATGTTCGAGTTGTACAAACACCAACTGGTGGCGCATTTGGCGGCAAGGAAGAATATCCATCACTTCTTGCTATACAAGTTGCTGTAGCAGCCTCTAAGGTTCAGGCACCTGTTAGACTCATATTTGATAGAAGAGAGGATATGGCTTTTACAACAAAAAGACATCCTTCAGAATCTAAAACTAAAACATACATCAAAGATAAAAAAATTGTGGGTATGGATTATGCCATTAAATTGGATTCAGGTCCCTACCTAGGTCTTTCTGATGTTGTTTTACAAAGAGCCATTTTTACCATGATGGGCTGTTACATGTTTGATGTCATTCGAGTCAATGGGAAAACTGTTAAAACCAATAATGTCTTTACTGGGGCCTTTAGAGGCTTTGGTGCACCTCAGTCTATGTATGCTCTTGAGCTTCATATGAGTCAGCTTGCTGACTACCTAGGTTTAGACCAAATAGACTTCAGAAAAACTTACTTTGTAAAACAAGGTGACATGACGTCTACTGGTGGTGTCTTTAACGAGACTATCTGTTTGGACGAAATCACAGACAAGCTTAAAGACATCATCGACTATGACAAGATTAAGTCTGCTAAAGAGCCATATGTGGGTTATGGTTTTTCATTCATTCCACATGGGGGTGGATTCACAGGTGATGGAGAAGCGGCTCATATAAAGGCAATTGTACATCTGAAAAAAGAGACAAATGGCGATGTGACTATTTTGGTTTCTAATGTGGAAATGGGACAAGGTGCCATTACTGCCTTATCTAAAATTGTGGCAGCAACACTGGACTATCCAATAGAAAGAGTTCATTACCATAGACCGGACACAAAGTATGTGCCTGATTCAGGTCCTACTGTGGCATCTAGAACAACTATGGTAGTCGGGAACCTGCTTCACCTTGCAGCGAAGAAGCTAAAAGACCGTTTAGATGAGCCCGGTGAAATACTCATTGAAGAAAGATTTAAACAACCTGATTATGTTAAGTGGGATCAAGATAAGTTACATGGTAATGCCTATATGGCTTATTCATGGTCGGCTCTAATGGCTAGAGTTGAGATGGATCCAATTACTTATGAAGTGACATGTACTGATATATATGGCGTTTATGATGTTGGCGTACCTGTAGACGAAAGACTCCTTATAGGTCAAATACAGGGTGGTGTTGTACAAGGTCTGGGATACGGTTTGCTTGAAAAAATGGACACCAAAGATGGCTTGATCCAACAACATTCTTTTTCTAACTATGTTATTCCAACAACTTGTGATATTCCAACCATTCATTGTGACTGGGTCATCAACAAATATGTGGATGGACCTTTTGGAGCTAAGGCTGTAGGAGAATTAACCCTAGTAGGTGTAGCACCCGCTGTAGCATCAGCTGTAGAAGATATCATTCATAAACATATCAATGTAATTCCTGTAACACCAGAACGCGTTATGGAGGCAATGAATGAAGATTAAATTTAAACTAAATCATAAAGATGTAAATGTAGATACAACCTACTCAAGAAGATTATTAGACTGTATCAGAGAAGACTTCGATTTAACAGGTACCAAAGAGGGATGTGCTGAAGGAGAATGTGGCGCTTGTATGGTTTTTATAGATGATCTTTTAGTCAACTCCTGTATGGTCCCAATGGCCAATGTTGTAGATAAACATGTTGTGACCATTGAAGCATTTTCTCAAACAGAGGACTATAGGCAAATTGAAAAAGCCTTTATGGATACTGGTGCTGTTCAATGTGGCTATTGTACGCCTGGCATGGTCATGGCTGTTTATGAACTGGTTAGAAAAAACGTTGATCCGAGTCCAGAAGAAGTTAAGGAAGCCCTTTCTGGTAATTTATGTAGATGTACAGGCTATCAAAGTATATTTGAAGCAGTAGAACTCTTAAAGAAGGGAGGTTTCTTCGATGTTTAATACTTATCGTCCTGACACATTCGATCAAGTCCTTGATATTCTTGATAAGGAAACCTGTCATATTTTTGCTGGTGGTACTGACCTAATGATTCGTAAGAGACAGTGGCAGGGTGCTGAAAGAAAGTTTACTCAATCTGTCGTTTACATCAGTCATTTAAAAGAGTTGGCTGGCATTGTAGAAAGTGATGATTATTATGAGATTGGAACCTTGACGACTCAGACTGACATCGTTGACAGCGATCTACCTGACTATATTAGGGTGCCGTATTCATTGATGTCTTCACCAGCCATCCGAAATGTAGCCACAGTTGGTGGCAACATTGTCAATGCAGCCTCCGTAGCAGATTCTTTACCAATATTTTATGCATTAGATGCAAAGGTAGAGCTTGTCAGTAAATATGGTAGACGTCTACTACCTGTAGAAGAGTTTGTTTTAGGAAAGTACAAAACTGCTAGACAGGCCAATGAAATATTGACTAAGGTGATTGTGCCGAAGTTTAAGGAAAAAGGATTTTCTTACAAGAAGATCGGTCAGAGAAAGGCCAGTATTTTATCAAAACTTTCAGTCTTCATGGTCTATAATGAATCAGATTTAAGAATAGCCATTGGTGCTGTAAATGATACTGTGATTAGAAACAGAGCCCTTGAAGTAACATATAAAAAAGATAAAAACATAGATGATTTAATTCAAGGCTACAAGAGCCTTATGTTTGGCCAAGATGATAAACGATCTACCAAAGATTACAGAGAACGGGTAACTGAAAACCTTATTAGATCTTTTTTAAAGGAGATGGAAGATGAACTATAAAGAGAAGGTTAAAGCATTAGCTGATAAATATGAAAAAGATTTACACCAGTTTTTAAGAGATATGATTGCCATTCCGTCTACTTCTTGTGAAGAAAGTAAACTCATAGATAGAATCAAGGCAGAAATGACAAAACTTGAATATGATGAAATCCTAATCGATGAGATGGGCAACATCTTAGGTCGTATGGGTTCAGGTCCTAAAGTAATCGCCTTTGATGGACACATAGATACAGTAGATGTCGGTAATATTGACAACTGGACCTTTGATCCTTTTAAAGGCAAAGAAGATGATGAATACATCTATGGTAGAGGTGCCAGTGACCAAGAAGGTGGCTTTGCCTCTGCAGTCTATGGGGCCAAAATCATGAAAGAGGCTGGTTTTCTAGATAATCACACCGTTTGGGTAACAGGAACTGTTCAGGAAGAAGACTGTGACGGTTTATGCTGGCAACATATTCTCAACGAAAAGGTTATCGAGCCTGACTTTGTCGTATCTACGGAGCCAACAGGCTTAAACATCTACAGGGGCCAAAGAGGCCGTATGGAAATATTAGTTGAAGTAGCAGGTACCAGTGCACATGGTTCTGCACCAGAACGTGGTGACAATGCCATTTATAAAATGGCAAAAATCATTAATGAACTTGAACTGTTAAATGAAAGACTTCGTCATGATGACTTTTTAGGTAAAGGGACACTTGTTGTATCAGAGATTTTTTATTCATCCCCATCAAGATGTGCTGTAGCAGATGGTTGTAAGATTTCTATTGATAGAAGACTGACTTTTGGTGAAACAGAAGCGTCTGCTATAGGAGAAATATTAGGACTAGACAGTGTTAAAAAATTTGATGCAAAAGTTACCATGTACAGGTATGACAGACCATCCTATACCGGTTATCATCCGGATGTGGCTTGTTATTTTCCAACTTGGGTTATACCAGAGGAACATAAACTCTGTAAAGATTTCTTATGTGCTTATGATTACTTGTTTGAAAAACCAGCATTACTTGATAAGTGGACATTCTCTACAAATGGTGTTGCAATTATGGGCATGTATGATGTACCGTGTATAGGTTTTGGGCCTGGGCTTGAAGAAGAAGCTCATGCACCAAATGAAAAAATTAAAAAATCAGATTTAACTGAAGCGGCAATGCTTTATGCATTGATACCACTAGCGGATAAGGGGGCATTATGTACGGAAAATTAAAAGGTAAACACTTTATTACTTTAAGAGACTGGACAAACTTTGAAATTGACATGCTTTTGGAGACAGCAAGTGAGTTAAAAAGAAAGCATTATATGGATGTAACAACGGATTACCTAAAGAACAAGACCATTGCGCTTATGTTCTTTGAAGAATCTACTAGAACAAGAAACTCAATGGAAATGGGTATGGCTCAATTAGGCGGTCATGCAAACTTCTTAGATACATCTACCATGCAGATATCACATGGAGAAGTTGCAAAAGATACAGCTGTTATCTTATCAAGCTTTGGTCATGGTATTGCCTGTAGAAACTGCTTCTGGGAAATCGGTAACAAGTATCTAAATGAAATGGCCAAACATTCTAGCCGTCCAATTATGAACTTACAATGCGATTTATATCATCCAATGCAGGGACTTGCAGATCTTTTGACCATCAAAGAATTATGTAGAGATACCAAGAAGCTTAAGGTTTCAATTATTTGGGCTTATGCGACCAGTCATAAGAAACCAATCAGTGTACCTTTAACTCAAGCTTTACTTTTCCCTAGATATGAGATGGACGTAACGTTAGCTTATCCAGAAGGCTTTGAAATGCCAGACTGGGTTATAGAAGAAGCCAAGGAAAATGCTTTAAAATACGGTGGTTCTTTTAAGATTACTCACGATATTGATGAAGCCTTTAAAGATGCTGACGTTGTGATTCCTAAGAACTGGGGTTCATGGTCAGGTAAGAATCCTCAAGTTAATATTGAAGATTTTAAATCATGGAAATGCACAGAAGAGAAGATGAAACTTGCTAGTCCAAATGTTAAGTACATGCATGCACTGCCAGCAGACAGAGGTAATGAAGTCGAAGATTCTGTCATTGATGGACCAAAATCAGTTGTTTATCAGGAAGCTGAAAACAGACTTCATACAGCTAAGGCAGTCATGGCATTAACACTATGATGTACGATATGAGAATTATTCATGGTCAATGTTACATTGACCATGAATTTATAGAAACAAACATCTATATAAAATCAGGTAAAATATCAAAAATTACTAAAGACTTATTGGATGCTGATAAGACAATTGATGCTGATGGTCTAAAGGTTTTACCTGGCTTTATCGATCCACATGTTCATTTGCATTTAAATATTGGTAAGACTTTCTCAGCAGATGATTTTAAGTCTGGTAGCCAGTCGGCAGCCCTTGGTGGTGTAACGACACTTTTAGACTTTTTAGATCCTATTTATGATAATTCAGAGTTTGAAACAGTCTTTAAAAGACGATTACAAGAGGCTGAAAATGCCATTGTTGATTATGGTTTTCATTGTACTTTTGCCAATTATAAAGACGACTATGCTTCACTTCTGCCTATGCTTAAAGAAGCAGGTATTACAAGTGTCAAAGTTTTTACAACATATTCAGACAGTGATAGAAAATGTTCCTATGAAAAGATAAAAGAAATATTGAGTGAAGACCTTGTCATGATGGCACATTCTGAAAATGATGATAGGATCAAGGCTTGTGAAAGCATGTCTGACTATGAAGCAAGTCGGTCAGAAGAAGCTGAATATGAAGCCGTTGATAAACTACTGAAGCTTAAGAGCGACAAGGGCAGGCTATATATCGTTCATATCTCTTCAGGCCATACTTTAGATCGACTGGATAGATATAAAGATGTTTATTATGAATCTTGTCCGCAATATTTTTATCTTTCAAAAGACTTGTTTCTTAAAGAAGATGGCAAGAAGTATCTCCTTGCACCTCCTATAAGGTCTCATGATTCTATTAATCTCATGAAAGATAACTCTGACAAGTTAGATACCATCGGTACAGACCATTGTCCATTTATGTTGGATGAAAAGCTTGTCGATGAACCCGTTGATAAAATTCCCAAAGGTCTTGGATCATTAGGTTACGCCTTTCAGCTTTTGTATACCTTGTATGGGGATAAAATCATACCTAAGTTTACTGAAAATACTGCTGAAATTTTTGGATTATCTGGCAAAGGCTATATTAAAAAAGATTTTGATGCCGACCTTGTATTGTTAGAAGAAGGGGACTATCAGCTAATAAATCCTTATACCAAGTGTGATTTTAATGTTTATGAAGATATAAAGGTTAATTGTCAAATTAAAACTACAATCTCTCGTGGTAGGGTCATTATGGAAAACGGGCAAGTTTTTGACCATAAGGGTAAGTATTTGAGGAGGGCTTATGAAGGCAATCGTTAATGTTAAAATATATGACTATCAAAACTACATTCCAAATGGTTATGTCATTTTCGATAGGCAAATCATTAGTGTGGGTCCTATGGAAGACTTTGAAGGCCACTATGAAATATATGATGGTAAAGGCATGCTTCTTTTGCCAGGTCTAATTAATGGCCACACTCATATTTATTCAACCTTGTTTAGAGGTTCCCCTTTAAGTGCTTCTCCAAATAATTTTCTGGAGATATTAGAACAGATATGGTGGAAATTTGATAAGGAATTAACCCTAGACTCCATCAAGGAAAGTGCCAAAGCTTATGCTCAAGAATCTCTCTTATGTGGTGTAACGTCTATTATTGACCATCATGCGTCTGGTGTTATTGAAGACAGTTTAATGGTCATTCATCATGAACTTGAAAAAAGGGAAATGAAGCATCTCCTATGCTTTGAAACCAGTGATCGATTTGATATCGAAGCTTGTATCAAAGAGAACCTAAAATACATAGAAAGCAATCATTTTGGCCTACATGCATCTATGTCTTTATCCAATGAAAGTCTAGCTAAAGTTTCAGCAGTATTAGGTGATAGACCGATACATATACATGTCGCTGAAAGTGATTTAGATGAAGAACTGTCACTTTCTCAGTATGATAAAAGGGTGGTTCAGCGTCTGGATGATTTTAATCTTCTTAATAAAGATAGTATACTCGCCCATTGTATATACATTGATGATCAAGAAGGCCAAATGATTAAGAATAAAAATTGTGTGGTTGCAATTAATCCAACTTCTAATTTAAACAATGGCGTTGGACTTTACAATCAGAGTCTACTATCTAGACTAGACATACCTTTACTTATTGGTACCGATGGTCTTGGCGTTAATGTGGCTAAAGAGTATCAACATCTCTTTTATGTTGGCAATCAATCCAATGAAAGTAATAAGGATGTTTCACTAGACTGGGTAAAAAAACAGGTCATTCATTCTTATGACTATTTCAACAAACTAAGAAATACACGTATTGGACGAATTTCAAAGGGGTATGACAGTGATTTTATCCTAGTGGATTATCACTCGATTACACCAGTTCATACTGATAATATATTTGCCCATGTTTTATTTGGTGCATTTGAAGCATTAAGGCCACATACAGTTATTGTAGGTGGTAAAAGAAAAGTTGATAACTATGATTTGATAGAAAATGAAGTGATCAATGAGGATGTCGTTAAAAATTTATGGAGGCGTTTATGAGTTTAAAAGTTAATCTACTAGGTGTTGAGTTTGAGAACCCTCTTTTACCAGCATCGGGTCCAAGTGTTGGTTCTTTACATAGTCTTGTCTTCTTTAATCAATCAAAAGTAGGTGGTATTGTTACAAAAACCATCTCTATTGAAGGGGCTGATGTTAAAAAACCTTGTATTGTTGCAGGTAAACATACGGTCTATAATACTGAGCTTTGGAGTGAAAAACCACTTGAGGAATGGACCGATAAAATCCTTCCAGAATTAAAAAAAGATTTGAATAAGCCCCTTATTGTATGTGCGGGTTACACATCAGATGACTTTAAAAAGTCTATACCACATTTAGATAAGTTTGCAGATTTCTTTGAGGTGTCCACACATTATGGTAAAGATTCCTTACACGATTTGGTTTCTACCATTTGTAGCCTTACAGATAAACCTGTTTTTATAAAGTTGAGTCCTCATGTAACTGATTTTATCGACTTCATCGATGTTGCTATTAAAGCTGGTGCAAGTGGGGTGGTTGCTGTAAATTCAGTGGGACCTGGTGTCTGTATAGACCTAGGGAAAAGATCCGTAACCATAGGTACAGAGGAAGGACATTCTTGGATTTCTGGCCCAGCTATAAAGCCGATTGCCTTACAGCGTGTCATGACCATAAGAAAACACTATCCAGATCTACCTCTAATTGCATGTGGTGGCGTAGCTTCTGCTAGGGATGTACTGGAGTTCATTTTAGCAGGTGCTGATTTGGTACAAATGTTATCGTCTGCCCTGATAAACGGCAGACAAGTTTACAATCATATAGTTGAAGACTTACCAGAATTAATGGCTAAACATAACATTGAAAGTATCGCTTCATTAAGGAAAACACCATTGTCACTTGAAGTAAAAGGTAAGGGTGGTTATCCGGTTGTTGATAAAGACAAATGCGTTTTATGTCATAAATGTACCAACATATGTCCAGAAATGGCTATGAGACAAGAGACCTATATTGTTAATGACTCAGACAAGTGCATAAGGTGTGGTTTATGTGAGTCTAGATGCCCGACAGGGGCAATTAGTGGGGTGATATGATGCACAAACTACGATGCATCACATGTGAAAAAGTCTACGATCCTCAAAAGGGGCGTTATACCTGTGATGACTGTGGGCCGCTATTAGGTACACTAGAGGTCCTATACGATTATGAATCTATCAAGTTAGAGAAGAACTTCAAGAAAAAAGCATCTATGTTTCAGTTTGCTGAACTTTTACCAGTAAGCTCACATACGCCACTCGATGATTTTATCGGTGGCACACCGCTTATGACTTTTGACCATGTATTTGGATATGACAAACTTATGATAAAAAATGACGGTATGAATTTGTCAGCTTCTTATAAAGACCGGGCAAGCATCATAGCTGTTAATCGCGCCATCGAAGAAGGCAATGATCACATATTCTGTGCATCAACAGGTAATGCAGCCTCATCACTGGCTCTTTTAAATGCACATACCCCTATAAAAACAACCATATTTGTACCATCTACCATTCCAAGTGGTAAGTTAGCACAGCTTATGGTTGCAGGCGCTCATATTTTTCCCATTCAAGCTTCTTATGATGAAGTTTTTGATCTCTCTTTAGAAATTGGGCTAAAAAATGGCTGGTATACAAGAAACTCTGCCATCAATCCGTATTTGCTTGAAGGCAAGAAAACTGGTGCATTTGAAATCATCGTCCAAAACAACTATGAATCACCTGACTATGTTTTTGTAGGCGTAGGTGATGGTACCATCATCAGTGGTTTGTGTAAGGGTTTTAAAGAGTTTTATGACTTGGGCCTTATTGATAATCTACCAAAGGTTATCGGTGTGCAAGCAGAGAATGCCTCAACCTTAAAAAAAGTCTTTGAAGGACATGACTTATTTGTAGAAGATGTTCAAACAATCGCTGACAGCATCTCTGTCGGCAATCCAAGGGATGTCGTTAAGGCTTGCAAGTACCTTAAAGAAAACGGTGGTTACTTCATGTCAGTCACAGATGAAGAAATCGTTAAAAGCATTGAACTACTGGCTTCAACTACCGGTATTTTCTCTGAACCTGCAGGCGCTGTGACGCTGGCTGGCCTACTTAAATCAGATATTCCAAAAGATAAGTCTATATGTCTAGTGATTACAGGTAACGGCTTAAAGGACACATCAAACATCAAGATTACAGAAGTAAAATCATATACAAAAGAAGAGGTTTACGAGTATTTCAGAAAGGAGCATTCATGAAGGCATTAGACTTAAAGATACCAGCAGATTTAGACGAAGCATATGACTTACTTAACAGTAGAAGAAATGCAACCCTTTTAGCTGGTGGTTTATTCATCAGATTACAGAAGAAAACACATCCTTTATTAATTGATTTAAATGGATTGAACTTAGATTACATCAATGAAATCAAAGATGGTTTTATTATTGGTGCTATGACCAACTTAAGATCATTAGAAAAATCAAAACTGCCAAAGGCCATAACAGATGCTGTGAAACAGATATCAGGTATTGGTGTTAGAAACATGGCAACCATAGGGGGATCTATATGTGGCAGATATCCTTTTAGTGATATCAATACAGCCCTACTGGCATTAGATGCATATCTAGTCTTCTATAAGAAGGGTAAGATGTCTATGAAGGATTTCTATGAAAATGGTCTAGATGAGAAGGACATATTAGTTGAAATCTATATTAAAAAGCCAGTTTTTTCTGGAACAAAGTACTTTAAAAAAGTTTACACTGACTTATCCATTTTAAATGTATCTATGGTTGATAATCGTTTAGCGGTTGGAGCAAGACCAGGTAAAACACTAGTGATAGAAAACTTTAATGAGGCGGACTTTGATAAAATACCATTTGGTGATGACTACCGTGCATCGGGCAAGTATAGAAAAGCGTTATTTGAAGCCTTATATCAAGACTTATTAGAGGAAAGAGGTGCTTATGGAAGTTAAATTAATCATCAACGGCTCTCATTACAAGTTTGCCGCAGAACCTGACGAGTACCTTTTAGACACACTTAGAAAACTTGGTTATAAATCAGTTAAAAGAGGCTGTGACCAAACTTCTTGTGGCGTCTGTTCTATACTAGTAGACGGTAATCTCGTACCATCTTGCTCTTATCTAACAATAAGAGCCAATAACAAGCCAATAACAACTGTAGAAGGCATCCAAGAAGAAGCCAGAAAAATTGCAAAGTTTATTACAGAAGAGGGTGTAGACCAATGTGGATTCTGTTCACCAGGTCATGTTATGGCCATTTATGCCATGATGAAAGACCATCCTCATCCAAGTATAGATGAAATTAAACATTATTTGGCTGGTAACTTATGTAGATGTTCTGGTTACGAGGGCCAACATAGAGCCTTAAAGAAAATGTTGGAGGTAAAGTGATGAGTGTTAATAAGAAAATTCCAAAAGTCGATGGTGTAGGACTTGTATTGGGTAAACCTGCTTATACTGATGATTTAGCACCAAGAGATGCGCTAATCGTAAAACTTCTAAGAAGTCCTCATGCCCATGCAACCGTAGTATCTATTGATACACATATAGCAACATCCTTACCTGAAATCAAATGTGTTCTTACATACAAGGATGTAGGAGATGTTAACTTTTCAAGAGCTGGTCAAGGTTTTCCTGAACCATCTCCATATGATCATAGAATTCTTAATAAGACAGTGCGTTATGTAGGAGAGCCGGTTGCTATCGTCGCTGGTCATTCTGAAAAAGCAGTTGATTTGGCTATTTCTAAAATACAGGTCAAATATGATATTCATGAAGCTGTTTTAGATTTTGAAAAGGCCATTGGCCATGAGGTTCTAGTCCATAAGGATGATGGTTCTAAGTCTATGTTTGAAATTGGCCATAAACCTGAGGTCAACATAGCTGCCTGTTATGAGATGGCCATTGGTGATGTAGAAAAATCACTTTCAGAATCTGATGTTGTCTATGAGGGCAGGTATTATACACAAGCCCAAGCACATGCCATGACTGAACCACATTCAGCTGTTTCCTACTTTGACCAACAAGACAGACTTAACATCATTACATCAACGCAAACACCATTTCATGTAAGACGAATTGTAGGTAAAACACTTGGTCTGCCACTTTCTAAAATCAGAGTAATCAAACCACGTATCGGTGGTGGCTACGGTGGTAAACAAGCCATCCATGGAGAGTTTTATGTATCACTGGTAACCATGAAGACAGGCCTACCGGCAAAACTGATTTATACTAGAAAAGATGTTTTCTCAGCATCTTATACTAGACATGAAATGAGACTTGATATTCGAATTGGTGCAGATACAGATGGTCATATCAAAGTTATAGATATGAAAATACTTTCCAATACGGGTGCTTATGGCGAACATGCTTTAACCGTTTTAATGGTAGCCGGTTCTAAAACACTGCCGCTTTATAACAAGGTAGAAGCTGTTGGTTTTTCTGGTGATGTTGTTTATACAAATCTAACACCTGCTGGAGCTTATAGGGGTTACGGTGCCATTCAAGGTAATTTTGCACTGGAATCAGCAATTGATGAACTGGCTTCTAAACTTCAGATGGACCCTGTCGTCCTAAGAAGAATGAATATGATGAAGGAACAAGAAACTTCTGAAATATTTGAAATCATGGGTGAAGGCCAAGAAGGTACAGCAATGACTGTAGAATCTTGTAAACTAGATGAGTGTTTAGATCTGTGTATTGAGAAACTTGACTACTACAATAAGGTAAATGCTGAGAATACACATCCTTACAAGGCTAGAGGTGTTGGTCTTGCCATAGCCATGCAGGGATCGGGCATTCCATACATTGATATGGGCTCAGCGATTATCAAACTGAATGATGATGGTTTCTTCAACTTATTGGTTGGGGCAACTGATATAGGAACTGGCTCAGATACCATATTGGCTCAAATAGCTGCAGAAACTTTAATGGTAGATACCGATAAAATCATTGTATATTCATCTGATACAGACTTAACACCATTTGATACAGGTGCTTATGCATCATCTACTACTTATGTATCTGGTCATTCTGTAAGAATTGCTGCTGAAAATATGATTGAGAAAATCAAAAAAGCTGGTAAAATCTATTTTTCTAGCGAAGACGTAGATTATGATGGTGAATCTATTATCTGTGGTGATTCTAAAATAAGTCTTAAGGATTTTTCAACCAAGCTCTTTTACTCAGAAAACCAAGAGCAACTGGTTTCATCAGGTTCTTATGTTGGAACAAAGTCACCTCCACCATATATGGTTGGTGGTGTAGAAGTTGAAATAGATAAGCGTACAGGCAAGCTTGATATCTTAAACTATGTAGCTGTTGTGGACTGTGGTACAACCATTAATCCAAATCTAGCTAAAATCCAGGTAGAAGGTGCACTTTTACAGGGCATTGGTATGACACTCTATGAAGAAGTCAATCGTACTGAACTTGGTGTCAACATGAACAATTCCTTTTTAACTTACAATGTGCCAACTAGGATGGAAGTTAAAAATATGGATGTTACCTTTGTTGATTCCTATGAGCCGTCAGGTCCATTCGGAGCCAAATCAGTTGGTGAAATTGGTATAGATACACCACCAGCAGCCTTATCAAACGCTATTAAGAACGCTCTAGGAAAACGTATCAGAAAACTACCTATGAGGTCAGAGGATATATGGAATTCATTAAATAACGGGTAATACCGTTATTTTTTTTGTTTTATTTGGTATATTAATAGTGGAGGCGTTATGAAACAGTTAAAAATTATATTATTCTTTGTTATTTTATACTTTGGATATTTTTTTGTGAACAGCATGTTTAAAGTCATTGACTTTTTAAGTTTTGATCAGGTCTATCTGTCTTATGTCCTATATGGCTTATTTGCCACACTGGTGCTTGTATATTTCATCTATCCAATGATGAAATATTTATCACGGCCATCTTTTAACCAGTTAAAATCATTCATAGAAGAAGATAAACACCAAAAGAAGTTTTTAAACTACTTTAATAAAAGAGATAATGTAGGTCTTTCAGATAAAGAAGAATTAAAAGCACATCTTATACATAAAGTGGACGAGTTTGATGGCATCATTAAACAATTTGCCCAGCAAACAACCGTCACTGTAATGGTATCACCTAATTCATTTATTGATGGTTTGTCAATCTTTCTATCTAATTCACAGATGATTTATAAACTGTCATCGATCCTTGGCTTACGATACAATTTCAAATCGCTTATGAGGATGTATTTTTCGGTTCTAAGTGTTGCTTCTGTAACTGGTCTGGTTGAGGAATTTGATGAAACCATTGAAGCCATCATTGAGGAACTGGCTGAAGAGTTTTCAGAACTGATTGCTGAGGAATCCGGTAAGAGTGTCGGCTCCAAAGTGCCATTTTTCAACATTGCTGTTAATGCACTCAGTCCTGTTTTACAAGCTGCTGGCAACTATGCTTTTATGTACTATAGCGGCTTAAAATTCAAGTATGAACTCTTAAATATCGTAGAAGATCAAAATCTTAGTGAAAAAGAGGTCAAGAAACGCGCCAGAAGACGCGCCAGAAGTTTAAAGTACGCCTACGTGAAGGAGATGTCAGGCAAAGTATTAACAGGCACAGGAAGAAAAATTACTAAGCTAAATCCATTTAAGAAGAAGTAGCTGTACATATGTACAGTTATTTTTTAATAACTTTATAACTTGAATCTTTCATGCAATTTACGTATCATGTATGTGAAAGGAAGAAATATGGATTATCAAGTAAAAACACTTATTAATAATATGCTTCGCTCTGTCGAATACGAAAGAGAAGAAGAAAGAGATAGACACTTCCAAGAAATGAAGTATTTAAGCGGCCTTGAAAGAGAGAAAAAGGGCAGAGCTATCATCAACTTAAAAAAGAGAAAAAGTGGTCGAACGCTGAGTGGCGAACACTTATACATATTTTCAAAAGGTGAAAGAATTGAAACGGAAATAAATGTTGGAGACCAGGTACTTGTAAGTCTTACAAATCCACTTGATCAGCAAAATCCTACAGCTATTGTTTATGAAGTCAGCCATAAGTCGATAACACTTGCATTTTCTAGACAGCCTAGATTTGCAAGTTCTAAGGGACTAAGGATTGACTTAGCTGTCAATGATACAACCTATAAGAGAATGGAAGAGGCCCTTTTGAATCTAAGGTCACCTCAATATTCTAAACTACATAAAATATTATCCGGCCAATATGGTGTCAATACATCCTTAAAGGAGATTCCTTATAAGGACTTGAATGAACGTCAAAGCGATGCTATATCTCAAGCATTTAACAACAATGGCTATTACAGTATACAGGGACCTCCTGGAACTGGTAAGACCTATACAGCAGCTCATTTGATTCATTGGATTGTCAAACAGGGTAAAAAGGTTTTAATTACTGCGGATTCTAATGCTGCAGTCGACCATCTGATTAGAAACTGCATCAAGCTCGGCTTAGACCCGCTCCGTATTGGTAATCCCATCCGTGTCAACAAAGACCTAAAATCATACACCCTGGATTACAGGATATATGAGCATGTTCTTTATGGTGAAGTAACTTCTCTACAGGACCAGTTAGAAGAAGTCAAGGAACTTCAAAAGGGCGTTGAAAGACCAAGCAACAAAGATACAAGAGGCTATACTTATACGGAGCTTATAGAGCTTCTAGAAAGTAATCAGTCTGGAAGAGGCATTTCTAAACAGACCATAAAAGACATGAAACCCTTTTTAAAGTTACAAAAAAAAATGGATGCTTTATACTCTAAAATACAAAAGCTTAGAGACCAGATACAAAGTGACATACTTTATAGTCATCAGATCATTGCTTCTACTAATGCTACAGCAGGCTGTGATTTATTGGTGGATGCACATTTTGATTGGGTCATTATGGACGAAGCTGCCCAAGCATCTATGCCATCAGCTATGATTCCTATTTTAAAATGTAATCGCTTTGTATTAGTAGGTGACCATTATCAGTTACCACCAGTTGTCATCAACCAAGAGGCTAAAGAATTAGGTTTAGACCAATCTCTGATGGATTACTTGGCAGACAAGTATCCTTACTATTTAAGTCAGTTAAATGTCCAATACCGTATGCATGAGGAAATTAACAATCTTGTATCTAGTATGTTTTATAATGATCAACTGATTCCTGCAAAGCAGGTCAGAAAAAGACGTGTTATGCGAGGTGACATCATTGAAACGATTCAGGTTGGTGGTAAAGAGCTTATGCAGAAAGATTCAAAGTCCTTTTACAACCAACAGGAAATAGACATGGTTGGTAAACAGATAAAAAGACTTCTCAAGTATGTAAAAGAAGATCAAATTGCTGTTATATCACCCTATAAAGCACAGGCTAAAAAGTTGCAAAAGTTGTATCCCGAAATTGAAATAGACACGGTTGATGCCTTTCAAGGGCGTGAAAAAGATGTTGTTATCATCTCTTTCGTTAGATCTAATCCTTCAAACAACATTGGTTTTCTAAAGGATTTCAGAAGATTAAATGTTTCTATCTCTAGAGCAAAATCAAAACTGATTTTAATAGGAAACTTAAATATGATCAGGCATGATGATATGTATGATTATCTATTAGAAATGATTCAAGAAGCCTAAAGGCTTCTTGTTTTAGTTTGTTTCAATATTAGGGATTGTAATGGTATAAGCTTTATCATAATAAATAACACCATCCAATAGTTGTGTGACCATGTTATGAACGGCATGTAGGCCAATCCCCATCATACCTTCAAGTTTTTTTGTAGAATAGAAGGGTTCATACATATGAGACTGAACATCTTCTGGAATATCTTTGCCTGAATCCTTATAAATAATATGAATCCCATCTTCTTTTAGTTCAACAAAAAGAGAAATAATCTTTCTGTCTTCATCTTCAAAGCTGTGATGAATACTATTGGCAATCAATTGGTGCAATACTTCAAGTAAAATGGTCGGATATGTTTTGATAAAGTCGCTTGAATGATTGGTGGTTAAGTGGACATCATTGTCCATTAAAAGTTTTTCTTCATTTTTATAAACCAGCTGCAATAGATGATTGATCTCTATTTGCTTTAGAAGGATATCGGTCTTATTGATAGCCAGTGATTTAAATGAGTTTATCATATCTGAAGAATGTATAACAGCATCTTCAATATTATTTAGAGTTAATAGACTCTTATTGATGCAATCACTTAATTGTTTTTTGCTTAGGGTTTCGCTTAGAAACTGTTTTTGTAAACTCTTTATCAAGTCAATTTGATGGGTAATCATGGTAATACTTGCCCCGATTGGTGTATTGAGTTCATGTGCAACTCCGGCTACAAGACTGCCCATGGCAGCCAGTTTTTCAGCTTGTATCAGAGAAGCTTGAGTTTCTCTTAAGTTGTCCAGTGTTCGTCTAAGTTCATCCGCTGTATCTTTGATAATAGATGTCTTTAAGGCATTGTCTATGGCAATGGCTATATAGGATGACAAACCTTCTACTAGGTCAATATCACTTATAGAGTATGCATCGACATCATAGCTTTGTATACTGATAACACCAATCGCCTTGTTATGATTGTAGAGTGGACAAAAGAGAAGAGAGTTTATTTTGGAAATGTCCTTGATCTGCTCAATATTATTTAGTTGTAAGTCCTCTTTAGACAAGGTAATGGTTCTTTTTTCGCTGATGGCCTTATAACCAAAACTTTTCTTTTTATCTTTGACCCTATAGGGAATAAGAAACTCATTATCATAGACAATATAGGTATAATCTAATTCATCCTCATTCAAGATCCCGATAGACATAAATTGAATATTCAAAAGTTCACTTAAGTGTTTATACAGTTCTTCTGTAACAATTTTAAAGTCTAAAACATTAATTAAGGTCTGACCGATGTTGGAAATCAGTTTGAGTTCCTTTGACTTTTGAATCAACTTCTCATTGCTTAGCATGTAGATTTCAGCATCTTTTTTAAGAGACTCAATGTTATTTTCAGCAGACATAACCGTCACATTATTTTGAAGTTCATCATTAAAATGCTTCTTTTGGTATTCCTTTAACTTCTCATAATAGTAAATGGCTTCATTAAACTTTTTTAGATGTTTACAAGAGGTTGCAAGTAGCTCATATAAAACCACATGATTGACACTGCTTTTAATACGATTAGAGATTTCAAGCGCCATTTCACACCTATATATGCATTCAAGATAGTTTTTTCTTCCATGGGCAATTCTTGCAAAAACCATATGACAAACAACGATAGAATACAAATCATTGATCCTTGTTCTGATATCATAACTTTTTAGGCAGTAGTCATAGGCTAGGTCTAGTTTATTCATATTGAAGTATAAATGAGCCAGAGTAATATAACAAAGAGCTAGGGCTATGTCATCTTGTCTATTTGCTGCTATTTCAATACTTTTATCAGCATAAACCATGGCTTTTTCATACTCGTTAACTGCTTCAAGACACTGAGCCATACTAGAATAAAGAACACTGGTAATAGAATGAGACTCTGACGGGTTTTTATCAATGGCTTTTTTAATAAATGTAATGGCCTTGCTATAATTTTTTATGTCTTTATATATCTCACCAAGATTATAAACCATGTAAATAAACATCTCATCAATATCATGTTTATCAGCAACTTCTACACCATGCATTAAATATGTCACGGCCTTGCTTAAGTCTCCTGAGTTGATGTACATCATGCCCAGTGAATTGTCATTTCTTGATTCAAAGAGTGGGTCATGATGTTTTTCATAGTAATCTCCAGCATGTATCAATGCTTTTTCAGCTTCATGATAATCGGCAAAATAGATCTCTAAAATACCATAAACGGTCAGAGCGTTATGGTAATCTAAGCTGTCTGGCATGGCTTTATTTAAAATTTCCTTTATGATTTTATGAGAGGCCTCAGGATGATGACGTCTGTCATTCCAGGCCTTTTCGATTTGATCTCTATACATATGGTCACCTCAAATAGTTTTATACCCAAAAAAAAATGTAAATAGCAAGCTATTTACATTGATGTTTCTTTTAATACCACATTTTCATTTCTCTCTTCAGCATGTCTGATCGACCACTCATTCTTAAATAAAATGGCTGGCATTTCATTCTTGTCAACAACAAGCATTGAATCCATAGGTACTGAGAAAGAGCTGTGATTGAAGTTTTCATCATGAATCCATCTGATATATCTATATGGTTGTCTTTCAATCAAACAGTCTACACCATATTCATTTTTCAATCTATACTCAAGTACTTCAAACTGTAAAACACCTACAACACCAACAATCAATTCTTCCATACCAATGTTATGACGCTTGAAGACTTGGATGGAACCTTCATCAGAAAGCTGAGTAATACCCTTTAAGAACTGCTTTCTCTTTAAGGAATTTTTGATGGTTACTTTTGCAAAATGCTCAGGCGCAAATGATGGGATACCATGATAAGCAACTTTAGAGTTGTCTTGACATAATGTATCACCAATGTTGAAAATACCTGGATCATGTAAACCGATGATATCACCAGGGAAGGCATCTTCAACGATGACTCTGTCTTGAGCCATAAATTGCTGTGGTTGTGCCAGTTTTACTTTTTTATTGGTTCTGACATGGTTAACTGCCATGCCTTTTTCAAACTTACCAGAGCATATTCTTAAAAAGGCAATTCTATCTCTATGGTTCTTGTCCATATTGGCCTGAATCTTAAATACAAAGCCAGTAAAGTTATCATCAGAAGGATTGATTAAACCCTTGTTAGAATCTCTGGCTTGAGGTCCTCTTGAGATCTCTAAGAAAGACTCAAGAAATGGCTCTACACCAAAGTTAGTTAGGGCAGATCCATAATAAACAGGTGTTAAATCCCCACTTAAAATCTTATCTAAATCATAGTTATCACCAGCTACATCTAATAGCTCTATGTCTTCTAGTAATTTTTCGTGTAGTTCAGATCCAAGTAATTCAGAAAACTTTTCATCGTCATGCGAACCAGTAACAACATCTAATTTACTTTGACCGTGGTTACCACCATCAAATAATTCCACACGTTCAGCTTGACGGTTATACACACCTTTGAAGCCTTTACCAGAACCAATAGGCCAGTTGATTGGGCAGGCTCTAATACCAAGTACAGATTCAATTTCTTCAATTAATTCAAACGGGTCTTTACCTTGACGGTCCATTTTATTGACAAATGTAAAAATAGGAATGTTTCTCATTTTACATACTTTAAATAACTTGATTGTCTGTGCCTCAACACCCTTAGCACAGTCAACTACCATTACAGCAGAATCGGCTGCCATTAATGTTCTATAAGTATCCTCACTGAAGTCCTGGTGACCTGGTGTATCAAGGATATTGATGCAGTGGTCATTGAAGTTAAACTGCAGAACAGAAGATGTTACAGAGATACCTCTTTGTTTTTCTATTTCCATCCAGTCAGAAACAGCATGTTTAGAAGATTTTCTAGATTTAACTGAACCGGCTTCTCTAATAGCTCCACCATAAAGTAAGAACTTTTCTGTTAAGGTTGTTTTACCGGCATCGGGATGGGATATAATGGCGAATGTTCGCCTCTTATCTATTTCATTTGTAAGCTTAGACATAAACTTCTCCTTCTATTTATATTACAACTCTTAAAATATTAACGCTTATAGGTTGGAATGTCAATAATATCTGATATAATACACATATTGAGAGAGGTAAATATGATAGAAAAAGGTAAATGTCCCATTTGTGGAAAAACAAATCAATGTGCCATCACATTAGGTGAGGAACCTTCAACGTGTTGGTGTATGACAACTAAAGTTCCAAAGGATCTTGTAAGTAATATACCAGATGAGTTTAGAAATATCTCATGTGTTTGTAGAGAATGTGTAAAAAATTATAATAAGAAGGTCTGCGTGGTCGGTTCTTTAAATGTTGACCATGTCTTAGATGTGAAAAACTTTCCTAAGCCTGGTGAAACAATAAAGGCTAGTAAATTAAGTACTTTCTTTGGAGGAAAGGGTGGTAATCAAGCCACAGCTTGCTCAAAACTTGGACTGACAACCAGTATGCTGGGTTCTGTGGGCTCAGATGGTCACGGAAACAGTTATATAGAACATTTTACTAACATGGGTGTGAATACTAATCTGATTCACCAGTCTAATATTTCTGGTCAAGCATTTATTCAAGTAGACCAAGAAGGTGAGAATAACATAGTTACAATTGGTGGTGCCAATTACGATCTTTCTATCCAATGGATAGATGACCACCTAGAAGAAATTTTAGAACATGATGTCTTTTTATTTTCTTTAGAAATTCCTCAAGATCTTGTTCTTTATTTAATGGAAATACTAGAAAAACATCATAAGTTGATTATTTTAGATCCAGCACCTTTTGCAAACTTCCATGTAAAGATGTTAGATTATACGGATTACATCACGCCGAATAACAGTGAATATGAACAGATAAAGTCTTATTTAAAGCCAAGTCATCATGTGATTGTTAAAAGAGGAGAGAAGGGATCAAAATACATCCATAATGAGATCTCTATCAACATACCGCCGTATCCTGTTAAGGCAATTGATACAGTAGGTGCTGGTGATACATTTAATGCAGCATTTTGCTTTGCCCTTGTTTTTAACTACACCATAGAAGATGCCCTTATGACATCAAATATAGCAGGTGCTATGGCAACAACTAAACCCGGTGCACAAACTGGTATGCCATCGCTGCAGGAACTATTAAGAATCAGATACAAGTAAAGACCATTTTCATGGTCTTTTTTAAGTGATGGCGTTTTTACCGCGATCTTTTGATCTATATAATTTTGCATCCACCTGTTTTAACATATTGTCAACAGTCAGGCCTATTTCATACTTGGCTATACCACCTGAAATAGTTATTTTAATCTTATAATTATCATATTTAAAAATATGATTTTGAATATGATTTTTTAGTTTATCAGCCAAGATCAATGCATCCTTATGATCTAGGAAGTTAAAAGTCACTACAAATTCATCTCCAGCTATTCTAGCAAGCATATGATTGTCATCAAGGAACTCTTCTGTAAGTCGACACAGTTCTCTTAATATAAAGTCACCTATTTGATGACCATATGTGTCATTGATTTCCTTAAAAGAGTCTATATCCATCAGTAACATAGAAAAGTTTTTATCAGCGTTTATCAATGTCTCGATATAATTGGTGAAATACCGCCTATTATAAGCATCTGTTAAGAAGTCATGATTGCTTGCATGTGTAACCGTTTTGTTGGTTTCTCTTAAAAGGATGTTTTCATGTTCTTTCTCATTAATATAAACCTGTAATTTAGCCTTTGTCGCCATGAGTTCACGTTCTTTTTTTATAACAGATTCCACGAGTTTAATGTATTTATTTAAGTAATCATTACTTTCTTCATAACGATTTTGCAATGCCATGACCTTTGCAAGTCTTTTGTAGACAGACCTTTGTTCATAAGAAAGTTCATGCATTTCAATAAGACCAATTGTTTTCATATACCATTCATTTGCCTTATCAATCTGATTACACAGACTGTAATATGTTGCAAATAGAAGATTAACCTCAATCTTATTAGGATAGTTATCTGAAAGCTCAGGTCTCACATAAGCCTCATTTAGATAATCAAGAACTCCCTCTGTTATGTTTTGCTCGAGTCTTAGTCGAGCTAAATCCACTATATAAGCAACAGAAAAGTCACCTTGTGTATATAATTTAACATCATCTAAGCTTTGGCTGGCACCAGCATAATCTTTTAAATCAAGCTGGATGGTGGCGATATTCCCTAAGGTATATTCCAAAACATAGTCAAAGTCATTTGATTTGCAAAAGTCTACATATTCTTTTAGAAGAGTGATGGTCTGAGTCGTATCACCTAATACATAATAAGTTGCTGTCGTAATTTCGTAATAGAGTCTTATGGAATCTCTTGTATTAATCTTTTTAACCAGACGGCTGATGGCTTCTGATAAAAAGAGAAACTTTTCCATTTTACCTTGCTCGAAGGCTGTGATTGTATAATTAAACAAATCATAACCGATCTGGTCATAACCATTGGATAAATCATAGTTCAAGTACAGTTCTATGGCAAGCTTAATGATTAGTTCATCATCTTCATTTTTTATTGCATCATATATTTTATCGATCATAAAAGCTCCTTTCCTATTATTATACTAGAATTTACAGAATAATACAGCATTTATTTTATGCAAAAAAAGAACTGGTATCAATCCAGTTCCTGTTCTATAAGATGATTGGACCCCCAGCGAATGCCTATGAGACCGAGTGGGGCAGTGATGATAATTGACAATACAGCGATTGCAAGTATTAACTCACCAGATGCAACGCCTAAACTTAGTGGTACAGCACCTATGGCTGCTTGAACGGTAGCTTTAGGTATATAAGAAATTGCACAGAAAATACGTTCCTTGGTATTGAGGTGAGATCCGTGTGTGGCAATCATAACACCAATGGTTCTAGCAATAAGACCTATAAAAATAAGTAATATACCTTTAAGGCCAGATTCAAAAGCCACATGAATATTTACTTGCGAACCTATTAAAATGAAAAGTAGTATCTCTGCAAATATCCATATCTTATTGTATTTAACTGAAAGTCTTTTGGCTACAACCTCTCTTTTTTCTAAGATGATAAAACCAATGGTCATCACACCTAATAAAGATGCAATAGGCACAAGGCCAAATAACCAGGATTCTAAACTTGTTAGTAGGGTAGCAATACCTAAGATGATTAAAACTTTTTTGGTATCTCTTATATGGTGTTTTTCAAAAAACTTAACCAATAACAAACCTGATACTGCACCTATGGCAATACCTAAGATAATTGATAAAGGAATGTTTAACAGTTGGATACCTATGTTGTTTTGTGTACCAGAATATAAACCTAAAAAGGCTGTATAAATGGTTATGGCAAAAACGTCATCTACTGATGCGCTGGCTAATATAAGTGTCGGTATACTTTTGTTGGTACCTTTCTTTTCTTCAATATAGGTAAGCATAGAAGGTACAACCACAGCAGGTGATACAGCCGCTACAATAAATCCGAGAATACCACCTTCTACAAAGCTTAGGCCAAATAATTTAGTAGAAACAAATAGAATGGTAAGCCCCTCTAATATGCCTGGTATAAAGCTCATTTTTACAGCTGTTTTACCAACCTTGTTTAAGTTGTCTCTTGAAATACCTAAACCAGCCCTAAGTAAGATGATGATCAAGGCAAGTTGTCTTAAATCTTTTGATATAAGTAAGATGGTTTCATCTAATAAATCAAAGGCGTAGGGACCCAATAAAATACCAACCAATAACATGCCTAGAAGGCCTGGTAATTTCATTTTCTCAAATAGATACTTGGATAAAAGTCCCAATAAAATAATTATAGCAATACTTGTTGTCATGTTTTATCCTTTCTTTCTTTGGGTATTATAACATACACAAGAAGTTTGATACAGTATTTAAAATGGTTAAACTTGTTTTTTTATCAAAAATGGGTTTTAATATTAATATAAGATTATATTTACGAAAAGAAAGGAGAAGCCTTTAGGCGAATAATATGGATAATAATTATGTAGTTTATTCTTTTAACAAAGTAAAGAAAATGATGCATCAATTTGTAGACCAACAGATCAAGAGTTTTGATATTCACGATTTAGTACCAGCTTATGGCGACATATTAACAGCTCTTTATATCAATGAAGGTCAACTTAAGATGAATCAAATCAGCGAACTCGTTGGTAAAGACAAATCTACTATAACTGTACTTGTAAATAAACTTGCTGACAGAGGTTATGTAGAAAAAGAAAAAAGTAAGTTGGATAAACGCGTTACTTATATTCGTTTATCGAAGAAAGCTTATAGCCTAGAAAATGAGTTTCATACCATTACTTCAAATGTAAGAAATGTTGCTTTTAAAGGTTTTTCTGATGAGGAAGCCAAGCAGTTTATGGAATACCTTCATAGAATGCACGACAATTTTGAGGAAAATCTTTAATGATAAAGTATGCTTATTTTGCAGGTGGCTGTTTTTGGTGCATGGTCAGCCCATTTGATGTATTAGAGGGAATATTAGAAGTAAAATCGGGTTATATGGGAGGCGATCTTGATAATCCAACTTATGAAGATGTAAAAAAGCAAACATCTGGTCATTATGAGGTTATTCGTATAGAATACGATGATGCGATCATTAATTATGACAAGTTGCTTCAAGCATTTTGGCGTCAGGTAGATCCGACAGATGACGAAGGACAGTTTCAAGATAGGGGCCCTTCTTATAGAACAGCTATCTTTTATTCTGATGCTCATCAAAAGGAAATTGCTGAAAAGTCGAAACTCGAGATGGATGCGTCTGGACGCTTTGAAGGTCCAATCCTTACACCTATTTTTCCTGCTGGTAGTTTTTATCTAGCAGAAGATTATCACCAAGACTTTTATAAAAAAGATCCTACAGCCTATAAACTAGATCGGTCTAAATCTGGTAGGGATGAGTTTATAAAGAAAACATGGGGCGATGATTACTATAAGATTTATGACGAAAACTAGCTTGCTAGTTTTTTTCTACGTTTAATGGGTAAAAATATCATAAGGAGGTGGCGTTATGACCAAATATACCAGCGTATTTGATATGAAGGGTAAAACTTTTGATGATTTTATGAGAAAGTATGGGGACATATTTAATCCAAGATTTGTAGATTTGGAATATTATAAGGCTTATTATTTAGGTAAGTATGATGAAACCATCCCAATATTTAATTATTTGAAGCAACACTATAACATAGATAGTGTTGTCTATCCAGGCAGCTTTATTCATCTTGCACCATCCTATGCATTTTCAAACGTCACATACATTGATAAATATGAACATGTTGATGATTTCTTTGAAGATCCAGATGTTTTAAAGTACATCTCACTACATAAGATCTATGAAGAAGAAACAAAGATGACCTTTATCAATGAAGCTTATGAAAAACAAAATGGTCAATACGATCTTATGATTTCATCTAATGGCGGTCCAGTTTCTTTGGAATGTTTTGATTTGTTAAAAGATGGGGGACTCCTACTGGTCAACAACGGTCATTCAGATGCTGATAATGCCTTTGATAATGAAAAGCTGACTTTTCTAGGATACTTCAATGTAAAAGGTGACCATAAGACTGTAGAGTTTGTAACAGAAGGTAAAAGTAAAAAGAGTGAAACATATTATCTGTTCAAAAAATAAAGGTGGTTAAACCACCTTTTAAAATGTAATCACTTTTGCATCTGACTTTAGATATTCAGTTAGTGGTACGCCCATATACTTAACCTCAATGCCAAGCAAAGCCAACTTATCAGAAACACCATAGGAATCGCTGCAAGCTTTACAAGCAACAACTTTGATATCTTTTTTTAACATCGATTCAATATTTAATTGTAAATCTTCGTCCTCAGCTAGTAGTTTAGAAGAAGGGCCCCAGATAACCAACTCAATGTCATCCCACCATTCATAAACCTTGGCATTGTAGACGTACATGTGGACCATTTTCATAGCCACTTCCTTGTCACCACTTGTCCAAATAACTTTTAAATCCATAAGGTCTCCTTACAATAATTTATCAATAGATTTGTTAAGATCTTCTAATGCTTTTTCATCGCCACTTTTAGCAGCGTCAATGATACAATGGTTGATGTGGTCTTTTAAAATTACCTTACCAACGCTGTTTAGAGCACTTTTAACAGCGGCAATCTGATTAAGAATTTCTGTACATTCTCTATCTTCCTCATACATCTTCTGAATTGATTTAGCATGACCAGAAATCTTTGCCAGTCTAGCCATGACAGCCTTTTTATTAGGATGACTCATAACTAAATTCCTTTCTTAATATATCAGTATCTTTTGTTTTTTTCTTAAACCTGATCCATAAGAGGCTACCTCTAAATGTAACATCAATGGCGTAAGATATCCAAACGCCTATTAAACCCATTTTCAGATATATACCAAAGAATAGCGTGCCAAGTATTCGAATCACCCAAATACCTATTGTGGTTAAGTAAAACGGGTATTTCACATCTCCAAGTGCTTGAAGTGAAGAAGCGATGACTTGGGTAGAACATAAAAACGGTTGGAATAAGGCGATGATTCTAAGAACCATGGTTACCAATCTAATGATTTCAGGATCATCTGTAAAAATACCGGCCAAGTTAGGTGCAAAGACAAAGAAAACAATACCGATTGCTACCATAAAGATAGTAGAGTACTTAAAGGTCAAAAGACCAATCTTTTTTATATCGTGAAAGTTTTTTTCGCCAATGGCATGTCCAATAATGGTAAAGGCTGCTACACCAAAGCCCATTGCTGGTAGGTAAGAATAACCCTCTATGGTACCTGCAATGTTATGAGCCGTATAATGGGTGATACCAATTGTAACAATTAAACCACCGTATACCAATTGTCCAATCCTCATCGAAATTTTTTCTAGTCCGACTGGGATAGCGTATTTGACCATCTCATGAATGTCTTTGGTAAAACTTAATTTAAAGCTTGATAAAAACCCAGTTCGCTTATTTAATTGAACCATTAATATGACACAAGCAACTAATCTAGAAAAAGTTGTGGCCATACCTGCCCCTAATATACCGTATCTTTGAATCAGGATATAATCCAGTATAACATTAATTACGTTTATAAAAAAGACAGTCATCATTGGTGTTTTGGTATCACCAAGAGATTTTAAAATAGAAGACAAGACTGTCATAAATGAAAGACTCGCTATGGGGATGATAACCACATTAAAATAGATGTGTGCAGTTTCAACGAGTTCATAGTCTTTACCTATGAAATGTAAAAAGTCGTGTCCAAATACAATGTTTAAAATTAAAAACAGAATGCTGATAAGCAAGGTCATCAGTAAACCATTTTGAATATTCTCTTTTACTTTTATACTATTATTTTCTCCATCAGCCCTAGCGGTCATGATACCAATACCTGTACCTAGAGCTATAAAAAAGGTTAAATATAGATTTGAAATAAGTGTATTGATACCTACAGCTGAAATAGCTAAGGATCCTATTGTGGCTACAAAGTATGTATCTACTGTAGATAACATGATTTGCAGGATGTTTTCAATGATTGACGGAATTGCCAACTCGAAGATGTTTTTCTTAAATTTAGTCATATCCTACAACCTCCCTCGGGGGTTATTTTAACATAGAATAAAAGCCTAATCAATAGGCTCTTCATTTAATGCATCTTCCAAGGCATCTTTTACTGTGTAAATGTTAAAGCCTTTTTGTGAAAGGGCTTGATAGACTCTTTGTTTTAACTCATACTCGCTGTATTTCTTTTTACTTAATAATTGCTTATATTTTTTTAAAGCAAGCACCTTAGCATTGTCATAATCAAAGTCAATCATTTGGTCTTTATAGTAATTGATGGCTTTTTCAATGACTTTTGAAGAAACCCCCTTTAGTTTTAAATCATGTTTGATTCTATATAGGCTGTGTCTAGATAGGGTAGCTTTGTCATGTATGAAGGATTTGGTAAACTCATAGTCATTTAGATAGCCATATTCATATAGAAAATCAATGGTCACGTTTACCATATCCTCCGTATTACCAAGCTCATACAGCTTACTTTTAACCTCACTTTCACTTCTCATTCTATAAGAAATATAGTTGAGGGCATCAGCTTTAGCCTTGGCATAGACCTCTTTTAATAATATATCTTCTACAGTGGCTTCATCTATAACCATATTGACATAGAGTCCCAATGAAACAATAACATCCTCATGGATACCCATCTTAAAGTCACCATCAATGTATAAATTATATCTTTTTAAATTTTTCTTTTGTATTTCAATCTTAGTAATTTTCATGCTTTCTCCTTATACTTGTATTATACTAAACTTATGAAAGAAAGTAGAGGAATTTATGATTATAGAAAAAAATTCGAAAATTGCCATTATTGCACCATCGAGTGGAGCAGCAACTATGTTTCCAGATGTCTTTCAAAGTGGTTTAGATATTTTAAAGAAAATGGATTATGAATGTGTTCTATATCCTACATGTAAGATGACGTCTAGAGACTTGTATGAAAATCCAGAGTTAAGGGCAAAAGACTTAAATGATGCCTTTTTAGATCCATCTATTAAAGGCATCGTATGCGCCATAGGGGGTTATGAATCCATCCGAATACTTAACCATCTGGCTATTGATGAGATCCTTAAACATCCAAAACCAATTATGGGTTTCTCTGATGCAACAACATTTCTATCATATCTGAATGCCTTAGGGATGACGACCTATTACGGACCATCTGTAATGGCAGGCTTTGCTCAAATGGATGAAGATATTCACTATCTTGATAACATAAAAAAGTTTTTACAAGTCAGCTGGGATGAATATACTTTAAAGTTGTCAGATTATTATGTAGATGGCTACAAAGATTGGTTCAAGTATCCTAATAAGTTCTTAGAGAGAAAAACACCCTATGCACCATTCGAATCTTTCGGTGGTGACTTTGAAGGCAAACTCTTTGGCGGATGCATTGAAGTGCTTGAATTTATGAAGGGAACCAAGTATTGGCCGGAATTAGACTTTTTTAACGATAAGATCTTGTTCTTTGAAACGTCAGAAGAGAAACCGACACCTGATCAAGTTGGATACTTCTTAAGAAATTATGCCACACAAGGCATCTTAAACAGGGTATCAGGCGTTATATTTGGACGATTCAAGGACTATAGTGAAGAAGATTATGAAAGAGTTAAAAAGATTATATTAGATATTTATGAAGTAGAGCTTAAAATTCAACCGAAAATATGCTTTAACTTAATGTTCGGACATACAGATCCTAAATGGATTTTACCTCTTGGTATGCATGCTAAAGTAGACACAAGTGCCAAGAGTCTTATCATAAAGAGGTTATAATGAGTGCTTATTATTTAAAATGGATTGCTGTAATCCTTATGATCATTGACCATATAGGTTTTTTCCTATTGCCACAATACAAAATACTAAGAATCATCGGGAGACTGTCATTTCCCATATTCGCTTTTCTCATTGCCAATGGTTACTCCTACACTAGGGATGTAAAGAAGTACTTTCTTAGACTCTTTGTATTTGCATGTATCATACAAATACCATCCTTGTTTATGACACTGCCTGTAAATGTGTTTTTCACCTTAAGCTTCGGCCTTTTATCTATCATGGTGTTTGAAAGCAAACAAGATGATTTCATTAAATTAATTGAAATTCTGGGCCTTGTGTATTTAGCACATATAATAGGGAGCGACTATGGGGCCTATGGGGTTATCATGATACTTGTCATCTTTATGACAAAAGAACGATATTTACTGATGTCAGTGGGTATACTAGTACTGAGTGTCTTATTTTACTACAAACCATATGCCTGGTTTAATATCCAATACTTAGCGGCCTTGTCGCCATTTATAATTATGTTTTACAATAAGAAACCAGGAAGAAAGATGAAGTATTTCTTTTATTTATTCTATCCTATACATATGGTTATCTTACAAGTTATTAGTCAATATTTTTAGAGGTATTTATGAATTTAGATGAACTCATTTTGAAATTAAATCAAACCAGAATCAAGTCTTATACAGATGATAGTAAAGGAAAAATCCTAAACGTCTTAAACAAGAGCGGTATAGGTGTTTTTGAATGGTATTATAATGAGTTGGATTTTTATGCAAATGATAGAGTATTAGAACTTATAAAAAGTGATCAGGTCAACTTCTTATTAGAAGGCGTTCAGAAAGCTTTTGAAGATAAGGAGAAATTCACAGTCCTTAATCATTTTATGAAACTCTTCGAAGGTGAGGACCTTGTTGTCTTTGAAAGACCATTTTTTAATAACAAAGTTTGGTATAAGTTGAGTTTTTCAAGAGACAAATCTAAAGCAGTTATTACAGGTGTTATTGAAAACATCACAAGTTTAAAAAGCGCACAAGAAGATGTAAAAGGTTTATCCAGTCAGCTAGAGCAATTTTTAGATATTATACCATTACCTATGTATTACTATGACACAGTAGGTAACTTGATGTTTACCAACCAGTTTCATAGTGCTGATCTTTCACGTATTAACAAGATTATTGAAAAATATGTACATGATCAACTCTTAAATATTGATGACTATGAATGGATTAAAAGTCTTAGTATAGAACAGTATTCTGACCACCATATGAAGATGAAGGTGACTTATTTTCTAAGGCATAAACTCCATGTGAATATCATTCACCGAGTAAAGATCAAAGATGATTCTAATGCTGTAGGTATCTTGTATCTTCATGAGGATGTGACCAACTATCAGACTGATAATTCTCAACTTAATAAGATACTAAAAGCCAATGAACTGGTTATAGAAATTAAGGACATTGTGGATCATGCCAATGACTTAACTAAGATGTATGATTACCTCTTAGAAAAAATCAACACAGTTATACCTGCAGCTAAAAGAGCGTGTATCCTAAAGATAAACTCAAATGATGATCTGTATATAGATGCAGATTACGGCTTTGAGAAGTCCTATATAGAAGATATGGTCATACCATTTAAAAAGTCTTACGCAGCCAGACACTTGGCCGGTAACTATGACAAATCCATCATCATTGATGAGATAGATAAAAAATACCTGGATCTGTTACCTGATGGTACAAAGCTAGAAGCTGAGTTCATTTTAAGATCCAATATCACAACACCACTTGTTATCAATGGCAGTCTCTATGGTATTTTATCAGTAGACAGTGATACATCACATGTCTTTGATGATGTCGACTTGAATTTATTAGATTATATCAAAATTCAGATTGAAAGGGCCATTGTTAAATTCAAGAACATGAGAAAGGTCAAGCGTGATTCAATTATAGATCCATTAACAGGTATCTTTAACAGAAGACATCTCGTAGACCTCTTTGATACTTATGTTATGGATGCAAACGAGCTTGCTAAGTCATTTGTTTTAGTTTTATTTGACCTTGATAAACTAAAAAAAGTTAATGATTCTTATGGTCATGTAGCTGGAGACCAGGTCATAAAGCAATTTGCCTTTGTAATCGAAAACGAAATAAGAGATTCTGATGTCATAGCCAGAATAGGTGGTGATGAATTTGTAGGTATCTTTTGGGATATTGAAGAAAAGCATATATTAAATCGTTTAGAAAATTGGAAGGACTTATTTGATACACATCCAATTTCCTATGAAGGCAATACCATCATTACTAAATTTTCTTATGGTATAGCATCCTATCCAAAACACAAGGTCGGTTTTGAAGAACTATTAAATATAGCTGACAAGGAAATGTATGCACAAAAGAAAAAGAAAAGCTAAGCACCTTAAGAGGTGCTTTTTAAATGATTAAAATTTAATGTATTTTATTATAGGACTTGGTTATTAATGGTTTTATTTGATACAATTAAGAGGATTAATCATTATATCATAGAAAGAAGGTGAAAAAATGGGACAGTGGTGGCAGTTAATGACACAGTTCGAAAGATTTTTCTGGATTATTGCCTTACCGGCAACGACTTTTATGGTCTTACAGACAGTCATGACATTTTTAGGTCTGGGTGGCGATGATTTAGATGCAGATGTGGATGTAGATACGGATGGCGACTTTGATTTAGATATGGAGTCAGATGGTGATATTGATACTGAAGCAGAAAGTGATTTTTCTTTTGCATGGCACATCTTTTCAGTAAGAAACCTGATTGCATTTTTAACTTTCTTTGGATGGACTGGTATCGTTTTAATACCTAAGATGGATTCCAATGTACTCGTAATAACACTTTCAGTTATAGGTGGATTTATAGCCATGATGGTCAGTTTTGGTTTGTTTTATTTCATGCAGAAAATGACCAATGATGGATCTGTAAAACCATCTCATGCAGTTGGAAGAGTTGGTCATGTTTATATTCCTATTCCTAAAGATAAGTCAGGTCTTGGGAAAATAACCTTAATTATTTCAGGTGCATCCAAAGAACTGGATGCTATGACCAATGATCCTGAAACAATTAAAACCAACACACCAGTCAAAGTAGTCGGATTAATCGAAAAAAATATCTTATTGGTTAAAAGAGTAGATGAAAAGGAGTAAGAAATGACAGATTATACACCAATATTTTTAATAGTCATCGCCGTATTTGTATTTGGTATGATTGTCGCTGTATTTAGCCGTTATAAAAAATGTCCGTCGGATAAAATTTTGGTTAAGTATGGTAAGGTTTCAAAGTCATCAGCAGGTGACCAACGTTCTGCTAACTGTATTCATGGTGGTGCGGCATTTATATGGCCAGTATTCCAGTCATATGCATTCCTAGACTTAACACCAATTTCAATTGAAGTTAATTTGACTAATGCACTGTCAAAACAAAACATTCGTGTGGATGTGCCTTCAAGATTTACAGTTGGTATTTCAACAGAAGCTGGTGTTATGCAAAATGCTGCTGAAAGACTTTTAGGTTTAAAACTACCTGAAATTCAAGAATTAGCTAAGGACATTATTTTCGGTCAATTACGTTTGGTAGTAGCTACAATGGATATTGAAGAAATTAACACAGATAGAGATAAGTTCTTAGCTGCTGTATCTAGCAATGTGGAAACAGAATTAAAAAAGATTGGTCTTAGACTTATCAACGTTAACGTTACTGATATCAATGATGAATCTGGTTATATCGTAGCACTTGGTAAAGAAGCAGCTGCAAAAGCTATCAATGAAGCAAGAGTTTCTGTTGCTGAAAAAACTAAAGACGGTTCTATTGGTGAAGCCAATGCCCAAAGAGATCAGAGAGTTCAAGTAGCTGAAGCAAATGCTACTGCTGTAGAAGGTGAGAACTTAACAAAGGTTACCATTGCAAACTCAGATGCAAGTAGAAGAGAGATGGAAGCCAAGGCAAACAAACAAGCCGTTTCTGCTGAAAAGATTCAATCTGCCTTAGCACTTCAAGAAGCATATGTTGCTGAAGAAGCAGCTGAACGTGCAAGAGCCAATAAGGAAAGAGCTACTAGAGAAGCCGACGAACTGGTTATCGCTAGAGTTGAAAAAGAAAAAATTGAGATTGCTGCTGAAGCTGAAGCTGAAAGAATCAGACGACATGCAAAAGGTGAAGCGGATGCAATCTTTGCAAAAATGTCTGCTCAAGCAGATGGTATCAATGCCATGTTAATGAAACAAGCTGAAGGTTTCAAAGAAGTTGTTAAAGCATCTGGTGGTTCTGCAGACGATGCAGTTAAACTTATGATCGCTGATAAGATGGAAGACCTCGTTAAGATTCAAGTTGAAGCCATTAAGAACCTTAAGATTGATAAAGTTACAGTTTGGGACAGCATGAGTGGTGGTTCTCCAAATACTGCTGATTTCTTGTCAGGCATGATGAAAGCTGTACCACCAATGAATGAAATGTTCAAAATGGCAGGTATGGACTTACCTAAATTCTTAGGCAGTGATGTACAAGATAAGCTTGACGATGCAGTAAAAGAAACTGTTATTGAAGAGTTAGAATAGATGATATGATACATATTAAACAGTGATTCGTCACTGTTTTTTTATGAGACTTTTCTTAACAAGTACAATAAAATTTTAGAAGTGTTATTATTTTATATCAGCCTCATCAAAGGTCATACTTAAACGAGAAAATTCTGATATGTAGGGATCGATCTGTGAAAGTATCATATAAATATACATTTGAAGATATTGGGAGACAATATCTTTTTTCTGTAGTAAAATTATGGCAAATACTATTTTGCGTACAACATATTCAAATAAAACTATTTGCTTTAATGAATTTTAAAGTAATATCGTGGTTTTACAAAGTCAAAATGCTAAGTTGGAACTCTCCCTCTCTTATGACTATGTTTAAAGAGATTTCCGTGTTTGCACCAATGATAACATTATTGGTAGGTGAAGTTTTTTGTGTTCTCATTTCTATTTTGGATACACAAGTTGAATGGAGGTAATAAATTGGTTAATAAATATTCTAAAATTGCATTGATTATCATATTTGTATTAATTATTTTTCTTGTCGGCTTATGCTTTGATTTTTATAGATTTAAGAATTATGTCGTTGAAGATACTGTAGAAGCAGATATTAATATGTTAGTTAGGAACTCATATAAAACAGAGGCTATTCTAAATAGGGTAATTGAAAATGAGTATATGCTGAAATCTGATATTGAACTTTTGAACGAATCATATTTAGAGTTCTATGGCAATCTCACAGATATTTTCCATGTTATCGAACGTGTTGAGGGGAAAAAGTTCAAAAGAGTTGAAGCAGACTATACTCAAAAAATTGGATATGACTCAATTCGAGATATCTTATCTATAAGTTATATGGAAGAAAATAAAAAGATAAACGAAGATATTAAGTATAAACTTAATGATGCAGAGTTGGACAATTTCATACATGTCAGAGGTTATTATCGAGATTTAATAAATCTATTTGAATCAGAATATGATATGTATAATCATCTTGAATTTGTTTTTAATGAATATAATGAAAACAACCATATTTACTCTGATTTACAAGTGAAACTTAAAAGTGATTTTGATGAGAATCTGGTTCCACCAAGTATAAAACTATCTTCTTGGAATAATTCATGGATTGATTTGATATTACAATTATATTTTATAAATTCAAAATAAAAGTTTTATTTGTGAATGTGATTGTGATTGACTTTTTAATAATATTAGGCAAGTGCAACTAATTTAGCGTGATTGCACTGATTTGTGTGTGTTAGTTAATATCTTTAATATGACACGAAATGAAAGGTTGTTATCATATATGGAAAGGAACTACTAATAATGAGGAAAGTTTTTGATATGACTAGCCTAAAAAAACATTGGATATATTATTTACCAGTATTAATTTTTTATATATTATTTCTTATTCTTAGTCGATGGCCAATTTTTAATCGTACAGTTTATTATTATGATGTAATTTATGGAGAAAGCATTCTAGATTGTTAATGCTTTCTTAGTCTGACCTTGCCTTGCTCACTACTTTTGCCAATAGTTGATTGCTTAGATTGCCAAACTATTGTGAGTGGAAAACCATGGTGAACCATGGCTTATTCCATCTCTAATTTTTTATTTATTTCTTTTATCGTGT
>NZ_VANV01000148.1 GCF_022496765.1 Acidaminobacter sp. JC074 | reverse complement strand
TTTGTCGTTCATTGGAATGGTGACCTTGTTTGGCATATTTTTCTCCTACAAATTTGTGGTCTTGTTAGGCAACTCGCCTTTTACCAATTTCGGAGCAWTGTCCGARTTCTTSAACCATKWGKTKATYTTCTCCTTTTSRACGGAGATRCCTACAATACGAGATGTGTCCTTTGGTACCCAATTTCTTTTGGGTCMGACAATATTAGCATGTTGGGTCTTAACTACCCATTTCAARTTAGCACATGATATRCGAGAACGAWAMGGACAWCTAGAGGAAAYATGACCTTTCCTACTACAATGTRCACAATAAGAATAAGTTCTCGTATAAGGAACAGTCGTTGAAGGTTTAAAAGAAGTTTTCGCAACGAAGGGAATGGGTTTGTTTTAAAAACCTAACCCTTGTCTACCATAAGAGGGTTTT
>NZ_VANV01000147.1 GCF_022496765.1 Acidaminobacter sp. JC074 | reverse complement strand
CGAATTGATTTTCTATTACGATAAATTGACGAAACAATAGCCAATCCAATTGCTGCTTCAGCAGCTGCRATAGCTATAAYAAAAATSGAAAAAATAGTTCCTTTTAATTGACGATTATCAAAAAAATCAGAAAATGTTACAAAATTCATATTAACTGCATTCAATATAAGTTCAAGACACATAAGTGCTYTAACCATATTTCGACTCGTRATCAATCCATAAATACCGATAGAAAATAAAYAGGCACTCAAAACAAGTACATGTTCGAGCATGATTAACTAACTCCTTATGAATCTCAATTYAGTTCAATATGAACAACAATTCAACCAATTAAATWAACTAAAAWAAACCAAATAGGGAATATATTGTTAATAGATTGAAGTAAAGCATTTCTATTTGAATTTTCGGCACGAATTCAAATAG
>NZ_VANV01000146.1 GCF_022496765.1 Acidaminobacter sp. JC074 | reverse complement strand
CAGTGATCCAACCGCAAGGAGGAAGCTGTCGAAGGTGAAACCAATGACTAGGGTGAAGTCGTAACAAGGTAGCCGTATCGGAAGGTGCGGCTGGATCACCTCCTTTCTAAGGAAATTAGTTTATACTGTTCAGTTTTGAGTGTTCTATTTTAGATTAAATAGATACACGACCATATCATGGGGATATAGCTCAGTTGGGAGAGCACCTGCCTTGCACGCAGGGGGTCGCAGGTTCGACTCCTGTTATCTCCACCAGGAACGATTTATCGTTCGTATGGATGTTCTTTGAAAATTGCATATATGAAAGACAAAGATGTTTATTTATAAATATCTAGTCGACAAGCAAAAACAATATTCTCAAATCCTATATTTATATAGGTAGTTGAAGAACTATAATCTTACAGACGAGAGTCTTTAAATCTAGT
>NZ_VANV01000145.1 GCF_022496765.1 Acidaminobacter sp. JC074 | reverse complement strand
CATCACCGACACATAAATGACCGTTTGCTGGCATTGGCTTTAAGTTTGAATCGACACTTTCACAGTGATGTGTGGTTCCMRATAGTTARAAAAGCCCGACAAGATAGGATAAACGAGATGYTRGAWCTGCGAGAATTYTTTTTCCGACAATCGTACGAATATCGAGTTTATAGAGCRAATCTGTTAGGGGTATGTCATAATTGTGCKMGAATAAACTGTTCACATGGTTGGAGGACAATAGGCAATAGACAGGCACCATGTGATTATGGATATAGTTTTGGTGTCCCGGATGGAAGGAGAGGATTGGTAATGGCTTTTGTTTGGGGCCAGTTGGCAGACGATTACTATAGTTTGAGAGAATTGTGCGTATGTGGGGAGTGTGAGATCTGCAAATGGCGAGACACTTTGGAGGAGCTGCTGTCGATAT
>NZ_VANV01000143.1 GCF_022496765.1 Acidaminobacter sp. JC074 | reverse complement strand
TGAAGTTCAGCAATTTGATTATTGTAAGTTGCAATTCTACTTTTTATTACATTACCATCAATTAAAATCTGATCCAATGATTCCTTAAATGTTAGGGCTGCTAAATTTGAAACACCTAAATCTATAGCCATCACTTCATTCGTCTTCCTTAATCTAGGTTTATGAATTTCATAAACTACTTTCACTTCATACTTGCCACCAGATAGTTTCTTTAATGTCGTAGACTTAATATTTTTATCTGACAAAAATAAACTGACTTCCTTTGGAAGATTAATCTCAATGCATCTCAAATTGTTCTCTTTTTTCATCACTTTACCAATAGACAGCAACATAGTCTCGTTCTTTAACCTAACAGCATTCTTCAAAAATGTTGGTGTCATCTGCCTGTTCTCGTGTTTATATCTGGGCATCGATGGCTTTTGATTGTTTT
>NZ_VANV01000140.1 GCF_022496765.1 Acidaminobacter sp. JC074 | reverse complement strand
CAAGCCGACTTTTTTGCCGTCTCGCTACCAGATCTTGTGGTCCTCGATGTATCGGGACAGCAGTTGCACCGTCAGCACTGCTTGTTTATTGAAGCGCTTGRCTACCTGGGACTAGGCAACCAACCCGCCAGTCAGAAAGCGATGCAACAGCTTCTGCAAATCAACCCCGTTYACGATAAGGCGCATCTAATTCAGCATGCCCTGCAAAGCGGTATTTTTTCCTGAACCTTAAATAGGCGGGTCTKGCCCGCCTGAACCCTACTGTTCCCTGCGTTTMCCTTATMGAGGAATCATTATGAATAACGCGCAGACACATCTGAAAATGGGCTACGTCTGGACTATCTGTCTGGTCGCCGCCTGCGGTGGTTTACTCTTTGGCTATGACTGGGTGGTGATTGGCGGCGCAAAGCCGTTTTATGAAGCCTGGTTTTCCAT
>NZ_VANV01000017.1 GCF_022496765.1 Acidaminobacter sp. JC074 | reverse complement strand
AAGAAGTAAGACTCATATAAGAAACTGCTTTAGCAGTTGCATGTGAGCGTAAGCGGTTGGCGGACTATTCAGAGAGCCTTAAGGCTCTAGCGTGTCCCATGCCCTTATAGGGCTGAGCAAACTACCCGCTGAGCGGGTAGTTTTGATTTTGAGAATAAAGAAATTTTTCGGGTAAATATTTAATGTTCAGGTACATTTAGTTTGACTTTGTTTCGTATTATATAGTGACAGTGAAAGGAAAGAAGTGATCAAGTGAATATCAATGAGCAAATAAAAGAGATTAAAGACGACAATGATAAACGCAGTTTATTCATTGAAACTCATCAACCTTTCATAATTGGTAAAATCACAAGAACAACTAATCGCTATGTGAGAAAAGAAACTGATGAAGTTTTTCTTGTTGGATTAGAAGCTTTCAATGAAGCTATTACCAGGTTTGATGAGTCCAAGGGTAATTTTTTACCTTTTGCGGGACAGGTTATCCAGAGTCGTATTACAGACTGGATGCGCAAAGAAAAGAAAAGGCAGGATAGAGAAACTAGATTAGGTGATTATGACCCTGTTGATACAAAGGATTTAGAATATGAAGTTCTTTTAAAGGATGAAGTTTTCAATTTTAAGAATGAACTTTCCCAGTTCCAAATTACCTTTGATGATTTAGTCACGAAGGCACCTAAAAAAGAAAAAACAAGAAAAAAAGTAACTACTATTGGCACTAAGGCTTCACAAAAAGAGTCTATTGTAACCAAGTTGTTTAAAACAAGAAAACTACCAATGAAAGAGATTCAATCATTTGTTAAGACAACACTTAGGATCTTAAAAACACACAGGGATTTTATTATTAGTGTTATGATTATCAAAGTAAAAAAGTTTGACTTAGTTGCAAACTTCTTAATTGAATCCGAAGAAGGGTGATGTTATGAAAAAAGGAATCGTACTTGAACTTAAAAAGGAATATGCCGTGATAGGGTCCGAGGGCTCTTACAAAAGAGTGAAAAGAAAAGATGGTATGGAGCTTGGACAAGAAATTATTTATCTTGAAGAAGATGTTTTGATTGTAAAAAAAGAAACTACTGGCTTCAGTTTACAAAAGCTTGTTCCTGCCTTATCTGCACTGGTTATTCTTATGATGATTGTATTTAATTATTATACAGAAAACCTTAGAATATATGCTGTTGTTACAGTTGATATCAATCCAAGTATTGAGTTAAAACTCAATAAGAATCAAGAAGTCGTGGAAGCGATAGCCATTAATGCAGATGCAGAAAAACTGGATCTAAGGAGTTTTGAAGGTATTATGGTAGAAGAGGTTGTTGAAAAGATTATTGAATCTTCAAAGGATGAAGGTTTTATTGCTCCTGACAAGAAAACCTATATTATGATAACAACAGTAAACACAAGAGATCAGGTTGAAACGTATGACAATATTAAAGCTACGCTAGAAACATCAATCGATTTGATTTCCATTGAGGAAAATGTAAATATTGGGCTTGGGGAATCTACTGTTGAACTGCTTGAACAAGCAGAAGCAACACAAGTACCGTTAGCACTTTTAGAAGTTAGAGATGAACTTGATGAAGATGTAGATTCGGTAGAAGACTTATTTGAAAATCAAGAAGTGAAAGCATTTATTGAATCACAAGGTAAAATTGTTGAAGTGGAAGTAGAGTTTGAAGATGATGGTGTGGAAATCGAGATTTCTATAGAAGATGATTTGGATGATGATCTTGATGATTTACTAGAGCTGTTGTCTAAGCTTTCAAAGATACCAGAAGAGGAAGTTGAAATTCTAACATTTGTTGAGGAATCATATAAAGCTTTAGATGGAGAAAACGCAAATGTTAAGGAGTTAAAGGATACTGCAAAAGGTTATTGGTTAAGTGTCAAAGACTTATACGATATTGATGACGACGATGATGATCTTGATGATTTGCTTGAGTTATTGGTCAAGCTTTCAAAAGTACCTGAAGATGAAGTTGAGATCTTAGCATTTGTTGATGAGACATACAACGCTTTAGATGGAGAAAACGCTAATATTAAAGAGTTAAAGGATATTGCAAAAGGTTATTGGTTAAGTGTCAAAGACTTATACGATATTGATGACGATGATGATCTTGATGATTTGCTTGAGGTGATGGCTAAATTAGAAGCTTATAGTCAGCTTGAAGAAGTTGTAGCATTTATTACCAAAGATACTGAGGCTGTAGAAAATGAAACCGGAAACTATCACGCATTAGAAGGTGAAGGAGAAGACTTACTTGATTCAATAGAAGATCAGTTAGATGACGACAACGACATGGATGAGTTAGAAGATTTACTAGAAGTAATCGATGAGTTGGACAAGTATAGAAATCTGGAAGAAGTTGCAGCATTCATTACTAAAGCAAAAGAGGCTGTAGAAAATGAAACTGGAAACTATGATGCTCTAGAAGATGAAGGAGAAGACTTGCTTGATTCTATAGAAGATCAGTTGGAGGATGAAGACGACGGCAATGATATAGATGATGAAGACGACAATGACATGGACGATGATGACATGGATGATGACGACGACAATGACATGGATGATGACGACGACAATGACATGGATGATGAAGACGACAATGACATGGATGATGATGACGACAATGACATGGATGATGACGACGACATTGACATGGATGATGATGACGACAATGACATGGATGATGAAGAAGACAATGACATGGACGATGACGACGACAACGATATGGATGACTTAGATGATTTATTAGAAGTTATGAGTAAGTTACAAACATACACTAGCTTTGAACAAGTTGAGTCGTTTATCAACAGAGCAAATGAGGTAATTGACAACAAGACTGGTGGTTATGAAGCTTTAGAAGAAGAAGGTAAAGACTTATTAGATTTCGTGGAAGATGCTTCTGAAGAAATAGATGAGGACAATGAAGAAGAGGAAACTGACGAAGCAGATGAGGTCGATGAAGTGGATGAAACTGACGAAGCGGATGAAATCGATGAAGTAGATGAAGAGGATGATTAATAAATCTAAGTGTGATGTAGCTTGGTAATAAATTTATGAGAGAGTATCTGATTTGATCAGATGCTCTCTTTGATCGTTTAACATAAAATAATATATACCAAATTGGTAAAATAAGTCTTTAAAAATGTAGAATATGGGTATACATAGTAAATAAGATGGTTATCAGAATTGAATCGAGGCACTTATGAAAAAACTGTTGATATTGGGTGCTGGTTTTTTACAGGCATTTGTAATAAGAAAAGCTGTTGAAATGGGTTATTATGTTATAGCCATAGATAAGAATCCTGAATCTGTAGGTTTTAAAGATGCACATGAATATGCTGTAGTAGATATTGTAGACATTGAAGCATGTTATGATTATGCACGTAGAAAAGCCATTGATGGTGTTATGACTTGTGCAACAGATTATGGGGTATTGGCTGCTTCCTATATCGCTTCTAAACTGGATTTGAATGGGATAAATTTCCAAACTGCTCAGATGATAAAAAATAAGTATTTGGTTAGAAAATGTTTACACGAAAATAAGGTTGATGGTATTTCGCAATATTATGAGGTGGATGGTCGAACTGATTTTGATAATATATGTTCAACCATAAAATATCCTGTGATGGCCAAACCAATTGATGGGTCAGGTAGTAAGTCGGCCAATTGTGTTAGGACATGTGACAAGCTGAAGGAAGCGTGTTATGATGCCATCTCAAGCTCAGTTGTAGGCGGCGCTTTAATAGAGGACTTTATTGATGGTCATGAGTATGGTGTAGAATCCTTCGTTATTGATGGTCAAGTCGTTCTCATGGCTGTGATGGAAAAGTTTATGACTCAGGCTCCTTACTTTGCAGAACTAGGTCATTCATTAGGCAGACAGCTTAGTATTGAAAATGATATTAAAGAACGAGTAAAAAAAGCCATCAAAGTATTAGGAATTGACTTTGGCTCTGTAAACATGGATGTGCTAGTGTCTGAAACTGGTGATGTATCCATCGTTGATATCGGTGCTCGAATGGGTGGCAATCTAATTGGCTCTCATATTGTTCCTATTGGAACCGGTCATAAGTATTTAGAGCTATTAATAAAGTCGACTCTAAATGAACCTGTCGACCTAGATCTTTATGAAACAAAAGCTATTGCCACACGACTGTTAGCCTTGAAACCCGGTATTGTTACTAATTTACCTGATTTTGGTGCTATAGAAAAAGAGTATGGCGTTTCCATTCATCATCATCTAAAGATTGGCGATAAAATCTCAGAGTATAAGACCAATCTGGATGGTTGTGGTTATGTTGTGGCTGTTGGAGAGAATATTGATGAGTTAAACAAAAAAGCTGAATTGGTAAAGAGACTTATTGATGAGACCATTGAGAGGTTAGAGTAGGAGGCAAAAATGAAAAAGATGTTGTTTATTAGCAATACATCAAATGCCATTACTAACTTTACGATTCCTTCTATCGTAGCTGCTAAGCGGCTAGGTTATGAGGTACATTTGGCTGCCAACTATTCCGATTTTGATGGGATTAACGACTATGGCGTTATCATTCACCATTTAGATATAGAAAGGAATCCGTTTAATTTTAGAAACCTTAAAGCCTATAGACAACTAAAAAAGGTGTTGGAGAAAAATAACTTTGACATGATTCACTGTAATACACCTGTAGGAGGTGTATTAGGTCGTTTTGTAGGAAAAAAATACGGAATAAGAAAAATAATATACTCGGCTCATGGTTTTCACTTCTATAAGGGAGCTCCTTTGATTAATAGAAGCCTTTACTGGGTAGCAGAATACTATATGGCTAAGATGACGGATGCCTTAATAACAATCAATCAAGAGGATTATGAAGCTGGGAAAAAACTTAACTTAAAAGCTGGCGGTAAAGTATTTTATATTCCAGGAGTAGGCATTGATTTGGATAGTTATCAAACAGATGAAAATCTGAGAACTTCTTTAGGACTCAGTCAAGACGACACCCTTTTAATCTCTATGGGTGATTTGATAAAGAGAAAGAACTATGAGGTTGCTATTAAGGCCCTTGATGCGTGTCAGGATCCATCTATTAAATATTTAATCTGTGGTACTGGTCCCTTAGAAGATTCGTTAAAGTTGCTTGTTTCTGAGCTGGGTTTATCAAAGCAGGTATTCTTCTTAGGCTTTAGAAGAGATGTCGTTGCTCTTTTGAATACAGCTGATATATTCTTATTTACAAGTTTACAGGAAGGGCTGCCGAGATCAACCATGGAGGCGATGACTTCTGGCCTTCCATGTATTGTCTCAAAAATAAGGGGAAATACTGACTTGATTACTCAAGGTGGTTTCTTAATAGATCCAATGGATATAAGTGGTTTTTCAGAAGCAATTGAAACGCTTGCCTCAAACAAAAGCATGATGGCATTTATGAGTCAGTTTAACAAAGAAGCAGCAAAGAGCTTTGATGTTGAAGTTATAAAAGGAAAAATGTACGAAATCTATAAAGAAGTTCTAGAGTAAAGGAATAGTTGATGAAGAAATATAGACTTGCAATTATCATGCTTTTTACCATTGTCTTGAGCATCGGTGTATATTTTTATATTAATCATGATCCAGGGATTAAAGAGTTAAACTATACCTACGATTTGACAATACTAGAGAGTATAGAAAAAAATGATTTTAATGTTATAAGAGAAGTAGTCTACAACTATAATGATGAATACGATATTAAACTGACTTATTCTGAACAGGGCGTTGTCGATATACTTTATAATTTGCCAAGTGATAAGAAAATAAAAGTAATCATTCGTTCAGGTAGAACCAAACTCTCATACGATATTTCGGCAAGCAACCAGTATGTTTATTTTCCTCTTCAGCTTGGGTCAGGCAAGTATGCCATAGAGGTTTATGAGAATACGACCGGTACTAAGTACAAAAAGATCTTTGGTGAAAAAGATTTTTTAGAGATTGTAGACAATAGAATTGTTTTCTTAAACACCATTCAAATCATTGATTTTAATGGCTCGAGTGAGGTTGTTAAGTTGACTAATGATTTGATAATTACTAAAAAGATCGAAATTGCGAAGAAAGAGTATGGCCAAGATATTACCAATGAGATGATTGAATCCATTGACTTAGAAGATAGAGAGATTGCCTTGTTACTCTACGATTACATTATCCAGAATATTGTTTATGACCATGATAAGATCGGTCAGTTATCTTATGATTATATTCCTGATATATTGGATACTCTAGAAACTAAAAAAGGCATCTGCTATGATTATTCTTCCTTGTATGCAGCTATGCTGAGAAGTCAAAATATACCCACTAAACTCATTAAGGGATACAGTAAGATTTCTAGTGTTTATCATGCTTGGAATGAAGTTTATATAGAAGATGAAAATGCTTGGATAGTGGTTGATACAACATACGATGCTTATCTTTTAGACCGGGGAGGAGACTTTTCTTTTGAAAAATCATCTACCGATTATATTAAGGATATTGAGTATTAAGAGGTGATTATGGCTAGGTATAAGTTTAATAAAAAAGAACTCATAATATTTGCAAGACAACTTAGCTTGATGGTGGATTCAGATGTATCCATCTATTTAGGCGTGGAAATGATTAAAAAGAAAATGAAAAAACCTGAGCAAAAGGAGGTAATTGCCTCGATATCTAAAGACATAAAAAGTGGTATGTCCCTAGCTGATGCCATTCTGGATGTTAAAGATGCATTTAATCCTTTTTTCGTAAACATGGTTGTATTCGGAGAAAAAAGTGGCAACCTGACTAAGGTCTTGTTGGAAATCGTCGACTTGTATGAAAAGGAACTTGATTTAAAAGCTAAAATAATTTCTGCTGTTACTTATCCTTTAATGGTAGCCACCTTAATGATGGGTGTCATCCTCCTTTTAATACTTAAAATATTTCCAATGTTTAACCAGATCCTTATTGAATCAGGTGGTACATTACCAGCACTAACAGAGGGATTACTCAGTTTTTCAACTTATTTTGCTGAAAACTTCTTGATTATATTCCTGATTATCATAATTATCGTTTCTATATATGCCATATACAGAAGAACTGATAAGGGCGCTCTAAGAGTTGATCGTTTAAAGTTCCAGTTGCCGATAATTAGAAAAATTAACAAGCTAAACACAGCCATCATTTTATCAAGGAACATTGCACTTGTTATAAAAAGTGGTTTGAGCATTTCAATTGGTTTGGAGATGATTACAGAGATTGTTGAAAACAGACATGTAAAGGAGAAGTTAGAAGAGGCAATTCAGTCGGTTGATGAAGGTGAACACTTTGATGAAGTTATTGAAGACATGGGCTTTTTCCCTGAGCTTTTAAGCAACTACATTGCTGTCGCTTTTATCAACGGTAAGCTAGATACAGTGTTTGATGAAGTTGCAGATTACATGCAAAAGGATATTGACGAGTCATTAGATAATTTAACCAGTATCATTGAGCCGATTTCGGTAATTGTTTTATCCAGTATCGTAGCAGTCATTCTCTTAGCGGTCATATTACCGGTTATTAATATTATCAACTCTATAGGTTAGAAACGAGGACTATATGAGGTACAAGGATATCTTGACAGTCATTTCAAAAAGTGCATTATTGATTATTATCATGTTAACGAGCTTAGTTGTTTTTCATTCATTGACGACCTTTTTTTCAAAACATGAGGACAATCATTTAGAGGCCATTGCAGAAACTGTGGAGCTTTTTGCTGTTCAGTGTTATACCTTTGAAGGCTCTTATCCACCTGATATTGAATACCTTGAAGAAAACTACGGCTTGGTCTTAGATCGTGAAAAGTATATATATATTTACGATGCGTTTTCGTCAAATATCAGGCCTGATGTTAGGGTGATAGAAAATGATGGCTACTCAGGAAATCAATAAGGGGAATGTATGAAACGAAAAAATAGGAGTTCTCTAGAATCGCTTATTATGGTTTTTTTCTTAATATTGTTTTCTCTTGCTGTAAGCATGCTGATTATTCAGGGAAGTCGTATGTTTTCAAGGGTTATGGATAATAAGAGAGCCTATGAGCAAATTAGGATTGCATCATCCTTTGTAGAAATGAAAATTAAGCAAAACGACTTCCGAGGCAAAATAGGCGTTAGAAATGATCTTCTAGATGATAAGTCGGTTCTAGTTATTGAACACATTGGTGAAGAAGAAGGTATGTTTACTTACTTGTTTTATGAAGATGGAGATTTTTATGAGTGTTATACTGATCAAATACCAACACTAGAAAGATCGGAACTGATCACGCGCTTAGAAGGTATCAGTTTTGAAGAAGATGATAACAAAATTATTATAAAGATAGATTATCAAGATGACGGTCAAATCAAACATGTAAGAAAAAGTATTTACTTGCGAACGAGGTAACTTATGAAGAATTCAAAGGGATTTACACTAATTGAAATCATAATATCAATCGCTATATTCAGTATTATCTCTGTTGTTTTATTGCAGCTTTTTATAGTGGCAGAGAATGTTAATCTAGAATCCAAGTCCAAGGAGCTTGCCTTGTTTTATGGGACATCCTTTATAGAAGAGTTTAAAGCAAGTAGAGATCTGCCTGAGTCATCATACCAAGAGATACATCATTATGATGAGGATTGGCAAAGAGTCGATCATCAAAGTGTTTATATCTTAAGTGCGGAAGTAGAAGTTGAAGAAGTAAAGACAGGTCATTATTACAAGCTTAAGGTGTCTGCTTTTGATGAAAATGACATTTTGATCCTTTTGAACACAGAGCATTATGTTCAGGAGGTGGCAAATGAATAAGCTAGACAATAAGGGAATGACCTCAATTCTGGTATTGGTCTTTATGACAGTCATTCTTCTTTTAGGCATATCAACCGTTATTGCCTCCTTGTCTAATCAAAAGTTGGCGAATAAAAAAGAAACTTGGCAAGTTGAGTATTATGAATTAGAAACTCTGGTACAAAGACAACTGGTACAAGTAGATGAAACACTCAAGGATTTATCCATTAATCCATCTTTTGCAAATGATTTTATCAGGCTGTATCCAGATGCCTATGAAGAAAAGGAACGTTTAATCTATGAGTTTCAGGTAGAAAATGATGATTCTAATCGTGGTATTTCTGTCATGTTAAGCATTCCTTTAGAGATAAATGCCAGATATGAAATACTCGCTTATTACGAGTTTTCTGCACCATTTGAATACAATCAAAAGTCAAAATTTGAAGATCCATTTTAAGAAAGGAAGCTCCTATGGAGAACTATCAAAGAGAAATAGAAATATTTGATTTATTCCAGAAGGTATTTAAACGTTTTTGGATAATCGCGCTTACAAGTATTGCAGTTGGAGCCTCATTTTTTGTGGTTAATAATTTTTATATACCAGATACCTATTCGGCTGAGACAACCATTTTTATTGGTAAAGAATCAGGTGCTCTTGCAGAATTTAACTTTCTGGACTTAGAGATCGGTGCCCAGTTGATTGACGATTACAAGGAACTGATTAAGACAAAAGCTGTAAGAAATGAAGTAATCAGTAGATTGAACTTAAATATTCACCCAGATTCCTTGTTGGGGAGAGTCAATGTTCATACTGTTGATGATTCTAGGTTTATGAAAATCGTTGTATTGGATGCTTCACCTCATGCTGCAACTCGAATAGCAAATGCTATTTCCGATGTCTTGATTGATAAGGCAGAAGTGGTTATTGGTGCTAAAAATATACAAGTAGTCGATGCAGCAGAAGTGAATGAAAGACCTATAAGTCCTAATGTTTTGAATGCTACAATCATTGGCGTCATTTTGGGCTTTTTAGTTGGCTTGATTATATCGATTATTCTAGTTTTGATGGATAATAAAGTGAATATTGATACAAACTTAGAAGACTTATTAGGTGTACCATTTTTGGGTTCTTTATTGCCAGTAAAATCATCAGACCACTTAGATGCACTGGTCATGCACCATAACAACAACACTTATGATGCAGAACTTTATAAGTTGATCAGGACCAACTTAGACTTTATGAGTGTTGACAATAAATGCAAAGTGATGATGTTTACTTCTGCACAGATGTCTGAAGGTAAATCAACAACTGTATCTAATATAGCACTTGCATTTTCGCAGGTTGGCAAGAAGGTGCTCTTGATAGATGCCGATTTAAGAAAACCAAACCTTCATAATCTGTTTTCTATTAGAAATTATTCAGGATTAAGTAATTTAATTGTGAATAATGTAGCATATAAAAAGATTATTAATCAAAAGTATCACACATCGATTATAACTTCAGGACCAAAGCCACCCAATCCAAATGAACTTTTAATGTCTAAGAAGGTAGATGATATTGTAATGGAATTAAGAAACATGTATGATATTATCTTGATTGATTCACCGCCAATACTCTCGGTAGCTGACTCATTAAGTTTGGCTAGATGTGTTGATGGTATTGTTATGATTGCAGCGTGTAAGCAAACTAAGAAAGAAAATGTTGTTGCCAGTATAAAAAAAATTAGGCAAATCAATGGTAAAATTCTTGGAGTTGTTATGACTAAGGCAAAAGTTAAGAAAAAAGAGTATTATTCATATAAGTAGGTGGCGGTATGGAAGAATTAAAGGGCAACAGGATATCCGATATTTCATTAATTATCTTATTAATAGCTTTGATTGGCTTGTTATTGATTCCAATAATTATTGGGTCCAATAGCTTTAAAATGCTTGCTTTGGTATTGATAATAACAGTTGTCTTATTTGCAAGTGTTGAAAATGCGATTAAAGCCATGATGTTTTTTATCCATGCCATAGCCCTTATGGTTTTTCCTGGTTTGCCTTTTTCTGCCTATTCAATTTTGGTTTTGGTCCTAATCATCAAGTTGATTTTAGCTCGTCCTGATATGAATGTATTTTCTGTTTTAATGACTTTTGTTTTATTTGCAATGGTACTAACCAATATATCTAACAACAACCTTCAAGAGTACATCGCTTGGGGGATTAACATAGTGATGTTGCTCATGATGTTTTCGTATCTACCTAAGAAATCCAGTAGGTTTTATACTGGTATTTTCAGGTTTTATATATTAGGGAATGTCTTCGCAGCATTTCTTGGTATTTTTATACGAGCTTTTTTCCCAAAGGTAAATTTTTTCTATAAGAATTATTCTGCTATTCAATACACCCGAAGTTTTATCACCAATCGTTTTACTGGACTCATGAGAGATCCTAATTATTTTTCACAGGCCATCTTGGTTTCGATAGCCATAATTGCCTTTTATAAGTTGCATAGAAAAAAACTTTTCAAACATGAATGGTTAAGTAATTGTATGCTTTTTATCTTAATTATGTTTGGCTTTTTATCTTATTCAAAGATGTTTATCATAAGTTTTTTAGTCTTGTTTGTTTATTATAATTATGCCAATCAACGTTTTAACTATAATCGATTCTTTTTGACCATGGGGGCTGTCCTATTGACAGTACCGTTGGTACTGAAATTCTGGGGTGATTATATCCTTAGAATATTCTATGCCTTGTCTTTGAGATTTTCAATAGGGGATTTATCATCGGGACGTTTTGATAAACTTGTAGAAGGATTTGATTCCTTGTTGGATAATCCAACCATTCTTATTAGGGGGATAGGTAGTGGTAGCGGCATTCATAACTTTATTGATTCTTCGCTACATAATACGTTTTTTGAGTATCTTGTTGCATACGGCATCATAGGGTCCATTGTATTTGTATTGGCATTTGTATATCTTATGTACAAGAGTGGCCATAGGACGACTAAGAAAGCCTATATACTGCTGGTTGTCTTAATGACCTCTTCTATGTCGCTAGATGGCCTCTTGGCAGATTGGCATTATCTCTATTTGGCTTTGATATTAATCATGTTTGAGTTGGATAAATTATTCAAAGGAGATATTTATGAATATCATAATATTTACAAACGGCTATCCTCTTGAGGGCAAAGATGTGTTCTTTGATAATGAAATCAGTTTTCTTCAAGAAAGGTTTGATGAAATCTTCATCGTACCGATTTTAGAAGATGGCTTGATGCCGAAAACTTCTTTTTCATATGATGAGGTTCATAAAGGATGTAGAGTCATATCTTATGATTATAAGAAAACTAACTTGTTCTTTAAGCCTAGAAACATGGGGGACATTCTTAAATCAGATAAGCAAAAAGGACTAAAGGTTTTATATAAAAAAGTTCAACATATTCTTTATTCTAATCTATTAATTAAAATACTTGGTCAGATTGAAAAGGAATACCAGTTAAATAAAAAAGAGACCCTCTTGTATTCTTATTGGTTTCACTATCATGCACTTGGTATTGCAAGAGCTGAAGGATACAAAATGAAAATTTCAAGAGCACATAGGTATGACCTTTATCAGGAATGGCGGATACAACCTTTTAAAGCCTATACCCTAAGTCAGATAGATTATGTTTTTCCATGCTCAAAGATGGGCGAGAATTATTTAAAGAAAATGTATCCTGGATTTGATAACATTAGAACTTCTTATTTAGGTACCTATCAAAAAGGTGAAAATCCAAAGCATACAAGTCATAGACTTAATTTGCTTTCTTGTTCATTTGTTCATCCTGTTAAGCGACTTGAAAAGATAGTAGATGCCTTGTCATTAATAGACGATATTGAGGTTCGTTGGACTCATATTGGTGGTGGGATAGACTTTGAAAGCTTAAAAGCATATGCTCAAGTGCTTGATGGAAAAGATAAGATCCTTTATCAGTTGTTAGGCAATATGACCAATGATCAAGTTCTGAACTACTATACCAGTCATCCAGTTGATCTGTTTATTAATACGAGTCAGTCTGAAGGGTTGCCGGTTTCCATTATGGAAGCTTGTTCCTATGGCATTCCTATAATTGCAACCGATGTCGGTGGCGTATCAGAAATTGTAGATCCAGGAAAAAATGGCTACCTTTTAGATGAAAACTTTAAAGATGAGGTATTAAAAGATTTTATAGAAGATTATTATAAGCTGGACCAACTTAACAAAGAAAAGATGGGTCGAGCATCCTATAAAAAATGGGCTGATCATTTTAATGCTGAAGATAATTACAATGAATTTTATAACTTTATAATAAAAAACGTCCTATCTGATTGATAGGGCGTTTTGACAGTTAAGATTAAAACTCAATTAGTAACTTTTGTATCTTTTGATTCTTACATCAACATCTCTGAATTCATTTCCAGATACTTGAGCATTGCCACTATAAGAGATGTCTATACCAGTAATCACATCAATTAGGTTGTTACCATAAATGGTGTTGTTCAGAATGGTTGGACCTAATAAGTTTCTAGCATAGATGGTTGTACCTGACGTCATATCTTCGTTAAATGCGTAGACATTATTGTTTGTGATAGTTACGTTTTCGCTTTGGAGACCATGAAACTTAATCTGTGCACAATCATTTCCGTCTACCACAACATCGTTATAGAAAATGTTTTCAGCATTTGTCGTAGGATGGAAGACGATAGATTTATCCAACATGGTGTTGTTAGATACTTCTACATTGGTAATGGTTGCATCACTGACGATTGTAACTACTTGAATACCTTCAGGTGTACGGCCGGTGATGGTATTGTCTCTAACAATAAAGCCTGTTGGATTGATATCATAAACTTCATCCTTACGAATGTTAATGGCTTCAGATCTTTCATTGTCCCATTGTATTTCATTACCTTCGATGACGATATAGTTAGAGTTTTTAACTCTTAATCCTACAATATAGGAATCATCTGAATCTTGAGCTGATGTAATCTTATTGTTGGAAATGGTGATATTCTCACATGCGGTGTATAGCTCAACGCCACCTAAATGCGCATCTGGCGACCAATAGTTGTCTACATTCAGAAACTGATTGTTATTGATAAGGCCGTTTTTAGAGTAGGCTAGCCACACTTGGCCTTTACCACTTGAAATGTAATTGTTTTCAATGACAAAGTTCTCAGATTCTAGTAACCAAATCATTGGTCCTTCTGGTTCATCAATAGTATTGATGGTGCAGTTAGAAACGGTTAAACCTTTGCTTTTACCATTTGGAGAATCAGTTCTCGGTCTGACTTCGACCACGTAGCCGGTTGTATTCTCCACGGTTACATTGTCGATTGTAACATTGGATAGATTTTTATAATATGAGAAGAATCGAGTGTTATCATCAAGTACATTCCTGTGGCCCTTTAAATCAACTGTTATGTTGCTGATAGTCACGTTTTTTAAAGTGGGCCTTTTAGAAGTAAAGAGGTATTCTGATCCATCCTTGTTAAAGAGCTTTACAAGTTTTGCACCAGATGACGTAATGGTCGTATCACTTCTCAGTTCTAATTGATGATAGATGTTGTAAGTTTTGTCACCTAAATCGATGACACCACCCTTGTCGAGTAATTTTTGAAGTGCGATGGAATCATCGAAACCAAGTGGAATTGGCGGGTCGATAATATCCATGGTTCTATTGTAGATCGCGATCGTTGCTACGATTAAAATTAGGGATATAATTAGGATTGACTTTGAATGTTTTTTCATAAAAATCACATCCTTTCAATACTATTGGTTAGTATTACATTATAGCACATTTTTGAACTTTTTTCAATCAAAAAACAGGCCGGTCATGGTTTTGTAATATAGAATTTTACAAAGTCTCAGCGTATTTTCCTGTTTAATGTTACTGATAGCGAATAATGGATATAAATATGATATAGAGGAGGCGCTAATGGTCAATGTTATAGGTCTTGGATATATCGGTTTACCAACGGCTTTAATGCTAGCAAGTCACGGTGTTGAAGTTGTTGGTACAGATAAGAATGAAATGCTTGTCAATCAGCTTAAGAAACATCAAGTAACTTTTACAGAAACGGGTTTGGAAGAACTCTTTAATCAAGCTGTAAGTAATGGCATTTGCTTTACCAATGAGTACCAGCAAGCGGATATCTACATTGTTGCTGTACCGACACCTTTTCACAAAGAAGACAAAAAACTGGATTCTAAGTATTTGGTAAGTGCAACTAAATCAATATTAGAAGTTTGTAAGAAGGATGCAGTTATCATCATTGAATCAACCATATCCCCTCGAACAATAGACAAGTACATCAGACCACTAGTAGATTTACATGGTTTTACACTTGGTAAAGATATTCATCTGGCACATGCCCCAGAACGTTTGTTGCCAGGCAAGATGATAGACGAGCTTGTTTACAACCCAAGAACCATTGGTGCAGATTCTAAGGAAATAGGTCAACTTGTCAAGAAGCTTTATCAAAGCTTTTGTAAAGGGGACATTCTACTAACAGATATCAAGTCAGCTGAAATGTCAAAGGTCATTGAAAATACCTATAGAGACATTAACATTGCTTTTGCTAATGAATTGGCAAAAATATGCAGACGCGACGAGATGGATGTTTATGAAATCATCAGACTGGCCAATATGCATCCACGTGTAAATATCTTGCAACCAGGACCTGGTGTTGGAGGTCACTGCATTTCTGTAGATCCATGGTTTTTAGTTGGTGATTACCCAGACTTAACAAACTTAATTTTAACAGCAAGAAAGATTAACGATTCCATGCCCAAACACGTTTTAGGTCGCATCAGAGTCATGATGAAGGAACATGGATTAAAGGATATCACAAGAATAGGTTTGTATGGCATGACCTATAAAGAAAATGTAGATGATATCAGAGAAAGTCCGACCATGAAGCTTTTAAGTGTCATGGACAACCACTTAGCATTTGGTGTTAAGGCTTACGATCCCTTTATAGTAAGTAGGCTTGTTGATAATCAATATTTTGATTTTGACAGGTTTTTAAGTGATATAGATATTTTGGTTGTTATGGTGGGGCATGATCATTTATTAGACCATGTAGATAAGATTAAGGATAAATTGATATTGGATACCAGGCATGTGCTGGATCAAGAAGGTATTTACCAATTGTAAGGAGGTCGGTATGAAAATCTTATATATTGGTAATGAAGATATGAGAAAAGTTGGGGGTGGCAAAACACATTTTTTCGAAGTCGCCTTAAATCTAAGAAAAATTGGTCATCAAGTAACGGTTATATTACCAGGCTATCATCCGAGAGAGAATCTAGGATATGACCTGCATATTATTCAGATTCCTACTTTTAAGAAAAATGTATTTTCTTACTTACTTTATGAGTTCTTTAAAATGTTCTACGTCATATGGTATTTGGCCTTTAAGGGATACAAAGTGGTTTATGTTCGGTCTGCCTTACTAGACTTCATGCCAAGCATTTTGACAAGGTTATTGATGAAAAGACTTTATACAGAAAGAAATGGTATTGCAGAATATGAGAACAAGGCCCATGGATACAGTTTGTTGTACATTAAAGTTATGAAACTTTCGGTCTTGATTTCTACTAAACTCAGTCATGGTATTGTATGTGTCAGTGAAGGGGTAAGGGATTATTATCATAGTGAATTTAAAGTACCATTGAATCGCTTGCATCTTGTTTCAAATGGTGCCAATGTTGAACGATTCAAACCACTAGAGAGTCATCGTAAAGTATACAAGCTACCTGACGATGCATTTATTGTGGGTTTTATAGGAACCTTTGTTAAATGGCAATCTCTGGATATATTGGTTCAAGCTGCACTGGAACTGAAAGAAGATGTCATTTTTGTCCTTGTAGGGGATGGGCCTTTATATCCGACCATCAAGAAAATGGTTGAAACTTATGACTTAGAAGATAAATTTTACTTTATTGGTCCTGTAGAAAACAGTCAAGTGCCTAAATATATATCATGTTTTGATTTATGTTATTTATGCAAGAAAAACCTAGAGGGTGGTTTTTCGCCACTAAAGATGTTTGAATATATGGCTTCTGGCAAGGCGATTATTGCCAATGACGTCGTAGGTATAAAAGAGTACTTGGACCTTTATAAATGCGGTTTGCTCTTTAATGGAGAAAGTGCAGATTTAGCACAAAAGATAAAAGATGCATCTTCAAGTAAAGACGCCATTATGGTCATGGGAGCAAATGGTCGAAGAGCTGCAGTTGAATACCATTCTTGGTATGCAGTTTCAGAAAAGGTGAGTGAAATCATATCCCAGTGAGGAAAAGCTATGATGAAAAGAATCTTTAGAAAAAGGACCCTGCATCAGCTGATGCACTTGTGTGTCATTAGTATAAGCTTTATCCTGTCTCTTCTTATTCGTATTTTTTATAGAAAAGAGATATGGCTTATAGGTGAGCGATATGACGAAGCAAGAGACAATGGCATGCATCTATTTAAATATATTAGACTTAATCATCCTGAGAAGAAAGTTTACTATGTTATTTCAGATGACTCTCCTGACAGACCCAATGTGGCAACTTATGGACAAGTTATCAAATATAGAAGTTTAAAACATTATTTTTACTATTGTCTTTGTAAGAAACATGTGTCAACTCATTTAACAGGTACTGCTCCAGATGATAAAGTAACACCGCTTTTTATTAAAAAGCTAACAAGAAGTAGAAAGTTTGTTTCACTTCAACATGGGGTGACAAAAGATTATATGCCGCTTTTGACCAAGGATCAGGCCGGTTTGGATTTGCTGGTTTGTAGCGCTTATCCAGAGTATGTCTTCGTCAAGGAAAAGTTTGGCTATAAAGATGATGAAGTTAGATACTTGGGGATGTGCAGATTTGATGGACTTTATAACGCAAAAACAAGAAATCAAATTTTACTGATGCCAACATTTAGGATGTGGTTTTGGGGGCATGAAAAGAACCACATAGAGAAAAAAAGACAAGAAATATTTTTAGAAAGTCATTACTATAAAACTTATCAAGCATTCATAAACAATGAAAGTCTCATTGACTTGTTAGAAAAATCCCAAGCCACCCTTGTCTTTTATCCTCATTATGAGATACAAGGTTTTATACATCTATTTTCTACACCTAGCGATAGGATTATAATTGCTGATAAGTCAAGCTACGATGTGCAGGCTTTACTAAAGTCTTCCAAGCTTTTAGTAACAGATTACTCCAGTGTATTCTTTGACTTTTCTTATATGAGAAAACCCCTCATTTTCTATCAGTTTGATTATGAAGAATATAGACGACATCATTATTCAGAAGGTTATTTTTCATATCAAAATCATGGTTTTGGTCCTGTTCTTACAAAAGAAAGTCAAGTGATCCCTATGCTGGCATCCATGATTGAGAAAGACTATAAAATGGAAGAGGTTTACTTAAAAAGAGTGGATGAATTCTTTAAACTTTCAGACCAGAACAATACTGAAAGAAATTATGAGGCAATAGAAAAGCTGTAGAGAGGAGTGACAGATGAGGACAAAAAGAATGATTATGACTTCTTTGGTATCATTTGTAGCTCTAGGGCTGAGAGTTGTTTCAAATTTCATAGTGATTCGATTGGTCATTCAGACCTTTGGTTCTCAGATGAATGGTTTAATTGCGACTGCCACTCAGATTGTTCAGTACTTAAACATTCTTGAAGGAGGGATAGGCCTTGCCATTGTAGCCATGCTCTATCAACCCTTGGCAGACGGTAATCATGAAAAAATAAACAATGTTATTCACTCGACAAATAAGTATTTTAGAAGGATTGGCTATCTCTATATCATCTTTATGATCGTGATTGCCTATATATATGCATATAGCTTCAATCATAGTTTACCACCTGATACTGTGCTTAATATTATCTTGTTGACTGGTTTGATGATGTTGCCGAACTTCTTTATTTATCCTGGTGCAACCATGCTTATATATGCAGACCAAAGGTCTTATGTAACTCAATTTGTCAAAGCAGTTTCTTATATATTAGGACCTGTTTTGATGATTGTCTTGATACAACTTGGTAAGAATATATATGTTGTAAGACTTGTGCCAATACTTACAAACACCTTGGTGGCACTTGGAACATGGCTTTATGTTAGATTGCATTATAAGTATTTAAGAACTAAGCATTTTATTGATGTGAAACTTTCAAATCATGCAAAGGACATGTTTACTCATAAAATATCAGAACTGATCATTTTTAATACAGACATCATATTGTTATCTATCTTTACTGATTTTATACAGGTCTCCATTTATGCTATTTATAGGTCTATTTACTATATGTCTAAAAATATCATCATACCTGTAATATTGGCTTCAAAAGCCGGATTAGGAGAACTCTATACTCAGTCGGATAAATCCTCTTTTAGAAAGATATTTTCATTGTACGAGTACATTCTCTATGGCTTGATATTTGTCATCATCACAAGTATAAACCTGGTGGCCCTATCATTTATTAAGCTTTATGCTGATGGATTAGATGGTGTTTTATATTCAAATTCTTGGACCAATTTGCTCTTTGCAGGTGTTTTTATAACAGACTTGATCAAGAACATTCACCATTCCATGATCAGTGTAGCAGGTCATTTCAAACAGACTAAGAACCGGGCTTTTTTAGAAGCAGTAATCAACATGGTACTTTCCTTGTTTTTTGTGTCTTCTTTAGGTATACATGGTGTATTGATAGCGACTTTGATTGCTTCTATGTATAGGCTAGTCGATATCATTCATTACTCAATGAAGTATGTGTTGAAGACATCTTCATACCAGACCATCAGCCGTTTGCTTAGAAATGCCATAACAGGCCTGATTATTTATATACTGTCAGACTTTATTCGAGTAGAGGTTTCAGGTTATGGTCAATGGTTTATGATTTCTACTTTGCATTTTATTGTTATTTCAACTGTATTTCTAGCTGTAAACTATGTATTTGAACCTACTAAGTTTAAAGAGGTTATTGGCAGGTTTTCACCAAAGAAGGTGATGACCATGTTCAAAAAAAAGGAAGGTAACCATGGAATATAAAATCCTGACTAGACAAGAACTCGAGGAACACTTAGATGACTTCTGCGACCTTTATAAAAAATGTTTCACTGCTAAGATTGATAGGGATATTGTTAGATGGCGTTACTTAGACAACCCTTATAAAGATGTTTTGATGTCTGTTGCCATTGATCAAGGTCGCCTCGTATCTGTTTATGCGGCATACCCATTTGAGATGTTTAGTGAAAATAAAATTGTCATGGGTGCCTTATCCATTAATTCCATGACTGATCCTGATTATATCAGAAGAGGCTTGTTCACGAAATTAGGATTGGCTCTATATGACCATTTAAAGGATAAAGATTATCATATGGTACTTGGATTTCCTAATCACTTATCTAATCCTTCATATGAAACGAAGCTAGGCTGGCAAGTATTGTCTGAGATACCGACATTGGAATTAAAGCTAGAATACGAAACTTCAGATGATTTGTGGATAAAACTTGATAATGAATTTAAAGGTGTTTATAAGACGCAAGCTTTTAACCAAGTTCAGATTCATAAAACATCAAAATATTTAAAATGGAGATACCATGATTGCCCCTCAAGTGAATACATGAATTATGTAATTGATGATGGTAATTGTGTTAGGTCATATATGGTCTTTAAAGCTTACAAGGATAGGATCAACATCGTTGATTATGTTTATGATGATATTGCAAGCTTTAAAAGACTTTTACAAGCAGTTATAAACTATGGTCAAAAGAATGGCTATGATTATATAACGACTTGGTCTGTACTCGGGACATCAGACCATGTGGCTTTGGAAAAACGGGGGTTTAGGTTAAAAGAACCGATTAGATACTTTGGTGTCAGAGCGTTTAATGGTTCTGAAGATTATCTGTACAATTATAGAAATTGGTTGTTACAAATGGGCGATGATAACGACTATTAAAAGGAGGTTTATATGTATGAAAAATACTTTAAACGGATTTTTGATATTCTTGTTTGCATCATAGGCTTGCCAATATTTCTTATTATTTTTGTAGGTGTTTGCATAGCTATAAAAATAGAAGATGGCGGACCAATATTTTATAATGCCAATAGAATTGGAAAGGACTTTAAGCTTTTTAAGATGTATAAGTTTAGGTCTATGAAGGTAAATGCACCTTATATTTTAATGGAGGACGGGACTACCTTTTCATCCGACCATGATGAAAGAGTTACTAAAGTAGGTCATTTTATCAGATTGACTTCTTTAGATGAAACCCCTCAACTTCTTAATGTTCTTAAGAATGATATGAGTCTCATCGGTCCAAGGGCTTCTTTAGAGGACAGTATTGACACCTTCTTAAAAGATGAGGTGGATAAGATGAAAGTTAAACCAGGTATCACTGGTTATTCTCAAGCTTATTACAGAAATAATAAGTCTAGCCGTGAAAAAAGAGTGGTGGATGCTTGGTATGCCAATCATGTGTCACTAAAACTGGACTTAAGAATATTTTTTAAGACTTTTACAACTGTCTTAAACCACAGGGGTGTATACAGCAATCATGAGGACTGATAGGGGGTGCTTTCTTTGAAAAAAGCATATATAGTCATCATAATTCTTTTAGTGATTTTGATTGTCCTTATCGGCATATTTTCCTTTAGAAGAAGTCAACTTTTATATCTATATAGGACAGAACCCTTACCAGAAAATGATAGAAATGATGAGGTCGTGATTTCTGAAACTGAAGTAAGTGAAGTGGTAGAAGAAGTTGATCAGATAAGAGAAGATAAAATAGAAAAAAAAGATATAAGTTTTCTTATTCTTGGTTTGGACACACGACAAGATAATTATTCGGGCCGATCCGATGTTGTCATACTAGTAGATATTAATCACGACAAAAGAAGCATAAAGTTGATCTCGTTTATGAGAGATTTATATGTTGAGATAAAAGATCATGGTCAGACAAAACTGGGTCATGCTTATGCATATGGTCGAGAAAAACTTGCCAAAGAAACCCTCGAGAATAATTTTGGTGTGGCTGTTGATGAGTACATCGTTCTTAACTTTGAAGATGTCGTTGATATTGTGGATGCCATGGGTGGTGTTGAGTTGGATGTGACGCGTGCGGAAAGTTCTCAAGTTAGTGGGATAGACACTGAAGGCACTTATCTGCTAAATGGTACGCAAGCGCTCCAGTATGTGAGAATTAGAAATGTTGGTAATGGTGATTTTGAAAGAACAGGCCGTCAAAGAATACTTTTGGAGAAAATGATGGCTTATGGTGGGAATTTAGACAATGAATCGCTTCTTTATTTCATTGGAGAGGTATATCCATTAATTGAAACATCTTTTGATTTAGATGAGATATATGAACAACTTGAAAGTGATGGAGAGGGTGATTATCATGTGTCGAGTATGGGAATACCATTTGATAATCATATCTCAGAGCAGTATATAAAGGGAATCTACTATTTGGTTATTGAGGATTTTGAGTTACTGAAAAATGACATAAGCGAGTTTTTAAACAACTAGGAGGTCTTATGAGTACTCTGTCAAAAAAAATGGTTATGCTCCTCTTGGATGCACTTGTGATTAGTACTTCCTTTCTTTTAGCGCTTGTCCTTAAATATGATTTGCCTTTACCTGGCGTTTATATTGATATATTTTATTCCAACATCTTAATTTACTTGTTATTAAAACTGATCGTGTTTAGAGTGTTTTCTCTTTATTCAAGCATGTGGTCTTATGCTTCAATAGAAGAAGTTATGAGAGGCATTGCAGCTGTATTGGTAGCATCCATGATTGGTATTTTTTACTTGATTTATCAAAACTCTACCTTACCACTGTCTTTTTATCTGATTACGCTCCTGATAGAAATGATAGGGGTGCTTGGTGTTAGACTTGCATATCGAGTATTTAGAAGAATTAAAAATGTTGGTTACCTTTTTCATAAGGATTTGTACAAGAACGTCTTAATCATTGGTGTGGGCGCTACAGCCAGTATGATTGCAAAGGAACTTAAGGAACATCCCAATGTCTTTGGCCACCTGGTGGGTTTTATAGGAAAAGAAAACAATATGATTGGTCAATACATCAATGGAGTTAAGGTACTTGGTAATCGATATGATATTTACAGTATTGTAAAACGATACAAGGTTGACGAAATCATTCTGGCCATTCCTGCTGAAAGCTCTAAAGTTGTTAAAGAGATTATGATGGAGTGTTCTAAGTGTAATTGTAAGGTCAAAACTGTACCAGGCATTCATGAAATTATCGATGGGAAGGTGAGTGTTCATCATATTAGAGACGTCAATATTGAAGACCTATTAGGACGTGATCCAGTTCAACTGGATAAGTCTGGATTGAATGAGTTGATCAATGGTAAAACCATTATGGTAACAGGTGGTGGCGGCTCTATCGGATCAGAAATTTGTAGACAATTGATGACCTATGAACCGAGGAAGTTGATCATTGTCGACAATTATGAAAACAATGCTTATGACATTACCAATGAGCTTAAACAGAAGTATGGTATGGACATGGATGTGGTTACACTTATAGCTACAGTTCAGGATTTTGATAATATCATGAACATCTTTTCTACTTATAGACCTCAACTTGTTTTCCATGCTGCAGCCCATAAACATGTACCATTGATGGAGCATGCACCAAGAGAAGCTGTGCTGAATAATTGCATGGGTACTTTTAATGTGGTTAAGGCAGCAGCCAATTATCATGTTGAAAAATTTGTCTTTATATCCACAGATAAAGCTGTTAATCCAACCAGTGTCATGGGGGCTACGAAACGTATATGTGAAATGATTGTACAATCGATGACAGATGTTTCTGATACTGTTTTTACGACTGTTCGATTTGGAAATGTGCTTGGCTCGAATGGATCAGTAATACCTCTTTTTGAAAATCAAATTAAAGCAGGTGGACCTGTAACAGTTACACATAAAAACATCATCAGGTATTTTATGACCATACCTGAAGCTGTTCAGCTTGTCTTACAATCAGGTGCTTTTGCAAAGAATAACGAGGTGTTTGTTTTGGACATGGGTGAGCCAGTCAACATTTATGCCTTGGCTGAAAATCTGATTCGATTATTAGGCTATGAACCAGGTAAAGACATCCAGATAGAAATAATCGGCTTAAGACCTGGTGAAAAATTATATGAAGAACTTCTCTTAGAGGAAGAAGGTCTAGTGGAGACTTCTAATAAAAAAATCTACATTGGAAAAACAACTAACATTGATTTTGATGATTTGTGTTATTCGCTAGAACGCTTAAAAAGTGCAGCATATAGAAACAACAATATGGAAATAAAGAGAGCCATACAAAAGCTGGTACCCAATTATCACATAGACGAAGAAGAAGTCAGTAAAAAAGTCATTTCAATAAAAAAAGATAGAAAACAAAGTTAGGGATGAAATTATGACAGATAAATTATTCGATATACATTCCCATATTATATATGACGTAGATGATGGCTCTAAGTCTCTAGAGGACAGTTTGGTCATGTTAAAGCAACTTTATGAGATTGGTGTGCGTAAGATGGTCTTTACACCTCACTTTCTACAGCCTAAGTATGTGACAGATACGTCAGAATTATTTGATAAATATGAGATTATAAAAAGTAAAATTGAGGAAGAGGGTATTGGTATTACCCCATATTTGGCCAATGAAATTATGATCAATCCCAATATACTAGATCAGATTCATGCTAATAATTGCTTGACCATTAATAAGACAAAATATGTTTTGGTTGAATGTCCTTTATTTGGTGAAATTCAGGCCTTAAAGGAGTTTGTATTTAATATGAAATTAGAAGGTTACTTTGTGATACTTGCACACCCAGCGCGTTATGAGTTTATTCAACGTGATTTTGAAAATCTAGAGGACTTGATTGACCTTGGTGTTTATACCCAGCTTAGTTTGGCTTCGCTTTTAGGCTATTATGGTAGAGATGCAAGAAGAGTTGCAAGGAGAATGATTAGAAAAAAAATGGTTCATTTTATTGGGACAGACCTACATAGAAAAAACTCAAGTGTTCTCTATATAAAAAAATCATTGGCTTATATAAGAAGATATTATGATAAAGAAATGTACCAAGATGTTACCTTTAGGAACGCAGAGAAAATGATAAATGATGAACTTATAGACTAAGGAGTTTTTATGGATAGATTGGGTCAGATTCGATTTGCAAGACCAGATATTACACAAGAAGAAATCAATGAAGTGATGGATGCTTTAGCATCAGGCTGGATTACGACCGGTCCTAAGACTAAAGCCTTTGAAAAAGCCATTGCAGATTACTGTAAGACAAAGTATGCAGTCGCATTGAACTCAGCGACAGCATGTATGGAAATGACTTTAAGACTTCTGGGAGTAGGTCCAGGAGACGAGGTCATTACCAGTGCTTATACCTATACAGCATCTGCAAGTGTCATTCACCATGTTGGCGCTAAAATAGTCTTGGTAGATACAAAAAAGGACTCTTTTCACATCGATTATGAGGCCTTAGAGAATGCCATTACAGAACGGACTAAAGTCATCATACCTGTAGATGTCGGCGGCTGTTTGTGTGATTATGATAGAATATATGAAATCATTGAAAAAAAGAAAGATCTATTTGTAGCTGAAAACAAGTACCAAGAAGTCTTTAATAGGGTGATTGTCATGTCAGATTCGGCCCATTCCTTTGGCGCTAACTATAAAAACCGGATGTGCGGCTCTGTAGCAGACTTCACTTGTTTTTCTTTCCACGCCGTTAAGAACTTGACAACTGGTGAAGGTGGAGCAGTAACATGGCGAGAAATGGATAAACTGGATTCTGAAGAACTTTATCATGAGTATATGTTGATTTCATTACATGGACAATCAAAGGATGCCTTTACCAAACATCAACTTGGTGCCTGGGAATACGATATAATTGGCCCCTTTTATAAGTGTAATATGACCGACATCATGGCAGGGCTGGGTTTGGTTCAGTTAAGACGCTATCCTGGTATTTTAGAAAAAAGGAAAAAAATGATCAGTATGTATGAATCCTACTTAGATAAAATGAATGTCACTTATATGAAACATGACACTGTTATGCAGTCATCAAGTGGCCACTTGATGCTTGTGAACTTGAGTGAGAAAGATGAGGCTTTTAGAAACAAAGTCATTGTTAAAATGGCAGAACATAAGATTGCAACAAATGTTCACTTTAAGCCGCTTCCCATGCATACAGCCTATAAGGAACTAGGATTTAAGATAGAGGACTATCCCAATGCTTATAAGATGTATGAAAATGAGATTTCTTTACCCCTTCATACAATGATGACGCAAGAGGACGTTGTATATGTTTGTAAGTGTTTAGAAGAGATTCTAGAAGAAATGAGCATGTGATGTCATTTTTAAGTGTAAGAAGAAGAGAAGAAAAGTACTATGTTAATCAGTATCAATATGCCTTGTTGTCATCTCTGTTTAAATCTATTTTAATGCTGGATAGCCATTCAGGTGCTAAAGGCCATTATCTAGTTAGAAGTGTCTATTTTGACAGTCTCAATAAGAAAGATTTCTTTGAGAAGGAAATGGGGATTAAGGTTAGACGAAAGATAAGGCTTAGATTCTATGATGATGATTATCAGAGGATCAAACTAGAAAAAAAAGAAAAAATCAATAAACATTCCTTAAAAGAATCATTGATTATATCAAATGATCAAGCCAAGGCCTTTTCAAAAGGTCAATTTGATCTTCTAAAGACCTATGCTAACGATTTTTCGCTTGGGTTATATGATTATCTTTCTGTGAATCATTACCGGCTAAGTGCTATTGTGGATTACGAAAGAGAGGCATATGTTCATGAGAGTTTTGATTTAAGGGTAAATTTTGATAAACATATTAGAGGCATTACACATCAAAAGGATATTTTCTTAAAAGATCCGAATATGGTACCAATTATTGATCCAGAACTTTATATATTAGAGGTGAAGTACACTGGCCATTTACCAGATATGATAAAGGAAATTCTTGCTTGTGTTGATCTAACCAAAGTATCATATAGCAAGTATTATTATGCTTTATGGTCTGAATGTTAGGAGGAAATATGAATCTAGAAAGACTAACAGATTTAATTAAAGCTCATGACGTTTTATCTTACAAGGTAGTTTTGGTTTATTTAGCAGTAACAATACTACTAACTTTGATTGTTTTTCTTGTCTACAAAATAACTTTTACTGGCGTTGCTTATTCAAGGAATTTCAATATCTCCATAGTCCTTACAGGGGTTATTACATCCATGGTGATAATGGTAATAGGAAATAACCTGGTTCTATCACTCGGGATGGTCGGAGCTCTTTCGATTGTCCGCTTTAGAGCAGCCATTAAGGAACCTAAAGACATTTCTTATCTTTTTTGGTCCATAGCCATAGGACTTTCAGCGGGGACTGGGGCAATACTGATTGCCATCATTGGGACGTTAACAATCAGTGGTCTGATATTGATGTTTCATTTTTTCAGGTTCAGGCAAAACAGTTCCTATTTATTAATCATTAAAGGCAGTAGGTTCAAGCTTGAGGATTTGGAACCTATTATGGAAAAGTATATAAAAAAATATCGCCTTAGAATGAAAAATACAGAGGCTGATGTACAAGAGTCCATATATGAAGTGACGATTGATGAGGCAGATGAGGATGACTTGATTGATGATCTCTATAAGGTAGAGACAATAAATAAAGTAAACATTGTGTCATTTAGTGGTCACTTAAATGAATAGGTGGAGGTGACTCATGAGGAGTCGGATATACTTATCAATTCTCGTCGTAATATGCTTGGCTCTAATTGGGCTAGTAACAAATGGCTTTCATGGAGCTGAGTTAACGGATGACGATTCTTATCATATAATCATCAGTGAGATTATTTCATCAAATAAATCATTAATGATGGCTCATGACGGCAAGTATTATGACTTGATAGAACTGTATAATCCTACTGACTATGCCATCAGTTTAGAAGGCTATGGTTTAAGTGATGAACCAGAGAAACCTTTAAAGTGGCAATTTGATCATGGCATTATTGAACCAGGTCAGCGCTTGATAGTCTATGCCTCAGACTTAGACTGGGTTTATCATCATAGCGATCAAGAATACCATGCTAATTTTAAGTTAGATGATAGGGGGGAAAAGGTATCCTTAGCCAAATCGAATGGTGAAATTATTCAAACGGTCTTGCTACCTTATCTGAATGACAACATGTCTGTGGCTTTAATTGATGGTAAATATCAGTATTTATTTGAAGGGACACCTGGTCAAGAAAATCAAGGCATAATTATTGATGATATTAAGTCGCTTAACAGGCAGTATGTTATAGAAGCCTCTCATCAACCAGGCATTTATAAAGAACCATTTTATCTGACTTTTGATGAGATAGAGGGCTTAGATATATACTATACACTTGATGGTTCAGAACCAAGTGATCAAGCGAATAAATATAGTGGGCCAATATTTATGGATTATTCTATCAAGAATCCTATTCGTTATGCCAATATCAATGCAACCTTCTTGGATTTTGTAATTTTTATTGACCATGAAAATATCAATCGTATATCCACAATAAAAGCAAGGTATTATGATGGTCCAGTACCGATTGGAGAGGGTTTTGTAGGTTCTTATTACGTGAAGGATCAAAGTATTGATGATTATACCTTCGATATTTTATCTATTACGACTGATCCGAAACATTTATTTGACTCTTATGATGGGATTTATATTGTTGGTGAAAGATTTAAGCTAGATTCTTTGACACCAACAGATGGCTCGACGCCTGCAAATTACAATCAAAGAGGCAAGGCCTGGGAAAGACCTGCTTACTTTGAAATGTTTGATACAAATGGTGCTTTGGTCTTCTCCCAAGATATTGGTTTAAGGATATTTGGTGGCTATTCTCGGTCAAGTCCCAAAAAATCTTTTAGAATCATCGGTAAGAATGGCTTTGATAATGCGCCTTTTGAGTATGCCTTTTTTGAAGAACTTGAGATAAATACTTTTGATTCGATTATCTTAAGGTCTGGTTCAAACGATCTTAAATATGCCATGATTAGAGATATACTGGCAGACGAGCTTGTAGATGATATTATTGACCATCAGGCCTACAAGCCTGTCATACTCTTTCTAAATGGAGAGTATTGGGGCATCTATAATATGAGAGAAACCATGGATGAAAGCTTTATAGAAAATCACTATGGTTTAGAGAAAGATGAGATAGGTCTAATAGAAAATATCACTGTTAAACACGGCGATGAAGAAGATCAGATCCACTTCAATAAGGTGTATGACTTTATAGAAAAAGAAGATATGTCAATAGAAGCTAATTATGATCAGGTCAAACTCATGATAGATATGGATAACTTTTTAGATTATTATGCGACTCAAATCTATCTTAACAACAAAGATTGGCCTAACAACAACATTCGTTGGTGGCGTTATAAGGGGCCAGTTGGAGAAGGGGTCTATGATGGCCGTTACCGTTTTTTACTTTATGATATTGATTTTTCCATGGGTCTTTATGAAGGCAGTGATGCAGCTTACTTTAATTCTTTTGAATATTTGACTGCAACCGAAAATACAGGTAGGCATAATCCATTATGGGCGACTATGTTTTATAGACAGTTGAGTCAAAATGAAGAGTTCAGAGATGGTCTCCTACTGAGAATTTGTGATTTTTCTAATTCTCGTTTCAGTAAAGACAATGCTATGCAAGCGTTAGAGCACTTTGTAGCCTTATACAAGCCGGAAATGGATGAGTATGTGAAACGTTGGCGTTTCTTTGAAGATGAAGGGACAGGCTGGGATCAAGAGGTTATGGTAGTCAGAGAATTTTTGTCCAATAGAAAAGAAGCCATTCTAAAGCATGCTGCAAACTTCTATGACTTAAAGGGGCCTTATGAGATTGGTCTTTCATTTGCTGGAGGTGTGATTGATGTTAATGGGACCTATCAAATGGATACTTCTTCTGAAGTCCAGTATCTACAAGGTCAAATGTTAAGGTTAAGAGCTAAACCACTTTCAGGTTATAAATTAGATAAGTGGGAGATAACAGAAATGGGTGAGACTAGGTATGTTGCAGGTGAACTTTTAGAACTGGTTGTAAATGGTGATACACAAATAAAAGTACATTTTGTCAAAGACTAGTTTGATTGCTCTTCTTTTGTGTTAAACTCAAAAAGACGACGTAATCTAGAAAGGAAATATTATGGCTGCACCATTTACTATGAAAATCGAAGATATTTATCCATCTCAACTCTATATATCTAAAAAGAAGTTAGCTGCTGTTCAGACTTGGATCAAACCGGATGTATATGATCCCATTCCTATAAAAAAACTTAATGGACGTCATATATACGTTGATGGTCATACAAGAGCCTACGCTCTACATGTCTTAGGTGTCACTGAAATAAATGTAGAATGGGAACCAGAAGAATGGGACTGGGATGCCTATCAGATATGTGTGGATTGGTGTCTAGATGATAAGATACATTCGATTGCTGATTTAACTGGTAGGCTTGTCGATCATGAGTCATATGAAGTACTTTGGTATGATCGCTGTAGAAAAATGCAAAATGCTTTAGAAAAGGAACGTGAAAATATTTAGTCTATAATTTTTCTTTTATGCGACTGAAGAGAAAAACCTTATCTTTTAGGATGAGGTTTTTTAAGTTTTTGTAATATTTGAGGTAACAATTGAAGAAGTTGCATATAAAAATAGCTAGGTGATTTTTATTAAAAAAGGTGCATTAATATACAACTTTTGCATAGAAAATGACAGTAAAGCTTTGAAAATAGCGGACTTAGAAATTGTGTATTCAATCGGAAAAATAATGAGGCTCGGATAAATTTACCATCTCTAAGAATAAGATAATTACTTAGGGTTACGGAATTGTTTAACGATAAAAATAATTGAATAATGATAAGCATCTTGATTAATTTTATCAGAAAATATATAATTTTATTAGTGGTTTATATTTTCTTAAGAAATGTAAAGTGTATTTACACCTTAATGATTTTATTAGAAACACTATTATAAGATATTTACAATGCTTTCAGATCGTGTCAGTGATGTATTAACAAAAGTTCACATGGTGTGATTATCTAGCGTCCGTGAAAATTTGTGGCTAATCTCAAATATTCGGAAAAGACTAAATTAACTGATTCTTATGACTTGCTAGACAATAACAAGTAAGACATGACTTGAATTATTCGTATGATTGATTATGTATACCAATTAGATCTTACACAAATAGAAGAATAGATATATATATTTTAAACCGAGACCATTTATTCATATCTATTGCTAGACCTAATTTAGTATAAGCCTCAAAGATTTTTCAATCTTTAGGCATTTTTCATTTCTTAGGAAATGAAAGAATGAACTGTATTGCGACTTAAACAGAAACATCGTTTTTCTTAAGCCGTTTAAGTTGACAATACATAAGAGTTCAAGAATATGTATGGAGTACATCTTTACATTGGCAACAAAATGAGTTATTCATTTGAGTAATTCAAAGCGTATAAAATAGAGAAAGGGACGTATGATTTGGCTTAAGGTCGTACAGGGCATAAAGTATGAAGAATATTTTTTTCAGACCTTTAGCGTTAATGTTAGTACTAGTAATGATGATGGCATCATTTGCTGGTTGCTCACCAAGTGAGTTTACAGTAACATTTGACACTCAAGGTGGTAGTGTAGTTGAAAATGCTACAGTTGAAAAAGGACAAGCTGTTGCTGAGCCTGCTGCACCTACAAAAGAAGCTGCAGAAGGTAAGACAAATAGTTTTGTTAATTGGTCAACAGATGCAGAAGGTAACAATGTTTATGACTTCGCAACACCAGTTGAAGCAGACGTAACATTGTATGCACAATGGACAGTATCTACTGTTGTTAGTTTTGACGACAGACAAGGTAATGTTGCAACAGTTTTAGTTGGAGAAAACGGTGGTGATGTAGAAGCGCCAACTGAGCCAACTCGTGAAGGTTACAAATTTGGTGGTTGGTTTACAACTAAGAGAGGTTTTACTTGGACAACTCAACCAGTAGAATTCCCTTACAATGTAGAAGCATCAACAACTTTATATGCATATTGGGAGCCAGTAGACTCAAAGGCTGTTGACTATAGCCCAGAGGTTACATATGTATCTACTTTAGATGATAAAGATCCAGTAGTAATTAACCCATTGATTTACCAATGGAGTTATGAAGATGATTTAATTGATTTATTATCTACATCATTATATACATCAAGTGATAAGAACAACATTGAAGTTGACTGGGACAAGGCCATAGCGGATGGTCTAGCGGCATTCCCAGGAGATTTCTCGAAGTTTGAATCACAAGAATATTCAATTGAAGCTCTTGACTATCAAATCGTTTTAGTTGGAGCGACAAGATTTCCAGTGGACTCTGAAGGAAATGATCACTTAACTGCAGATGGTAAATATGACCGTGAAGGTGCGCCTGCAATTAAGGATACGGAGTGGACTATTTCTATTAGAGAAGATATGAAGTTTGAAGATGGTACACCAATTACATCAGCAGACTACGAGTATACTCTTAAGCAGTTTATCGATCCAGTATTAAACAACAAGCGTGCGACTATGTTCTACAAGACTGAAGAAGCTAAGAACGGTGCGCCACTTATGAATTCTTATGAATACTTTACTGGTACTCAGATCAAAGATGAAAATGGTAACATGAAAGATGTTGCTTGGGAAGATGTTGGTTTCGAAATTGTTGATGATTATACATTTACAATGAAGTTCTGGGAGCCGGTTTCTCAATCATCTGCTATCGCATATGCAAATAACTTTAGATTAATCCATAAAGAAGCATTTGAAGCATCATTGACTACTGCAAAAGAAGATGCTGCTTATGGTACACCTGATTACCCATATGTATCTTATGGTGAGTACATCATTAAGACTTGGGATGAAAACCAAAAGATTGTATTTAACAAAAACTTTGATTATGTAAAGAAAGAAACTATCAACTACAAGTCTAGAGTCATTGAAATCGTTGATTCAACAGATACTAGAATGGCATTATTTGCTGCTGGTGAGATTTCTGTAGCTGGTTTAACTCAAGATTACTACGCAGAATATGCTGAGTATGACAACTTATTCAAAGAATGGAGAGGATATCCTCAGTACTTAATCTTAAATACTGCACCTTCAAAACTTGAAGAGAATGCACATGAGCATCCATCAGCGATGTATGACAAGACATTTAGACAAGCATTATTCTATGGTTTTGATAGAAGCTACTATGCAAACAATGTATATGCACCAAATACAGCTTCATTATTACCAATTCCATTAGATACAAAAGCTTATAACCAGGACGTATTCTATTATTCGGAATCTCCTCAACATATGACTGTATTAGAAGAGTTTAACATCAACCCTGATACTCATGCATATGTACCAGATTTAGCACTTAGCTTATTTGATCAAGCTTGGGCTAACTGGAAAGCTGAAGGTAATGAAGGTCCAATAACACTTAAGTTTATCTCTGATAACGATGATTTTACTAAGAACTTAGTTGAGCATATGAAAGTTTCATATGAAGAACTATTCAATGCAGACGAAGAAAGATTTATCTTAGATATCGTATACAATGAGAATGAGGGTCACCAAGCAGAAACTTCTTCATGGAACTTTGATGCTGTACTTTCGGCAGTAGGTTTTGGTACATCTTCAGGAGCACAATGGCAATATCCAGCAATCGCATTCTTTGGCGATGTTATCGGTGGTGGTTTCTTAGGATTATCACAACCATATGATGTTTCTGGCGTTGACGGTGTTGCAGAGTATGCAACTCTTGAAATTGAAATTGATTTAACAAATACATGGAACTACTTAGATGAACTTGGTCTTGATTCTATGGAAGAAGACGAGTTAGAAGGTCACATCAAGCTTTACAACTGGTTAAAAGAAGCTGATGGTAAGCCAGCTGGTATCTACAGAGGTTCATTAGAAGATATTTGTATGGTTATTATCAACGAAGATACACCATGGGACGGTACAGCTTCTGAACCGTTTGCAGGTGCTTCAAATGACATTTACAACTATATTGCAGAACTTGAAAAAGTATTTTTCGAGTATTGTCCATTGATTCCAACAGTTACACGTTCATCAGCAATCGTTTATGCAGATAACGTAGTTATTGAATGGCCAGCTTACTCAAGTGGTTTTGCATGGGGTACTGGTAGATACCGTTACTTATCTACAGATCCTGACTTCATGGAGTAATTACTTGAAGGAAAATAGTATTTAATATTAATCCCATGTTCGTTCATTTGAACGTGGGATTTTTATGTCACTTAAATCGTGTATTTATATGTAACATCATGAATGAATATTAGATGACTCGTCATCTGATAAACCAACATGGTTGATAAGAGTTTATTTTAATTTTTAGGAGTTAAAGTACAAGGGTTAGGGTTTAACATATAGATATAAAATCAATGAATATGAGGGAGAGTAAACTTTGTTTAGTTATATGCTAAAAAGAATGGGACTTATGTTAATAACATTTGTCATTACTGTATTCCTTTTCTTCTTTTTTATCAAACTAATGCCAGATAATTATGTGCCTACTATTGGTCAAGGTAATGACTGGTATGAGCAGATGGCAGAAAAAGAAGGTTGGAATGAACCGATTGTTGTTCAATTTGGATTATGGGTAAAGAATATATTTACAGAAGGAAACTTCGGTTATTCACATCTATTAAATAGAGACGTTTCTGAGGCTTATTTTAAGAAGATTCCTGCATCGGTTAAAATCAATATTGTACCGTACTTATTGTCGGTACCTATAGCAATTATAATTGGTGTTGTAGCAGCTCTTAAAAAGAACAAATGGCAAGATACAGCAATATCTATCTGGATTATGATATTTATTTCAGTACCTTACTTTGTTGTAGGTGTTGTTGCTCAGTATTTCTTCTACTGGAGATGGGGCATTGCACCAGACTACAAAATAGCCACGGCCTCCGAATTCGCAGAACTAGGTTTCTGGTATGGTATTTCTACTTACATCATGCCTGTCATCATTATAACTTTAGCCAGTATTCCATCTATGGCGCGTCGAGTACGTGCAGAGTTAACTGAGCAGTTAACAACAGATTATATGTTATTAGCTAGAGCAAAAGGATTAACAAGAGAACAAGCTGTATTTAAGCATGCCCTTAGAAACGCCTTGGTTCCAATATTACCAGGTATTTTTATTGGTTTGATCGCTGTTTTAAACGGTGGTATTATCACAGAAAAAATATTCCGTGTTGATGGTACAGGTCGTATGTATCTTGCAGCATTTAATGGTCGTGATTATGCCCTATTAATGCTTATAAACACATTTGGTCAGTTCTTAACATTGGTTTCAGCTATTATAGCAGACTTATCTTATACATTGTTTGATCCAAGAGTACGATTCGGGAGTGGAAAGTTATCATGATGAATATAGACAAAAAAGATTTAGTATTGGTCCGTGATAGTCAAAAGATACTTGATACAGAACTTGAATCAAAGCGTATTGGGTATTATCAAGATTCATGGAACAGATTTAAGAAAAACAAAGGGGCTTTTTATGCCTTTATCATCATCTGTGTGGTTTTATTCTTTGTAGTATTTGGCCCTTATATGAGAGGTTATACATTGAAGGCAGATGCACCAATTGAAGCAGCAAGGTTAGGAAATCTTGTACCTAAGGTACCAGGTCTTGAAAAGTTAGGTTTCTTTGATGGTACTAAGAAAATTGAGGCTGGTAAGCAGTTTCTTTTAGATATGAACAGCAATGATTTTGGCAAGGATATTATTATTTCAGGCCTACCACAGGAACTGATTGATAATCCAGATCATCCAGACTATGAAGATGTTACAAAGTTAGAAGTTGTAGTAAACCACTATAGATACACAAACTATGTATCATCTTATAAACCTGAGAGATATTATTCTATAGTGAAGCAAAATGAGATCAATCAAACAGATGATGATCCTTTGGCTGAAGTAAAAAGAACATTAACTCAGGAAGAATTTGATGAGGAACTTAAAAAGAACTCAGTTATTGATATTCTACAAATACTAGAAACAGACAACCCGGCAGATCCGGAAAAGCCTTTCTTCCAGTATGTTGTTAGATTGAATCAGTTTAAATCAACACTTGGTGTTAATGATCCATCTGATGTTTACTTCTGGTTTGGAACAACAGATGAGGGTGGCGACTTATTTACAGAGTTGTGGTTAGGTGCAAGAATTTCACTTATCATGGCCCTTGCAGTTGTATCTATCAACTCATTAGTAGGTCTTATCCTTGGTTCACTAGTAGGTTACTATGGTGGTGCCTTTGACTTAATTATGGATAGATTGGTTGAGATTATTGTATCAATTCCTTTCTTATCAGTTCTAATTCTATTAACACTACGTTATGGTAACAGTTTGATTGTTATTATTGTTGCCTTTACCTTAACAGGTTGGGTTGGCATGTACAAAACTGGTAGAATGCAGTTCTACAGATTTAAGAATCGTGAATATGTATTTGCAGCGCGTACTTTAGGTGCGAGTGATGCAAGAATCATGTTTAAACATATCTTCCCAAATACACTGGGTTTAATTGTAACAGGTTTAGCGTTATCTATACCATTCTTCGTATTTACTGAAGCTTCATACTCATTCTTAGGCATCATTGAGTATGCAAATGCGACAAGTGTTGGTATGTTGATTAATAAAGGACAGGCAGTGATGATGCATCATCCGCATTTACTACTGTTCCCATCAGCTTATATTTCTATCTTGATGATTGCATTCAACTTATTTGGTAATGGTTTAAGAGATGCATTTAATCCATCATTAAGGGGGGTTGAATAATGAGTGAAAAAGTTTTAGAAGTAAAAAATTTGGCCATATCATTTAAAACACAATATGGTATCTTACATGCAATCAGAGGAGTATCTTTTGATTTATATAAAGGTGAAACACTTGCCATAGTAGGTGAGTCAGGTTCAGGTAAAAGTGTTTCTGCTAAGACGATTATGGGTCTTTTAGCAGGTAACTCAATTTATGAAGATGGCGAAGTATTGTTTGACGGACTTGATTTAACACAAGTTGGTGAAGAACAAATGCATAATATTAGAGGTTCTAAGATCTCTATGATCTTCCAGGATCCAATGTCTTCATTAAACCCAATTCAAACGGTTGGTAAGCAAATTGCAGAGGCTTTGATCTACAAGCAAGGCATGCCTAAGGCTATGGCTAAAGAAAGGGTGCTTGAGTTATTAACTCGTGTTGGCATCAGCGAGCCAGAAAAGAGATTCAATCAGTTTCCACACCAGTTTTCAGGTGGTATGAGACAGAGAATTGTTATTGCCATAGCACTAGCAAATAATGCAGAAGTACTGATTTGTGATGAGCCGACAACTTCACTTGATGTAACGATTCAAGGTAAGATTCTTGAGCTGATCAATGAACTTAAATTACAAAGAAAACTATCGATTATATTCATTACACATGACTTAGGTGTTGTAGCCAACGTAGCTGACAGAGTTGCTGTTATGTATGCAGGTAAGATAGTTGAATACGGTGAAACAGAAGAAATCTTCTATGATCCAAAACATCCATATACTTGGGCCTTGTTATCATCAATGCCTAACCTTGCAACATCTAAACATCTAGATGCTATTGCTGGGACACCACCGAATATGATTTTCCCACCTAAGGGTGATGCATTTGCACCTCGTAACAAGTATGCAATGAAAATTGACTTTGAGGAGCAACCACCTATGTTTAAGGTTACAGATACACATTATGCTGCAACATGGTTGTTACACCCTGATGCACCTAAGGTAGAGTTGCCTGAAGCGACGATAAGATTAAGGGAGAATAGAGGTAAGTTACATTATGGAAAATAATCATGTTGTAGATAATAGAAAAGTTGTTTTAGAGGTGGATAACCTTAAAAAACACTTTACTTCAGGTACCGGTAAAAACAAGCTGGTTGTACCTGCAGTAGATGGGGTCTCGTTCAATGTCTATGAGCAAGAGGTATTTGGTGTTGTAGGTGAATCGGGTTGTGGTAAAACAACAACTGGCCGTACAGTAATGAAGCTTTACAGTGCAACAGAAGGTACCGTTAAGTTAAATGGCGACATCATTTCAGCTGGGCATAAAGGTATAGAGAGACAAATCGTAGAAGTTAAAGAAGAAGCTAAAAGAAAGCTTGTTGAGATTGATAAGCATGCAGAAGCTGTTCATAAAATTGAAGAAAAGTTAGAACATGACCTTATTGATGCTGAACACAATTTGAATAAGGTTTTAGAAGCCAATAAAGAAGTTTTAAAAGATTTAAGAAAACCTTTAGACGACCATAGAGATGAAACATATAGAATAAAAAATAAGTATGAACTTGAAGTCGCTAAAGTAGAACATAAGTATAAGCTTGCAGTTGAAAAGATTAAAGGCACAACTAAAAATGTTGTTGAAGATGAATACAACAAAGAAGTTGCAAGACATAAGCTGGGACTTAGCCGTAAGACAGTTGGTCTTAAGGAATCAGCTGCCCTTGAAAAAAGTGTCATTGAAAAGAGAATGGCAGATCTTAATGCTAAGTATGATCAGATCTTTAAAAAGTTAGAAGAAAGATACAAGCCTTTAATTGCTGAAGCAGAAGGTCAAATTGTTTCTAAATCAGATGCTAAGGCTCAGATTAAAGTTTTAACAAACGATAAGAAGACTCAAGTTTCAGCCTTAAAGGACCAATATAAGAAAGATAAGACTAAGTTAGCTAAGCCAGATTCTTCTGCTATTAAGGCTAAGATTAATGAAGAAAAGGCCAGACAAAAGGCTGAGGTTTCTAAGCTTAAGAAAAACATTTCTGAGTTGAAATCAAAGGCCAAAGAAGCGACTTCTAAAGTCCCTGATAATAAGGCCCTAGGTGTTGATATCAGTGCGCTTGAAGCTGAGAAGAAAGCCATCCAGAAGTGGGAACAAGAAGAGGTTTCTAAACTGAAGGAAAAAATCGCATACTATAAAGATGTGAACAAGTCTAAAGAAGCTTTAGAGACTTCAAGAAAGATGCAGATGATCTTCCAAGATCCTATTTCATCACTAAATCCTCGTCTAACAGTTGAGGAAATTGTTGGTGAAGGTCTTGTTATCAAGGGTGGTCATAGTCAAGAGGAAATTAAAGAAAAAGTAGCTGTTATGCTTGAAAAGGTTGGTTTACAAGCTTCTTTCGCTGCAAGATATCCTCATGAGTTCTCTGGTGGACAACGTCAAAGAATAGGTATTGCAAGAGCCTTGATTATGGAACCTGATTTTGTTATTGCTGATGAGCCTATTTCGGCACTGGATGTATCAATCAGAGCCCAAGTACTGAACTTATTACATGGTCTTAAAGATGAGTTAGGCTTAACAATTATGTTTATTGCCCATGACTTGTCAGTAGTTAGATTCTTCTGTGATAGAATTGCAGTAATGTATTATGGTAAGATTGTAGAAATGGCTGAAGCAGAAGAGTTGTTTAATAATCCAATGCATCCATATACAAAATCATTGTTATCAGCTGTACCACAGCCGGATCCAGATTATGAAAAGAACAGAATTAAGATTGGTTACAATCCAGCTACAGCCCATGATTACCGTCATGATAAGCCGTCTCTAAGAGAGATTGTTCCAGGACACTCTGTGTATGTGAACGACGCTGAGTTTGAAAAGATTAAGAATGAGTATTTTGATACAAATGAAAGACCAGGTGATGTACAATGAAGAGAGTAATTTATTTATTAATGATGATGCTTGCATTATTTGCATTAACCTCATGTAATAGTGAACCGGAAGTTGATAACTCTATCAATGTTATGTTCTTTACATCAAATCAAAATGCATCTATGGTAGCAAGTTATTTAAACTTAGAAGAAGGTCAAAAAATTCAAGCACCAGAAGTACCAACAAGAGAAGGTTATATTTTCGCAGGCTGGTACAAAGATTACTATAAAAAAGAAGCATGGGATTTTGATAAAGATACCTTAGGCGGTGAGTCTATTGTACTCTATGCTGATTGGGAGCCTTCAATCTTTGATATTGAATATGTCCTTAATGGTGGCGAAATGCCTTCAGACGATTATGTTAAAACATTCCGTGGTGGTGAGTTCGCTGTACTACCGCTTCCTGTTCAAGAAGGATTTGCCTTCGTTTCATGGTATGATTATGAATGGAAAGATGCAGATGGTAAGATCACAACTATTCCTGGTGACAAGGGTTATTTAAAAATTCCTGAAGTATTTGAGGACGTAACCCTGTATGCTCACTGGAAGCCAATTGTCGTTGATGTAAAGTTCAATATCAATTATCCAGAAGACGATGCACCTAAGCTAGATGTGACACGTATGAGTGTTAACTATGGTGATTCTATTGACTTTGAGGTACCAAAAGATACTGACAAGTATACTTTTGAGGGCTGGAATGTTAAGAGAGATGGAACTGGTGAATTCTACATCAATGGTCAACCATTTGAAAGGAAGCTGCGTATAACGCTGTATGCATCATGGAAAGAAAAATAGATAGACAAGAAAATTATAAACAATACAAAAGAAAGATGAATTCTATTCTCTTTCTTTTGATGATCCCAGCTATTTTAATGCTGGGATCATTTCTCATATTATACCTTGGTAATTTGGTCTCTAGTGTACACTTAGGGACAATATATTTGTTACTTCTTATGGGCTATTTGATTTTGATATTTGCACTCACACCTAAGTTTCTTTATTATAAGATGCATGTCAACTATGCGAAATTGCTTATAAATGAGCCTAAGCTTGAAAAGTGTAACAAACACCTTTTCTCAACCGCTTGGATTGATCATTTAAAAAAGGATGGCTATGAACTTGTACAGGAAGATTTGAGACATCTTATTTTGTGTAAACATCATAATAAGTTACCCAAACTAAACAACTCAGAAGCTAGTCTAGTTTTTCTTGTAATAGCCAAACAAGATGACTTTGACTTTTATGGGGATGAAGTTGATCAGGGGATTCAAGCTTACTACATGAAGCACAAAGATTACGAAAAAGTCATTAAGCGAATCACTCTACAGTTTAAAAAGTATGATATGATAAATGAAAAGGCAAGAGAAGAAGTAGAAACAGCGATTTTGTATGAAGCCGGCAAGCACACTTTGATTAATTTAACATTTATTTATGATAATAAAGGTGGCTTACTTGGCCTAAACCCAGGTGACTGGTATCCAAGCAAATATGCTTATTTTGCTTTTAAGGAATGCAAAAGAATATGTGACATAAAGGACTAAAGCGATGAAAGATGATAAGTTTACCTTTGTCAATGACGTTGATTCAGATGTTATTGACCCTTCAGATATGATACAAAAGAATATTGATTTTGACATTGATTCTGATGAACCTAAGTTTGAGTTTGTGAGCGAGGAAGAACGTTCAGAAAGAATAAAGCTGGTAAGAACAATCATCATTATGATTATTGCTGCTGGCGGCATCTTTGCCTTCGCCTTGTTTTGGCAAGACAGCACATCACTTTTAGCTATTTGTAATGCTGTTTGGTTGGTATCAATTTTGTTCTTTTTCATGGGATGGATGATGCTAATGAGCAATATGAACATCTTATCACCCCTTGTATATGGTGCGAAATCCTTTGCTAAGATGATAATGGGCAAGGGCATGGCTACTGATTATTACACGTATGTTCAGTTAAAAGAAGAAAATCCAATACCAGGCTTTTACTACAAATCATGTTTTATTGGAGCTGTCATTAGTGGTATTCCAGCAATTATTTTATTGTTCATCGCTAGAGCTTAAAAAAAGAGGTTTTACATGGCTATATGCTTATGTAATGCCTTTTCTATTTTTTTTGATGATATAATAATTTAAAAGGAGACAATATGCCAACACAAACATTTAATAATTTAAGCTTTTAAAAGAAGCATGATATTTATCATAAGTCTAAAACATATCTGGTAAGCAAAGCCTTCGAAAATGCAAAGGTCACTGAAATATGTGAGATCACTGATATTAAGAGAAGAACATTTTATTCATATTTTTCGTCTTTAGAAGATCTGTACAATTATGTTTTTGCATTTTCCAATATGGACTGCAAAACCTTGTTTGAAGAAAACAACTTTCTAGAAGACCTAAGGACTAAGGGCTTTAGTGAAGAACTCTTTCATGTGTTTGAATCCTACTATTTAAGTGTCATCTGCTCAGACTATGGTTTAAGAAAACTCTTTGAGTTTATAAATACCAACAACTTAAATGAAAGAAAGATTTTAAATCTTCTTGTGGCCCTCTTAAAACAGTATGAGTTGGGTGTCTTAAATAAGGAAGCTCTGATAAAAGAAATTAACCTTTCAATATAATATGCACACATCTGATTTTCTGTACATTGATAGTAGACCTTGTGTTTCATACAATATGATTAAATAAACAAACACATGTATGAAAGGAAGAATATATGAAAACAGCTTTAATAACAGGAGCAACAGATGGTATAGGTAGATCGACTGCAATTAGTCTGGCAAAGAAAGGCTACCAGATCCATGTTCTAGGGCTTGGTAAGGAAAAAGGACAAGAGGTTATTGCTACTTTAAATAAGATAAATCCTAAAGGCAATCATGAACTTTTTATAGTGGACTTATCGACCTTAGAAGGCAACAGGAAATTTTTAGATACGTATAAAGAAAACTATAAGGGACTGGACCTCTTGATTTTAAATGCCAATGCTATGTTTAAGAAACCAAGACTATCGAAAGATGGTATGGATATGGGCTTTACAATTGGTTTCTTTTCAAGATACATGTTTTCTGTGATGTTGGATGACTTACTAAAGGAAAGAAGTGGCCGTGTCCTTCATATTGGAGGTGCAACGCTTATTAAACCAATTAAGTTTGACAAACTTAAGTCTCCTGATTATAAAGGCAGTGACACAACCTATATGGGTTTTATGGCCAATAATTTGATGGTTAATTATGTTAATCAAGATAAATTAACCGATATACCTTATGAGTATATGGAACCAGGTATTGTGAATACCAATACGGTAAAAAGCCAAAATGTCATGGTGAGATTGATTTCTAAGATGATGGGGATGATTGAACCAGAAGAATCAGGTGAACGCATTGCTTCCTATATAATAAACTCACAGGCAAGTCCTGGCTCTTTCTATATCTTAGGTAAGAAAAAAGAACCAAAAGATAAGGTTAAAAATGGCCGTACGGTCTACAAGAAACTCATGACCTATGCCTATGACTTTACTGGCTTGAAGTTTTAGGAGGTCAATATGAGTGAAATATACAGATTGATCATCTACAGAGCGAATGGCCCGCTTGAACTGTCGTCATACGAGAATACCATCTTTAGAAAGGTTTATCAGTCGAAAGCTTCTTATTCAAAAAAAGGTGCTCAAGATGTTTATATTGAGTTGACGGGATGGCCATCTTCTGGCCACATTAAAGCTGTCAATACAAGAGATAGAGAACTAGATATAATGGTAAACACTGTTATGACTTCAGAAAATGGCTGGGACAACACACTTAGTCAGACACTTAAAGACCATCAAACAATAGAATTTGGCGTTAGAAGTATTAAAATGAAGCATAAGGACCGATTTGTCAAAAGACGTAAGGCTTTTATGGCTATCATTCACGAAAACCAAGGTGCTGAGTTTGACCATGAGTTAAAGTCTTTAGATGGTGAGTATAATATCATGTTGTTTGCCTGGTCATCATTTGATCGTTTTAAGCAGGGAGCTAAAACATCCTTTTCCTCTTTAAAGGCAATGCTGGCTATGATAAGGTATTTTCCACTTATGAAGCAAAAGGCCTTTCAGGTTGGCATTCAGATAAATGAGGATTAATGACTTATTTAATATGAAAGCTTGCATTATCGTTGAAGCCTCATTCATCATGGCTCTTAACAAGTAAACAGGAAACTTCATTTAAAAGGCACAGTTAAAACTGTGTCTCTTTATATAAGAAGAAAGATGATAAAGCCTATAAATGACCTGAAGATGAAAATACTTATGATTGGTATTTTGACGATAAAAGCTCATTATTTGGAGATGCAAGAAATTGTAGAAAAAACGGAATTTTTAATACAATTGTGAATTCATTTTGCAAGAAATCTTGAATCTGATACTCAATTCAAAAAGTAAATATTAATTCTTTGTAATAATTCTATTTCCTAAATGAATATATTCTGTTCATAGAAAATTTCGGAGTCCGAAGTATTATTTTAAGCCAATATATATAAAATCTTAACTGAATATAAAGAAAGAATAAACTGAAAAGCGCTTGTATACTCATTTTGTCTAAAAAGCGCCAAGATAATATTTTACAGATTATGACATCAAAACCGTTAAATTCATGACTCATTTGAAGTAAAATATGACATTTTTTTAGAATTTTCAGACTATTGATGCAGCTTGAAAGCCTTGCAATGCGAGCTTCGCTAACTTGACAATACAGCTATAAAGGGGTAGAATTTCATTGTGATTAAAGTCAGCAAAGTTCTAAAGAAGTGTGAGCTTTTTTGAAGGAATTTGATACTTTATCACAAAACTGTTCTTTATAAGTTAATAGCGGTTGTTATCTTAGGCGTGAAAATGGAGAGACAATTGTTTTAGTCTGACAGGATGATTTGATGATAGAAATATCAAAAAAATAGAAATGTCTGAATATTACAAGAATCTTAAAAGGATCACAACTAAGTACAATATAAAGTATAGGTCATAAATCATAGGGAGGGTATTTATGAAAAAATTTATTACTTTACTGTTAGCAATGGTATTAGTGTTCTCGCTAGTAGCTTGTGGCGGAAGTAACGAACCTGCAAACAACAATGCTGGTACGGAAACTGCTACAGAGACTGAGACTGCTACTGAAACTGCTACAGAAACTGAAACAGAAACTGACGAAGTTAACATGAGACCATTCGTGGCTGCATCTGCTGACTTCAACGGTGACTTCTATGCTGGTTGGACAAATTCAACTTACGACAAAAACATCAGACAATTAGTTTGGGGTTACGGCCTTATGACTGATAACGCTGCTGGTGAAGTAATTGATTCTCCAATGGTAGAAGAAAAAACTGTATCAGAAGACTTAACTGAGTGGACTTTCAAAATCGTTGACGGTATGAAGTTCCACAATGGTGAAGAATTAACTGTAAGCGATATCAAATTCACTTACGAATTCTACATGGCTACTGAAGCTTTAGCTGCTACTGGTGGTTCATCTTCAATGGCTGACTATGTTGATACTATTACTATTGACGAAGCTGCAAACACAATTACTTTCAAGTTAAAGAAAGTTATCTTTACTACTGATGCTACAGTTTTCTATGAGACTTGGATCATGGCTGAAGATACTATCACTGAAGGTGCTGCTGCTGCAGGTCAAAACGTTCAAGAGTATGTTAAGTCTACAATTAGCAACCCAATTGGTTACGGTCCTTACATGATGACTGAATTCAAAGAGTCAGAGTACGTAAGATTAAAGCTTAACCCAGATTACGTTGGTAAAATGCCTGCGATTCAAGAAATTATCGTTAAGGTTACTCCATCTGAAACTGAGTTAGACCAATTATTACAAGGTGAAGTTGATATGTTAGGTAGAACAGTTGAAGCTGAAAAGATTGATGCTGCTAAGGAAGCTGATTTCTTAACTACTAACAACTACTTCAGACACGGTGGTGGTACTGTTGTACTTCACACTGACTACGAAGCATTTGCTTTAACAGAAGTTCGTCAAGCATTCGCATTTGTATTTAACAGACCAAAAGTTATCGAGTTATTCTTAGGTGAATACGGTATCGCATCTCAAGGTCCTTACTCTAAGAACCAATGGATGATGTACGATGATGACGAAATGTCAATGTTAGGTACTGCTGCTAACTCTAGATTCGAAGATTCATTAATCAACTACGATATCGTAGATGCTAATGGTAAATTCGACGAAGAAGCAAACATTGCAAAAGCTCACGAATTATTAGACGCTGCTGTTGCTAAGACAGAAGGCGAATACGCTAACTTAACTAAAGATGGCGACACTTATATGTGGAAAGGTGAACCTTTAGAAATTAAGATCACTTATACTTCATTCTGGTCAGATACTTATAACTTAGTATGGAATGATGATTATGTATCTAAATTAGGTTTCAACGTATCTTTACACGGTCTTGACTGGCCAGTAATGTACGGACACTGGACTGGTGACCAAACTGAAGAAAGACAATATCATGCTTTCGTTGGTGGTACTGGTTACACAATCAAGTCTAATCCAAAAGGCGACTATGCATCTGATAAGATCATGCCTTGGGGTCAACCTTCAAACAACGGTCCAAGATTCGCTGGTGGTAGCGCTTTAACTGTTGAAGAGTGGGATCAATTATTAGACGATATCGAAAATGCACATCCAATTACAGGTGCTGACGAGTATAGAGAAAACTGGAGAAGATGGATCACTGTTATGAACGCAGAAGTTCCTGTAATCCCTGTTTACTCAAACAATTACCACGATTTATATGTTTCTGATTTAGAGAACTTCAACACTAACGCATTATGGGCATGGCCAAGAGCTATTCTTGATGCTAACTGGAAGTAATCATTAGATTCAAGAACAATTTTTAGGGTTAAGACCACTATTTGTGAAAATAGATAGTGGTCTTATTTTCAAGATATGAGGTGAACGAATGGAAAACAAAGACATTAGAGGGTCTAAAACGTTTATTGAAGTTATGATGCCGTATGTAACTTACTTAGGAAAACGTTTACTTTCTTTAATCCCAGTCTTATTGATTATCGCAGTAGTAATATTCATTTTAATCAATTTAATGCCTGGTGATCCTGTTATGGCAATGCTAGATCCGGAAAAGACAGCAGCTATGACAATCGAAGAAAGAAATCAATACGTCGAAACCATGAGAGCTTTCTTAGGATATGATAGATCATATGTAGAGAGATTCTTTATCTGGTTGAAAGATACATTCTTTAAAGGCGAATTTGGATATTCAATTAGATTTAACAAGCCAGTTAACCAAATCATTGGTGCTTACATTGGTAGATCATTTAAAGTAAACATACTTGGATTTATATTTGCATTTTTAATATCCATTCCTATAGGTATTACGGCGGCAGTAAAGAAGAACAAATTTTTCGATAAGGCAGTAACAGTTTTAACGATTATTGGTATTTCCTTACCATCATTCTTCGTAGCATTATTATTGATCATGTTGTTTGTTATTCATTTGAAAATATTACCATTCTCAGGTATGTCAGATCCTAGAGGGGTAATTCCAGATTGGAAATACTTAGTATTACCAGTTACAGTTATCGTAATCACATCATTAGCATCATTAATCAGATACGTAAGAGCTGCAATGATCGATGTATTACAAGCAGATTATGTAAGAACTGCAAGAGCTAAAGGTTTAGCAGAAAAAGTTGTTATTTATAGACATGCATTCCAAAATGCATTAATCCCTGTTGTAACATTAATCGGTATGTGGATCCCTGGTTTATTCGGTGGTTCAATCGTAGTTGAACAGATATTCGCATTCCCAGGAATGGGTTACTTATTAAACCAAGCATACAACTATAAAGACAGAGCAGTATTACAAACAGCATTACTATTCTTTGGTTTATTAACACTTTTAGGTAACATCTTTATCGATGTTGGTTACATGGTAGTTGATCCAAGGATTAGAGAAGGGAAGGTGAAATAATGTCTGAAGCTACAAAAGACGCAAAAGGGTTTAGTAAAGAAGACGAAGTCATTCTTTCACCTACGCAACAGATTATCATTAAATTTAAGTCTAACAGACTTGCAATGTTCGGTTTCTGGTTATTTACAGCAATCGTATCAATCGTAGTTGTTACACACATTTATACAACAGTTACTAACTATGATTTTTCATTCACTGATGCTTCAATGAAAAATCTTCCACCATCTTGGCAACATCCTTTCGGTACAGATAAGTATGGTAGAAATACTATCGTTCGTGTATTCGAAGGTGGTTGGATTTCATTACAAGTTGGTTTCTTATCAACATTTATGGCTGTAACAATCGGTGTAACTATGGGTGCAATCGCTGGTTACTTCGGTGGTAAGGTAGATGCTGTTATCATGAGAATTGTTGAGGTTATTTACTCATTCCCATTCTTAGCATTAGCATTTATCATTTCTGCAGTATTTAGAGATCAACCTGCTGAGTTTAGATTATTCGTAATCATTTTCATACTTGGTTTCATTAGATGGACAGGTCTTGCAAGACTGGTTCGTGGACAAATTCTTTCTTTAAGAGAACAAGAATTTATCCTTGCAACAAAAGCATTAGGTATTAAGAAGCGTAACCAAATCATGCGTCACTTAATTCCAAACGTATTAGCAATGGTAGTTGTATCTGGTACATTAACATTTGCCGGTGCAATCCTTAGTGAGTCATTCTTATCATTCTTAGGTTTATCTGTAACAGAGCCAATTCCTACATGGGGTGCTTTATTAGCAAAAGCTGCTTCTAACTCGACTTCATTAAGAAAGTTCTGGTGGATTTGGGTATTCCCAGGAACAATGTTATTCTTATTCATCATGTCAATTAACTTAATTGGTGAAGGTTTAAGAGAAGCGATTGACCCTAAAGCTGATTACACAACAAAAGAGCAAAGAAAAGCACAGAAAGCAGCAAGAAAAGCAGAGAAACAAGCTGCGAAATTAGCAGCAAAGGGAGGTAGTGTAAATGGCTAAGAATTTACTTGAGGTTAAAGATTTACACACTTACTTTTTCACAAATAAAGGTACAGTGAAAGCTGTTCAAGGTGTTGATTTTACAATTGAAGCTGGTAAAACTCTAGGTATCGTTGGAGAGTCAGGTTCAGGTAAGTCAGTTTCATCTTTCAGTATTTTAAATTTAATAGAGCACCCTGGTAGAATTGTTAAGGGTGAAATCAACTTCAATGGTGTTAACTTAGTTGACTTATCTAAAGAAGAGATGAGAGGCATTCGTGGTAATGATATCTCAATGATCTTCCAGGAGCCAATGACATCATTAAACCCTGTTCACCGTATCGGTAGACAGTTAAGTGAACCAATCATTCTTCACCAAGGAAAATCTAAGGATGAAGCATGGCAGGCAGCAGTGGATCTTTTAAGAGAAGTAAAGATTCCTAACCCTGAATCTGTTGTTTACAACTACCCGTTCCAATTATCAGGTGGTATGAGACAGCGTGTTATGATTGCAATGGCACTTGCATGTGAGCCTAAGCTATTAATCGCGGATGAGCCTACAACTGCACTTGACGTTACAATTCAAGCACAGATCTTCAAATTAATGAATGATCTTAAGACTAAGCATAATACAGCTATCATGTTCATCACACATGACTTAGGTGCGATTGCAGAACTTGCAGACGACGTTGCAGTTATGTATACTGGTGAAATTGTTGAAAGAGCTTCTGTTGATACAATATTTGATAGAGCAGCTAAATATTCTCATCCATACAAGGAAGGTTTATTAAAGTCTATCCCAGTATTAGATGAAGAAGTTGAATACTTAGATCAAATTGAAGGTAGTGTTCCTCACCCATTAAAGTTACCAATTGGCTGTAGATTCTCAACGCGTTGTGAATTTGCAACTGACAAGTGTATTAATGAGAAACCAGAATTGGTAGAGGTAGAAAGTGGACATCTGGTAAGATGTTTTTATCCAGAAACGGGGGGTAGAAATGCCTAATGTTTTATTAGAATCTAAGGGATTAAAGCAGTATTTCCCTACAGGTAAAAGAAGAAACGAAAAGAAAAATCTAAAAAGATTAGCAGCTCAAGCTGTAAAATTATACAAAACAAACTATCCTGATGCTTCTGTTAACGGCAAAGACAAAGACTTCGTAGAAGATCTTGTTAAGCAAATGGAAAACGGTAAAGAGTTCGCAGCTGACTTAAAGCATGTTTTAGTTGAGTACGATGCTCTTTCAGAAGTACATGGCGAAAGACTTTACGTAAAGGCAAATGACGGTATCAACCTGACTATTTATGAAGGTGAAACAGTTGGTCTTGTTGGTGAGTCTGGTTGTGGTAAATCTACTTACGGTAGAACAGTATTGAAATTATATGAGCCAACTGCTGGTGAAATCTTCTTCAATGGTGTAAATATCACTGATTACTCAGAAACTGATATGATTCCGCTACGTCAAGAAATGCAAATCATCTTCCAGGATCCATATTCTTCACTAAACCCAAGACAAACAGTTGGTCAAATTATTGGTGAAGCACTTTTAGAGCATGGTATCTATAAGTCAAGAGATGATGAATTTGAAAACTATGTAAAAGAAATCATGAAGACTTGTGGTCTTGATGACTACATGATCTACAGATATCCACATGAGTTCTCTGGTGGTCAGCGTCAAAGAATCGGTATCGCAAGAGCATTAGCACTTAAGCCTAAGTTCATCGTATGTGATGAGGCCGTATCAGCACTTGACGTATCTATCCAGTCTCAGGTTATCAACTTATTAAACGACTTACAGAAGAAGTTCGGAATGGCTTACTTATTCATTTCGCATGACTTATCTGTAGTTAAGCATATCTCTGATAGAATCGGTGTTATGTACTTAGGTGATATGGTTGAGTTTACTGATAAGCACAGCTTATATGAAAACCCATTACATCCATACACAAAGGCATTATTATCAGCGATTCCAGAAACTGATTTAGAAAAATCAAGAAACAAGAGAAGAATTTTACTAGAAGGTGATATTCCTTCAAACGTTATTGTACCAACTGGTTGTAAGTTCCATACTAGATGTCCTGCTGCTAAGGATATCTGTACTAAGAAAGTACCAGCGTTCAATGAAGTTGAAAAAGGTCACTTTGTAGCTTGTCACTTCCCAGGAGTTGAAATATGAAGCTAAACGATGAATTAGATGATAGTCTAAAATCCAAAAGAAGAAAAGCTCAGGAAGAAACTGAGTTGTTAAATAAACTTAGAGATGAAACTGAGTTCGAAAAAAATGATCATATGGCATTAGTAATTGCTGCTTTGACAACAATTTTGCCTGTCGTAATCATTGTATTACTTGCTTATTATTTCATTTCCATGCTGTTCTTTGGATAAGATTTATTCTAGCAAGTCGTCAGTATTATTTATTCAAATTAATGCAGTCTAGGTGTAAACCTAGGCTGTTTTTATGTTTTTGATGTAGAAGCTTTCTAGATGTTGGCGGTTCTTATTTAGTTTGAGCTTAAGAAATGCTATAATGAGTAGAGATTAAACCTAAGATTCGAGGAAGAATAATGAAAAAAGAAATTATAGTAAAAATAAAACCTAAACATGTCAATCAATATAGAAGTGGCTATCCACTTTTAACCAAAGAAGCCATAGAAAACATTGGTGCTCTTAATAAAGAAGGGGACATCATCAAACTTGTAGACCCACAAGGACGTTTTATCGGTAAAGGTTATTATGGCAGACAAAACAAGGGTTATGGCTGGATACTTACCAAAGAAGAAAAACAAGTTATCGATATTTCATTTGTTGAAAAACGTCTAATTGAAGCCATTGATAGAAGAAAGTCGCTTTATAGATCCAAGGACACCAATGCCTTTCGAGTATTTAATGGTGAAGGAGATGGTTTTGGTGGTTTTACCATTGATTACTTTGATGGCTATTACTTGATTAACTGGTATAGTAAGGGCTGTTATAAGTTTAGAGACCATGTCATCAACTCATTAAAAAGAATTGTAGACTTCAAGGGTATCTATCAGAAGAAGCGTTTTGATACTCAAGGTAAGTACATAGAAGAGGATGGCTTTGTTATGGGGACAAGGGGAGAGTTTCCACTTGTTGTTAAAGAAAATGGTGTTCATTTTGCAATCTATTTAAACGAAGGTGCTATGGTTGGTGTTTTCTTAGATCAAAGAGATGTAAGAAATGCCATTAGAAAGAAGTACTCTAAAGATAAAAGTGTCTTAAATACTTTTTCATATACAGGTGCATTTTCTATCTATGCAGCACTGGGTGGTGCAAAAAAGACGACCAGTGTGGATTTAGCCAATAGGTCTTTACCGAGAACCAGAGAACATTTTTCTTTAAATGAACTGGACTATGAAGGACATGATATCTTAGTTGAGGATGTCTTTAATTACTTCAAATATGCTGTCAAAAAAGGGCTGAAGTTTGATACTGTTATTCTTGATCCGCCAAGTTTTGCAAAATCAAAGAAGTTTAAGTTTTCTGCTCAAAAGGATTATACAAACTTACTTAAAGAGGCCATCGCCATCACTGAGGATGAGGGGGTTATTGTTGCATCTACAAACTGCAGTCTTTTCAATATGAAGAAGTTTAAAACTTTTATAGAAGATGCTTTTAGCCAGATGAGATACCCATACAGTATATTAGAAGAATACACACTACCGAGTGACTTTAAAACAACCAAGACTTTTAAAGAAGGCAATTACCTGAAGGTTGTTTTTCTAAAAAAACATAAGAGGTAATCATGACAGTAATTTATTTCGTAAGACATGCAAAAGTAGATCATTCAGTAAAAGAAGAAGCCATAAGACCCTTAACTGAGGAAGGGCTAAAAGGTGCTTTAAAAGTAAAAGAAGTATTAAAAGACAAGTCGATTGATGTCATTTATTCAAGTCCCTATGATAGAACTCTTGATACAATTGGTCCTTTGGCTCAAGCATTAGACCAAGAAATCCATCCAATATCTGATTTAAGGGAACGTTGTATTGGACGTTGGGTAGAAGATTTTGATGGCTTTTGTAAAAACCAGTGGGACGACTTCGATTATAAACTTGAAAAAGGTGAGTCTCTTAATGAAGTTCAAACAAGAAATATAGCTGTGCTTAAGGAGTTATTAGATAGACATAAGGATCAGGTTCTAGTTGTGTCCACACATGGTACAGCCCTAGCTACAATTATCAATTATTACGATACATCATTTTTGTTAGAAGGTTTTGAATCCATCAGACACAAAATGCCTTTGATTATGAGATTTGATTTTGATGGGGACAAACTGCTTTCAAGAAAGGAAATTTCTTTGTAAAGGAGTCTAATATGATCATACGCCAAATGAAGAAAAAAGATATATCTCAGGTTGTTGATATGTATCATGCAGCCTTTTGGTCTAAGGCCAAACCCCTGCAAGCTTTAGAAGATAGTCAAGCAAAAAAACTGATACAGACTGTCTTTTTTAAGGTAAAAGAAAACATACAGTTTTATTATGTCGCAGAAGAAAATGAAAAGCTGCTTGGTGTTATAAAACTGATGAGAGCTTCTTCTAAAGAAAAACATAGCCTGCCTAGTCTTAAAGACTTCTTGACCATGGGGATTTTCAAGTTGATCAAAACAGGTTTTGTCTTATCTTTGATTGAAGAAAAAATCATGGAGGAAGATCTCTATATAGAAATACTAGCAGTGACACCTCATGCTCGGGGCAAGGGTGTCGGCACTAAGCTTTTAGATTTCGCCTATGATATGGCTTTAGAAAATCAGGCAATCAGGTATTTGAGCCTAGGTGTTTTAGCAGACAATCAAGGTGCCTTTAAGCTTTATAAGCGTTATGGCTTTGAAGTTACAGGTGAATATGAAAATGATATATTAGAAAAACATGCTGGTATTAAGATTATGCTTGCTATGAAAAAAGAGGCTATAAAATGATGAAGCAGTTTAGTGACATACCAGGTTATGATGCTTGGAGGTCTATTGAGTTTGTAGATAAAGGGTGGTCAGAAGATAAGAAATATCACGTTATCACTCATGAAGGAGACCATTTGCAATTAAGAATCTCTTCAAGAGAGACTTATGACTCGAAACTAAAGGAGTTTGAAGTCTTAAAAGAAATTTCTAAGTGCGGCTTTGACATGTCTATACCTTATGATATGGGTTTATGCAGTCAAGGGACTTATATGATTCTCAAGTGGATTCTTGGTCAGGATTTAGAGTCTGCACTTCCAAGTTTATCTCTTAAAAGACAGTATGAATTAGGCTATGAAGCAGGGGAAATTCTTAAATCCATACACGGCACAGACATAGCTTTTGAACCATTTTCATGGTCTCAAAAGTTCAACAATAAAATCGACAAGAAAATGCTTATGTATGAAGCGTGTGACCTTAAATATCCCTCTGATCATTACTTCCTAGATTATATAAAAAGGTCTAGACATCTTTTGGATGATAGGCCCATCACATTTCATCATGGTGACTTTCATGTGGGCAATCTTATCTTAAATGAAGAAGGCCATATAGGTGTGATAGATTTTAACAGGCATGATTTTGGTGATCCATGGGAAGAATTTAACAGGATTGTGTGGGACAAGGACATAAGCCCTTATTTTGCGGCAGGACGCCTTGATGGTTATTTTAAAGGAAATGTGCCAGAAGTGTTTTTTAGGCTCTTAGCCCTTTATATTTCATCTAATACGCTGTCATCTTTGCCATGGGCTATTCCATTTGGTCAAAAGGAAGTAAGTGTTATGAAAAAACAGGCCCAGGCAGTACTGGATGATTTTGATAATTTTAATGAAGTGATACCCAAGTGGTACATCATAGGAAGAGGAAACCGATAGGTTTCCTCTTAAAGTTTAACTTCATGAATAGCACCTGCCTGACCATTTTCTTTTAGGAAAACGCCAGACCTTGCAATTCGTCCTTTTTTCTGACCATCTTTCAGATCAAAGTGGCTGTTTACAGAATCCAGATAAATAGCACCGATATCTGCTTCTTTAAGTGGAATCAGTGTTTCTTTACCGTCTTCATCAATCATCCATATCTTTAGTTCTTTATAGATGTCATCGTTTTCATCGATCCATAAATTATTATCTTCATCATAAACCTTTAGTTCAGCAAAACCATTGTCAGTTCTTGGACCAAAGAGTTCTGAGCCATCATCTACTTTGCCGTTTTTATTACGGTCTAATACCAAGAAACCACTGCCTTTTTGAAGCATATTAAAGGTGTCGATATGACCATCTAAATCTAGATCCATCTGAATGGTTTTACCAGATAGGTTCATCCCTTTGCAATCGATGTTAAAGACCAAAGGATCTATAAAATTATTTGACCTAACAGTAGATTTTACAGACTCAAAGTAAGACTTGCTAAAAGATACATTGCAAGTATAATTAATGATCTCACCTGATTCCGTTTGGACGACTCCAGTAGATGTAAATGTCATAGCTGTGTGTACAGATGTAGTTTCTAGTACAGTCATTTCTACATTTGTATTTGCCTGATAGAATCTATTGGATTGATTCCATGACTGCTGATTCAGCTTTTGACCTGAAAGAATTGCGATCAGTGTTCCTACAAGATCTAGATTGATCAAGTCTTCCTGAACATTCTTTTGACGCTCCTCGTCGAGAATGTTCTTGAATACTAGGGCTTTCTTTGTATCCTCAGAGACTTTGGTTTGACTTGATACTTGTCTTTGCCTGTACGAACGGTTCCATGCGTCTTGAACGATGCCGTACTGAGCAATTCTCATGAATTCACCTCCTTTACTGGAAATTGACGTCCATTTCTATAAGAGTTATCGACAGAAAATGTCCATCCTCTTAGTGAATATTTTTGTGATATAATTGAAGTCAAAGGAGTTTATGATGACTGAGATAATTGATGCTATAGAAAAAGACCCATATGATATAGAACTTGACCAAGCTGGCTACTTTGTTATAAAGGTTGACCACAGTGATAAGTGTATTTATGTTGACCACTATAATTACGACAAGAAAATCATCCGCACCATTAGAGGGCATGATGCAAGAAATCTCTACTGGACTATACTTGAAAATAAGTGGATAAGTTCACTTAGCCATGCAGCTTATATAGGCAAGGAACTTATGCGGGCTGAATATGCGCTTAAAAATAATGAAAATTATTCACAAAATTAAGGAGTACTTATGTTATTTAGACTTATAGATATAATCCCTTTCATAGTCAATCATTTTGTGTTGGCTTTGACAAATAAGAAGGAAAAAAGAAAGCTGATTTCAGACCAGTTCTTTTATGGGGCGATTTTAGGACTACTAGGTGCTAGACTAGTCTATGTCGCCTTACATTTGTCTAGTTTTTCCGGTAATGTATTTTCTATTATCAATCCAGCCCCTTATAACTTTAACTTGATAGGAGGCATTGTCGTCAGCATATTTGTGATTCTATTTATATCTAGAAAAAAGGATGTATCACTAGAAGAAAACTTATCCAACTACGCCTTTGGTTTTTATAGTCTCTTTTCTATGATTGCTCTTAGTGCTTATTTAAAGGGTATTTTCTATCCGCTCAGTCTAATGAGCGGATCTGATATGAAACTTTTAATTGCTTGTATAGTTTATGTGATAGCGGCCTTTGTAGAAAAGTTGATAATCAAAGACAAGAAGGGAACGATTGCTTTATTTATTGTTTTACTTGTCTTAAGAATGCTTGTGTTATAGGAGAGAATATGGCTTATATAGATGAAATTGCTTACAATTTAGGACGAAGAGATGAAGTACCCAATCAAGAACTTGCCAGAAGGCTTGCGAGTGAAGAAAATGTAACTGGCTTAGATGAAATGGCAAGCTACTTATACGATAAGAACAAGTCTGTTGCCAGTGACTGTCTAAAGGTCCTCTATGAAGCAGGCTATATAAGGCCAGACTTGATCTCTAAGTATGTGGATACCTACTTGGACTTGTTGTCGAGTAAAAACAATCGTATGGTTTGGGGGGCTATGATTGCCATTTGGAACATAGCCGCGATAGAACACGAAAAGATTTATGCACGCATTGATCTGATTTTAAACAAGATAAAAACAGGTAGTTTGATAACCCATGTGACAGGCATTAAAGTACTTTTGGTCTTGGCTTCAGTTGAAAAAGATTATTATGACAATCTGTATCCAATTTTGCTGGATTATTTAAAGGCTTGTAGACCTATAGATTTTGGTAAACGGGTTGAAGATTATATGGTTATTTTAAATGATGACAATAAAGATGACTTGTTAGACATTGTAAGAGGACGATTTGATGGGCTTAATAAAAACCAAACCAAGAGAGTAACCAAGGCATTTAAGTCAAAAAATATAGTACTCTAGAAGCTAGAGTACATTTTGAACAAATACATTTTGCATAAAGAATAGAGAGACATATGAAAGTATAAGTGATATCGTTGGGGTTAATAACCACCCAAATGATATCATTTTTAATTTTGAATAGTTGATGTTTCTGTCACCTTTGGCAACACCAATACCGATTATAGAGCCTACAACAGCCTGTGAACTGGATACCGGTACTAGCGGGATAGGCGGTAGGTTGAGAGATATCAAGAACTCTTGCAGTGATACGGATGCAAATATAAAGAGTACAAATGAAGAGGACAATACAACAATAAGTGCAGTAGATGGCGACAACCTATAAAGACTATTACCAACCGTAGACATGACATTTTTGGAGTAGGTAAAGATGCCTACAGCAATGGCCAAGGCCCCGATCAGAAAGAGAATCTGTATCTTGTTGATTGTAAATAGACCTAAGTCTACTGAATTAATATCAACAGCATTTGTAAAGACCCCCATAACATTTGCAATGTTATTAGCACCCAGTGAATAAGCACCAAAAGCACCAACGATAATAAGACCTACTCTAATAAAATAATGTCTTAAAAATAAGTTGAGTTTGAGTGTTTTGGTTCTGTTTTTAAAGAGCTTATAAAAAATGATTGAAAACAGAGCCGCAAGTATTGGACACAAGAACCATGTCATAACAATCTTTGATAAAGTTGACAGACTTGTCGGATTTGAAGTAAACAGATTCCAGCCAATAATTGCTCCAACTATAGATTGTGATGTAGAAACAGGTAGGCCGTAACGCGTCATGATAAATACAGTAAGTCCAGCAGAAAGTGCTACAATAAAAGCACCTGGCAGTGTACTGACTGCACCTAGCTTGCCAAGTGTATGGCTGGCACCAGAGCCACTTGCCACTGCACCTATTATTACAAATATACTCATAATGATGGCAGCTGACCTAAACTTGATGACCTTAGCACCTACTGCTGTACCAAATATATTGGCAGCATCATTGGCGCCTAAAGACCAACCCAGAAAAAGGCCGGAACTTATAAAAAGAATAGTTAAGTCCATAAAATCACCTATATTTCTCTCTTAATGGTGAATATCGTTAGTTTTTCACTGATGACTTCAGCTTCGTCTGAGACATCCGCTATCATATTGATAAAAGATTTTAACTGTAGTTTTTCAGCTAAATCATCTACAATGCCTTCGTTAAATATTGAATAGAGTATCTTGTCTTCTAAAATATCTGCTTCATGTTCATAAAATCTTACCTTGTTGATATGGGTATTAACAAGATGAACTTCATTGAAGAATGAATGAATGGCAGAAATGAGGGCGTCCGCAGACTGAATACTCATTTTTGTCAACTTCATAATCTCTTGGTGAATGGCCTGAGGAAAGACAGGCTTCTGAATATGAAAGTCTTTTGTAAACTCTTCAATGTCATCAATGATATTGTCAAGACTCTTGATAATGGATAAAACATCTGCTCTTGTATCTGGCAGTAACATAAACTTATAAAGCGTGACTTTAATTTCTGTTTCTAGTTCATCTGCTTCACTTTCTAAAGCGCAGATTCTATCGTGAGTTTCTATAAATGTTGCCATGTCATTTTCTAAATAAGATTCCATTTCTTTTTCAAATAACAAAAGGCTATTTGAAATAATGTCTAGAAATTTCTCGATTTTCATGTTAAGTTCTATGGATTTTTTAAATATTGAGTTCATAATCTTATCCCCCTTATTTATATATACCTTTTAAATGGCCAATTATGCATTTTGTATTGCAATTAGCTTAGGTACTTTATTAACCATGCCAATATGTAGTATAATGACTAAAAAAGAGAGGTGTATGATGAATTTTATAGTTAATGGATATGATTTTACAGATGAAAAAGCCCTTGAAAGAAGAATGGCAGCAAGAGATGCCCATATGGCCAATATTCAAATTATGAAGGAAAAAGGACAGATTTTGTTTGCAGCAGCAAAGTTAAATGAAGCAGGTAATATGTGTGGTTCTACCATGATTCTTGAAATGGCGTCAAAAGAAGAGGTAGACAGTTACTTATCGATGGAGCCTTATATTCAAAAAAAAGTATGGGATAGGGTAGAAGTGATTCCTTGTGCTGTGCCACCTTTATTTAAGTAGGTCCTGATGAGACTTGATAGTGGTAGACAGGTACCTGACTTTAACTTAAAGTCAATTGGTCATCAAGTATTTACTGATAAGTCTATGCTGGGCAAGAGGTACATGTTGTCCTTTTACAGGTATGCATCTTGTCCGTTTTGTAATTTAAGAATTAGCTTCTTAATGGGACTTCATGAAGAACTTGGTCTTAACAATCAAATGCTGGCAGTTTTTCAGTCAGATGAAAAAGATATGAATCAGCATGTTGTCAATCAATCACCAGTCTTTCCGCTATTTTCTGATCCTGAGCAAATTTATTATAAGAAATTTGGCGTTGAGAGTTCTTGGTTTGCTTATATAAGAGGGGCTATTCGATTAAAGACCTTGTTTGATGCCTTTAAGAAGGGTTTCTTTATCAGCAATGCTTTTGGTGATAAGGCAACTGTTCCAGCGGACTTTTTAATAGATGAAGAAGGTAAGATTGTTCATGCTTATTATGGTAAGGACATTTCAGATCATCTAGATTTAGAACTTGTGGAAGCTTTTTTTACAAATGAATCATATAAAGAAAGGGAGTAGATTTGATCTACTCCTTTTATGCTTCTATGGCATTTACAATCCATTCTTTTCTAAGTTCCCATACAGTCACTCTTTTGTTATCAGACAAAGTTACTGATTCATCAAACAACCTATCCCAACTGTCTATGATTTTTCTTTTGTAGTCTGGATAAAAATCTGTTTGAAAAATTTGGTTTTGCTTGATACCTCGATCATCAAGTTCTTTTTTGAATTTTCTTTGATCAGAATCGTCTTTTGGTAAATACCAGTGATTTAAGATATAGTCCCATTTCTTAGCATCTGTCATGGTTAAGTGATTTTCTTCAATTGCCATCTCTAAGAGAACCTTATTGGGTGATGGACTAGATTTGTCATCTGTTGAAACAATAAGAGAGTACTTACAATCTTCAGGAACCCTGCCAAGTTCAAGGCTCTTCTCATAGTACCAATTGTATATCTTCATATAAATATCAAGACAATCATCATACTTCTTTTTTAAATGTTCTTTATCAATTCGGTAGAAGCCTTGCTTTTGAATTGCCTCATAAACTTCTTTTTCTACCAGTATCCATGTTTTTATTTTCGTCATATTGCACCTCATATTTTATAGTCGCCTAATTGATTTATAACATGATATTTGATAAAATGCAAGTAGCACTTGCATAGGAGGAATAATGAAATTATCCAGTAAAGATAAAATATTAATGACAAGTATGAAATTATTCATGGAAAAAGGTTATAAAAAGACAACAACCAAGTTAATTGCCAGTGAAGCAGGCGTCAATGAAGTAACTGTATTTAGATTGTTTGGCAAGAAAAGAAAGATCATAGAGGACATTATGGTCTTAAAGCTGATGGATATCCAGCCGCTTTCAGATTATTTTAGTCAGCAAGTGACTTTTGATATTCAAGAAGACTTGTATGAATCCAGTATGGTCTACTACAGGTCTATGATTAAGAATCTCCCGTTGATGATGTCTCTTTTGGATGAACTGGGAGATGATTTTGGTCACTTGTTTTCAAAATTGCCTAAAAAGGTAATAAGCATCTACAGTCAGTATTTTGAGCTACTAAAAGAAAAAAAATTAATAGGTGACTATGACAGCAAGACTTTGGGTAAGTCATTTAACACATTGATTTCAGGGATTGCTATGACCAAAGCTTTAACGAAAGACTCTATCATCGATGAGACAGATGAATTATTTATCAAGACCAATGTAGAGATTTTTTCTAGAGGTATTTTAAGAAAAGTGGGATAGAGAAAATACATTGCATATGAGGATTTTTCTTGACCTTATAGTGGCTCTAAGGTGTAAACTGGTGGTAGTAAAAGTAGAAATGAGGATATATGAAGAAGTATATTAGAAAATCAACTACAGAAAAAGTCAAAGTTTGTGTCATAAAAGCCAGTGCCAAGTCTGAGTTTAAAGATTATAAAAAGTCAATGTTGGGACTGCCGCAAAATATTTTTTCCCTAGCTGCATGTACGCCAGATTATGTTACCTTGCAAATGGTTGATGAAACTGTTGGTGTCAAAGTGGACTTTCAAACTCAAGCAGATATTGTTATGATCATGTTTCATACACCAGATGCTATTAGGGCTTATGAACTAGCAGATAAATTTAAGGCTAAAGGTAAAACGGTTGTGCTTGGAGGACTCCATACATCTTTTATGAGTCAAGAAGCACTTTCTCATGCACATGCAATTTTGGTAGGGGAATGTGAGGGCATATGGGAAGAACTCCTCGAAGATTATCTAAATGGTCAATTAAAAAGTAAATACGAAAGAGATTTTGTTTTTGATCTTAAAGATTTAAAACCATATCCTACAGATATATTGCCAACGGAGCTTTATGATTACTCTTGGACTGTAACAGTGTCTAGAGGTTGTCCCAATAAGTGTTCTTATTGTACAGTGCATAAGTTTTTTCCAAGCTACAGAAAGAGGCCGATTGCAGATATTGTAGAGGAAATTAAGAATGCGCCTACTGATTTTATAGAGTTAAAAGCAGATAATTTGACCATAGATAGGAACTATTGCTTGGAGCTGTTTAAAGCTTTAGAGCCCTTGGACATTATTTGGATGACTGCACTTGAGCCTGAGTTTGCAGAGGACAAAGAACTGGTTGATGCTGCAGCTAAAAGTGGTATGAGGGTTGTCCTATTAGGTATAGAAACACCTTCAAGAGAGGCCTTAAAGGACAACAATAAGGGGCATTTAGCACTTGAAAAGGTTAAAGAGCAAATTGCCTATTTGCATGACTTGGATGTAGAGGTCGATTCAGCCATGTTATTTGGTTTTGACGAACATGATAAGACTATATTTGCAGAAACACTTGAGTATGCTTTAGACATTGATTTAGATATCACACACGGAGTTGTGCCGATTCCATTTCCTGGTACTGAACTCTATAAAAGTCTTTCTGAGGCTGGACGCATTGAAACGAGAGATTGGTCAAAATATGATGGTACCAGGTTGGTTTTTAAACATCCTAATTTCACTGACAAAGAACTCTACGAAAAAACATATTGGTATGAAAAGGAGTTTATCAAAAGACATAAGAAGAGAGATTTTAAATGGAAACATAGATGGGACAACAAGCCTGTCAAGACAAAATCAACTCAACCGATCAAATGGAAAACCATCTCAGCCATACTTTTAGTGATTGGTGCTATCTTGTTTGAAATGCCTATGCTCTTTGGTTTACTCTACATATTTTGGGCTATATTAGACATAAAAACAGGACATGCCTATATCATAGAGGACATATCCCGTCATGATAATCCAATACTCTTTTGGATCATTGTTATCTTATGGATGTCTAGTGGTTTCTACATTCTTGTTGAGAACTTGCTATTTTAACTGTATCGAATGATGCAGTTTTATTTTTTTAGATCAGTTAAGGTCATTTTTATAGCACTGCCGTGCTTGTCTTCAACAACACTGATATTGCCTTTTAGGCCTCTTTTAACTAAGTCAGCTACTAAGTTAAGCTCTAAACCCAACTCTGAACTATCGAATGAGTGGAGGTAATATGGATCGAAAAACTTGTCCACATCACCATTTAAGTTTAAAGCATTGTCTCGGTAGTAGAGACAAATCATAGTCTTCTTAACTTGAATTTCAAGCCTTATAGGGTCTGTATCAGGTGTTCTTTCTATTTGGTTAGAATATCTAAGCAGACGACTAATCAATTCGCTGACTAAGCGCTTAGACTGATAAATATCGACTTTGATGCTGTCATCAAAGTGTACTTCAAAATTTAAGGGTTCCGTAATTTCATAATCGCTGACAGCAACTTTAATGACTTTTGAGATGTCAAAGGAGCTGATCAGGAGTTGATCGTAGGTATCTAAATAGAGTCTCATCTGATTGATGATCCTATTGATCAGATTGAGATTGGAATCTAACATATCAATAGCCTCAAGGTGTTTGTCTGTCTTCTTTTCATCCATTACATAAAGTTTCTTGATGTAAGACAAAAGCACAATGGAATTACCAATTGGCGTGCTGAACTTATGGGCAAGATTTTGAACCATGGTTCTGACTAAGGTATTTTTTTCAGATTCGACCAGTTGTTCCTGCATATTTTGTAAAGATTCTAGTGAGGCTTGCAACTCTTGATTCAGGCCAAAAATTTCTGCTGTTCTTTCTTCGACCAATAAGTCAAGTTGTGAGTTGTGTTGTTTCAAATCTTCAAAACTTGAGAGCAGACGGTTTCTTAAATTATCGATTTCTTGACTTAAAATACCGATTTCGGTTGGATTGTCCAGTAAACTTTGTGATATTTCTACATTTAAACCGTCCCTCCTTATTTTTTCTACATGTGCTGTTAAGTTTCTTATGGGATCGGTTAACTTATAAGCTGTAAAGGATAGGGCAAGTAATGAAATTACTAAGCCAGCAATTATAATCATAAGTGAATTGGTCATTTGGGTGTTAAGCGTTTCAAAAACTTCTTCATAGACGGGAGCGACTGCTATCATCCAACCATTAGACAAATGATAGTAGCCCATAATCTTTTTAGAACCTTCATAATCATACCGTAAAATGCCAGTATCGTTTTGTCTAAATAGGTCTTCCATATAGGCATATTTGCCAGCTTCTATTTGAGACAACTGATCTAACATATCAAGTTTAGGATGCACAAGATACCTGTAATCTTTATCTAAAAGAAAGGCATAACCGGAATCATAGACCTTTACATCCTCAACAATCTCTTGAAAAGATTCAAAGACGATGTCAGTACCGACAATTGCAATGACTTGATCTTCTATTATGATCGGATACGAGTAGGTCATGAGTCTTTCCTTTAAGAAGATGTCATCATAAGGATTGGACCAAACCCCTTCTTTAGCATTTAGTGGACCGTAGTACCAAGTGAGTTCCTCGCTTTCACTTTCCATTTGCTGTCTGCTTAATATGCCTTCAAGAGATACATAGGGCATGTTCTCATCGTTAGAATCTCTTGAATAGACGATTGCTTTTATATCATCTGTTAAATCAATGTTGAATACCAGATAGAAATTTAGGTTATGGTCTAAGTCTTCGGCCATATTTAAAACTGAGGGCTTTAAAAAATCCAGTAAATGATCCATATAGTCACTATTATCTGCATGATGAACAAGGTCTATATTAAGTTGATACTTAACCATGTCGGCATAGACCTTTGTAGATTTTTCTATTTCTTCTATCATGTTTTCTAGATGTTGCCCCTTGTCATAAGCCATCAATTCTAGATATTTCACAGCTTCTTCCTCAATAGCCCTAGTGCTGCTTCGATGCATTAAGTAACCAACTATGATAAGAGAAAGAGACATGACAATGGCAGATACCAACATAAATATACGGCCAATTTTTTTCATGAGATCTCCTTGATATAATCTTTATTATAAATACCCGCTTTTTTGATTTAATAATCGAATTAATTTAAGCATTATCTAAGCTACTCCCTTAAAACTCATATCTTATTTTTAAAGATAAAAATGAATTTTTTTGCTAAAATGTGGTATAAATATACGGTGAGGTGAAGTTTTGAAGAATAAAAGAATAATACCAATTACATTAATCAACTTAATGATCATCATACCAATTATGGTTGTCATCGCCATTTTAAATAACAATATCATCAATGATTTAACAAATAGAGATATTCAGAACGTGACGAGACTGACTCAAAATAATATCTATGCAGATATCACAAGGGAGTTTATTGAGCCAGTCAATGCATCTATCGTCATGGCCCAAAATACCTTTGCCTTTGATTGGATGAATGAAGACACACTTGAAACGGAAGAAAGAATGGCTGAATACCTAACCGCTTTACAAGAGGCTTTAGGTTATGATTCTGTCTTTTGGATTCCTCATGAAACACTGTCTTATTATCATCCTGGCGGTACAGATGCCAAGGTTGATCTAGAAGATGAATATGCCTTTTGGTATACTGATAGAATTGATGCAGAAGATGATTATGCAGTCATTGTGAATACAGAACAACTTGATGACTATGCATTGACAGCTTATATTGATGCAAATATTGAAGATGCTGACGGCAACTTCATTGGTGTTGCAGGCGTAGGTAAGAGGATTGTTCACCTACAAGATATTCTGAACAGGTATACTGTCAATCAGGAGGTTACAGCCTATTTGGTTGATTCTGAAGGTATGATTTTAATACACGACAATCCAGAACTCATTAAGTTTTCAACTTTTTATGAACTGGAGAATATAAAAAAAGCTTCTGATTATCTAGAGAAAAATGATGGCCTGCCTGTCGAAAAGCAAGTAGGGGATGAATTTATGATCACTCAGTATATCCCTATGCTGGACTGGTATTTAGTTGTTAAAAAAAGTGAATCCAATATAGCCTCATCAGTTAATGAGAATAATATTAAGAATTTTGTGGCTTTTTCTGTAGGTGTTATTGCAATAATGATTGCTACAAGTATGACCATTTCTAGGTACAAGAAACAAATCATTTCCTTGTCCAATACAGACCAATTAACAGATATGCCAAATAGACGGATATTTGAAAATGCTTTAAAGGAAGTCATTAAGAATAAAGAAAAGTTAGATTATTCTCTGGCTCTCTTTGACTTGGATAACTTAAAAAATATCAATGACGAGTACGGCCATGACAAGGGTGATTTTGCCTTAAAAAGAGTAACCAGGAAACTTCAAAAATACGTGACTGAAAATGATTTGGTTGCCAGAGTGGGTGGCGATGAATTTGGTGTCTTGATAGCTGATGAAATAGAAAAGGCCAAGTCTTTACTTGAAGACTTTATAGAAGATGTGAACAATGATCCTGATTTATCAGCCATACATGCCACTGTCAGCATAGGTTTAACAGATCTGAGAAAAGACGACAATGAATCCTCAATCTATAAGAGAGCGGATCAAACGCTTTATGTCTCTAAAACATCTGGAAAAAAACATTTGCAGGTATCTAAGAGGTGATTCTTTTAGTTTTAAGATGAGTGTGTTATACTTACAAAGTAAATGGAGCAGTTTATCTGCTCTTTATTATTGATTCTGGACCTTTTGGTTTGGTGGAAAGAGTATACATGAATAAGAAAAAAATTTTGATATTGGTAGGCATGATTGTGGTTTTTTTAGGTGTGAGATACTTTAATGTGGATGCTACCATATCTGTGGAGTCACTCTTAGATAATAAGGAACGTTTTATAGCTTTTTCCTCGAAGTACTATATCTTGAGTGTCATTATATATCTTGTATTAAATATTGTTTTAGGTGCCATTGGTGTACCTGTTTATGGCGTTTTTACCATGGCAGCAGGCTTGATGTTTGGATTTTTAGAAGGTCTTGTTTTTTCAATGAGTGCAGCTGTTCTAGGAGGCTATATCAGCTTTAACCTTTCTAGGTATGCATTTAGAGATTTTTTTCATAAAAGGTACAGTCACCGACTGGACAAGTTTGAAAGAAGACTTGAGGGCAGAGAATTTGCTCATTTACTGGGTTTAAGATTACTACCTGGTTTTCCTTATTTTATAACGAATATCATAGCAGGCTTATCACCTATAAAGGTTTCGCCTTTTTTTATGTCGACCATTATCGGTATTTTGCCTAGTGCCATACTATTTAATTATACGGGCCATGTTCTAAGGGAACTAGATTCTATGGCGCAAATGATGACCATGAAGTATTTGTGGCCTGTAATAGCAGTCGCCCTAATGACGCTTGTAGCCATAATATTAAGATTAAAGAAGAACAAAGTGATTTAGCTTTGTTTTTTAGATTGGAGATTTTTTATGATTAAAACAGAGTTAATAGAAAGAAAAGTGACCATCAAGAGCTTATTAGATTTCTATGACTTAGATAAGGTTGAAGGTTATTGTAAAAACTGTGAAAATTACAATCAAATCTGGTCATGTCCAGGTCATGATTTTAATCCTTATGACTATTTAAGTCAGTTTGATACAGCCCATTTATATGCCCTTAAAATATACTTGCCAGAAGGTGCAGACAAAGATCAGGTACTTGAAATCTTTCAGAATGAGAGAAGGGCATTTTCAGATAAGTTGATGACAAAAGAAGAGGAGACAGTGGCTTTAATAGCAGGCAACTGTTATCAATGCGAAACATGTGAAAGACTTTATAACAGACCTTGTCGTCTAAAAGACAAAATGCGTTATTCGCTAGAATCACTAGGGTTAAAGGTTGGTGATATCACATCAGATTTGATGGGCATCGAACTGAAATGGTCAAAAGGTGGAAAAGGAGATTATCTTGTGACTGTCGGTGCACTCTTAAAATAGAAAAGGTTTTCCTCTAGTCTTTATTTTTTTCTTTTGTTATACTCTTTGAAAAGAGGAGTTTGACATGAAAGAAAATATAAAATCAGAAGCAGAAAGATGTTTACAATGTAAGAAACCCAAATGCGTGGAAGGCTGTCCAGTATCCACACAGATTCCTGAGATGATGTCTATGTTATTAGAAGGTCAAATCAGACAAGCTGGTCAGATGTTATTTGATAACAACCCGCTTTCAATTGTGTGTGGTTTGATTTGTCATCATGAAGCCCAGTGCGAGGGGCATTGTATACTCAATCATAAGAAACAACCGATTAAGATCGGTTCTGTAGAAAACTACATATCAGATTACAACCTAGACATGTTACCGCTTAAAAATGGAGATAAAAATGGTAAGGTGGGCATCATTGGATCAGGTCCTGCTGGTATTACCATTGCCTTTATCTTGGCTAGAAGGGGTTATGATGTGACCATTTTTGAATCACATGATAAAATTGGTGGTGTTATGCGCTATGGCATACCAGATTTTAGATTGTCAAAAGACATTTTAGAAAGAATCAAAAAGAGGTTAGAAGACTTAGGTGTAAAAATTAGACCCAATGTTTTAATTGGTCCAGTCATTACAATGGATGATTTATTCAATGATGGCTATGACAGTATATTTATTGGTACAGGTGTATGGAATCCAAAGAAGATGCGCATAAAGGGTGAATCCCTAGGTCACGTCCACTATGCCATTGACTATCTTAAAAATCCTGAAGTTTATGACTTTAAGGGAAGAGTAACCATCATAGGTGCTGGTAATGTGGCTATGGATGTTGCTAGAACAGCCATTAGAAAAGGGGCCAAGGAAGTGGTTATTCTTTATAGAAAAGACATGGAGGATATGCCTGCCAGTCCTCATGAGATAGAATATGCTGCCTTAGATGGCGTGTCTTTTGAAACACATAAGCAGCCTATAGAAATCACAAATGAAGGCATCATTTACAAGGACATGGTCTTTGATGAGACTTGGAAGGAAGTCGGTCAAAACAAACTGTTCAAATCCGAAGCCGTTATCATATCTGTCAGTCAAGCACCGAGATCTAATATTGTATCTAAGGCTAGAGACATTCATGTCAGTAAAAAGGGGCTTGTGGAAACAGACAATTTAGGACACACAACACGCCAAGGTGTTTTTGCTTCAGGTGATGTAGTGACTGGGGCTAAAACTGTTGTAGAAGCTGTAAAATACTCTAAAGTTGTTGCTGATGCAATGGACGATTATATGACAAATAAATAGACTTTAATTAGAACATCGCTTGTCGATGTTTTATTTTGTTAATAAACTCTAAATTGAATTGACCGACGGGTCGGTCGATAGTATCATGAACTTATACATAAGACATAGGAGGCATCATGAGAAAATATATGTTAATGGCTCTAGCCATTGTAACAATGATGATTTTTGTCGGTTGTGGTCAAGAAGCAACCGTGGAAGTTGAACAGGAAAAAGTTGTAGGTGTTGTTGTAGAAAATCCTACAAAAGGCTCGTTAGTTAATGAATCAAATATGGTAGGTAAGTTTGAGGCCAAGTCTTCAGCAACAGCCATGGCACAACTTGCAGTTCCAGAAGAGATTTTGATGGTCAACTACAAGGTAGGCGACTATGTAGAAAAAGACGATATCATCGTTTTATTAGATTCTGAATCTACAGATGATCAAGTTGAAAATGCAAGACTTTCTTACCAAACTGCTGTAAGAAACTACAATGCATTACTTGAAAGTGTAGAAACAAGCAAGGCAAATTTAGAAAGAACCCAGGCGCTATATGATTCTGGTATTGCATCTAAGCAGCAGCTAGAAGCTGCTGAGTTACAAGCTTCTGATGGTCAGTTGAAGACTGTAGCTAACCAGATGACTCAGGCAAGATTTGCATACGAAAATGCTCAGAAGAATTTAGATAACACATCTGTTGTCGCACCCATTAGTGGTATTATTTCGATGATGAACTTTGAAAAGTCGAATCTTGCTACATCACAGAACATGCTGGTTGTTACAGATATGTCTGAGATGAAAGTTGTTTTAAACATCACTGAAGAAATGCTTGGAAAAATTGGTGATGAAACCAAAGTGAGTACTATCATAGAAGCAACCGGTCAAGTTGTTGAAAGTAAAATCGATTCAGTTAACCCTGTTGCAGACCAAAGAACAGGTTTGTACGAAGTTGTTGTTACAGTCAATAACGAGGAAATGCTTTATAAGCCAGGTATGTTTGTTAGGGTTAATTTTTCATTCGTTAATCAAATGTCATTTTTAGTTCCTATTGATGCAATTTTACAAGATGATCAAGGTGATTTTGTTTATACCATCTTGGATGATAAGGTTGTAAGATCAGCTGTTGTACTAGGCGAAGACGACGGTGAGATTATTGAAATTTTAGAAGGCATCACCGTGGACAGCCTTTTGGTTGTAAGTGGTCAAAACTATATAACAGAAAAATCAGCTATTAGAGTGGTAAATGGAGGCGAGTAATGAATATTTCTACATTATCCATTAAACGACCTGTTACCGTTATAATGATGATGCTGGTTGTTGTACTCTTGGGTGTGGTATCCTTAACAGATTTATCACTAGACTTGTATCCTGAGATAGAAATTCCAATCGCTGTTGTATCAACAAATTATTCAGGTGTTGGTCCTCAAGAAATCGAGGAACTGGTAACAAAGCCAATAGAAGGTGTGATGGGTACCGTTGGGGGGATCTCTGGGATTTCCTCTACATCATCAGAAGGCTCTTCTCTGGTTATATTAGAGTTTGATTTTGGTACGGACATTGAATCGGCTGCACAAGAAATGCGTGAAAAGTTAGATATGATTCGAGACTTTTTACCTGATGATGCATCTAGTCCGGTGGTATTTAGAATCAACCCAAATTCATTTCCAATATTACAGTATTCTATTACAAGTGATAGGGGACTATTAGAAGCACAACGTATTGTAGAAGAAAAAATTGAGTCAAGAATAGAGCGTATAGATGGTGTTGCTTCAGTTGACTTTACAGGTGGCTATGACAGTGAAGTTGAAGTTCTTTTAAATGCTTCTAAGCTTCAAGGTTATGGTCTTAGCAACACACAAATTGCCAATATACTTAGAAGTGAAAACTTAGATTTGCCAGGTGGTGAAGTGGACAAGGGTTCTAAATCTTTAACAGTAAGAACTTTAGGTGAGTTTGAATCGGTTCAAGAAATTGCAAACTTACCAATCACTTTAAACACGGGTGCCATCATCAAACTTTCTGATGTTGCAGATGTTAACTTAAAGGAAAAAACACTGTCTTCAATCAACAGAGTGGATGGTGAATCTTCAATTGGTTTAAATGTGACCAAGCAGACCGGCTATAATACTGTTCAGGTGTCTGAGGCTGTCTCAAAAGAAATGAATAAAATCATTGCTGAAGAAACTAATCTGAATATCATCACAGTTTATGATGCATCTATGTTTATCAATCAATCTATTGGTAATGTAGCATCAGCTGGTATCATTGGTGGTGCTTTGGCTGTACTGATTATCTTCTTGTTCTTAAGAAATATTGGTTCGACCTTAGTCATTGGTATTTCAATACCAGTTTCTGTTATTGCAACATTCTTTATTATGTTTAATGCAGGCATTACCTTAAATCTTATGACCATGGGTGGTTTGGCCCTTGGTATTGGTATGCTGGTAGATAACTCTATCGTGGTACTTGAAAATATCTATCGATATAGAGATATGGGCTATTCAAGATTTGATGCAGCTAAAGAAGGTGCCAAAGAAGTGGGCATGGCTGTAACGGCTTCTACTTTAACAACGGTTGCAGTATTTTTACCAATCGTTTTTGTAGAAGGTATTACATCAACCATGTTTAAAGAACTTGCTTTAACTGTTACCTTCTCACTGGTGTCATCGCTGGTAGTTTCTTTAACAGTTGTACCTATGCTTGCATCTAAGTTATTAAAGATAGATCACAGCAAAGATAAAAAGAAAAGATATTCATGGTTTGATCAACTCTTTAAACAAGTAGAAAGGCTTTATAAGTGGTTGTTATCAAAAGCCATTAAACATAAGTTTATTACAATTGTCGTAGCCATCTTTATCTTTGCCTTGTCACTTGTGACTGCAGGTGGAATAGGGGCAGAGTTCTTACCGGCTATGGACGAAGGACGTGTCAGAGTATCTGTGGACTTGCCTTTAGGCACCAGAGTTGAAAATACAGATAACTATATATCTGAAATAGAAAAAATCGTATCAGAACATCCTGCAGTGGAAACGGTATCAGTCAGTGTGGGTTCTACAAATATGATGATTACAACTACTTCGAATACCAATATTGGTTCTATTGAACTGGTACTTAAGTCATTGGAAGAAAGAAGTAAGTCGACAAATGAAATTGTTGAAGAAATAAGAAATGACTTGAAAGACTTTACAGGTGCTGATATCACAGTGAGAGCATCATCTCAACAAGGTATGGGTGCCATGGGTGCATCACCAGTATCTGTTTCTATCAAGGGTGATGATTTTGAAGTACTTGATGAATTAAGTGACCAAGTGGTAGAGATTATAGAAAATGTTCAAGGTACAAGAGAAGTTGCTTCATCTTTAGGTGAAGGTAAAGAAGAACTTCAAGTCAACATAAAAAGAGACATTGCCGCTCAATATGGCTTAACAACCTATACGGTTTCACAGGCCATCAAAGACGCGATTTCTGGTATTACAGCAACCCAGTACAAGGTTGATGGTACTGAAATCGATGTGACTGTAAAAATGGAGTCATCTTACAGTGACAGTATTCATAACTTTAAAGAGTTGATGATTCAAACGCCAACAGGGTCAAATATTCCACTTTCTCTTGTTGCTGACGTTGAAGTAAAAAAAGGACCAGTATCTGTGAGCCGTGATAACCAAGTAAGAGTGGTCACCATTAACTCACAAATTGCTGGTAGAGACCTTGCAAGTGTGAACTCGGAAATTGAAGAAGGCTTAAAAGAGATGTATATACCTGATGGCTATTCTTATGAAATAGGTGGTGACTATGAGGAGCTTTTAGAATCCTTTAATTCTCTTTTCCTAGCACTTGGTATTGCCATCTTGCTGATTTACATGATCATGGCTTCTCAGTTCGAGTCGCTGGTATATCCATTTATCATCATGTTCTCAGTACCACTTGCTATATCGGGTTCTATATTTGCACTTAAGCTTACGGGTAACATCATTTCTATGCCGGCAATTATTGGTGTCATTATGCTTGCAGGTATTGTAGTAAACAATGGTATTGTATTAGTTGACTATATCAATACATTAAGAGCAAAAGACATGTCAGCTGTAGAGGCTGTCTTACAGGCTGGTCCTACAAGACTTAGACCGATCCTTATGACGACCTTGACTACTGTGCTTGGTTTAACACCAATGGCCATAGGCGTCAGTGAAGGATCAGAAGTCACAGCACCTCTTGCACTTGTGGTAATTGGTGGTCTCTTGTTATCAACGCTTTTAACACTGGTATTGATTCCTGTCATTTACTTGTTGTTAAATAAGCTTTCAAGTAAGAAAAAAGTAAAGGTAACCTTTAGTGAAGGAGCTTCTCATGAATGATAAGCGTATGCGCATGCTGATGGCTGCTAAAGATGCCTTTGAAGAAAGCGGTTATCATGAAACTAAAATGGCTGATATTGCAGGGAGAGCAGATGTTGGCAAAGGTACCCTTTATGAGTATTTTGATTCAAAGCAGATGCTCTTTGAAGAGATGATGAAGTTTCTTTTAGAATCGATGCACGACTTTTTAACATCAAAGATAGAAGAAAAGCAAGATCCAGTAGAAAAGCTTAGAGTGATTGCAAATCTGGATATAGAGATTGCTAAAGATCACGGTCAATTGTTTTCTGTGATTCTAGAAAGGTTAAATACATCCTCTGAATCTTTAAAAGAGGAGTTTATGTTGGCAAGACACAAGCAACTTAAGATGATAGAGAAAATCTTAGAAGAAGGCATTTCATCAGGTGTGTTTAAACCAGTTAAATCAAAGTATTTTGCATATGTATTTAAAGGTACAATTGCTCAGGCTACTATGAGTCACTCATGTGGTATGGGTGATGAAGAAGAGAATGTTCTCGATGAGTTATTTGACATTTTGATTTCATCTATTAAGTCCTAGGTTTTCCTAGGACTTAAATTTTGCTACAATATACGAGAAGGAGTGAAATTATGAACAAAACAGCAGAAAAAATACAATTAGCAAGATTAAAAAAGAATATGACGACTAAGCAACTTGCCAAAAAGTGTGGCTTAACCGCTGGTTATATAGAACAGATAGAGTCAGGCAAAAAAATAATTTCTGAAGCAATTGCTGAAAAGATATTTAAGGTGCTTGAAGTAAAATCGGATTCAGTTTCTTTGGAAGCTATGGCCCGTAGAGAAGAGTATGTAAAAAAAGCACCGAAGCCAAAGCCAGTCCAAAAGGTACAACATCATTCTGTGGATCACACACCATCTTGGTCAGGGGCCTTAGACAACCTCTTTAGAAAGTATCCTGTTTACAATGCCCATACCAAAAAAGAAGTAGGTGAAAAGACTGTTGCGACCCTTGATACTAAAGTAGAAGGTTATCACTGTGATAAAATTTCTTTTATTGAGGTATTTGATAACACCATGTCTTCTTATAATATTTTAGAAGGTGATACACTTATGATGTTTTTAACACAGGATATCACCAATGACAAAATCTATTATTTTGAGTATGAGAACAGGCCTTATATTAGAAAACTTAGAAAAGAGCAGAACAAAAAAATTAGCATATACTCTGACAATCAAACGGAAACGGTGGATGCCTTAAAGGTTAAGCTAATCGGAAAGATTGTTAAACTTGAGAGAAATCTATGAAGAAGTTTATCATAAGCATCTTTTTAATCATTTTCTTAGGTGGCCTTGTCGTTGGAGGCAAAATAGCTTTTGATGGCTATAAGCTCTATGAGGAAACCATGGCTGATGTAGAGATTGAAAATGTTGTATCGGAAATAAGAAACCGAGACACCTATGTGGTTATTGATGACATACCCAGCCATTTCTTAGAAGCCATCATAGCTGTCGAAGACCACAGATTTATGGGGCATAATGGTTTTGATGTCATCTCTTTTGGCCGTGCTGTCATTAGAAACTTCAAGGAAAATGAGTTTGCTGCAGGGGGGTCTACCATAACCCAGCAGCTGTCAAAAAACTTGTTCTTTTCTTTTGAAAAGAAACTTGAAAGAAAGGTCGCAGAACTTATTGTGGCTCGCCAGCTTGAAGACATGTATAAAAAAGATGAGATTTTAGAACTATACGTTAACATCATTTATTATGGTGATGGATTTGAAAATCTGTACGATGCCTCTATGGGCTATTACAACAAAGCCCCTAAAGATATGACAGATGCTGAAGGTACGCTCTTAGCAGGGCTTCCTCAAGCACCATCTACTTATGCCATGATTGAGAATTTTGACCGTGCAGTTAAAAGAGCATTTGAGGTTGTAGATGCCATGGTAGAGCATAAGGTTATCACTGAAAATGATGGTGATTTACTTAAGATTGAAATAGAAAATGTTCAATTAGCAGTTGATTAAAAGGAAAGAGCTTTATTTTAAGATATGGTATATAAAACAAAACTCCAAGTCAAATGACCTGGAGTTTTTTCGCTGGAGCTAACGATGAGATTTGAACTCACGACCTACGCCTTACCATGGCGTTGCTCTACCTGCTGAGCTACGTCAGCGAACCATGTATTATTATAAACTAAAATGGTCAAAAATAAAAGTATTTTCTACATGTAGTAAGAAAAAAAATTGCCTGAGGTCAAATAAACTACATCTTGTGTGTCAGAGATGTTACAGATACTCAAAAAAATACAAATTTTCTTTTCAAGGCAATAGGCTTTAAGCTATAATTGTGTTATGAGGTACAGCTCTGTAGATAAAGGTAAAGAAATCATTTGTATAAGCCGATAACACTTTTAGGTCGATTTATACAACGAGGTATTGGATGAAGTCAGCAAGAGTAAGCGAAATTTTAATTGGAAATATGATCGCTGAACCTGTTTATTCTGAACAGGGTAACTTATTATTGAAAGAAGGCGTGGTTATCAACAAACATGTGCTTAACAAATTATTGGCACATGAGATTGACTATGTCTATATTTTTGATGCGCTGATGGAAGACATTGAACCAAAGAGCCTTATTCGTGAAGAGAAACTTGAAGAGTCTGTACGTGTTGTGAAGCATGTTTTTGATGATGTACTACACAATGAAAGAATGGGTGTTAAATCAGGTATTTCTAAAAGGGACATCCTTTTAGTAAAGAATGTTGTAGATGAACTTTTAAGAGAGTTAGAAAATGCTGAGAATATTCTTTATACTGTGGTAGATTTGATTGGTACAGATGCCTATACCTACAAACATTCTGTTAACGTAACGGTCTTATCAATTATCGTTGCCAAAGCCTTGGGTTATGATAAGGCAGATATAAAAAATATTGCAATGGGTGCTTTACTGCATGATATAGGCAAGGTGCGTGTAGAATCAGAGTTGATTTTAAAACCAGGTAAACTGACTTTCGATGAAAGAAAAAGAGTAGAGAAACATCCATCTTATGGCTATGAGCTTCTTGAGGCCATAGAAGGTCTGTCTTATACAACTAAGCAGATTATTTTACTACACCATGAAAAATTAGATGGGTCAGGTTATCCTTATGGATTACGAGGTATTGAAATACCACCATATGTACGTATTGTAACGGTTTGTGATATGTATGATGCTATGACCACGGACCGTGTATATAGAAACAAGATGCCTATTTATAGAGCCTTGGATATTTTAATGGCTGAAGCTATTTATAGAATAGATCCTGAAGTCTATTCAGTTTTACTGGGTAATATTGCAGTCTATCCTGAGGGGACAGGCATCATATTATCAGATGGTAGAATTGGTGTTGTTATGAAGTACCGTCATAAGAATCCTGCAAGACCAATTGTAAGGGTCTTGAATAATCATTTACTTTCTGGTAAAATAAATGTCGAACTAATCGATTTGGAACAAAGCCAAATATTATTTATAGAAGATGTGTGGGATGTTAAAGCTACTAAAGAAGAGCGTTTAGAAGCTGCACAAAAAAGAAATTCAAGAGTCGCAATTAATTAATTGTGACTTCAGAATATTTTTTTAATCAAAATTGTAACCGGTTACAATTTCGGAGAACTTTATGAAAATGGATGATATCGCCAGACTTGCGGGCGTTTCGAAAGCAAGTGTATCCAGAGTTTTAAATGACAAGCCTAATGTAAGTGATAAGCTTAGAAAAAAGGTTGAACAGGTTTTAAAGGATTATGACTATCAACCCAATCTTGTAGCGCAGGCACTTAATACAAAAAAATCTAAACTGATCGGGGTTCTTTTGCCTGCCATTGGTTTGGATTTGTTTGCTGATATTGTTGATGGTATTTCATCTACCTTGCAAGTCCATGGATATGAGATGATACTTGCAGATTTTAAGGGAGATACTTCTCAGGCCATGAGCAATCTGGATGTCTTTAGAAGCAAGCAAGTAGATGGCATTATCTACTTCCCGACAGATAACAGTCCTGAGCATGTTGCTTACATCAACCAGTTTAAGATCCCTCTTATCATCCTTGGTCATGAGCCTGAAGGATTAACTAAGAAATCTGTTTCATTTCCTGATGTAAAGGCAACAGAGGAGATTGTCCAGTACTTTATTGATATGGGCTGTAAAGAAATCACTCATGTTGCCATGCCAAAGGGCCATGCGGTAGGAAAACTCAGAGTGGATGCCTACACTGCCTTGATGAAAAAAAATGGTCTTAAGCCCATTGTATATTATGTGGATGATATCACTTATGAATCAGGTTATGAGATTGCAAAAAAAATTGGTAAGACCCAGGCTATATTTGCTGCCATGGACCGTTTAGCATTAGGTATGATGAGGTATTTTATAGATGAAGACACCATAGCGGATTATTATATAGCCGGTATTGATAATATGAGCGTCTCAAAGATGTTCAACCCGAGTTTAACAAGTATAGATTTTGATTATTACCATAGTGGAAAAGTTTCAGGAGAAATGGTACTTAATTTAATAAATGGCAAAGGTGTGGCAAAGATAGTACTGCCATACAAACTTTATGAACGCGAAAGCACAAGGAGGAAACATGTACGATAAGGTTATGGAGTCGAAGGCATTCATTGAGAAGTCTTTAAAGGAACAACCAAAGGTTGGTATTATTTTAGGATCTGGTTTAGGTGACTTGGTAAATGTTATTGAAGATAAGGTTTACATCGATTACAAGGATATTCCTAACTTCCCACAATCAACTGTAAAGGGTCATGCCGGTAGATTAGTAAGCGGAAAAATCGGTGGCGTACCAGTTCTTTGTATGGAAGGTCGTTTCCATTTCTATGAAGGTTATGATATGAAAGAAGTTACTTATCCAGTATTCGTATTTAAGATGTTAGGTATTGAAAAGATGCTGGTAACAAATGCTTGTGGTGGTATCAACACAGATTTCGAACCAGGTACATTAATGATCATCAATGACTTTATTAATCTAATGGGTACCAATCCTTTAATGGGTCATAATGATGAAAGATTTGGTCCTAGATTCCCTGATATGTCAGAGCCTTACTCAATTGAACTGATGAACCATGCAAAATTAGTTGCAGATAAGCTTGGTATTGACTACAAGGAAGGTGTTTACGCTGGATTTACTGGTCCTTACTATGAAACGGCAGCAGAAATTAGAATGATTGGTCGTCATGGTGCTGATGCTGTAGGTATGTCAACTGTACCTGAAACAATTGTTGCCAACTACTTAGGTATCAAGGTATTAGGTATTTCATGTATTACTAACATGGCAACTGGTATTCAAGAGATGAAACATTCTCATGACAGAGTTGTTGAAATTGCAAAAATAGCTTCAGTCAACATGTGTAAATGGGTTGAAGCCTTAATATGTGAATTATAATAAAAAGCCAGTCTAACTGGCTTTTTTTACATTCTAATTTGCCTTGGTGTAATGCCATGCAATTTCTTAAAGAGTCTATGAAAGAGTGAATAGTCCTTATAGCCTACAGACTGTGCAATAACCTTAATAGAAATATCGGTAGTCTTGATGAGTTCATAGGCCTTGTCTAATCTGTACTTTATAAGATAATCCTTTAGTGACTGACCCAGTTTGTCTTTGAAGATTTTAAACAAATGTGTTCGATCTACGTGAAGTCTTTCAGATAATTCTTTGACAGTTAGTTTACCTGAATACTCATGGTGAATAATTGAAATTGCCTGGTCGAAAAGGGTTGAGGATCTGTTGTCACTTGTCGTCATTGAAGCAATTAATTCATAAAGTTTTCCTTGTAGATATAGATCTTTACTTGCTTTTTTACAATCTGATTGACTAATCTGATAGAGTTCCTTGGCTATGATACTAGATGCCTTGTTGGCTTTAAAGACAGGTTGATCTAAATCGACAAATGATCTAATAAAAGTTTCATCTGCTTTGAAGCCAACCCAGTAATAAGTCCAAGGATCAATGTGGTGTGGCAAATAAGTACAGGCTTTGTTTTCTATTAACATAAAGCCATCATCTTGTTTCAAGTGATATGTTTTGCCCTTAACCGTGTATGAGCCCTTACCTTCAGTAATAAAATGAAGTGTATAGTAGTTGTCGATTTTAGGTCCTACCAGTTTTCCAGGTTGACACCTTTCCATTCCAGTAACTACAAATTGTATGTTTATATCAATTGGTTGATTTAAATAATAGGAGTTTAAATAATACATTCCATGCCTTTCTGTCAACATAAGTCCATGTTTTCACATCATTAGTTTATATCATTTTGAAGAAAATTTCATCATAATTATTGATATGGAGGTAAACATGAGAAAAAAAATCTATTTTGAAGAAGGGGCACCTAGGTGGGAAGAAGCATGTCCTTTAGGAAACGGCAGATTAGGAGCTATGGTTTATGGACGTGTAAAACATGAGGTAATTCAGTTTAATGAAGATACACTTTGGTCGGGCAAACCCAATATGAGAGAAAGTTTTGATACAAGTCAGGCGCTTTTAGAAGCTAGAAGACTGATTGATGAAAACCACTTGAGACAAGCCCAACTTTTTATGAATAAGAATATGCTAGGCGAATATTCTGAATCCTATTTGCCTATGTCTTTGATGACACTCAGTTTTAATCATCCTTCTAGCTATGAAGATTATGAACGTGTCTTAGACTTGGATAAGGGTGTATTGGACATGACTTATACGAGTGATAAGACAACTTATAAAAGAAAGTACTATTGTTCAAAGGTTGACGATGTTTTCATAATAGACTTAAGTGCAAGTAGAAGAGACAGATTGTCATTTATAGTTGAACTGGACTCCCTTTTAAGACATGAGATAAAAGAAAACTATGAATCACTCTTAATTCTTGGTGAGGTACCTATACAGGTTTATCCTGCCCATCATGAAACAGATTCACCTGTTGAGTATGGTGATGGCATGAAGTTTTCATTTGGCATAAAAGTCCTTACAGATGGTGTTGTTTCTACAAATAATCAGAGGCTGTTTGTCCAGTCTGCAACACAAGCTAAAATTGTCTTAACGGGATATACAAGCTTTATAGACGCTTTTACCAAACCAGCTTCAATAGCCCCGGTGGAGAAGACATTAGAGACAATAGACAGGTGCATGAAAGCTGATAGTCTTTCTGTCCATATAAAGGACTTCACAGAACTGAGCAGAAAATCAGACTTGTCCTTTGGTGAAGCTGATCGTACACCTATTAAAGAACGTATAGAATCACATACATCACTGGATCCTGTACTTTTAGAAACGCTGTTTCATTATGGCAAGTATTTAGCCATAAGTGCTTCAAGAAAGGGAACACAGGCGACGAATCTACAAGGCATATGGAATTCTATGATTCAACCGCCTTGGTCATCAAATTATACTTTAAACATCAATACGGAAATGAACTACTGGCCTTTGGATGCTGTTGGACTAGAAACTTGCTTTGAGCCATTTGTAAGTTTGGTAAAAGACTTATCCATAACAGGTAAGGTTGCTGCTAAAGCACTTGCTTGTAGTGGATGGACTGTTCACCATAACAGTGATTTATGGAAAAAGGCAATTCCTGCTGCTAAAAGTGCCTCTTACGGCTTCTGGCCAATGGGGGGACCTTGGATGACAAGCCTTCTAGTAGACCATTACAGATACAATCAAAATCAAAATTTTCTAGAGGAAATTTATGATGTCCTTATAGGTTCAGTAAACTTTTGTCTAGACTGGCTATATGATGATGGAGGATGGACCACTTCACCAAGTACGTCACCTGAGAATAGTTTTCTACATAAGGGTGAGTCATGTGCAGTCAGTAAATCCTCTACCATGGACATGGTTATTATATGGCAGCTATTTAATGACTTTCTTGAAATCGAGCACATCTTAAATAGGAATATCTCCTTAAAAGAAAGAGTTGCAGATGTTCTTTCAAACTTGCCTGATTATCCTATTAAAGATGATTTGATTATGGAATGGTCAAGAGACTTTAAGGAAAAAGATCCAGGTCATCGTCATCTTTCACACTTATGTGGATTGTATCCTGGTCATAGGGTCAATGTTCATCATAGTACTGTAGAAGCTCATATGAATTCCTTAAAGACAAGAATCAAACATGGGGGTTGTCAAACCTCTTGGTCTTGTGCATGGGGTATAGCTCTAGCTGCTAGAGGTCATGACAAGGTTCTGGTTGAAGAGCTCTTAAATCAGTTTACAAGAAAATCTTTGATCAACAATGGACTGAGCTCACATCCGCCTTTTCAAATAGACGGCAACTTTGGTTTGCTAGCTGGCATGGTCGAAATGATTGTTCAAAAGATAGATGATGAAATTCATGTCCTACCGGCTTTACCTGAAAGTATCAAAGAAGGTTATGTTAAAGGGATTCGTTTGAGAGAGAATTTAGAAATTGATATACGTTGGAAAAAAGGGATGGTTGAGTATCTTGAGCTTAAAGGGGTAAAAAAGCCTTATAAACTTTATGTCAATCATACAGTGATTCTTGTAGAAAATGACGAAAGATTTATTCTAGAGGCTGATGACCTACGGAAAAGTACAAAAAGATAGGTCTTATAAAGAAAAGTACATGTACAAAATCTACTGGGATGTTATAATTCATGAAAAGGTAGGTGCATATGATTAAATATAAAGATAGAGTCTTTAACTTACAAACTGATAAGACCAGTTATATTATGAGAATCGCGGAATCCGGTCATTTGGAACATATACACTATGGTGGAAAAGTTACCGATGAAGATTTCACTATGGTCAATCCCATAATCAAACGACCATGGTCTGGTAACCCCTTGAATGATGGATCTTATTTCTCATTAGATAATTTCAGAAGTGAATGTCCGACTTATGGACACACGGATTTTTCAGAACCCATGATTGATCTGCTATTAGATGATAGGCGTGTCTTTGATTTTCGTTATATCAGTCACCAAATAGGTGACAAACATATTTTAAAGACCTTGCCATCAGCAACGTCTGGTCCTTTTGTTGAGACTTTAGAACTTACATTAAAAGATACCTTATACGATATCTATGTCAAGCTCTATTACTCTGTTTACGAGTCACTTGACGTAGTTGTCAGATCTCTAGAGATCATCAACCAAACAGATAAGAAACTTACTATCAACAAGGCCTTGTCTGCTTCAATAGACTTTGCCGACAGTGATTTTGATATGCTGCAGCTTTCTGGAGCATGGGCGAGAGAGAGACATCTTATAAAAAGAGATATCAGGTCTGGTACCAGCATGGTTGATTCTAAAAGAGGTAACAGTTCACATCAGCAAAATCCAGCTGTCGCTATAATAAGAAAAGACTGTCATGAAGATTATGGGCAAGCGTATGGTATGTCCCTAATTTATAGTGGTAATTTTTCTTGCGTCACAGATGTTAATGATTACAATCGATTACGGGTGGGCTTTGGTATCAATCCATTTCATTTTTTATGGGACTTAAAGCCAGGTGAATCATTTGAAACACCTGAACTTGTAATGACTTATTCAAGTCAGGGCTTAAATAAAATGAGTCAAAATTTTCATGCTTTTATCAAAGACCATATCCTAAGAGGTCTACACCAGTACAAGGAAAGACCCATTCTATTAAACAATTGGGAGGCGACTTATTTCGACTTCACTGAGAAAAAACTTCTAGAACTTGCTGACAAGGCCAGTCAAGTAGGCGCTGAAATGTTTGTACTTGACGATGGTTGGTTTGGTAAAAGAAATTCACCAGACTCATCATTAGGAGATTGGTATGTCAACAAAGATAAAATACCATCTGGTTTAGAGGGACTTTCTAAGAAAATCAATGAAAAGGGTCTAAAGTTTGGCCTTTGGGTTGAGCCTGAAATGATTTCACAAAAGAGTGACCTGTATAAGAATCATCCAGACTGGTGTCTTCATGAAGTAGGACGTTCTCGTTCTGAAACTAGAAATCAGTTGGTACTTGATTACACGAGACAAGATGTTAGAGACTACATCGTAAAAAGCCTTATAGAGGTTTTTAAGAACGGAAACATTGAATATGTCAAATGGGATATGAACAGAAACATTACAGAGCCTGGCTCAAAGCATTATGCATCAGGAGAGATATTCCATCGCTATATACTCGGCTTATACGATGTCCTAAAAAGGATTACAGAGGCGTGTCCTGACATCTTATTTGAAGCCTGTGCAGGTGGTGGTGGAAGGTTTGATATGGGCATACTTGCCTACATGCCACAAGTATGGACCAGTGATGATACAGATGCGCATGAACGTGTTAAGATACAAGATGGTACAAGTCTTTTCTATCCACCTATAACCATGGGGGCACATGTATCAGCTGTTCCCAATCATCAAGTTGATAGAATGACATCTTTAGAAACACGTTACCATATAGCTGCTTCATGTAATTTAGGTTATGAACTTGATTTAACAAGCTTGACCGTGAAGGAGTTAGATGAAATCAAGTTGCAGATCGAGGATTATAAATCCATTAGAAAGACTGTTCAGTTTGGGAAGTTTTATAGGCTTAAATCGCCATTTAACAGCAATGAGACTGCTTGGCAAGTTGTTAATGAAGACCAAGTATTAGTCTATTATTATAGGGCGCTTTCTGTTCCTAATGCGCCTATGACTTATCTGAGATTAAAAGACTTAGAAGATGGCAAATACGAGTATCAAGGCCGTGTATATACCAGTGACTATTTGATGAACATCGGTATAGGACTTATGCCTGAAAAAGGGGACTTTAAAACAAGACTACTAAGATTTAAAAAGACTTCATAATTGAAGTCTTTTTCTATAGCCAGAAGGCGATTCGCCTGTCTTTTTTTTGAATATTTTTGAAAAGTAATAAGGATCTTGATAACCTATGGAAGTGCCTATATCTTCGATAGACATATCTGTTAAATCTAAAAGCTTGCGTGCATTGTTAATACGTGTTGTCATCAAATAATCTTTTAAAGATTGGCCTGTCTGTGCTTTGAATCTTCTTGAGATATAGTCCAGATTAAAATCGAAGGCTCTTGATATTTCATGAGTCGATTTAATCGATGCAAAGTCGTTGTCAATGTACTCTTTGATGTCATCAATGACATGGCTATCTGATTTTTTTGTATGACTTAATTGATCCATTTCAATAGCACCAAAAGCCTGCATGAGAAGCCCTGTATTGTATAAGTCGTTTTTCTTTGCTTCAAAAGACATATTGATGATAGGCCTGATAGCATCAATGGTATGGCTACTGATGTCAAAGACTGGTTGAGGTATGTATGTTTCAACAAGTGCTTTTGCCTTAAGTCCATGAAAACCAAACCACATATAAGTCCAGGGAGCTTCTTGGTCAGCCTGATAAAAAGCTACATCATCAGGTGTTAAAAGAAAGGCTTGTCTGGCTTGCAGTTTGTATGCCTTTTGATTTATAATAAGCTTTCCCTGACCCATAATTACAAAATGAATAAGGTAGTGGTCTCTTTTAAAGGGACCAAATGATTGACCAGGCTTGCAAGCTTCACTGCCTTTATGGAAAATTTTATATTGTTCTACTTTTCTATAATCTATGTCGTTTAAATTTAGCATACTTCCTCTAATTTTTTGAATCCGATTGTGACTCGACGTCCTTTGCGAGTTTTCTATAATTACCTGGACTGGTACCCATCTTCTTTTTAAACAAGCGTGAAAAATAAAACTTGTCTTGAAAACCTAAGTTTCTTGCGATTTCTTCAATAGATTGATTGGTTGCCAGTAATAATTCTTTGGCTCTTTGGATCTTAAGCGAGTTGATAAACTGTTTGGGTGGCAAATCAAAATGCTGTTTAAATAATGCATTGAAGTAGTTGGGGTGGACATGCATCTGGGCAGACAGGTCTTCAATACTTAGGGGTTGATTCAGATGGTCCTGTATATAGAGTCTGATCTTGGCTAACTGGTTGTACTTTCTGTCTGTTGTCACCATTTCTATGTTGTCACTGTTATTGTAATAATAAAGCAAGAGGTCCATTGATGCCTTGATCATTTCTATACGACTTTCAAGGTCGCTTTTTTTTGAAAGATCTAAAAGCTTGTTAAAGATAGATAAGAGATAGGCTGAATCAAGCCCTGATATTTTAACAGGAAAATTCATCAAATCAACAAGGTCTAAATCTTGTCTTGTCAAAGGACAATTTAAGTGGAGCCAGTAATGATCAATTCTGTCTGATAGTACTTCACGGCTTTGAACCTTGTTTTTAGGCAAGAAGAGTAAATCGTCTTTTTGTGCATAAATAACTTGGTCGCCTATTTCAATTTTTATTGAGCCTTCTCTTATGAAATAGAACTTATTAACTGGAGGGATAAAGTTGACTTCTTTCCAAGCAGCAGGGTAGTTAATGGTTCTTTGAGCAATATCAGGCTGTATCAAGAGATTTTTAAATCCGAATGATTGATTCATGATTACCTCAATTCGTTATAATACGTTTTGTAGTTATTTGTTTTGTATGTGAGCAGTTTAACACTTAATAGGCTTATATTCAAGTGTATCAAGGATTATAGAGCTTTTAGATAAGTCTGAAAATAGAAACATCTTAGAAAAATCCATATAGCGATTTGATTTATCCATTGAGGAAAACGCTTTTTGAAACTAGAATGGATACATAGCAAGAACAAAATAAAGCATTTCTAGGAGGCATAGTGGATACAGTTATAGTTGCTCATTCTGGTTGTGGACAAGCGCCCAACTCAAGAGCATATTTGAATAAGATCATACACTCCAAGGCACACGTGATTGAGATAGACATCAATTTTACCAAGGATCAAAAGTTGGTACTCTTTCATGATGATGCTCTTGAAATTAATGGGGTATTAAGAAAAATAGATAGCTTGACTTTAGAAGAGTTAAAAAAACATGATGATCAGATTTTAGACTTTTATGAGGCACTCGATATCATACTTGAGGGCAATCAGATTATTAACTTAGACATAAAGTCAACAGCTTGTCTTCAAACGCTTATTAGAAGCATTCATGACAAGGACATCTTAAAAAGAGTCATCATCACAGGGTGTCATCGTGACCGAGTAGAAATCATCAGGGAAATTGACAAAGAGATTTCAATTATCTGGAGTCCTTCAGAGCACTTGTATAAAGACGTATCTGAAAGTAAACTCTTAGACTTGTGTCATATGGCTGTTCAATTAGGCTGTAGCGGCATCAACATCGATTATAGGTATATCAATAAGTCCTTTGTCGATTATGCAAAGAAAAGAGGGCTTTCAGTCTTTGTATGGACACTGAATGATCTAGACGATGTAATGAGTGTGATCAAACAAGGCGTCTCTTCAATAACTGTCAATAAATATGATTTAATAGATATATTGTACAAGGTAAACAAGGAAAAACATCTTTGGTTAAAAGACAAACAGAAAGGATTTTCAAATGGAACAGGTGAAGCACTCTAAAAAGAGTCGATTTTTTGAAAGCTGGGTGTGGTATATATTTGTACTACCGACCTTGCTGGGCATAGTACTTTTTATGGCTTATCCGATTTTAGAGTCCTTAAGACTCAGCTTCTACCAATCAAATGGTACAACTGAAACTTGGGTAGGATTGAATAACTATAAGTTGATTCTTACATCTGAACCATTTAGAAAGGCAGTATACAATACTTTCTTTATCGGTTTCTGGTGGTTGGCGGTTACCATACCATTAGGTTTTGTTATTGCCAGCCTGATCAACGGCTTAAGTTTTGCAAAAAATACTTTTAAGTCTATATTCTTTATACCATACATGACATCACTAGTAGCAGCTGCAGCCATCTTCTTATTTGTTTTACATCCTGATATGGGACCTTTAAACACACTACTCGATATGTTTGGTCTACCGACCATGATGTGGCTGGCAGAACCCCTTACTGCAAGAATCGGTGCCGTGATACTGGCTTCTTGGCAGTGGCTTGGATTTGTCGTTGTTATTTGCATAGCCAATTTACAGGCAATTCCAAGAGACTTATATGAAGCGGCTGGTATTGATGGGGCTAACTGGTTTCAGAAATGGAAGTACATCACGATCCCTAAAATGAAAGGCACGTTTTCCTTTTTATTGATCATGGGTTGGATCAAAGCCTTACAACGTTTTGCAGAAACATACGTATTGGGTGGTCCTCAGGGTTCGCCTGCCAGATCTTTATATACGGTAGTAGGATTCATTTACGAAAGAGGTTTTGGCGGCAATGAATACGGTCTTGCTTCCGCAGCGGCTTATGTACTTTTTATCATAATTCTAGTATTTACATTTATTAATATGAAAGTTTCAAAATTTGACGTATAGGAGGTGACATCATGAAGAAAAGACTTTTTAGAAATAATTTTTTAGTAATCATACTTTTAACCCTATTTGGTATTGTAATGCTGTCACCCTTTGCTTTTATGGTGAGCCTGAGTTTGGAAAGGTATGCCAACATTCAACCACCGTTTCCTCCGCGATTTATTCCAGAGGTACCATCACTTTTTAACTATAAACTGGTATTTGAAAATGGCAAGCTCTTTCATGCTTATTTAAACTCCTTTATTACAACTTCATGCTCGGTACTTTTAAATGTATCTTCAGCTCTACTTGCTGGTTATGCATTTTCCAAGGGACAGTTTAAAGGCAAAAAGATGCTTTTCTACATGGTTATTGCAACCATGATGATCCCCATGCAGGTAAGACTGATACCTATGCATAAGATGTTTTTAAAGGTAGGTATGTTAAATACCTTCTTACCAATCATTTTACCGAATATCTTATATGGTTTTGGTGTTATGCTTTGTAAGCAGTACTTTGACAATTTACCAGACTCATTAGGAGAATCTGCTGCCATTGACGGTGCAGGTAAGTTAAAGACTTTCTTTAAAATCTACTTGCCTCTAACAGGACCGATTACAGCAACAATGGTTATACTCAGTTTTATGGACAACTGGAATGCCTTTTTATGGCCTTTGGTTGTACTGTCTGACCAAAAGCTCCATACAGTACCAATCTTCTTATCTAGGTTTGTTGCAGAAGATGGTGGCCGATTTATGGGACTTACAATGGCGCTTGCATCAGCAAGTATTTTACCAATCTTGATAGTATTCTTAGCCCTTCAACGTTATATCATTGAGTCTATAGCGCTCAGTGGTCTTAAAGGGGAGTAGGCTAAGTTCTATGCATAAAATAATAAATATTAAGGAGGAGAAGGAATGAAAAAAAGACTATTTGCCATGCTGATGGTTGTTGTACTTATTGCAAGTGTGTTTGTAGGTTGCGGTGGTACGAATGAAGCAGCAGAGACAAAAGCACCTTCAGAAGGTTCAGGGACAGAATCAGCTGGCGAGGTGAGTGAAAAAGAGTGGTCAGGCACTTTAAAGGTTCAACTTATTGGTGGTTGGGAACTTGAGGATAAGACAGATCCGATGTCAGGTAAGAAGACCAAAGGTTTACAAGCTGTTAAGGAAGAATTCGAAAGATTGTACCCAGGTGCAACATTAGAGTTTTATGTAATGGGATGGGATTCATACCAACAAAAAACACAAGCAATGCTAAATGCCAATGAGGTTGATGTTTATCAAGTGCCAGGTATTGCTTCTCTTGCAGATCAAGGCCTATTAGAGCCATTAGCACCATATATTGAAAAAGACAATTTTGACTTAAATGTTTATGTAGATGGTCAAATAGACGGATGGAGAGCCATGGGACCGGAAGATGATTCCTTAGAAATCTATGGATTACCATTCTTAGGTGATACACGTGTTATCTGTTATGACAAGGTATTATTTGACCAATGGGGTGTAGAATACCTGTCTCTAAATCCAACTGTTGAAGAAATCAAAGAAAAGGCTGAAAAGATGACTGGTACAAACCCTGTAACAGGTGAAATGAACTACGGTATCATGTTTAGAGGTAAAGATGCAGCTGATACTTTGGTAAATATCGCAGAAGGTTTTGGTGGTACATGGGGTGAAGGCTTTAGATTTAATGAACTCAAGTTTAACTTTAACAGCAAAGAGTTTGTAGATGCGGCCAATTGGTTCTTAGATATAAAAGAACTTGCACCTAAGGGTATCTTAACAGATCAAGGTGTGGAAGCTTGGTGGACACCTGAGAACAACATTGCCATTAACATGCGTGTTATTCCTTCTCAAATGTTAGGTTCATTTGCCTTAGAAGGTATGCAAGAAAGAATTGGCGTTTCAATGCTTTATACAAATCCTGAACTAGGTATGGGTGGTATGTTTGCTGGTTCTCCGATTGCTATTGGTAAATCAAGTGAGCAAAAAGATTTAGCATGGGAATACTTAAAGTTTGTATCATCAGACTTTTTCCAAAAGCATATTCATGAAAACAACAACGAGTTCCCTGTCATCAAGGGTGCTGCTGAGTGGGAATCATTTAAATCAATTCCACAAAAGCAAGTTCTATTAGATTCAATGGCTAAATTATGGACGCCAAGATATCCGTATAGAGCGGGTCAACCAAGATACATCTTATCAGAAAACGTTGATTTAATGATGTTAGGTGACTTATCAGTTGAAGAAGCATTAAATAAAGCCCAAACAGAAGCAGAAGCTTGGGTTCAAGAACAATAAACTTTAGGGGAGGCGCAAAGCGCTTCCCTCATTAATTAAAAGGAGCAAATTATGCGTTTATACATCATCCGTCACGGCGATCCTAATTATGAGCTAGACACTCTGACACCTAACGGACGTCTTCAGGCGAAGGCTTTGGCAAAAAAATTAAAAGAAGAAGGCATTACTAAGATCTATTCATCTCCACTTGGACGCGCTCTAGAGACCATGTCTTATACGGCGGATTTATTAGAAATTGAGCCAGTGGTTCTAGATTGGACCAGAGAGTTGTCTGGCATGGATATTAAAAGTGATGGCTTTGGTGAATTTAAGGCGTGGAATGTTCCTGGTGAACTGGTTTTAAAAAGATTACCTAACCACGAAAACTGGGAAGATAATCAATTATTTGATGGATTGGATATTGGACCTACTTACAAGAGTTTGATTGATCATTCTAATGAATTTCTAGAATCACTTGGTTATAGACGTGAGGAAAATGTCTATAAAGTCCTAAAGAGTAATGAAGAAAGAATTGCAGTCTTTTGTCATGGTGCCTTTACTAGAACCTGGCTATCCCATTTACTGAATATACCACTTTCGATTATGTGGGCAAGCTTTTGGCTTTCTCCAACGTCAGTGACAACACTTATATTTGAAGTAAGATCAAAAGAATATGCTGCACCTAGATGTATAGGATTCTCTGATACCTCTCACCTTTATGAGAGTGGTTTAAGTACATCTTATATTGGCATACCTGCAAATATCTATTAATGAGGTGGCTATGAAAAAAATAAGTTATAGACAAGTACATTTAGATTTTCACACATCACCTTTGATTGAAAATATTGGTTCAGACTTTAAGCTGGACGACTTTATCCAAACAATAAAAGAAGCTGACATTGAGTCAATCAATATCTTCTCAAAGTGTCATCATGGTTTAAGTTACTATCCGACTAAGTACGGTAAGATGCATCCTCATTTAAACTTTGATTTATTAGGAAGTATGATCAAAGGATTAAAAGAAGCTGAAATAACTGCACCAATTTATTTTACTACTGGTTGGGAAGAGGTATCTGCAGACAATTCAGACTGGCTTGAAGTCAACAAGGATGGCCAGCTAGGTGACGTTTTGCCATTTGATAATGCTTACTATAAATGGCGAAAGCTTTGTCATAATAAACCGGGTTATATTCAGTTTATTAAGGATCAGGTTAAAGAAATCGTCGACTTATATGGTCAAGTAGATGGTTTTTGGTTTGATATCGTTGTTCAGCACAATTGTGTGTGTAAAGACTGTATTAAAAGCATGAAGGAACTGGGCTTAAATCCTGAAAATGATGCGGATCTTCAAAAACATGATTATATTGTTGTAGAAGCCTTTATGAAAGAAATCAGAGAATACTGTACGGAAATCTTACCTGAAGGTTTAATTTTCTTTAATGGACCATATGGTCCTGACGGAGGCTATGATCCTCTGTATAGCATTGACAACAAAGTTGATCATATGACACATCTGGAAATAGAATCATTACCGTCAGACCGATGGGGTTACAATCATTTTCCCTTGTTTGTCAATTATCACAACCATAGGGAAAAAGAGATTATCGGCATGAACGGAAAGTTTCATACGGCCTGGGGGGATTTTGGTTCCTTAAGAAATAAAGAAGCCATGGATTATGAATGTTTTAGGATGCTGATGAACGGGTCTAAGATTTGTATTGGTGACCAGTTACATCCGAATGGAAAGATGGATCAACTTGTTTATGAAAGAATTGGTCATATCTTTTCTAGAGTTAAGACTTATGAACCTTGGTTAGGCGGCAAGAAACTGACGCAAATTGGTGTGGTTTCATCCAACCGAGGTGCTTTTGAAAACTACCAAATTGATGAAGGGCTTATGCGCATGTGTTTAGAACTTCAGGTGCCCTTTGACTTTATCAATGTATCAGATGATTTTTCAAAGTATGAGGTTATTGTTTTACCGGATGAAGTTTACTTGTGTCAAAAGACTAAGGAGAAGTTTGATGACTATGTAAGTAAGGGTGGTAAAATAATCGCGACACACCACAGTGGGACAGGCTATCAAGGTGAAAAACTAGAGGTGTTGCCTAGACATATTGAAGACAATCCCTTTGAACCATCTTATATGAGATTTAAAAAGGATATTATGAAGGCATACGGCACTTTTGATCTGGTTAACTATAAGAGAGGTTCTATTGTAGAAAGTAAAGGTCAAGTCCTTGCTTATATAGGTAACCCATACTTTAACAGGACATATGATCGATTTTGTTCTCATAGACAGGCGCCTTTTAAGGAGCTGACAGACCATCCAGCTGTAATGGCTAGTGAAGATATGGTTTATATTGCCTATCCTATTTTTGATGATTATATGGAGTATGGAGCAAAAGTATTAAGAGATACATTTGAGTTAGCTTTATCACTTATGATAGATAAAGCTTTAATAGAGTCTGATTTACCTTCTACAGCTGAACTTGCCTTATGGGAAAAAGACCATAAAAAGCTTTTACATGTTGTTCATTATATTGCTCAGAAAAAATCTAAGCATATTGAAATAGTAGATGCGATGATACCTCTTTATAATAAGAAGTTTAGAATTAAAACAGAAAAAGTGAGTCGTGTATATTTAGTACCATCACTCAAGGAGATAGATTTTGACTTTGATGGTGAGTATGTGTCTTTTGAACTGGACATAGAAGGCTATCAGTTAGCAGTCATAGAATAGGAGTCAGTATGTTATTAGATGTGCTTATACGTATCGGATTATCATGTCTATTGGGTGGTATCATCGGATGGGAAAGAGAGTCTATCAATCGTCCAGCTGGCCTTAGAACACATATCCTAGTATGTATGGGTGCAAGTCTTGTCATGCTGACAAGCTTGGTCATGTTTGACAGGTACGCTGTACAAGTTAACATTGACCCAACCAGACTAGGCGCTCAAGTTATCAGTGGTATAGGCTTTTTAGGAGCTGGTACCATCATGCGTGAAGGGCTAACTGTTAAAGGACTGACTACAGCAGCAAGCATTTGGATTGTTGGTTGTATTGGCTTAGCTGTTGGATGTGGTTTTTATGAAGGGGCAATTGTCAGTACAGGACTTTCTATGATTGTACTGGTTTTCTTTTCAAAGGCAGAAAACTTTATATCTCAAAAGGATAACGAAATGTATCTGAACGTTGAAACAGAAAATAAATCAGGACAAATCGGAAAAATTGGTACAGAACTTGGTAAGCTCAATATCCGTATTGTTAATATAGAAATGAGAGAATCTAAAAAAGGTACCATGGAAATATCCTTTCTTACTAAGCTACCCAGAAAAATCGAAAAGCCAGTCATAATAGAAAAAATTGCAAAACTTGATGGTATCAATATAGCAAGCATTGTTGATTAAGTATCTCTTCGGGGGTACTTTTTATTTTAATATCTAACTTGACTTTAATGAATCTCTAATAAATATTGTTTATAATCCAACATATGGTTTTGATATACTCCATTGTTGGTATATTATATATAGAGAGGTGTTTATGCTAGAAAAAACAATCCATGATAGATGGTTAAGATTAGATAATGCAGGAAAGATCTATCCTGCTTTTGCAAGTAAAAGAGATCCAGCAACCTTTAGAGTTGCTGTTGTATTAAAGAGAGATGTTATTGGCGAATGTCTTCAAAGAGCCTTAGAAGAGACACTAAGGGATTTTCCTTCCATGGATTTAACCCTGAGAAGGGGACTCTTTTGGGCTTATTTAGATGAAAGTCATCATACGCCAAAAGTTTTAGAAGAAAAGAAGATGCCATGTACATACATTGATATGCACCATTCTAAAGGTCATCTTTTTCAAGTATATTATTACAATAAAAGAATTTCTTTAGAATGTTTTCATGCCCTGACAGATGGTTATGGTGCTTTGGAGTTCTTAAAGGCCATTCTTTATAACTACCTAAAACAAATATATAACGTAGATCCTGGTGACCTCAGACTACACGGTCTTGATATGGGAGATGTAGAGGATTCATATAAGAAGTATACTTCTGACTTTTTTACCTCAGGTAAAAGTGTTAGAGCTGCCCATATAAAGGGAACACCTACAAGACTTGAAGGTGCTTTTGTACATCATGGTATTGTATCAGCCAGTGGTTTAAAAGCAGTTGCTAAATCCTATAATACAACCATTACTGTCCTTTTGACAGCCATATACGGTAAGACCTTGATTCATGAGATACAAAAATCTCCAGTTGTCGTAACAGTACCGATTAATTTAAGAAAGATGTTTCCATCATCTTCACTCAGAAACTTTTCATATGTCATGAATGTGGTTATTGAAAAGGATCTATCTTTTGATGAGATTGTTACGTCTGTTCATAAGCAATTTCAAGAACAAGTTAATGAGGAGTCCTTGAGAGGACAGTTTTCTAAAAACGTTAACTTTGAAGAACACTTTATCTTAAGGGTTATGCCAAATGTGGTAAAGAGTCTGATACTTAAACAGGTGCGCCAGTTTAAGAGTAAAAAAATCGTTACTTCCATACTCACAAATCCTGGTATTGTTAAACTGCCAGAATCCATGAAAGAACATGTTGAGCATTTTGAAACAGTCCTTTATGCATCCAAGCCCCACTACATCAATATGGGGGTTTCGACCTATGACGACAAACTTGTTTATGCGCTTTCAAGAGGCATCGAAGAAACAGATATCATTGATAGTTTCTATGAAAATATGGTAGAAATTACAGGCTTAGAAATAAAAAGATTTTCGAATGTAGGTGACTAAATGGATTATCCAAAATACAATCATAAGAGGTACAAGCTTTACGGAAGGTACTTGTTGATGTTTATCCTTCTAAATTTTGTACTCAGTTTTATTATACCTTGGTACAGCTATATACATGGTTCTATACTCTTTATAGTTATGGTGACTTATATCTTTAAGCGTTATAAAGGCTTTAAGGCCTTTTCTGCCTTTATGTTTGCCGTCATGGTCATGCTCTTGATCTTTGATTTTGAGGATATGGAGTTTACCTGGTCTTTAGATTATGTTTTTCCATCCTTTTTAATTGCCATAGGGGTTATCCAGTTTCTCTTGATTCTTTTCAGAAGAAGATCTTGGAAGAAAAACTATGACATACATGTTTATGTTTTGCTCCTTAATATCTTAATGGTGATTTTGCTTGTCTTTGGTGTCATTGAGTCTAGTGTTCTTGTTATAGTGACCTATTCTATCATCGTGGCGACTATGATTGTTATAAGAATAAGAGTCGGTAAGGCTTATGGTAAAAATATTGATAAGTTTACTCATTTATAATTGAAGTATGTGTTTAAATTTCCCCCTCAATCCGATACAATAGGTGTTGAGGGGGAACTTATGAGAAAAGAATTTTTAGAGAAATTAATTGAAACGCCATCACCATCGGGTGATGAGATTAAAATCCAAAAGCTTTGGATTGATCAGATGAAAGAACATGCTGATGAGATCAGAACAGACTTTGCAGGCAATGCTATAGCTGTTTTAAATCCTGAGGCAGACTTTAAAGTGTTACTAGCAGGCCACTGTGATGAGATTGCCTTTATGGTAACACATATTGATGACAAGGGATTTTTATCTGTAACAAAAGCAGGTGGTATCAATCCTAAATTAGCACTTGGCACAAGAGTAAGAGTTTATGGTAAAGAAGTCATCAAGGGTGTTGTAGGTGTAAAAGCTGAACATAAGGGTGGTGCTAAAGGCGAGGTTAAGCCAGAAGACTTAATCATTGACTTAGGTGCATGCTCTAAAGACGAGTTAAAAGATCTTGTTTCTGTCGGAGACTATGTACTTTACGATGTAGACTATGAATACTTGTTAAATGAAAACTTTGCAGGACGTGGTTTAGATAATAGAACAGGTTCATTTATTGTAGGTGAGGTTTTAAGAGAGTTAAAGGACCAAGATATTAATGTAGGGGTTTATGCCGTATCTACTGTAAACGAAGAAACTAATATGGGTGGCGCTTACTTTGCAGCTGCAGGTATTAAGCCTAACATGGCTTTAGCGTGTGATGTTACTTTTGCAACAGATGCACCAGGTGCAAATCCAAAAGCAGAAGGTAATGTAAAATTAGGCGGTGGTCCCGTACTTGCAAAGGGTTCAATGATTAACTTTAAAATCAACAACCTTTTAAAGGAAGCTGCAGAAAAAGCAGACATTGATCTTCAGTGGGAATTAACACCAAGAACAACTGGTACAGATGCAGATAAAATGAGATTTACGGGTGAAGGTGTACCTGTAGGCCTTGTGTCATTACCACTTAGATACATGCATTCACCTAGTGAAGTTGTGAGTTTAAAGGATATTGAAAGTGAAATCAAACTACTTGTAGAAATGATTAAATCTCTTTCAGGTAATGAAAACTTAAAACCATTAGAATAAGACAGCGCAAGCTGTCTTTTATGTTATAATGAAAGTCAAGGGAGGAAAATTATGGTTACTTTAATAGGTGGATTTTCATGTTCTGGTAAAACACTCTTGGCTGATAGGTTGATGAAAGACCTGGATGTGCCTTACTTTTCGATAGATTACTTGAAGATGGGCATCTTTAGATCAGATAAAGACTGTGGTTTTACACCGACAGATCATGACAATCATATAGCAGATAAGCTCTGGCCAATCATTAGAGAAATGATTTATACTTATATAGAAAACGGAAGAGATGTTATTTTAGAAGGTTGTTATTTAATGCCTGAGCATATAACACAAATAGATGATGTCTATAAAGACAAGGTACAACTACATATGATAGGCTTCTCTGAACAATATATCATCAATAATTTTACTGATAAGATTCTGGCTAATAAGGGCGTTATTGAAAAGAGAACAGCTGATGACGAAAGACCAATTGAAAACTTTATAAAAGGTCATGCATACTTAAAGGATAAAGCGAATAAACATAAGATACCTTATCATATGATAGAGAAAGATTATGTTTCTGAATTCGAAGAAATCATTAAAGACATAAAAGAGGGGAGTTATGAAGCTTAAAGTTTTTATTGTTATAGTTGCTGTAACCTTACTTGCTTCTTTAGCTGTAATCTTACTAAAGGAACTTTCTGTTGAAGAACCATTTGAATCTCATAATGAAAAAGTAGAAGAGGAAGTTTATACGGAAGATGAACTACGTTTGCTGCAGAATCAAGTGGTCAATTTAGCCGAGGATACTGAAGAACTTGATTGGATGGGTTGTGGTGTAAGTAAAGGTCTAAATGGTTATTATGTCTATTTGGAGTTAAGAGAATACGAAGATGTAGATTATGATGCTCTAAAGGAGTTTATCTACGAAGAACTAGGGACTGAGTTTCCATTAGAGTTTGAACTGATTCCTTTTCCAGAAAAGCCGAGTATTCAAGGTTTTATAAGAAAAATCGAATCAGCACCAAAGAATGTAAAAGGTGATTTGGGCACGGTTTTGATTGTTAGTAATACGGATTTCTTAGGCAAGTTTATGAGTCCTGATGCCAGTAATGTAAGTATTACTGAGAAAACAATTATTGAAGATAAGGAGGGCAATACTCTATCATTTGAAGATCTACAATGGGGCATGAAAGTAGAGTCTTATTATAGAGGTATGACCCTAGATACCTATCCGAGTATGCAAGGCTCTGAAAAACTTGTTGTTGATACAAGTTATCAAGCTAAAGCAATTCAAGAACTTGTTTCGGAAGATGTATTTAAAAACAAGTTTTCATCCAAGGAACTTTTAGAACCTTATTATTTTCATTTTGGATATTCAAAGTCTTTTGAAAACATAGGACCTCTTGTCCATATTTATTTACGTATGGAAGATGGTTTCGTTTATTATGATTTAAAAACTCATGAGCCTGTGTATTATGAGGGAGAGCTATACATAAATGTCCAAACAAATGCTGATATAGGCATTAAATATACATTTGACACTACCATGGTAGGACCTGACTTTGAACCAAACATTGAGGATGTAGATGCAGATGGATATTATGAAATCTTCCTACCTTATTTTGAAGAAGGGATTTGGACTAAAAAAGCCTTTAAAGTTCTTGATGATAAAATCATCAGAGATCCAGATAACGACAAGAAATGATAAGCAGCGAAAGCTGCTTTTATATTACAAAAATATGTCTTTTTAAGAATTTTACAAAATGCACCATTTATTTCATATATACTTATATTGCTTATAAAGGGGGCTGAAATGACTTTTAAACGAGGGATATTGATAGGAGTTGTCCTAGTCTTCCTGGTCTTATTAATCAATGAGGGTTTGATTGGAATAAATGATTTAGATGAACCATTGTTCTTTGAACATCATATAGATTTCAGTTTAGATGGCAGGATACTGAATACTAAAATCTATTATGTGAAAAACTCAGGAGATAGACGAGAAGTTGAAAAGATTGACTTAGACAATAAACTTACTTTACATGTAGATTCTGCAAAGACGACAAAATATGGCCTTTTAACACTTGTTGAGCTTGACCTGTATTCTTATATGAATGATTTTGAAGAAGAGAGTACTATTGAAGTTATTGATGTGACTTATAATGATGGTTCAAATCAGATTGTAGATATTGGTCAAATTAATATAGTAGAAGTAACAAATAATGAGGTTTTCAGATTTCGTTATGCTGAACATTCTGATAAGGGTACTGAGTTTGTCATTTATGATGTATCAGAAACTGTAGAGGTTACGGCTTATGACTTTAATCATCCAATAGAAGACGATATTGAACTTTTTATCAGTGTAGATGGAAGGTCGTATCAGGTACTAGATGAAGCAAAAGTCTTGGATGAGAACTTGCCTGTTACTGTTGATAAGAAGTTTAAAGTATCAGCTAGAATGCCTTCGGATAGTTACTTAATATATGATGTTCAATTGAAATTTAAAACATCTAAAGGTGATATGGATTTAAGTAACTATACTTATCGTCCTGCATTGGATAGAGATAGTGTTAGAACTTTTGTAGAAAGTAGGAAAAAGTAATGTCTAAAGGTCTTATAAAAATTGTAAACGGTTTGGTATTTATATTTTTAGATATTCATTTAGGTATCTTCAGTTTTAGTACTGATGCTGTACCTGATTTCATTGGTTATATTTTTGTAGCTCAAGGTTGCAAAATCCTTTATGAAAAAATGGGTAAAGAAGGACTTAAGCTCGCTTCAATACTTGCCATCCTATTAGCAGTACTTGACATAGTTACAATATGTCTGCCATTAGTACCAGGTTTTCAACATGAACATCTTCTATCCATAATTATTTTATTACTTCATGTTGCCGGATATACATTTTTTAATGAAAGCATGGATGTAGAAGGTTACAGGAAGGATATTGGGAGAATGGCGAGTTTATCTCTGCTAGCATTTTCTTTTCTTGCTGTATTTCGTCAGTTTAGAGAAGTTCAACTATATGAAATCCTCATGTTGCTTGTTGGCATAACTGTATTAATGACTGGTTTTACTTGGTTTGTAAGTTTAAACAAGTTACGAAGAAAGTATGAGGCCATGAAGTAATTGGTGAGTTGAGATAGTTTAATTATTTTTACGGGAGGTATTTATGGAAAAGAAGATTAAGATGGGTGTAGAAGAGGATTTGGAACCAGTTGGAATAGGTGGATGGCTGATATTGGTTGCCATTGGTCACATATTAGCGCCAGTTACATCTCTGTTGAATATCTACAACATAGATGACTTGCGAATAAGTGCTCGTATGTTTGACATAGAATTTCCTATGATGTACTTTACTGTATCTAAGTTTGGTTACATTTGCATCTTCATATTATCAATTATACTATTATATTTATTCTTTCAGAAAAAGAAATTGTACGTTCCTTTTGCAATAGGAGAGATCATCTTTAGAATGGTCTTGGTTGTGGTTTTGATGTTTATCGGTTCTTCGGTAGAAATGATGAGAGCTCAACTCGTCATGATAGCTATATTCGGTCTTACTTCTGGCGCAATATGGATTTTGTATTATAAAAGATCTGTCAGAGTAAAAAACACTTTTGTTGAAGAAATAAAATTGACTTCTGCAAGTTAAAAAGTTTAGATTAACTAAATATTGGATATAAATATAATGGCATTAGCCATTTTTTTTACAAGAACTTTTGTTTTATGATAAATTGAAATCGGAGGCACACATGGAAAAGAAACCTATTAAGATGAGTTCTATTACTAAAACTAAATTATCTGGTATAGGTGGGTGGCTTATTCTGTTTATTGCTGATTTGATTCTATTGCCTTTTAACTCAGTATTTAGGATTGTTCAGGCAGCTGAACTTAAGGATCCATTAGGTTCTACACCAGTACTGGATATTCCTATAATGTATTTCACAGTAACTCAAATAGGTTATTCTGTATTATTTGTTGCAGCTCTTGTATTAATCGTACTCTTTTTCAGAAAGAGTAAAGCATTTGTCCCACTTGCTATATCTGAGCGCCTTTTTAGAATCACTACTGTCGTACTATTAACACTTGCAGCTTTTCCTGTAGAGCGAATGCGGTCAAGCTTACTTGTTAACTGCTTTATAAGTGTAGGCCTATCTGTTGGTTGCATCATGTATTACAAGAGATCAAACCGTGTGAAAAACACCTTTGTTAAATGATTTAGGCAAGTCAAAACAGAACTTCTACACTCTAGCATAATGAGCATCGAAGGCAAAAAAACTTAAAAGTGTACTATAAAAGCCAGTGAAAAAATCACTGGCTTAATTTATTAGAATGCCCAATTACCTTTAGTAAAGATTTGTACCTCTCTACCATCCTTTTCGTAACCGATTATTTCAAGTTCTGGTCCACCTACCATGAAATCCACATGGATTAACGAGTAGTTAGCACCACGCTCTGTTAATTCTTCTTGAGTAGCTTCAGAACCATCTCTCATAGCATATGAGTAAGCTCTACCTAATGCAAAGTGACAAGATGCATTTTCATCAAACAAAGTATTGTTAAATAAGATACCTGTGTTTGAAATTGGTGAATCATCTGGAACAAGTGCTACTTCACCTAAGTATTTAGCACCTTCATCATTGCTCATAAGCTTTTCTAATACGTCATAGCCTTTTTCTGCGTAGAAATCAACTACTTTACCATCTTTAAAAGTAAAACCAAAGTCATCAACAAGCTTACCGTTTAAGCTAAGTGGCTTAGTAGCTTTTAAAGTACCATTTACTTTTAACTGGTGAGGTGTTGTGAATACTTCTTCAGTTGGAATGTTTGCTACATAAGCATCGCCAGCTTGAGAATCTTTAGAACCACCCATCCAGTAGTGTCTGTCAGCTAAATGAACTTCTAAGTCTGTACCAGGTGCTTTGAAAGTTAACTTCTCAAAATCTTTTTCATTTAAGAAGTCTTTGTACTTTCTTAGGTTGGCATTATGGTCTTGCCAAGCCTTTACTGGATCCTCTTGATCAACTCTTGTTGCTTCAAAGATCTTTTCCCATAACTTTTCAGTCGCTTCTTCAAGTGGTAAGTCAGGGAATACTGACTTTGACCAAGCGTCTGATGGTACTGCTACAATTGACCATTTAGTGATACCAGTCATTCTGTATTTCATTACTGGTGCAACAGCCAATGATTGAGTCTTTTGATCTTTTGCTATTAACTCACCATCGATTTCTTTAAGTAGTTCTGGATCTGGTGCCATAACAAATAATTGATGGTAGTTTTCTTTGTACATTGCTTCTAATGAATCAATTTTAAATTGTGGCACATTTTCAAATACATATTCCTTACCATTTAGGTAACGGATGATTGACATTTGATCATCTCTAAATTGAAACTCTACGTGTTTTGCACCAGCTTCATAAGCCTTAGCCATAATCTTACGTGCAAGTGGTAGTGCTGCTTCATTACCTGAAAGTAATAAACCTTCTTTTTCTTTTAAGTTAATACCGACTTTTACAGCAAGTTCGGCATACTTGTCTAATTGCTTTTCTAAATTCATCGTTAAACTCCTTATTGTAGTTATTCTTATGATACTAACCCTAGTTTATCAGATTTTTTTAATCGTGAAAAGTTTTTTGTCGTAGAGCTTGGAATATTGTCTAAATGTCTTTAAAATACGGCTAAATCCATTAAAATGCATCATTTTTGACGTCACCATGCTATAATGAAAGTGTATAAGTAATTTAGGAGGATCTATGAAAAAAGCTTTATTATTAATCATAATTTTAGTACTAATAACATCACTAACAAGTTGTTTTCCAGGAGATAAAAGTATAGACGATGAACCAGCTGGATTCTTGTGGGGGATTTTACATGGATGGCTAGCGCCTTTATCTTTGTTTTTGTCAATTTTTAAAGATAACATCAGAATTTACGAAGTAGTCAACACCGGCTTTTGGTATGACTTCGGATTTTATATAGCAGTGATCAGTGGTTTTGGTGGTATTTCGTTATCAAGAAAGAAGAAAGATAAGTAATGGTAGTTTTAGACACAGATGTAGGTAGCATAACGATTAGAGAAGGCAACAGACAAGATGCTCAGAAAGTTATAACTTTTATGAACTGGGTAACAGGAGAAGTGGATTACCATACATATGGTGCTAATGATTTTCATATATCCATTGAAGATGAAATCAAAGTTTTAGAACTTTTTCATCAAAGAGATAATTGTTTGTTTTTAGTGGCTGAGTTCAGAGGAGAGATTGTTGCAGTCGCTTCTTTATCAGGTGGCATTAAAGAACGTGTTTCTCATCGAGGTACTGTTGGTATTACAGTTGCTAAAAGGTTTTGGCGTTTAGGTATTGGTATCAAAATGATGGAATTAATCATAAGGTATGCTGAAGAGAGCAAGGTACTTACAAAACTTGAGCTACTTGTTCATCAGAACAATCTACCAGCTATAAAACTGTACAATCGTTTAGGATTTTATAGAGAAGGCGTGTTTAAAAGATACTTTAAAATAGACGGTAAGTATTATGACGGCATCAGTATGGGGTTGATTGTAGAATGAATTGGTACAAGATAGACAGAATAAATGAAGAATTATATAGGATCAGTGAAGAAAATCACTGGGAAAAAACCAATATCTATTATTTCATTGGTGAGAATAGAAACTTATTAATTGATACAGGTACTGGCTTGTTTCCATTAAGAAAAGTTTTGGAGGCTATAGATTTAAAACCGATAGATGTTGTTTTAACACATGCCCACTGGGATCATTTAGGCAATGTTCATGAGTTTGAAAATGTCTATGTTCATCCAGAGGATATGGAATGGACTCGACTAGGTTTACCTCTTCCTGACAATAAGATCATTGAGATGATGACGAAAGATGTAGATGAAAGCAATTTAATTGATTTTGAGTTACCACCTCTTAAACATGAAAATCCTAAGAGTATTCATGATTTTGAATTTGATAACCTAAGATTTATACATACACCAGGGCATTCACCAGGATCCTTGTGTATTTATGATGAGAAAAATAAGAGACTGTTCTCTGGTGATACAATATATGAAGGTACTGTATATTGCCACTATGAAAGCACAGACCCTGTTAAGCTTAAAGCGTCGATAGATAGGCTTTCGGACTTAGATATAGAAAAAGTATATCCAGGACATTATCACCAATTAGATGATCGAGCTGTAGATCTATTAAAACGTATTTTAGATGAGTATAAAAGAGAAGATAAACTTCACCATGGTGGAGGCAAGAAATGCATAGACAAGGTTTGTGTTCAGTTATAAAGGAGTAAAAAAATGAAACGGTTAATGTTGATAGTACTTTTATTATCATTATGTATTGCACCTTCTTTTGGTGAAGAAGAAGCCATACAAGATGAAATACTGGTGCTACTTGAAGATGGGACATATGAAAGAAGGAGTACAGCAGACTTCGTTAAAAACCTTGATGGTGGTATGCTTCGAGCAGCTAGTTTTGAAAGTGATTTAGATCAAGCCATTAGAAATGCTTCTTCATCTGATGGTATAAGAGAAGCTTATAAAGTATATCCAACTTATGAAGAAGACTCTAGCTTAGATGATGCTTGGAGATTCGATTACAGTAATATTGCTGAGATACTCAATGATGTAAATGTGGATTTATCAGGTTCAGAAGTAAGAGTTGCTGTATTCGATTCAGGTTTAAATAAGAGTTTGGAAACTTCCGATTTAAATGTTGAAAATGGTTATAATGCCACTGGTAGTGGTGCTACAAGTGCCTATGATGATGATACTGGCCATGGTAGCCACGTGGCTGGGATTATTGGTTCTAAGATTGATGATGATCCGGTTGACATCAATGGTATAGCACCAGGCGTAACGATTATACCTGTTAAAGTTTTGAATAATGGCGGTGGAGATACAGCAATGATTGTTTCTGCATTTCAGTATGTCTTCTCGCTTCCTGAAGCAGAGAGACCAGATGTCATCAATATGTCATTAAGTTATACAGGTTATACACCGGATGTCATAACAGAGATAAATAAAGCCGTTGATACCTATGGCATGATTGTTGTAGCTGCATCGGGTAACTATAGTAATCTTTGGGATGGTGCACCTTATAATACCAACCACACAACTAGTGAGGATCCAGGTGATGGTGAAGTAGCAAGATTCCCAGCTGCCTATGCCAATGTTTTGGCAGTAGGTTCAGTTACCAAACATCCTACTAATGCAGAAGTTCAAGTTTCAGACTATTCAAATATTGCTGGTACAAGAACAGCATCAGGTAATGAGTTTACTGCTGTGATAGATGTAGTTGCTCCTGGACAAGGAATTATTTCCTGGAGTGATACTTCTTCAACAGAAGAAATGTCAGGAACTTCTATGGCAACACCACATGTATCAGCTTTTGCAGCAATTTTAAAGCATAAATATCCTAATTTGACGCCAAGTCAGATTAGAAGTTTTATCAATGATACTGCTAAGCAGCATTCTTATTTCATTAAGCCGCCTCTAGTTGATGCTTCTGTATCACTTGACGATTTAATTGGAAATGGTCTAATTGATATAAGAGCAGCTTATGATTTTAACTTCTTAGAGACTTTTGATTTAACGGATTATGTATTTATCTATGACAAATATGAAGATTCTCAGACTATTATCGTGCCTAATGATACTGCATCTATAGCATATACCTATAGTGGAGCCGATTATGGTAGTTTGGAATTGGTTGGAGGAGATATTGCAGGTGGTAGCCTAACTTTAGATGCTTCTAAAAAGGACTACGTGTTTAAATCAACTTATGCAGGTTATGAACAGTTTTATACATTAAAAGCGATAAAAGAAGGATTAACTTTATCTGACATCAAGTTAAATGGTAGTTCATTAGCGGATTTTGATGCCACAAAACTAGAGTATGATGAAGGGGACAAAGCTTATGACGAAGCATGGAGTATTGAAGGCACAAAAGTAACTGAATCTTCTACGTTAGAGTATGCTTTGAATGAAGGAAATTATGTGTCTAGTATTGATTTGAATGATGCTATACCTGGTCAAGAGAATACTGTTTATTTGAAAGTATCAGATGCTAATAATGGTGTAAATATCTACACTGTGACTTTTGACAGAGCAGCGCCTGATACAGACAGTAGTTTAAGTGATTTAAATGTTACTGGTCATACATTAGATCAATCATTTGATAGTAGTTTAACTAATTATAGTTTGACAGTGCCATATAGTGTTGATGAGGCAACAATCAATGTTAGCAAATCATCTGAAAAGGCAACAATGAATGTTAACAGCACTTCTACGGAGCAATTGTCTGTCGGTGAAAACATATACGATATAATCGTTACTGCAGAAGATCAGTCACAAACAACTTATACACTTGTGATTACTCGTGAACAAGCTAATACTGATAGTAGCTTAAGTAGCTTATCGGTGACCAACTTTAGTTTGGATCAAAGCTTCGAAGCTAGCACCACATCTTATACATTAACAGTTCCTTATTCTACAAATCAAGCAACTATTAATGCAACTACTGCTTCTAGTTTGGCATCTATGAATGTGAATGAATCATTTATAGAACCTCTTGACGAAGGTGTGAACACATTTAATATTATTGTCACTGCAGAAGATGGTACAAGTACAACTTATACATTAACTATAACAAGAGAAGCTATCAGTTCTGACAGTAGTTTAAGTAATCTATCTATTACAGATTATAATTTAGACCCAACATTTGACTCTGGAACTTTATCCTATACGTTAACAGTTCCATATACCGCTTCACAAATAACTGTTAATACCAATGCATCGCATTTGGGAGCAGTTGTGAAAGTAGATGGAAATGTTGTTTCAAATCAAAATGGTACTTCGACAGTAGATTTAAATGTAGGACCTAATACGATAGTAGTTCTCGTTACTGCTGAAGACTTAACCACAACAACTTATGAGATAGATGTGACTAGAACTGCAGCAGATACAGATTCTACATTAAGTGGACTAACAGTCACTGATAATAGTTTAAATGAAGTATTTGAGTCGAGTACTGCTAACTACACCTTAACAGTACCTTATTCAACATCTCAAATAGAAGTTAATGCTACATTGACATCAGATAAAGCTTCTATGACCATTGATGGTAATTCTGTTACAGGTCAGTCTGGAAATCAGACTGTAAATTTAAATGTAGGTAGTAATACAATCCAGGTTATAGTGACAGCAGAAGATTCTTCAACAACAACTTATGAGATTACAATTACAAGAACTGCAGCAGATACAGATTCTACATTAAATACTTTATCAGTTTCTGGTTATAGTATTTCACCAACATTTGCTAGCGGGACTAAGAATTATAGTTTAAGCGTTTCAAATAGTGTTACATCAATTACTGTAAATGCAACGAAGGCTTCTTCCAAGGCGATTATGACCATCGATGGTTCTCAAGTTGTCTCTAAGAGTAAGTCATTGAGTGTTGGTTCAAACACAGTTAATGTTGTTGTTACAGCAGAAGATAATACTTCAAGTACTTATAAAATTACAATTACTAGAGCACAAGCGCCAGCGCCTGATCCGGGTGACAGCAGTGGCTCTTCAGGTGGTTCATCTGGAGGCTCAAGCGGAGGTGCACCATTTATACCACCGCCACCACCAGGCGCTAGTGAACCAGAACCAGAACCAGAAGATGAAGTGGATGTAGTTAAGAATGAGGATGGTACAGAGACAGCTATTGTTGATGTATCAGATGAACGTATAGAAGATATCATTAAAGATGACGAACAAGAAGTTGTTACTGTTCATGTAGAAGAAGGTGATCAAGCGGAAGTTGCATTAACAACAACTGCTTTAGAAGATATAACAGAGAGTGAGAAACCTTTAGAAGTGACCTTTAAAGAAGTAACATTTGAGTTTGATGCTGAAGTACTACAGGGCATGACAGTCAGTGAAAACTTAAAGATTGCTGTTGGACAAGCAGATGATAAACATAAAGATAGTAAAGTTGTCTCTGAAGTTTATGAGCTTGATTTAAAAGATGGTGATGAAAAACTATCATTTGATGTTCCTGTACCAGTTGTATTTTCATATGATCCTACTAAAATTAAATCTCTTGATGACTTGGCAATCTATTATTTAGATGAAAATTCAGGGGAGTGGGTCTATGTAGGTGGCAAACTTTTAGAAGGTGATAAAATCTCATTTGAAGCGAAGCATTTTTCAATTTATGCGATTAGAGAAAACAATAAGACTTTTAAAGATATTCAAACACATTGGGCCAAAGATGCCATAGAAACACTTGCTTCTAGAGAAATCACAAGTGGTGTGAGTCCAAGTGAGTTTGCACCAGATAAAACACTTACAAATGCTGAGTTCTTGGTATTAATGGTTAAGGTTCTAGGTTTGCCAGATTACGAAGGTTCCTTGAACTATGCTAACATTAAAGAAGGTGACTGGTATGAGCCTTTCTTTAGAAAAGCACAAGAAGCAAATCTCCTAGTTGGTACTTATGGTGTTATGATGGACCCTAATGAACCGATTAGACGTGAAGAAATGGCTAGTCTTTTAATGGATGCTTATCTCTACTATACGAAAAAAGATAGAGGGCAACAATTAGAATCAGCCGTTCAATATGCTAAAGACGAATCAAGTGTTTCGAGACACTTTATTGAAGATGTACGTATGACCTACCAGCTTGGTTTGATAGTTGGTGATAACAACAACAATTTCAATCCACAAAATGGGGCAACGCGTGCTGAAGCTGCAATTGTCATTAAGAAGCTTTTAAAATTATTAGAACTAATGTAAAAAATTAACGCCATCTTATGATGGCGTTGTTTTTTACTTTTCAACTACTGGAATCCAGAGTTCGCATACATAATCATCTGCTTGAGGGTTACCCGGCAAATAAAGTTCAAACTCAGGTGACATAGCATGTTCATAGTTGGTTGCTGGGAACCATTCGTTATAAACTTGCTTAGTGACTTCTTGTAGTTTGTGTGGAAGAGGCCCCTTTGCTTCAAATACGGCATAGGTCGCTTCTGGTACCTTAAGGACCACTGTGTCTTCTAGATCTGCTGTATTGCCATCTACTGCGATAAGGTACTTAAACTCCTCAACCTTACTATCGTAGCCATAACATACACCATAAGAAGTTTCTTTACCTGCCATCAGCTGTTCGAAAGACCCGTTAGCCATGCATTCTTGCCAGAATGCAGGTATAATCATAAAGTTCTCTCCATTTTTTGAAGTAACATCCTTTGAGAATCCTACTAAGTTAAATGCTTCTTTTCTTTCAATTCTATAATTCATCCTATATGCTCCTTTGATTTCAATTTTAAATGAAAGCGGTGGTACTGCCTTCAAGTTATAACCTTGATTTCTTACTTTTGATGGTGATACACCATGTAGTTTTTTAAAAGCTTTAGAGAACGATTCAGGTGTTTCATAACCATATTTATAGGCAATATCTATTATCTTATCTTTACTTGTTGTTAAATCAGTTACAGATAAGGATAATCTTCTTAATCGGACATACTCAGACAAGTTCATGTCTGTAAGCGCTTTAAATGTCCTAAGAAAGTGATATTTGCTACAAAGAGCTATTTTTGCCACTTGGTCGTAATCGATGTCTTTTAAAATGTTTTCCTCTACATAAGAAAGTGAATCATTTAGTGCTTTGAACCAGTTCATATACTTCATCCTTTCATCTATATCTTATCTAATATTATATCAAAAATCCTGTCTTCTATTGCTCGCTTTGGACAGATTACTAAAATTATCTGATAATTTAACTTGACAGGTATAGAAAAATGGCGTATTATTTTGTGTAAGGAATCGATTTCCTATTTTTTAGACTTTTGGTGGAAAGGTTTCCATGGGATTTAGATATTTTTTTTATAAACTAAGGAAAGGTTTCCATAAATATAGATCGTGAGGGTAATGTGAGTTCAATAAGAGATGTAGCCAAATTAGCAGGTGTAGGTGTAGGAACAGTATCAAGGGTGACAAATAACTCTGGTTATGTTGCTGAACAAACTAGAAAAAAGGTTGAGGCGGCTATTAAAGAGTTAGGATATGAGCCTAACGAAATGGCTAAAAGCTTGATTGCTAACAACTCAAAAATTATTGCATTGATACTGCCAACAATCCATCATCCTTTATTCAGTAAATTTGCATATCATGTGGAGCAGGTTCTAAATGCCAATGGTTATAAACTCCTAATATGTAACTCAAACTTTGAAGTAGAAAAGGAACTAGAGTACATTAAACTCTTAAATAAAAAAGTAATTGGTGGCATAATTTTTATCACAAATAGTAATATCAATGATTATTTATCAGAAAACTTACCGATTGTAACCATTGATCGTCACTTAAGTAATGAAATGATATATATATCTTCAGATAACTACGCAGGAGGACGTCAAGCAGCCAAACACTTACTTTCTAAGGGTTGCTCAAACTTGGGTTTTCTAGGTGGTTTCCCAAATGTTGAGACAGAAGTACATAAAAGAAAACAAGGCTTCAATGATTTCTTAACAGATAAGAATATCCCTTATACTTCTTTTGAAGAAGAAGATGTTATAGAAGACTTTGATAAATACATCGAGCAATTCTGGAATAAACACAGTAGTTTAGATGGTGTCTTTGCTGTTACAGACATTCTAGCTTATAAACTTATTAACTACTTACATAGTATTGGTAAGAAAGTACCGGAAGATGTAAAAGTAGTTGGTTATGACGGCATAGATTTATTTGACATATCACAAACTAAGTTAACGACAATAGTTCAACCAATAGACATTATGGGTGAAGCAGCAGCAGAAAGTGTGATGAATATCGTTGAAAAGAAAAAAGTAAAACATAAATATATTTTACCAGTTGAGTTAAGACAAGGAGAGAGTACTTAATGAATAAAGATAAGTTCAAGCATTATAAAATTGATGAATGGACAGTTAGTGAAGTAGATTTGGATTTTAATTATCTTAATAAATCTGAAACTCTATTTTCACAGGGAAATGGCTACCTGTCAGTTAGAGGTGGTTTTGAAGAAGTCTACTATGGAGAGCAAAGAAACACATTTGTCTCTGGTGTTTTTAACACCGTACAAGGGGAGCATGAAGTAGCTGAACTTGTAAATATTGCTGATTTTACCAATACAGAAATTTATGTAAATGGTGAAAGATTTGTTATGAACCCTTACAACACTAAATCATATAAGAGGCAGATGAACTATCAGACTGGTGAGCTAAAAAGAACCCTTGAATGGACTACCAGAGATGGTATAGATCTTAGTATTGAGTTTAAGAGATTTGTTTCATTAGAAGATAAGCATCTACTATGTGCTTCAGTGAGTCTTTTAGCTAATAAGCCATGTCAAATCACTATAGTAAAGTCAATTAATGGTATGGTGACTAATCATGGTGCCAGTCACTTTGAAGCTGGCGAAATGAAGTATGAAGCTAAAAAGATTGGTCAGTTTAACCAAACGACCACACAGAGTCAAGTAACCGTTTCTATCAACAGTATTTCAAATGCATATTTAAACTCAGCGTTTGTGGAAAGCTTTCCTCAAAAGACGATTGGACGTCGAGACTTGGTATCAAAATACAACTTTGATTTAGAAGAAAATCAAGAACTTGTTCTTGAAACAATTTCAAATGTCTATACAGATAGAGATTTAGACCATGAACCACTAAATGATGTTGGGCTAAATCAATTAATAGAAGTCTCGAACTGCAGATATGATTATTTTTATGACTTAAATAAAATAGCATGGCAAAAGTTCTGGGACTTACATGATATAAGAGTTGAATCAAATGATGTGATTTATCAATTGAACATCAGGTTTGCACTATACCATCTAAGACTGATGACACCTGTTCATGACAATAGAATGGGAATCGGTGCAAAAGGTTTTACTGGTGAAGACTATAAAGGTCATTCATTCTGGGATACAGAAATCTTTATCTTGCCATTCTGGATTATGTCAGATCCTGAAGTTGCTAGAAATCTATTAATTTATAGATACAAGCTCTTAAATAGTGCCAAAGAAAAAGCACAAAGAAATGGCTATCTTGGTGCTATGTATCCTTGGGAATCTGGTTGGATTACTGATTTAGAATGTACACCTGAATGGGGAAATATTGATGTAGTAACCAATAAACGAGAGCCAATTTGGACAGGAAAAAAACAGATTCATATAACAGCAGACATTATTTACGCCATGATGCAATATGTAAAAATGACAGGTGATCAAGGTTTCCTAGACGATTATGGCTATGAAATGATTTATGAAACCGCTAAGTTTTGGACTTCTAGATTAGAATACAATCAAGAAAAAGATCGTTATGAAATCTTAGATGTGATTGGACCTGATGAGTACTGTGAGCATATTGATAATAATGCTTTTACAAACTACATGTGTTATTGGAACATTGAATTAGCTGTTCAAACATTTGAAAAAGTAGATATAAAAAAGTATGGTCAAGATTCAGACTTAGAACAAATGAAATCTATCCTTAAGAAGATTTATATACCAGCATCTGATGAAACAGGTTTAATAGCGCAAGATGATTCATACTTAAATTTAAGCGAATTTCCAGAGTTACAAAGATATAAGTTTGAAGAAAAGCCACTGGCAATTTTCAAGAAGTACAGCATGGTTCATCTACATGATTATCAGGTAAGTAAGCAAGCAGATATGGTGATGTTGATGCTTATCTTAAAAGATAAGTTTTCAAATCAAGAGATCTTAAGAAACTTTGATTATTATGAACAAAGAACCTTACATGATTCATCATTAAGTTATTCGATGCATGCAATATTAGCAGGCCAACTCAATATGCCATATTACAAAGATATGTTTGAAAAAGCCTTAGAAGTGGATCTTAATGATGATGCTCAAATTGCCAAAACAGGTATACATGCTGCTTCAATAGGTGGTATATGGCAAAACTATGTATTTGCATTAGCAGGTATAGGGTATTATGATGGCAAGCTATCTATTGATCCTAAAATGATTGATACTATTGATCAAATAACGTTTAAATTATTCTATAAAGGAGAGCTTCTTTCATTTAAGGTTACTGAGAGGTCAGTTGATATAGAAAATTTATCAAGACAAAATGAATTAGAAGTATATATTATGAACAAAGCTTACACTTTAATTGAAAGTTTAAGCATAGAATTGGAGTAAATATGACTAGAAAAGAGCAACTGGTAAAAGTGGGTGCTGCCAAGAACTTTTGGTCAACTTATGATGTTGAAACTTTAGATATCCAGTCCTTATATATGAATGATGGCCCTCATGGTGTCAGAGCAACAAATAGCTCTGACATCATTGTTACAGATAATGAGCTTTCGACTTGCTTCCCTACAAGTAGTGCTATGGCATCCTCTTGGAATAAAGAGCTTATCTACTCGGTAGGCCAGGCAATTGGTAAAGAGGCAAGGGCTAATGGTATACAGGTTCTTTTAGGACCAGGTGTCAACTTGAAACGTTCACCTGTAGGCGGAAGAAATTTTGAATACTATTCTGAAGATGTTACATTAACAAGTGAAATTGCCTCAAGTTTTGTAAAGGGTGTTCAGTCTCAAGATGTGGCTGCTTGTTTAAAACACTATGTATTAAATGAACAAGAAGTTGAACGTATGACAATCAATTGTATAGTGGATGAGTATACCTTATATAATACTTATATTAAGACCTTTAGAGATATTATAAATGAAGCTTCACCAATGATGATTATGTCATCATACAACAAGGTGAACGGACAAAAAGTTACTGAAAGTAAGTACCTTTTAAATGATATTTTAAGAGATAAACTGGCCTTTAAAGGGACCATTGTCTCCGATTGGGGGGCTGTAGAAAACCCAGTTCAAGCCCTTAATGCAGGTGTCGATTTTGATATGCCTTTTATGGGGGAGTATCAAACCAAAGACATTCTTGAAAGCGATCTTTCAGAAAAAACTTTAGAAGAACGTTATCAGAGAATATATGAGATGACAAGCAAGCTTTCCTTTGACAAGTTAGATGTTGATTACGAAGTTCATCATAAACTTGCACAAAAGGTAGCCGAAGAATCCATTGTATTATTGAACAACAAAGATAAATTATTACCTCTATCTTCTGATAAAACAATAGGTATTGTTGGTGACTTCTTTAAGAAACCAAGAATACAAGGAGCAGGTAGTTCGAAGGTAAAAGCTTATAAGATATCGGATTTTGAATCAAGCTTAGTTAAGCGACAAGTGGAATTCGAGTACTTTGATAAAAATGATTCATCTGGCATAGAAGATTTTGCAAAAAAACATGATTACCTAATTTATTTCACTGGACTTAACGAGATGGATGAGAGTGAAGGTGTTGACCGATCAAGTATTACATTAGCAGATGATGAAAACATGATGATTAATCAATTATATGATCTGAATAGTGACCTAATTGTTGTATTAAACAATGGTACTGCAGTAGATTTTGATAGAATGGGTGATATCAATACTTTGATTGAGGTATGGCTTTCAGGTCAAGCTATTGGAGAAGCTTTCTGGAACATCATGTATGGTGATGTAAATCCTTCGGGTAAATTGTCGGAAACATTTCCACTTTCTAAGGATACACATCCTGTTCTAAAGGTAAATCCTTATGAAGTCTTATACTCAGAAGGTTCATTACTTGGTTATAAGTACTACGATTATTACGAGAAAGATGTAAGGTTTCCATTTGGTTATGGTTTAAGTTATTCTGAGTTTAGTATAAGCGATATTGATATGAGCCTTAATGAAACTGGTATTTCAGTCACTTATACCATAGAAAACATTTCTGATATAGATGGGGCCGAAGTTGTTCAAATCTATTATGGACAACGTAACAGTGATTACAAAACACCTGTAAAGGATTTGATAGCTTTTGAAAAAATATTCTTAAAAGCAGGTGAGAAAAAATCTATCGATCTTGAAATACCTATTGAAAAGTTTGAGAAGTATGATTTGAAGTTATGTGACTACTACCTTTCAAATATGGAGATTTTACTTTCGCTTGGAACATCTAGTAGAGATATTATTTATACTAAAGAAGTTTCTATAGAAGCTTCAAAAGAATATAAGTTAGCTGAACTAAATAAGTTGGGATTTGACTCAATATGCAAAGATTTTTACAACAATCAAGTCACTCGTGCGGCATTTGTGGAAAGCTTTTCATATCTGCAAGAAAGAGACTTGTTTGATATCATTTTAGATATGCCACTTAACTTGATTTACAGGTTGTTTCCTGATTTAATCCCCTATGAAAAGGTAGCAAAGCTTATGAAACTTGTTAATGAACAGAAAGAGGCGTTTATATGATAAAAGCAGTTGTATTTGACTTAGATGGTGTTCTTTTAGATACATCGAGTTATCACTTTGAAGCATGGTGTGAGATGGCAAAAGAGCTAGATATTCATCTTGAAGAGAGCTTTGAGCCAAATCTTAGGGGGGTGTCAAGAATGGAATCTCTTAAAAGGATACTAAAACATGCTGGTAAGTTAGATCAACATGAATCAGAAATGACACAACTAGCAACAAAGAAGAATAATATATATCTAGAGAAAATAAAACACTTAAATGTAGATTCACTTTATGAAGGTACTATAGATCTATTGGCTTATTTACAAGATAAAGGGATAAAGATTGGTCTTGCCAGCGCTTCGAAAAACGCTGAAGGTATTGTGACTGCGACTGGTATAAAAGAGTATTTTGATTATATTGTAGATCCATCTTTAGTACCTAATGGAAAGCCAGATCCTGACGTATTTTTGGATGCTATGATTCATATTGGCTCAAGACCTCATGAAACAATAGGTGTTGAAGATTCTAGTGCTGGTTTAGATGGTATCAATGATGCTGGTTTTATCTCTGTAGGTATCGGTGATACTGCCTTACTAAGTCAAGCCATGTTTGTCTTTAAAGACACCAAAACTTTTTCAGATAAGATAAAAGAGATGCCTTTTAATTTTCTTTAGGAGCAGAAATGGAAAGACAAGTAGAAAACAATGTAATTAATAATCCAGTAAATATCCATCAAGTATGTGATGTTCAGTTTGCGATTTCTTCGAAAATAGTCAAGTCAATAAAGCTTGAACTAAACTCAAAAGGAAAACTAGTTGTCAACATTCACGGGTCTTCAGGAAGTGGTAAATCAGGTGTTGCAGCACTTGTTGCTGACAGATTAAATGCATTTGGTATAAAGACATGTTTATTAAATGGAGACCATTATCCTAGAAGGATTCCTATAGTAAATGATGCAGAACGTTTAAGAGTTTACAGAGAAGCTGGTATGACGGGACTTATAGATGCGTCTCTTTATTCAGAAAAAGTTCAGCAAATTTTGAATCACTTAATGCATGACCATCAAGATGCCAATCCCGACTTATCTGAAAAATTTAAATGGATAAAGATTTATCAAATGTCTGGAAGAAAGGCTTTAGAGAGCTACTTAGGCACTTCTTATGAACAAGACTTTCATAGGGTTAATCAGATTATAAAGGGATTTAAAGAAGGTGACAGGGATGTATACCTCAAGCATATGGGGACAAGCATAAATGATATAAGTTTTCACAAGGTTTCCTTTGAGAAAACTGAAGTCCTCATATTAGAATGGACACATGGCAATAGTCAATATCTTAAAGGCATAGATATGTCAGTACTTTTACATGTTACACCAAAAGAATCACTAAAAAATCGTTTGAAGAGAAATAGAGATTCTTTTATTGGAAGTCCTTTTACAGATATGGTCATTGACATTGAAAGGGACCAAATCTATACCGAACTTTATAAATGTCACTTGATATTTGATCAGGTTGGTAATGCCTTATCTTTAAAGGATGTTTCATTAAATAGAAGGGCTTATGGTTAGAGGATGTAAAGTGAAATATGCAGAGCTGAAGTGCATATGGATCTTAAAATAAAGTATTAAAATTTCAGCATAAAGGTTAATATAATGACTTAATGGGTAAGTTTATTATAGGGTGTGTGGAATGCTTTCCATGACATTTATAGGAGGGAAAAATGAAAAAATTATTGGTAATGTTAATGATCTTAACGCTTGCAGTAGGAATGATTGCATGTTCAAATGACAAGGCTGAAGAAAATTCACCTACAGAAGTAACAATTTTAGGAACAATCAAATCTGAAATTGGTGAAGAATTTGAAGCAGCTTTAGATATTTACAATGCATCACAAAGTGATTATCTTGTTAAAGTTGTTCCAATGGACGGACAAAATGCATTCGAGAAAATGACATCACTTTATGCATCTAACAATGCACCTACAATCATGGTTATGGGTCAGGAAATGGCTGATTTTAAAGATAAATTATTAGATGTATCTCAAGCGGAGTTTTCGAAGTTGGCTTATGCAGGTACACAAGACAATGCAACTCATGATGGCAGAGTATTAGGTATGCCAGTGACAGTTGAAGGTTTTGGTTTACTATATAACAAAGCAGTTTTAGACGAAGCAGTTGGTGGTGACTTTGACCCTGCTACAATTAAGACAAGAGATGACTTAGAAAACTTATTCAAGCAAATTGAGTCAATTGGTAAAAAAGCGATTCACTTATCACCTATGGATTGGTCTTTAGGTGCTCACTTATCAAATAAGATGTTCACAACTCAATCTGAAACGCATGAAGGTCGTGTGGCATTTTTAGAAGGTGTTAAAGATGGCTCTGTTGATTTAGCATCTGATACTGGCTTTAACAACTGGGTGGATACTTTTGACTTATTAATGAAGTATAACAGCAATATTGAATCACCATTAAGTGCTGATTACGATCAAGGTTCTGTAGCATTAGGTAGCGGAGAAGTTGGTTTCTGGTTTATGGGTAACTGGGCATATGGTCCTTTAGTAGGTGTAGACCCAGAAGGTACCTTTGGTATTATGCCAGTACCAGTAAGTAATGAGGTTGATGCATATGGTAACTCTCAAATCTCTGTAGGTGTACCAATGTACTTTGTAATTGACCAAGAGCAGTCTTCAGCAGAAGAACAAGCTGGTGCGATTAATTTCTTAAATTGGATTGTTACATCTAATGAAGGTCAAGATTACTATGTAAATAAAATGAACTTTATTCCTGTATTTGATGAATTCAATCAAGAACCATCTGATTTTATGTCTAAAACCATTATGGAATACACAGCTGCAGGGCAGACTTTAGAGTGGGTAAACATGTTATATCCAGCTGATGCATGGCCAGCAATGGGTGCATCTATGCAAAAATACTTAGATAGTAAAATTGACAGACAAGGCTTAGCAGAAGAATTTATGGCTTACTGGACAGAACAATAGAATTAGCCTGCTTAGGCAGGCTAACTTTTAGATGAGAGGAGATAACTTTTGAATAGGAAGCATGAATTGAAATCATTCTTAACTTTTGGTTTGATTCCTTTGTTGGCATTCATCTGTGTATTACTCATACCTTTTTTAAATGGTTTAGTACTTACTTTTACAGACTGGAATGGCTTTGAAATGAATGAGTTTATTGGTCTCGATAATTATATAGAAGCATTTAAGGATGAGTCGTTTTGGCATACAATGGGCTTTACATTCAAATATGTTTTCTTCACAGTTGTTACCACCAATATTGTCGCATTTGGTTTAGCCTTATTGGTTTCATCGCAGATAAAAGGAAGAAACTTTTTAAGATCCACTTTTTTCTTACCAAATCTTATTGGTGGTGTCATCTTAGGTTTTATATGGCAGTTCATTTTCGCAAGACTTCTAACATATGTAGGTTCTTCACTAGAGATAGAGTTTATTAAGTACTCTTGGCTGGTAGATCCAGACAAGGCCTTTTGGGCAATGATTCTTGTTAGTGTATGGCAGATGTCTGGTTATATGATGATCATCTATATTACAGGTCTCACAAGCATACCAAATGATGTCTTAGAAGCATCATCTATAGATGGTGCAACAAAAATGAGACAGTTGTTTTCAATTAAGATACCATTAATGATTCAATCATTTACTATATCTATATTCTTAACAATAAAGAACAGCTTCATGGTATATGATGTTAACCTTGCATTAACCAAAGGTGGGCCTTACAGAGCGACAGAGCTGGTAACAATGCATATTTATAATGAGTCTTTCCAATATCACAATTACGGTACTGGTCAGGCCAAAGCAGTAATACTATTTCTTATTGTAATGGCAATATCATTAACACAAGTGTTCTTAACAAAACGATTGGAGGTTGAGTCATAATGAAAAAATCAAAAAACTTAATCCTCTATATAGTTGGTGGATTACTTGCTGTTTTTTATATCTTCCCATTTTTATTGATCTTATTAAATGCATTTAAAGAGAAGAGTGATATCATAAAGAGTCCACTTGGTTTACCTGAGACTTTCTCTTTTGATAATTTTGCTGAGGCCATGGAAAAGATGGACTTCTTTAGAGCAATCGGTAACTCATTCTTGATTACTATAATAGGTGGTTTGGTCTTGATATTCTTTGCATCCATGTTTGCATATTATTTATCAAGAAGTAAGAGCAAGTTTTCTAAAGTAATCTTCTTCATTATGGTTGCCTCGATGATTATACCATTTCAAGCTCTCATGGTGCCTTTTGTGTCTATCTATGGCAAGCTTGATATGTTAAACTCTAGAGCTGCTTTGATTTTTTTCTACTTAGGATTTGGTATTAGTTTATCAACATTCTTGTATCATGGTTTTGTAAAAAACATTCCAGTAGCTATTGATGAAGCTGCCAGAATTGATGGCGCGAGCAATCTTCAGGTCTTCTGGTTGATTATATTTCCGATGCTTAAGCCTGTTACAGCGACTGTATCGATTATCAACGCTCTTTGGATATGGAATGATTTCTTATTACCATCTTTAGTATTACACAGTGAATCAAGAACACTCCCGCTTTCTACATTTGTCTTTTATGGTAAATATACTTCTAACTATGGTTTAGCTATGGCTGGTCTTGTACTTTCGGTGATACCAATTATAGTATTCTATTTAATTATGCAAAAGCAAATCGTAAGTGGTGTCTCAAATGGTTCAATTAAGTAACTGCCTATATGGCAGTTTTTTGCTTTCTCTGTTTATGTTAGTCTTTGCATTATCACATTTTTCTTGAAGAGTATGCATAAATCTAATAAGATGGTAATAGCGAGGTATATATGAAAACACTAATATGGGATTTAGATGGGACTTTGGTAGACTCATATGAGAGAATTACTAAGGTAACACAAGAAGTATTAAAGCCTTATAGGGCTTTTACTATTGAAGAAATTCACAATAAAGTCATTGAGACATCAGTGGTCTCTTTTGTGACAAATCAAGCTGAAGATTTAGGTCTAGATATCAATGAGCTTTTTATTCATTATAAAGCTCTGACTGATCAAATTGCCGCGAGCGACTATAAGCTTATAGAAAATGCTAAAGAAGTATTAAAGCATTATCTGGATTTGGGCTGTAAACATTACATCTATACCCATAGGGGTTTATCAACCTATGATATTCTAGAAGCTCATGGTATAAGAGAATGGTTTGTTGACATCCTTACAAGTGATGACGGTCTTAAAAGAAAGCCTGATCCTGATGCACTCAATTATTTAATAGAAAAATACTCTTTAGACAAGGAAGAGACCTATTATATAGGTGATCGTTCCTTAGATGTATTATGCGGTAAGGCTGCAGGGCTTAAGACAGTCTACATTGGAAAGGATAAGACCATTGATGCAGATGTGGTAGTTTCAGAAATTAATCATATAAAACGATATATTTCATTTTAATGAAATAAGATGTTTTTTTGAAACTTTTTGTATCTTATGAAGTATAATAATATAAGAGAATATTAGATAAAGGACGGGCTATGAGGTATCAGACAGAATTATATGTAAAAAAGAGAAAAAGCAATAAATGGATCACACTATTTATAGTCGTTTTACTTCTGTGGGGAACAGTAATCATAACAGATTATTATAGAACAACTTACCGCTATGAGAAACCAATGTTTACAATAACTGATAAGAACGGTGCAGATGTAAATGGATCTGGCAAGTATTTGGGATTAGGTTATTCAGTTGATTTAATAGGTAATTTTACTTCTGAATCTGAACAAGTCAAATCTGCTGATTTCTATTTGTTTGGCATGCTATTAAAGCAAGTGGAGAATGACCAGTGATAAAGGGGATACTTCTTGATTCGGGTAGAGTTTTAAATCATTCTGCCAGCGGGCACTGGTTTATCACACCAAATTTTTTTGATCATGTCAATCAGAAGACCTTTGAATCCTTATCCAAGAAGCAGATAAGAGATGCCTTTATACAAGGACTTATGTATATAGACAAGCAAAAGGTCATATTGGATAAAGACACAGAATATAAGCATTTTATCAGATGTTATGAAATCTTTCTGGATGCACTTCCTGTTCTAAAGGACAGAGATAATCAAGCAGAAGACTTAGCTCGTGAGTTGGTCTACAATCCTGAAAAGTATGTCTTTTATAAAGATGCCAGGCCATTTTTAGAAGCCAATAAGTCTTATAAGATGGCTGTTGTATCAGATGCTTGGCCTTCTTTAAGAGATGTTTTTATGCACGCTGATTATACTAAATACTTTGATTCTATGGTAATATCATCAGAAATTGGTGTATGTAAACCATCTTCTATGATGTATCAGCAAGCTTTGACAGACTTAAATCTTAAGCCAGACGAAGTTATTTTTGTAGATGACAGACCAAAGAACTGCCTAGGTGCTGAGAAACTAGGGATAAAGAGCTACTTACTTTCAAGACACTGGTCAAACTATTTGGTTCATAAGTTTAAGTACAGACAGTTGACTGTCATTAACAGTTTAATTAAAATAACAAACCTTTAATCCAAAAACAGCAAATGCTGTTTTTTTTTAATATCTGGAAATTGGGGTATATAGATAAAAAGGAAGTGATTTTATGACGTTTAAAAATGTTAAACTAAGGAATAAAATCATAGTTCTAGCATTATTCATTATACTTGTCTTTACAGCACTTATCGCATTTTATATTATACCAACGGTTTCTAACATCATTGAGGAAAGGACTATGGTTAAATTGCGGGAATTGACTGATTTACCTTATTCAGAGATGCAAAGACAGTTCGCCCTTTATGAGTCAGGTGAAAAAACACTAGAAGAAGCCCAAAATGATGTACTTGATTTCACAAGAAATCTCAGATATTCGGAAGTTGAGTATTTCTGGGTTAACGACATAGATGGTTTAATGTTGATGCATCCAATTGCAGATCAGTTGGTCGGAAACAATGTACTTGGCCTTGAAGATGCAGATGGCAAGCTTTTTTTCCAGGAGATGATTGATACCGTTAAATCAAATGGACAGGGTATCGTCAGATATCAATGGCCAAAACCTGGTAAAGAAGAGCCGCAGCCAAAGATTTCATTTGTTAGAGGTTTTAAGGAATGGGACTGGGTTGTTGGTACAGGTGTTTACGTAGATGATTTACAAGAAATTAAAAATGATATCTATGGAAATGTAATCGTTATATCTCTTGTCATTATTGTATTTTCATTTGGTTTGATTATGCTTATAGTGATTCCTTTAAACAAGACACTAAGAGACATCATTGTGCATACAAACCAGTACAAGGATTTAGACTTCAGAGAGCCAATTGGTATTACCAGCAAGGATGAACTGGGTAAGATTTCAATGGCCTTTGACAAGGTTAGCGAAGGTCTAAGAGAACTGCTTCAAAACATGATTGAGACATCAGAAGAACTGACGCGTGATGCCATGACCATGGCAGGTGACGTGGCGGTACTAGAAGACTCATCCGATAAGACTTTATCATCAACAACTGATATCTCTGCTGTTATTGAGCAGACAACAGCTGCAACCCATACCGTTGCCAATACAGTCGATGAGATTAAAGATGCCATTACTGTTGTGGCTGAAAAAGCAACAGAAGGTGCAGATCAAGCCAGTGATGTCAGTAAAAGAGCCCTTCAACTTAAAGAAGACGCTGTACATTCTAAAAAGAATGCAAATGATATGTATTTAGATGTAAAAGAAAGATTGGCAGTAGCCATAGAAGACGCTAAGGAAGTCTCTAAGATCAGTCAATTACTAGATGAAATTCTTAATATCACATCACAAACCAATTTACTTGCCTTAAATGCGTCCATTGAAGCTGCTAGAGCAGGAGAAGCTGGTAGAGGTTTTGCAGTGGTAGCAGATGAAGTTGGTAAGTTAGCAGAAGCCTCAGCCAATATGGTTGAAGACAGTCAAAGAACCGTTGAAGGTATACAGAAATCTGTAAATACCCTTATTGCTGATGCCAATGGTATTTTAGAATTTATGGACTCAAAAGTAATGGCTGATTATGATAAGCTAAGTGATATTGGTGATAGGTACACAAACGATGCTGATATCTTTAATGGCATCATGATGGAGTTAAGTGCCATTTCAGAACAGTTGACCTCATCCATTGATTCAATTGCACATAATATGCATGAAGTCCAGGATGCAACCGCACAGGAATCAAGTGGTGTTGAAAACATTCTACTTATGACACAGGACATTACAGAGAAAACAAAGCATGTTAATGAAATCATTCAGATGAACATCAAGATGATTGAAGAGTTACATGAGTTGATTAATAAGTTTAAAATTTAGCCATTTATGGCTATTTTTTTTATCGGAATTGCCATTTATTGATACATCTTATTTTATTTGTTATAATTTTTATAAATAGATGAAATTTTCTGAATATTAATAAGGGGGCATTATGTACTACAGATTTTCTAAGTTGTCAAAAACTGTGATAGTCATAAATATACTTGTTTCATTAGGTATGTCTCTTTTCTTTGCCTATAGCATAATCAAATACTTAGGTACAGCTTTTAGTTTTGAAAATCTATTATCAGGTGGTGGTTTTATTAAAGAAGATGCAATGATACTTACCGAAAGCGGTGCAAGGTCTTACGCGGGCATCTTGACGGCTTATCAACTCTTGTTCTTTGCCAATGTATCTGCTTTGATTATGCTTATTTATTATGCCAGAACAAACAGCTTCTACGCAGGTTTTGCCTCTGCTTTTATCTGTATGTTTACAACCTTCTTTGGTGGTATTTCTTTATTTGCAGCTTTCTTTTCTAAAAGAAGAGAAGTAAAGACAGATACCAAAGATTACAAAGGCAGTTCGGAATGGTCTAAGTACATTCACAATCGCCTTAAAGGTGATCGGTATGGTTCTTATTATACACGTTAAAAATTTTGAAACCGTAGTTACGGTTTCTTTTAAGTTGTAGCGTTATTTGTGATAAAATAAGCATAAACTGGGGGAACATATGCATTTATTAGATTGGTTTATTAAAAGAAAGATACCAAAAGACATTGAGAACTACAGCTACAAGGTTATGCATATCACGGATACACCAGATATGACCTTCGGCTTTTTAGAGACAATCATAAGGCTGGTTTCACCTGATATGATTGTTCATACAGGTGATTTTGTAGATAACTACAAGCTTGAACTTTCGAGAAAAGACATAGATATATATGAAAGAAGGATACAGTCTTTACTTAGAGTTTTAAGAAGTAACAATAAGAAGCATATTGTCATGTGTCTTGGCAATCATGACGATGAAGAGATCGTAATGAAATACCTAGAAGAGGATGAAGTGCTTTGCAGGAATAAGACCATGAAGGTTAAAGACATAAGACTATCTATGGCACATTTATATCAAGCATGTTCAAAGGAAGCCGATATCTGTTTATTTGGACACTCTTATGACCAAGTGACAGAGTTTGGTAAGAGAATTCTTTTAAATGGTTTAGATGGTGTCTATGTAATAGACGCTCATTCTAAGGATATTGCAATGATTTCTTATCCTAAGGATACAGATGATTACAGGCAGAGAAAGTTTAAGATAGGACTGTGAGGTATTAATGAATATTGTAAGAGAAGCGCCTAAACATTTAGTGGTTGAGAGTGATAACTGTGAGAATTTGATTCAATCACTGGATCATGTATTTAAGTTAAGAATGGTCATCAGTCATTCTGAGGATATGTACGATGCTTATCTAAATATGATTTCTCTCTTTGATGAAGGTATGACCATTATTCTGGTGACAGATAAAATGAAGTCTAATTTGTCTATTGCAGGTGGCGATGTTGTCTATGTCGCTGCCATTGAAAGGGATTGTGAAGATGTCTTGATTGAGCTTGTCAGATTAAAAGGTGACATTCAGATTAAAGATATTAGGGCGACGCCAAGAATGATACTAATGAGGACGACGGGTGACCAAGACAAGTATATAGAGGCCGTTCAAAAGGATATACAGGGAGATCTGATCCTTTCTGACCATATCAATGAAAAGTTTGGTTCAGGAACCATCATCATGTTCACAGAAAAAAGACTTAATCTTCCTCTGGGCTTACAGGACTTTTTTAGTCAGGCCATTTATACAAGTCAGTCTTCAAATAACTTGATTAAGTTTTTAGGTAATCATACTGTTAAGTATGTCAACGCAGGTTTTGAGAACAAGGATTGGCAGGAGCTTGTCATTAAAATATACGATGCAAAGGAGCAATACTACCTTCATTACAAACGTTTGGCCATGGTCCTTGATGAGTTAGACTGTGGACTTATTTTAGGTGAGTCATGGGGGAAAGATGCTGCACTTGTATTTCTGAGTGTTGGTGTCTATCAGGTGCGCTTATTTACCTATATGGACATCAAGGAAATAAAGAAAATAGCCTTTGGCTTGGAATATGATTTAGAAGGTAATCGTTTAGTAGACTATGACTTGTATACTAAGAGAAAGAAACATTCTTGGTCTGAAGTCAGAAGAGAAGAACTCTATAGAAGAGAAGAACTTGGTGTTTATTATAGGAAAAAACTCATGAATGACTTAAGTGAAGATGTTCTTTTTGAACTCATGGCCTTAGAACGCCAAATAGATGACTAATACTTTCGATTTTCGGAAGTATTTTTTTGCAATCTGTTATATAATAAACTATATGCGCTTTTATGGGGGGAACATGTTACTGACGATACGATTAATTGCTGATATGGTTCATATAGCAATGATGTTATATATTTGTGTAATGATATTTGATGTATCATTCAATCAAGAAAGAAGAAAATGGATGGCTACTTCGACATTCATTATTTTTTTCGTAATGACTTTTAAGTCTTACCTTCAACTGGATTATCCTTTGATGGGTAGAAGTTTAGAGATGTTTCTTTTGATCATCATGGCCTTGTGTGTAAGAAGGCTTGTTAACAGATCCTTGGGTGAATCTTTGGCACTTTCTTTTGTGGTGATGATTATTGCTGCACCGGTCTATTTTATAGTGACTTTATTTTGGATGAGATCAGATGGTATTCATGCTACCTTTAGATACTTAGAAATGATAACTTCTATTGGTTTGATTGTTTTCTATGGACTTATAATGCTTGCACTTACCTCGCGCTTCAAAGGTATGATTAAAAATGTACTTAGAAAGTTAATTATTAACTTTAGAGTACAGCTTATTGCAACTTACATATTTATGAGTTTATCAGTTTTAGGTTCTGACTTAATAGAGTTACATCTAGATTCTACCGGTCACTATATGGTGATGCTGGGGCTTTCTTTCGGTGTTATGGGTTTACTTGTTACTTTTGTCTTGATAAATCGCCAAAGAAAGGTTCATGATATTTTGGATAAGAAGTTTAAGATGTTAGAATTTCAGTCTAAGACAGTAGATGACATGCTTTCAAATCTTTATCACGAAGAAAAAGATGATGCATATCTTCAAGCTATGCAAGCTTTAAAAGACTTAAAACATCCAGTATTACAAGGCCTATTAATGACACATGTTCAAATAGCAAAAAAAATGAAGTCAAAAATAGACTTTCATTTTGAAACAGATTTTCAGCATGTTCATATGGATGACTTGCAGATGGCTAGAGCTATTGGCGTGCTTGTTGACAATGCTTTAGAAAGTGAGTCGAAACTAGTAAAGGTATTCTTGACTGAAAAAGATGGTGCGAAATATTTTAGAGTTGAAAACACTTACAAGACTCTAAAAATAGAAAAAGGCCAGTGGCTGTCCACTAAAGGTAGAAATCGAGGACAAGGTTTAAAGAGTCTGCAGGCCCTACTAGATATACACCCTAACATGTCACTTGAGACTCAGGTAACTGAGACGCATGTCATAAAAGAACTAAAATTCAAAGAGGTTTAAAATGGATTACGTTATCATATTTTTAATCGCTTTAGTAGGTGTCTTTAAACACTTACTTATGCTTTTATTATCCTTACATTTATGTGATGGTAAAATAAATAAAAATAGATTTTCAATATTGGTATGGGCAGTACTCTTATCAGTTATTGAAACGGTGGTTCTTGAAGCAACCATGGGAGAAAAAATATATCTGATTCAGCTGATGGGTTATTTACTCTACGGTTTTGTCGTTTACACTTATGGAAGAAAGACATTTTATTATGGCTTGTCCATGACCTTTGTTGTAAGAACTCTTAAACTACCAATTTCGATATTAAGTGCTTCAATTGCTGGTTACTATAGTCTGACCAGTCATTTAGGTATGCTCTTAGCGACCTTGTTAACTGTCTTGTTTATGTATATCTTGTATGATTTGTTACAAAAGGGCAAGTTATCAGGTATTCAGTCTTTCATCGTCAAGTTTAATAGGACCATCTACATGTACATATGTGCCTTTTATATCTCTATAGGTGTAGTCATACCGTATATTGTGACCTTAATCGTTGAAAGAAGATTGGGTTACTTGTACTTTGGTACTGTGTTTAATTTTGCCATACTAGGGATGCTTCTTGTTTTTATCATAGTCTATATTGGTGCGCAGAGGTCTTACGTTAACAAGTCAAATACTTTAAGAGCCTATTTAGAGAAACATGGTGAGTTCCTTGAAGCGTATGATCACTACTCTAAGCTTGTTATACCTAGTCACTTGATGGATGAGTTAAATAAAATAAATCAGGTTTATCTTAAGACTATCTTCTTCAGAAAAATTGGCGAGTCAGTTGATAAAAAAGAAGATTTATCTATAAAACTGATAGATTGTGATTCTTTAAGCTCAAGACAAGATGTTCTCATAGAATACATTGATTATGTATTAAACACCGCGAGTGGCAATCAGTCTATAGAACTTGTTCATAAGGATTCATATCAACTGATTGTTAAATCGGATCAGATAAACAGTAGGGACCTTAACTTACCTAGATCTAATGAAATTGGATATGAGCTAATTAAGGCATCAGATGGTCTTACACAGATTGTAACATTCGTTTAAGACATTATTTAAGGGATATAAGCATATTAGAAAAGGGAGGCAACATGAAAAATCTTTGGACGTCGATATTTGTAAAAAACATGGATGAGTCGGTTAAGTTTTATCACGAGATTCTTGGTTTAGAAATGGATCGAAGGTATTCACCAGGTCCTGGCATGGAAATCGCCTTTTTAGGAAAAGGTGAAACTAAATTTGAGCTTATGTGTCAGGAAGGATTTGAAGTCAGTCACACTGCTTCTGTTTCAACTGGCTTTCAAGTGGCCTCACTTGAAGAAAGCTATCAGCAGATGAAAACTTTAGGTGTTAAAATCGCGACGGAGCCATTTTCGCCATCACCTTATATTTCATTTTTCTTTATAGAAGATCCAGATGGCTATAGGATTCAGTTGGTTGAGTTAAAATAGCTTTGGAAAGTTTCTATAAATCTTAAAATTACTTATATGTTTAATTACTATTTTTCTTATGATGGCTTTACGGTATAATAGGCCTAATAGGGGGATATCATGAATAAAAGAAAAGATTATATATCATGGGATGAGTACTTTTTAAGTGTGGCATTGGTGTCTGCAATGAGAAGTAAAGACCCAAACACACAAGTTGGTGCTTGTATCGTTGATAATGAAAATAAAATAGTCAGTATTGGTTACAATGGCTTTCCTGTAGGTTGTTCAGATGATGAACTGCCATGGGATAATGAAGGCGGTTTCTTAGAAACCAAGTATGCATTTTCCTGTCATGCAGAGCTCAATGCTATTTTAAACTCGAGCCGTTCAAACCTTAAGGGCTGTTCAGTATATACAACACTTTTTCCTTGTAATGAATGTGCCAAAGCCATTATACAGTCAGGGATAAGTGAAATTGTCTACTTGTCTGATAAGTATGCAGACACTGATATTGTCAAAGCTTCAAAGCTTATGTTAAATAAGTCAGGTGTCAAACTTAGAAAATTTGAAAGCACTAGAGAAGGTGTATTTCTGTCATTTGATGAAAATGATGTTTAAACTGGTCGATTAGACCAGTTTTGTTTTTGTCTAAGTAATGGTCAAATAAGTACATATATAATATACTTAGCTTAATGAAAGGAGATATGTATGAATTGTGATTTTTGTGGAGACATCTTAGAAGGTGATGAAAAAATATGCCCATCCTGTGGAAGGCCTGTCAAGTCTGCCATTATAAAAGAAGCAAGAGAAGTAAATAGACCACAGGAAAATAGAAAAGGGATACCGAAATTAATTGTCATTTTAGCACTTTTATTTATGACACCAATTGGCCTTATTCTTATGCCATTTTCTGATTTTTCGAGAAAAGTAAAAACGATTTTTTTTATAGTAATAGGTGCATGGATCATACTGTCAGTCTTTTTGATGTTCATACTGTCAGCCAATGTTATGGTTTAATAATGTGTGATGTATAGCAATTAGGGTATATAATAGCTGAGGTGATTTGATGAGTTTAAAAACTTCAGTTAAAAAAAGTCTAAGAGGTGCCATTGAGGCTGTAGACATATATCCACTGGTTATTATTGGTGCCGCAATATTTACATTAACGACTATGGTACGTATTCAAATGGATATAGAAAGGGACACTACTGCTTTTCTATTTGATTGTATCCAAATGTCACTTGCCTGTATGATTTCATACAGTCTGTTTTCAACGGCCTTATTTAAGAAATTGAATAAATCTATTCTTATGAGTCATGTATCAAGTCTATCAGTTTTACTGGTAGCTTTCCTGGCTCTTTTTATGTTTTCAAGACCTACAAGCGATGCCTATACACGTATGCGGGTTACTGATATTGCAACTGCAAGGATTTTTATATGGATATCTGCTTGCTTTTTAGCCTATATTGTTTTCTCAGCTAGAAAGTCATTCAGTATCTCTTTCTTTGTCTTTTTGAAAGCACTTGCCATAGCCTTTATTTATGGGTCCGTTTTGATGAGTGGAACCACAGGTGTTGCTGGTGCTGTACAGGGTCTCTTGTACAATGATATGAGCGAGAAAGTCTACATGCATTTATCAGCTCTGGTATTATTTACTTCCTTTACAATATTTATTGGCTCTTTTCCTTCATTAGATTTAGAAGGTCATGATCCAATCAGGCTAACTTTTGAGAAAAAACCTAATTTTATCAAAATCTTATTTACCAATATTATGATTCCTATTATAGGCGCTTTAACACTGGTATTACTTCTATGGATTGGCAAGGCCTTGTTAGGAGACTGGCCTAACTTTAATACCGTTATGGGTATAGTGATTTCTTATGCGATTTTTGGTATATTTCTCTACTTGATGGTTTTACCAGGTCAGGACAAGATAGGTGATATGTATAAGAAACTCTTTCCATTTGCCAGTATTCTTATTCTTTTATTTGGTGTCTACGCTTTTACAAGACATATAAGTCAAGAGGCCTTTAGGGGGCAAGAGTATTATTTTATATTGGTTATTTTGACTTCACTGGTCATTATGATTTTGATGCTAGTAAAAAAGGACAAGTCACAGAATGTCATCCCTTTTCTAGTTATGTTTTCAATGGTCGTATCCGTTTTGCCGATGATTGGTTATCACCAATTACCTGTAAATCTTGAAGTTGATCGATTGGCCTCTGTTTTGGAAGACCAAGGTATATTGGTGGATGGTGAAATAATCGGGAATTCTAGTATCGGAGATGACTTAAAAGGAGAAATTACAGAGTCTGTAGATTATTTGGTCTATTCAAGAGATGCTGATTTACCGGAGTGGCTAAGCAGAGATTTGAAAGAGCAGGACTACTTTGAGGATACTTTTGGCTTTGAAAGAACATGGCATAAAAGAGAGTTTAATGATGATTATGTCTATCTTCATTTAAGGCCAAGCAGTCATAGTATTGAAGGTTATGATTATGCAGTATATCTAGAACATTCAAAAGCTTCTTTCATGGGGGAAAAAGGTTGGTATGATCTTCAGTGGATAAATGACAGCCCTTCTGGTATCAAGATTTATTTAGACGATAGGCTGATTTTAGAAGATTACCTTGAGGATTATTTTATAGCCTTAGACCAAGTAGGGTCAAAAGAAGGTGGTAAGATTGAAGACTTGTCTTATAAACTTGAGTCTGATGAAATAGACATATTGATGGTTTTTCAATATGCTTCCTTTAGAAGAGACGATGACGATTCAAATTATGCAGAGGTAAAAGTTATCTATATAAAAGAAAAATAAGCCTGTAGAGATACAGGGCTTATTCTGGATGACTGATATTTGTTATTGTTCTAAACTCAGGTGGTCTTTCCATATGTTTTTTAACAGCACACATATTCATAGATTTAATGATTGCCTTTTCATATTTTGCAGGAAAACCCTCAGGTGTATGTAATTTGATTTCTACTAAATCTACAAGTTTTGTTTCCTTGTTGACATTGTAACTCATGGTGATTTTCATACCTACAGTGTCAATTTCTCTTTGCTGACAAAAGCCAAGTGCATAGATGCCTGCACATGTGGCAATAGATGCTAAAAAGGTGTTAAAAGGTGTAGGTGCACTGGCATCACCACCTGCTTTTACAGATTGGTCAGTAGAAATTGTAAAATTACCGATATGGGCATCAACTTTCTTTCCGCCTGGAAAGCTTACTTCCATTGTTCTCATAAGTATATCCTCCTTGTTTTTATCATAATGAAGATTGGATTTAAAATCAATTATTGATTGCAATTTAATCTTTTTTTCATATGTTTGCGGTATACTTAAGTAGATGAAAAGGTATTTGAAACTTTAATAGATACTTTATGAGTTTGTAATAATCCTAGTCTATAATGTTAAGCGAGGTAATCATGTATACAGCTTTATTAAATGGCAAATTGGTTCAGTCATTTGATGTTTATAATCAGTACGGTTTGGTCATTGAAGAAAAAGACAAGACCTTTAGGTTGGCAGGACCTGAAAAAGCCCTCACATGTGCAAAGTGTGGTGGTCATGTGTACTTTAATCATGGTACAGTAAAAAAACCCTATTTTTCACATTACAAGGGCCAGATGGATAAAAGCATCAACCATCATTCAGATGTTCAAAGTGGTGAACATGAGGATGGTGTATTTGTTCTTTATCATTATTTAAGTCGGTTTTATGATGTTCAACTAGACTATAGATTGGACTTTAAGAGAAATGCCAACTTATATATAGAAGGTTCTAAGAACTTGGCCATAGAGTTTGTATATCATCCTGATTCTATAAAAAAGCGCCATGAAAAAATGAAAGACTATAAAAAGAACAGACAAGAGGCCATATGGGTCATCAGCTCTAAAAGTAATTTTGTCAGTGATGAACACAGGTTCAATCAAGATGAAAGGACTTTTGCCTTAGAAGATAAAAATCAAAGAATCTTTATTTTAGACACTGAAAAAAAGACATTAACCATCCGTAAGTACTTGGAGTATTTTATTGGTGTTGATATAGCTGCAAGAGACAAGTTTTCAAAGACTTATGATCTAAATATGGTGCTCTTTGATATTGATAAAGGCTTTATTGTACATGACTTTGATCTGGCTTACATGACTGCTAGAAAAGCATTTGAACAAGCGGGTAAAGAAAAACTTCAACCTGTCAGTGAGCCTACAAGACACTTAGAGGTAAAGTCGTCTGATGAATCCAAGAGGAAGCTGATTGAAGCGGATAAAAAGCAGGGGAGAATTAAAACTGGTCCTGAAAAGACTTGTGTTTTATGTGGTCAGTTGACTTCTGAATACAGACAGTCTTTATCTGATAAGACTTGTGTATGTACTTGTGTTAGCCACTCAGATGCTCTAGCAGTAAGGGTAGTAAGAAAGAAGAAGACCAAAGAAGTGGATGCATCAGGTAAGAGGTGCATCATCTGCGGTGGTATTTCTAGTCATGACAAGTATCTTATAGACGATGAAAGTTGTATAGGCAAGTGTTTGTCAAAAGAACGTGCAGAAAGTATTTATAAAGCTTTTAAGACTTAATCTGTTTGTCTTGAATTTCATGGGGTAAAAAAAGAGTGAGTTTTTACATGTGAGGTTGATATGTTAAATAGAGGAATAGAATTATTTAATCAAGAAAAATATGATGATGCAGAAGAGGTATTTAGAAAGATTATTCTAGATAGATATGTTGAAAAAGACTATAGAACAGCGCTTTATTATATGGGCTTTGTTTTGTGTTACAAAGAAGCCTTTGATGAAGCTAAAGATGTCTATGAGGAACTTTTAGATATAGCAAAAGTGGAACATGATATGGAAAACTCTGCTATCATGTATCATCAGTTAAGTATGGTAGAAAGATTAAGTGGTCACTATGACAAGGCCATAGATTATTTGATGATTGAAAAAAATACAAGAAAGTGTTACTTAAAAGAGGACTATGTAGGTTTTTCATCTAATTACTATGAGTTGGGACTTTTGCATCTTAAAAAGAAAGATTTAGATAAGGCAAAATCATACATTGATTTGGCCATGATGAATGGTATCATATCTGAAGATCCATCTAGCATTGGGTCTTGTTATAAAGGCCTTGGAGACATAGAGATAGTTGAAGGTAACACCACAAAGGCAAAAGAATGGTATGAAGACTCTAAAAGATACTTAGAAAATGCACATGATGACTTTGGTGTAAAAGAGATACAATCTATGATTGACAAATTGTAGCAACTTTTGAGTTGCTTTTTATTTATTCAATAGGAGGTCATGCAGATGAAAAAATGGATAATCTTGATATTGGTCATACTTTTGGTAGGCTGTACAAATAAGGCGGTTGAGGACGTAGAATCCTTTACCTTTAAGGCACGGATACAAGAGATCACACAAGGTGGTTATATTGTCTTAGTTGATGAAGGAGAAGATGTTAGAAACTCCAGTGACCTGATTTCTATATCGACAGATCAATCCTTTGAACTAGATGACCATGTTCTTATAAAATATGATGGGGCCATCATGGAATCTTATCCTGCACAAATAAATATGCTTTCGATTGAAAAAATTGACTAGGCCGGAAGGCTTTTTCTTTTTATACGTAAATGGTATAATATTCTAAAAGAAAGGATGAAATTTTGAAAATTAAAGCAAATACTATAATAACGATACTAGGTGTCATGATAGCAATCTTAGCAGGCAGTCTGTCATTGACAGTGTCTATTTTACCTTTATATTTGGTTAAAACTCAATTGTTTTTAATAGCAGGTATATTTTTAACTATCATGATAATCATTGTGGTTCGAATGCTACTCAATCCAAACTGGCTTGTTAAAACCGCTACATTTCCAGTCATTTTTGCACTTATAATGGCCTCCTTAATCATCTATTACTCTGGATTTTATGATTTCATTTTAGCTGCAACAGGTATGGTTGAATACAAAGACAGTGCCAATACAGATATGGTTTTTAAACTTATGCCTATCTTGCATGTTGGCATATGGGTCAGTCTCATACCGCTATTTATTGGCGCATTTATGACTTTTAGGAATGTTAACAAGACATTACCTAGGAATCTAGATAAGTACTTACCGGCATCAGGCCGCGTCATTTCTGTTGAAGAGACAGATATCTACATGAATAGGTCAGCAGTTTATAAGGTGACACTAGAAATTAGGTCAGCTGTGAGTGATATTTATGAAGCTTCAAGAAAGCTGACAATTAGTATAGACAGGGTAGACCTATTAGTTGTAGGTAGTGAGGTTAGGCTATTGGTTCATGAAGATAAGAAGGATGATTTTCTGTTTGATATGGGACAGGGGGTCGTATTTTAAGAAGCGGAAGCTTCTTTTTCTTTTGAACAGAGTTTTTACAAGTCATGAATGTAGATGATTCGAAATCTATTGTTAAAGTTTACATTTATTTCTATTACAAAATAGTTAGATTTTTAGGTCTCCTTATGCGATATACTTAATAAAAAGGGGAGATTATGAGAAAATTATTTGTATTAGTGATGCTTGTTTTGCTTGTGAGTTGTCAGAATAGTCAGGAAAGTGTTGATTCTGTAGAGATTTCATTTGATAAGGGGATATTTTTACCAGACCTTGTTTCACTTGAAGGGACAAAGGAAGTATCTTGCACCTTTGACAAGGCAAATGGCCTTATTTATTTTGCGAGATCTGACCAGAATATTAATGGTGGAAAAACAGGCATATACTCTATGACTTACAGGGATGGCTGGTCTGAGCCCGAATTGTTGATTTACACAGAGGATTCAAAAAACTTTAATCCGACAGTTACTCGAGATGGTAAGTATATCTTTTTTTACAGGCTATATGAGAGTGATAAGAAGAGTGGTACATACTATGTAGAGAAAAACCTTGATGGCTACAGTCAGCCTCAACTTCTGATAGATGCCTATTGTGTGACATCAGCGGATTTTGAAACTTTTTATGCATCTCCAATTAAAGGCCAACATAAAGATGATATTGTTACTTTTACATACAAAGAAGGTGTCTTTAGTGATTTTCATTCACTTGATTTCAATACCGATGCTATGGAGACACATCCCTATATTTCTCCAAATGGGGATTTCATCCTATTTGATGGTATTCGTGATGGTATAAAAGGGACATACATATCTTATCTAGATAATGATGAATGGGCAAAGCCAGTTTATTTAGGAGACATATCATACCCATCCACTGATGGTCAGCATATCTTTTATAATAATCAGGAAGACATCTATGTAAAAGGTATTGAAGACCTTATTGCAGCGTATCAATCATCCTTCTTTTATAATCAAGACTTGCCTTACAAAGAGGCCAAGGTATTTTCAGAAGGACTAATATCACTTAATGGATATTCTCATTACCCGGCTTCATTTTCACCTAATGGTGACCTTATGTTTTATGGTCAAATGGACGAAGAAAGAAATAGGTACCTGCTTTATGTTAAAAGGGATCAATTATGGTCTGAACCTGAAAGAATCAGTTTTACAGAGGGTGATGAAATGGAGCCTTTTGTATCTAGAGACGGTAAAAGAGTTTATTTTTCTTCGTCAACGGATTCTGCGAATGCAAAACCGAGTAATCTGTATTATGTAGATTATGAAGAAGGGGTATTCTCTGAGCCTATTAGGCTTCCTGAGACCATTAATTCAAATCACATAGAATATTATCTTACTGAGAGTGACAATGGAAATCTTTACTTCACAAGAGAGAACAAGGGGATATATATGTCTGAGTTCAGTGATGGTGCGTATTTAGAAGCTGTTCATATTGATTTTCCTGGTTACTCATATGCCAGTCATCCTTGTATTTCAAGAGATGAATCCTTTCTGCTCTTCGATGCTAGAAAGAGTGGCAATCAAGGAAGTGCGGATATTTATATAAGCTTTAAAACAGAAGAAGGTTTTTCTGAACCTATCAATCTAGGAGAGTCTGTTAATACACCTGATTGGGACGCCATGGCCATGCTGTCGCCACAAGAGGATTATTTGTTCTTTGTAAGAGAAGGTGACAGTAGAAGAGATATTTACTGGATAGAACTTAATATAGAAGATTACAGATAACATAGACCTTCTATGTTATTTTTTTGTATTAAATAAATCTGAAGAAATATCCATTTAGTTTTACTCTGTTTATTTTCAGCTTATAATACAGTTGAGGTGTGAAATGAAAGATAAAAAAGAATTGATCATACTACTAATAGCGACTATTCCGCTACTCATATTTGGCTTGTTTGTAGTAGAGAGAGACACTGTATCAAGAGATGAGATACAAGAAGATAGCAGACGTCTTCATCAAATAAATGAAAATTATAATGAGGCAAGTCATCTATCAAGTCATATAGGTGGTCTGCTTTATTATGACCATAGTTTAAGAGACCATACTTTTTCAGTGTATCTAGATGAAAAGCATAATCAAGGCTTCAGATCTTTCCATTCAGGCTCGTCATCTTTTATAGATAGAGGTGTTCAGGCTTTTTACTATGAAAACTTTGGTACTGCATTTTTTCAATGAATAAAAAGCATGTAAGCCAAGTAAGCTACTTGGGCCAAACAACGGCTATAGATCCTGATAAACCTTTTGTCCTAACCTTTGATGATGGTGCCTTTGATATTAAACTCTATGATGCTAACGGGGACATAGTCAAAATCGACCAGTTTAGTGTGCCTGTATCTAGTGGTAGTCAATTGGCAATTGAACTAAGTGAGAGTTATACTAATGAAGCAAATCTATTTATAGAATATGGGGGTATCTATTATAACAGTCTAAGTGGTCCAAGTTCTTATCAAGAAGTCAACGCCTTTGATAACTTCATCAAGACCACTAGGCCTAGTGAATTGGTTGAAAATCAGTTGAATGAATTGACTGTAAAAGCTGGTTTTACTTTAAGAATGGACTTTGAACAGGCACCTATCAGTTATGAAGTATATTCTTGGTACGAACCAGATGTTTATGACCAAGTTCTTGTAAAGGATGGAGAGTTTACAGTATCTAGTCACAGACCATCTGAAATCTATCTTGTTAAAGCTTCTTATGATTTTGGTGAAAAATATTTCGTCTTTAAAGTAGATATTGTCGATTATTATACAGTGGTTCCTGATGTAATTTATCATGTCCTAGAAGAAGAATACCTCGATAATACTTATGAGGATCATTCTAGATTCACAAGAATCTATTGGACATATGATGGTATAAAAGACGAGTTTTACCCATCGACTGTCGTTATTGCAATTGATAAAGTTGAGACACTTTTACAGGCAAGAGACTATTTGAAAAGCAATCATTTAGATGATATTATGTTCTTGGAAAACACGTTGGTCTCAAATGGTGTAATAAACCAGTGGCTTTTAGAAGGCTATCAACCGGATGTGGAATACCACAGTAAAAGCAAGAAGGGACTGACTTACAAAGAGATTAAGGAGCTAAATTGAAGACATTGATAATAAATGGTTCACCTAGAAAGAAAGGTGATTCTATGGCCATTGTAGATGAAATGCTTAAATACCTAGATGGAGAAGTCAAGTTTATTCATACATACTATGCTGATATTAGTCCATGTCTAGATTGCAGGTTTTGCATGAAAAATAGCGGCTGTTGTATAGATGATGAAATGCAAGAAGTCTATAAACTCTTAAGTGAAGTGGATAATGTGATTATTACATCTCCAATTTACTTTTCTGAGCTGACGGGCAAGCTTTTAAGTTTTGCCTCAAGACTGCAAACCTATTATGTCCAAAGAGTTATGAAAAAAGACGAATCATTTAAGCTAAAAGAAAAAAATGGCCTTTTGATTCTAACTGGTGGTGGAGATGGTAAGCCAACACCAGCTATAGATAGGGCAGGTATTATATTTAGATTTATCAATGCAAAATCTATTGGTACTATTATGAGTTTAAATACAAACAATGTTTCAGCCACTCATGATCAAGTCGCTCTTGCGCAAGCAAGAGAGTATGCTTTAAAACTGAATGAATTACACAAATAGTCATGTTATGTGGCTTTTTTTTTTATGCTATACTAAAAATAGGTTGATTTAAAAGGAGTAATTTTGGATAAAAGGCAGAAGTTGATTGATAGATTAAAATCATATTTACGTATAGTCATAAGAGGTATTGCCATAGCCTACTTTTCTTGGTCTATGTTAATCGTAAGCGGGCTAGATATTGAGTCCTATAAATACCGATTAGAGCCTGTCTGTGACAGCATTGAATCATATGCAGACAATGGTCTGGCTCTTGTTCAAGTAAATGGCATGTACGGTTATGTTAACAAGTGGGGAGACTTTGTTATTGAGCCGCAGTACACTGATGCAAACAGTTTTTCAGATGGTCTTGCAAGCGTTCTAATAGGTGACAAGTATGGTTACATAGATAAAAGTAATAAGCTTATCATTAAGGCGCACTTTGATCAAGCTTCTTCTTTCGCTGATGGCCTAGCGGTTATAAAAGAAGCGGATAAGTATGGTGTCATCGATACATCTGGACAAGTGGTATTAAAAACAATGTATGATGAAATCTCCATAGATGGACCAGATATTTTTAGGTATGAGCTTGATAATAAATTGGGCTTTATATACACTGACTCCGATTATTTAACCGATTACGACTCTATAGGTAAGTTTTCAAATGAGATGGCGCCCGTTTCAAAGGATGGTAAATATAGCTACATCGATTTAGAAAACAAGATGCTTGTTGGGCTAGAGTTTGATTATGCATCACCTTATGTCTTAAATCAAGCTGTAGTTGGTTCTGATGGTAAGTTTGGTGTACTAAACGATGAAGGTCATGTGATTTTACCCATTGAATACGATGACATCAGACTCTTTGGAGATGACATAATAGGTATTAAGACTGGCTATAACTGGGGCTATGTAAGAGAGGATGGGAGTATCCTAGTTGAACCTGAATATGATATGGTTCATCCATTTTATGATGGTCTTGCAAGAGTTGAAATCAATAAAAAACATGGTTTTATTGATCAGAATAATGACTATATTATTGGTCCTATATATAACAGGGCTAGTAAATATTCTCATGGCTTACTCAGAATCAGACACAATATATTTTGGGGTTATGTGGATGAAGATAATGACTATGTTATTGAGCCTACATTTGATGATGCAACAGATTTCTTTGACAATGATACTGCCTTTGTAAAGGTTAAAGGTAAATGGGGTATCATGACACTCAATCATAGAATAAACTACTTCATAACCGCAGGTCTACCTATTATCCTATTGATAGGCTTAAAGTATTTATGGCGCTTATTAAAGCATCTTATTGGGACAGGTTGAACCTGTCTTTTTATGTGGAGACTACTTTTTAACTCAATCTATACACTTAATTAAAAAGGCTTAAATGATATACTTTTTATAAGGGGGGATGATGATGTTAGATAAAAATATAATTAAAAGCCAAATAGATAAGGTTTCTTCTGAGTGGGATATTTCAGGTAATTTTATCATCACAAAACAAGACCAAGTCTTACATAAAGAGGTATATGGCTATAGAAACAGAGATAAAAATCAAAAGGCTACGGATCAAACGCGTTATACATTAGACTCAAACGAAAAGTTTTTTGTTAACTTAGCTTTGGTATCAGCCATAGACAGAAAGCTCTTAAATCTGAGTGATACACTGGATAAGTTTGTAGCTGATTTTAAACACGGGTCAAAGATTACCATTGAACATTTGTTGAAAGATTTGACTGGACTGAGTGATTTCTACTTTGAAGGCCTAATGGTAGATCTTGAAAATGATCAGGCTTATCATGACCTGTCTTTTGAAGACCGTCTTAGAAGAGAACAAAGGGTCTACTTTGAGAATAGAGACTTTGACTCTGTTATGAAAAGAATAAAATCAATAGACCTAGTTGCGACACCTGGTGATGTAGAAGGTGAAGATTCCAAAACCAATGAAGTCATGCTTATTGAGATTTTAAGACAAGTGACGGGACTTTCTGTATTTGACTATTTGAAGGAGTATATCTTTTTACCGCTTGGTATGACTGTTAATGAAGGACATGATCCTAATACTTTGTCTTACAGGGTTCATGATGGCAAGCATTTGGTTTCTATACCGCTTGATTATAAGGCTTCTGGTCTTTTTAATGTTTCAGGAGATGATATTTCAAAGCTTCTGATGGCCATTTCAAAAAAAGATCTTTACTCAAAAGCTATGTGGAAGAAAATATTAAAAAGAGACGCTTATGGCAATAATCTATTGTTTTATAATGCCAATGGCTATGATTGCTCAAATACAGAATGTTTAGGTTTTGGTTTCTATCCATACTTTGATTTTGAAAGCGGTCTTGGTTTTGCTAGTTTAGTCAACGAACATCAGACTTTCAAGCACGTAGAAGGTGCCATGCATTATTTCAGAAGAGATTCAAGAGAGGTTGTATCTTCTTTAACCACCTATCCAGAACATACAAAAATGGTGGCTCTAAGTAAGAAACATTTTTGGCATGCCATTAATCTTGAAATTGAAGAAGATCAAAGAAGATTTGTATTTGATACCAAGGGTTCCATAGCCATGGCTTTAATGTACCCGACAAAAAAAGCATTTCTTCAAATGGAAGGTAATACGATTGTTGGACTTTTAGTATTAGAGATCAACAAGAAGAAGGGTGATTTCGACATTGATATCATTATTATTGATAAGAAGTATCAAGGTAGAGGTTATGGTAAGTTGATGGTTAAATGGGCAGTAGAGAAACTTAAGAGTGAAGGCGCTAAAAAGTTAACCATAGGTGTTAACAAGCAAAACCTAGGTGCTAAAAAAATATATATGAATGCTGGTTTTAAACCGAGTTCAGTTGGGCAGGGCGGTATGCAGCTTTCTATGGAAATTAAATAACTTTGGTGCTTTTGCATCAAAGTTTTTTTCTGTATAATAGCATTGAGGTGATGAAATTGTTAAATAGAATGAGAATGAGTTGGCCTTTAAATATCATTATTTTAACGGCTTTGGCTTATTATTTTTTTATGTCAGAAGAGTATCTGATAGCAGGTGTATTGATTGTCTTTTCCTTATTGTCTTTTTTCTTGTTTAATAAACAGAAGAAGTCAGATCAGGATAGGCCAAAGGAAATGAAGTTCAGAATGGGACTTTTTTCAGATTATAAGAAGAGGATTTTAGTTGAAGGTCTGTCACGTGATCAAATTGAGTCTTTGATGACCTCTCATGAAAGTCTTGAAGAAGATACTTATTCCTATAAGCTTGTGGATCTTGCTGATGGCTATATGGTAGAATGTTCGGACCAGATGACATTTTATGATTATCATAATTTAGTAGGTTGGTTATATGGAACAGGTGAACATGACTCAGAGAATATCTATGGTTTGGTTCATGATGACTATAATAATTATATCGTTAAGCTTAGACCAGATGGTTTAGGAGATACCCTTTATGGCCTGATAGATGATGGTAGAATGATTGAAATCTATTTACCTGAAGCCTATGAGGAAGGTGGTAACATCCGTGTTAAAGCTGGTGACTATGACTATAGACATCTTGAAAATATACTTAAAAAATATATGAAATAATTTAGTCCTTGGCCTAGGTCAAGGATTTTATCTTGGATAAATACCTTTAAAATGGGTATATAATTCAGAGAGGTTATTATGAGTTTGATATTTTTTTTCACGCATACTTACAGACATGAAAATCACCATATTAAGGTAAAGGCAGAGCTGACTGCAGTTATGTTACTTTTGATTTGCTTTTCTTTGGTATTAGAAGTTATTTCAAGTACCTATCTTAATCCGTCTAGCATCATAACGAATGCAGTTGCTGTACTTGCTTTTGCCTTTGTTTTGGTGCTTTTAAAGAAGGGAAAACTGATTGTTACAGGCAATTTGTTTGTGATTGCTGGACTGGCTAAGTTAATTGAGTTCTTTCCAATGAACTATACGCACCAATTTTATCTTCAGTCCTTTTTAGGCATGTTGGTAGCGGTTGCGATCTATACCAAAGCCTATCAATTGATTGCAACTATATCATATACACTTATATTAAATTTCTATAGACTGTTTTTCTTTGCAGGTCGTGTTAACCCTGGTTTTAAATTTGAAATCTATCAAGCCTGTCTAGGTGTTTTTCTTTTTGCAGTAGCTATATTTTTCTATGATAGAGTCATTAAAGACGAAATATTGATCAATAAGCGTACTAAGAAATTATCTGAAACGGATCAGCTTACCAGGCTAAAGAACCGACAGTATTTTGATCTAGCCCTTCAAAAGGAAATCCTATCTGATAGAGCATATGAGCTGGCACTCATTGACATAGATTATTTTAAGCGTGTGAATGATACCTATGGCCATCATGTAGGTGACCAAGTTTTGAAAACGCTGGGTGAGCTTATGAAGAAACACTTCACTGGAGCGCTTGTATCTAGATGGGGTGGTGAAGAGTTTGCTGTCATTGGTACAAATAAGGATTTTGGCTTAAAACTGACTGAGTTTAAGGATTTGGTTGAAGCCTATGATTTTGGTTTAGATCAAAATATCACACTATCAATAGGCTGCATCAAGTCTAATAAAATGTCTTATGATGATGTCTTAAGATTAGCAGACAAAAGCCTCTATGAGGCCAAGGAAAACGGTCGTAACTGTATTGTATACTATGAGAGGGCGCTATGATATCTTTAACTTCTATTTATACAGATTTATACATGAAGAAAAAAGCTCAGTATACCTTATTTTTCCTAGCCCTAATAGTGGTTTATTCAAGCCTGAGTCTACTTGTATCTCTTATGCTAGGTCAGTTTGACTGGATCTTGCTTATGTCTTATTTAGGTTGGCTTTTAATAGCCTATGGGATTTATAAGCTTCTTGTTAAGGGCTATTTAGAATCAGCCATTAATGTTTTTTCTATAGCTGGGATTGCTAAAGGCATGCTCTTATATTTTCTACCTGTAGGCATTTACTTCTATGTTCATATGTTTCTGATTATTTTTATTGTTTCGGCTATAAAATATAAAGAATATCAGATTAAGAGTATCTTTATCATAGCTTATTTAATGACACTTATCAGGTCCATGCAAGCGGATCTTGTCGGTATCTATGACACATCCGTTCGCTTGGTAAGCTATAGAATTTCCATAGTCATTGGCGTTCTTATGTTCATCTTAGTACTCTATTATCTGAGCCGCATTGTAGACAGAGAAATAAGAAATATTGAACGTTATGATAAGTTATCTAAAACAGATACATTAACAGGTGTTTCAAATAGATTGGCCTTTAATATGGATACAGAAAATTTAAATAGAAAAGTGACAAATGGACTTCTGATACTTGATTTAGACCACTTTAAGAAAATCAATGATAGCTTCGGCCATATGGTGGGTGATCAAGTCTTAAAGAGTTTTGCAGATCTTCTCTTTCAATACCTAAATGATAAAGGCAAGCTTTATAGAATAGGTGGTGAGGAGTTTGCGATCTTGTATAAAAATATTGATAGAACTTCCCTGGATGACTTTTGTCATGAAATTATAGAACTGGTGGCAAACGCAGACTTTGATATCAGTCAGAAAGTCACAGTTTCTATTGGAGCAGTTTATGTAGAAGAGCTGACTTGCTCTGATTTTGAAGATTGTTACAGGGCAAGTGACAAAGCCCTTTACAGAGCCAAAGAGACTGGTAGAAATAAGTATGTTCTTGTTTAGCCTAGATAATTATCTAGGTTAAAATTTTACCAATTGCCAAGTTTACAACTATGATTTAAGTGTATTATGCTTTTGCTCGATATGATTATTTATACTTATTTTTTTATATTTATTTAAAAATAAGTGTTGACAGGCATATTTCTTTTGGCTATACTAGCTATTAATAAAACGTTGATTGAGAGTAGTAGAATGAATGAAATCTTCAAAGAGAGTCGGTGATGGTGTGAATCCGATAAGATTAGTTGATTTGAATGGACTCATGAGTGGGCGCTGAAATTAAAGTATGCAACCCGGGTTCTCCCGTTATAGAGATATGTTATCGGCTATGCCTGTAACAGATGAGATAAAGGTTTATCCTTTAAATTGAGGTGGCACCGCGAGTAGATTCGCCCTCTATACTTTGTGTATAGAGGGCTTTTTGTATTTAGAAATGGAGGTAGTGTGTGAATTATAAATGAACTGAACAACTTATAAATCGTAAGCTTATGTCCATTAAGGACCAACTCAAGGAGGATTAAAATGAAAGAATTAAGAAATTCAGATGGTATGTTTGGTGAGTACGGTGGTGCATTTGTTCCAGAACCTTTAAAGGCACCTTTAAAAGAACTAGAAAAGGCTTTTTTTGAAGCTCTAGGGGATGAGTCATTTCATAAAGACTTAAGATATTATCAAAGAGAATATATTGGCAGATCCAACCCACTTTACTATGCAGAAAATTTAAGCAAAACTTGTGGCGGCGGAAAAATCTATCTTAAGAGAGAAGATTTGAACCATACTGGTGCCCATAAGATTAACAACACCATTGGTCAGGTTTTACTGGCAAAGAGAATGGGTAAAAAGCGAATCATTGCAGAAACGGGCGCTGGACAGCATGGTGTGGCTACTGCTACAGTGTGTGCCTTGTTTGATATGGAATGTGTGATATATATGGGTGAAGTAGACATGGCGCGACAAGCTCTAAATGTCTTTAAGATGGAACTTTTAGGTGCAAAGGTCGTAGCAGCAAAATCAGGTCAAAGAACCTTAAAGGAAGCTGTGGATGAAGCTCTAAATGATTATGTGATTAACTGTAAAAATACCTTCTACCTATTAGGATCAGCTGTAGGGCCACATCCATATCCATTAATGGTTAGAGAGTTCCAAAGCATCATAGGTAAAGAGGCCAGACAACAGATTCTAGATAAAGAAAATAAATTACCGGATTATGTAGTTGCTTGTGTAGGTGGTGGTTCAAACGCTATTGGTCTTTTCAATGGCTTTTATGAAGACGATGTGAAGTTGGTTGGTGTGGAACCAGCTGGTAAGGGGAGTAAAATTGGTGAACATGCTGCAACCATGACTTATGGAAAGCCTGGTGTGATTCACGGCTTTAAATGTTACAATCTGCAAGATGAAAAAGGTGAGGCGCTACCTGTACACTCTATAGCTGCAGGCCTTGATTATCCAGGTGTCGGACCAGAACACAGTCACTTTAAAGATACAAAAAGATGCGAGTATGTCACAGCATCTGATCAAGATGCTATTGAAGCCTTTAAACTACTTTCTAAAACAGAAGGTATTATTCCTGCCATAGAAAGTGCCCATGCAATTTCTTATGGTGTAAAGCTTGCTAAAGGCCTTGATGCTGATCAAACCATCATCATTAACTTATCAGGTAGAGGCGATAAAGATATGGTAAGAATGCAGGAGATTTTGAAATGAAATAAGAACTCAAGGCTGGTCGGAACAAGTTCCTGCTCGCCCTAGCATCCTGGCACATCGAGTGCTTCGTTACTTATGAAAAACAAGTTTTCAAACCAATAAAAGAATCCAGCTGGTCTGGATTCTTATTTTTCAATAGATGCATAGAAAAACTCAAAGACTTCTTCAAATATATCTAGATTCTCATCTAATTTTGAAGGCATAATATTATCGATAATGCCTCTTATCATATAGATGTATGTTTTTCTCATGGTTTGAGGAGGCAAGTCTTTCAGTTGATTATTTTTAATACCATCTTCAAAAACAGTGTCCATAAGCAAGTCGAGTTCATGAGATGATTGACTTAACATGTCATCTATAAAAGGAAAGTTTTCTTTAGAGATGGCGAGCCATTTTCTCGTTTTAAAGTTCTTTTCATCAGCATTAAACTCTATGAACTTGATCCCCATCTTATAGAGTCGATTTTTTATAGGTAAATCTTTTGCAGCTTCAAATTCTTGATTGATTTGAAGAAGATAATTGCCAACTGCCTGATAAAGCATGGTTCTTAAAAGTTCATCTTTATTTTTAAAGTGTGAGTATATGGATTGCTTCTTAATACCTAGTTCTTCAGCGATTTGAGACAGGCTGAAAAACTCACCATATTTTGTGTAGTAGTCATAAGAAACTAATAATATTTTGTCCTTTGTATTCATTTTCCCTCCTAAGCACTTTCATTTTATCATCAAACAAAGTATAATGTAATTTGATATGCAACTGACGAGTGTCAGCTAGGAGGTAAAATGAGAAGTATTAAGGGGAAAATTTTAAGTGTTGTTTTGTTGGTTATCACACTGTCATTAACGGTTACAGGCTTTGTAATCAATGAGAGAATAGATGCTCAGATGGAGAAGGATGCCACAGAAAAATTGTTAAAGGATGCAACCATTGTTGCAACTGAAGTTAACAGTCAGTTACAAGAGTTTGGGACTGTTGTTAGACAAATGGCTACCAATGATGAGTTTATCCATATTGTGAGTAAGTACAACAATAAGAAAATAAAACAATCATTAAGTTCATATGAAGCAGTTATTGAGATGTTAAAAAAAGTATCGTCAACATCTGATACAATTGGTCTTGCATGGTTAGGTTCTGTAAGAGCAAATGACTTGATTATAGAAGATCCACTTTATGTTACGCCAGATGACTTTAATATCAAAGCGCGTGACTGGTTTGTCCAAATGGAGGAGATTGATGGTTTAACTTATTCAAGACCCTACATTGATCAAATGACAGGTAAACAAGTTATTTCAGTCGTTTATCCAATTAAAGAAAATAATAAAATTATCGGTAATGTCGGCTTAGATGTCTACTTAGACGATTTGTCAGCTTACTTTGAAGGCTATAGAATCGGTGAAGCAGGTTATCCAGTACTCATAGACAGTGAAGGTACCTTTGTCTATCATCCAGATGAGGCTTTAAGAATGAAATCTCAACTAGGAGACTTAGGGGATGTCTTTGCAGATTTTCAAGAGGAAATGTTAGCAGGGCATAGTGATATCAGTGACTTTGAGTACAAAGGTGACCATAAGTATTTTGCCTATGCACCAGTAAAATCATCGATGTGGTCTGTTGGGGCAACTGTACCTAAAAGTGAGACAAGAGACGTCATCGCTTCATTTAAATGGACCAATACAATTTTATTTGCCTTGACTCTATTGTTCTTGGTGATAGCAGTTTATTTTGCAACTGGCTCAGCCTTAAAAAAGGTGCCGGTCCTTCTAAAAGGGATGAATGCCTTAGCTGAGGGAGATTTGACTCAAACTGTGGACATCAAGTCAAAAGATGAAATCGGTCAAATTGCATCTGCCTATAACAATATTGTTACGAGTTTTTCTTCAGTTTTAGGTGCTGTTCATGCTTCCTCTACTAATGTAGATAAAGCTTCTGAATCTATGGTTACAATATCTGAGGAATCAAAGATTGCCTTAAATGAAGTAGCGACTGCAGTATCTGAAGTGGCTGAAGCAGCATCAGATCAAGCCATTCAAACAGAACAGTCAGTAACAGGTATGCATAAGCTGGCATCAGAAATAGAAGATGTCATCACATCAACTGAGGAAATAAATACATCCACTAGACAAGTTCATGATTTATCCAATGAAGGGACTTCTGCTATAGAATCTCTAAACAAACAAGCCAAAGACAACCATGAATCTGTAGAAGCCATAAAAGTTATCGTTGGGGATATGGATAAGGCATCTAATGATATTTCAGAGATTGTTCGCATCATCAGTGATATCTCAAGTCAGACCAACCTACTTGCCTTAAATGCTTCCATTGAAGCAGCACGTGCAGGTGAAGCTGGTAGAGGTTTTGCAGTTGTCGCAGATGAAATTAGAAAGCTTGCAGAACAAACCAATCAGGCAACAGAAGATATCAGTGAAAAGATCAGTGATATACAAGCTAAGTCTGCAGATGCAGTTAAGCAAACAAATATCTCGGAAGAAATTGTTGAAAACAATGTTCAAGTTGTTAAGAAGACCCAAGAGATTTTTGATGAAATCGGCAAGAATTTAGAAAGCTTATTTAACTTAACTGTGACGTCTAAAGAAGCCGCTATTGAAGTTAGGGCTTATAAGGACGAGATTGTAGGTTACATTGAAGGTATATCAGCTGCATCAGAAGAAACATCTGCTTCCATGGAAGAGATGAGTGCTACAACTGAAGAACAGTTAGCCATTATGGAAAATTTAGCTGTAGAAGCAGAAAAGCTAAATGCACTATCTGACGAACTTCAAACTGAGTTAAATATATTCAAACTATAGGAAATGCACGCTAGAAATAGCGTGCATTAATTATTTATATCCGACTGGTCTCCAGTTTTGAGCATTATCCATCATGATAATCGTTTCATGTCTTGTTGGCAAGTGGTGTTTGATGATCTTTGCTTTATAACCGGATTCTCTTGAATAAATGAGTGTATCACTGTCTAACCAAGTCGGCACCCAATCGGCATGACTGTTATCTGTATGTAAGGTTATTTCCTCGGTATTGAAGTCATAGGTTGCTATTTGCCAAATGCCACTTAGTCTTGTAGAGTAGGCTATTTGACTGCCTGAAGGACTGAATTCACACCTTGAACAGTTTTCTAATAATAGTTGGCTTTCAAACACACTTTGATTGGTCCAATCATCGATTGTAATGGTATAGGTGTCCTGAGTACTTGAAAAATGTGTATATGTCACTTCATGATCATCCATGGAGAATGCTGGCCAGAAGTCCTTATCTGTATTGTGAGTTAGCTGTGTTTGATGATGACCATCTGCTGTCATGATAAAAATTTCCCTATCTCCATCTCTTGTAGATGAAAAGGCGATGCTCTTGCCATCGTGTGACCAAGTTGCAGCCCTGTCTTCACTGTCGTTAAAGGTTAATTGCATTAGGTTAGTACCATCTACATTCATGGTGTAGATTTCATCATCACCATCTCTATTTGAATAAAAGACCAAGCGCTTTTTATCTGATGAGAGATATGGCAAACCATCGTCAAAGTCATTGTCTGTGAGATTGGTAAGTGTATCAGATGAAACATCATAACTATAGATATCCCGATCACCATCCATATTGGAGTCAAAGTAAATGGTTTCTTTATGAGGATATGGCCTAAAATCTGGACCCCAATCTGAACTTGGATCATTAGTTATTTGGTATTCCTCATGAGTCTCGAGATTTCTAACATAGATTTCGCCACTACCAAAACCAGCCTCTTTATTATAAACTACCCATTTTTTATCATGAGAATATACTGGAACCCAAAGGGTTCTTGTGTCCTGTAAGAAAGGTTCGCGTACATGAGTCTTAATATTATAAGTAAAAAGTTCTGTTCGACTCGAGTTCTTGCCATGACAAATGATGTTGTCATCGTCATAAAAATCAATATAGCCTAGATGTTCTGTATCGGATAAGGTAATTGAACCGTCTTTTAAATCGAGTATGGCAAGCTTTTGGATACCAGATTCTATAGAGGTGTAGCCAATCCTTGTGCCATCTGGCGAAAATTTTGGCTGCTTGTCTTTTGTATGGTTATTTGTAAGCCTTGTTTGATGACTACCATCTGCGTTCATGATATAGATTTCAGAGTTTCCGTCTCGCGTAGATTCAAATACAATCTGTTTACCATCTGGTGAAAAGTCGGGCAAATGATCATCACCACCAGAAAAGGTCAAACGTTTGAGAGTTGCTTCAGGACTTCTGAGGTCTATAGTGTAGAGGTCTCTATTGCCATTCATGGTTGAGAAAAAGACAATGGTATAACCGTCAGGTGAAAAATCGGCGTGACCCTCAAGTGAGTTTAGATCAAGAATGATTTCTACTGATTTGGTCTGGCTGTTGAAAAGATATAAGTCTCTGTCACCACCTCTCTCTGAGGAAAAGAGTATGTCGTGTTCAAGAGGGGGGATGATAGTAGCTTCTTCTTGTATGACTTCTTTTACAATCTCTTTGACTTCAGCTGGAGAAGAGGGTTCTTGAGTCTTTTCTTGTATGGGCACCTCTACAGTCTTGGAACAAGCGACAAATAACAGTGTTAATAATAAGATTAGTTGTTTCATTTTATACCTCCTAGTTTCAGTTTATATAATTGCTATAAAATATCATGATAATAAATGCTAAACTTCTCATCCTGTAGTATACTAACTTGAAAGGAGTTTTTAATGATTGTCATTTTAGGTATATTGTCTCTTGTTATCGCTTTACTGTTAGAAAGTAGATATTCATATATTACAAGGTTTCGAAAAACTAAGTTTGGGAAAATATTTTTTGGCAGTAGACAAGCCATATTTTTTTCACAATTCACCCTGCTATTTATCATTGCTGGCTTAGTATCGGTCTTTAGGATGCCAGTTAACCAGTTTGATGTAATTGTAGGATTAGTTGGTGGACATTTAATAGCCCTTATCATTGTGGCCCAAAGAGAAGACCTCAAATAAACTGTTATGCAGTTTATTTTTTTTATTTAAAAAATTATTTATCTTTTGTTTATTTTCTATCAACTCAGGCTTTAACTCTAGGATTTATGATGGTTTTAGAATAGAAAGTAGATAGGAGAAAACGATGAAAAAGATGACTTACCTAGATCAATTAGAAGCGGAAGCCATATATATTATGAGAGAAGTAGCCTCTGAATGTGAGAATCCAGTGATGCTTTATTCCATAGGCAAGGACAGTTCAGTTATGTTGCATTTGGCTTTTAAGGCTTTTTACCCAGAAAAGCCGCCATTTCCATTTATGCATATAGATACGACTTGGAAGTTTAAAGAGATGATTGATTTTAGAGATAGAAGAGCCAGTGAACTTGGTATAGAAATGCTTGTTTATACTAATGAAGAAGGTGTAAAAAATGGTATCAATCCCTTTGATCATGGCAAAGATTATACAGATATCATGAAGACAGAAGCTCTTAAGATGGCTTTGGACAAGTATCAGTTTGATGCAGCCATCTGTGGTGGCAGAAGAGATGAGGAAAAATCTAGAGCTAAGGAGAGGGTGATTTCTCATAGGACAAAAAATCATATTTGGGATCCTCATAATCAAAGACCTGAACTCTGGAAACTTTTCAACACAAGACTAAAAAAAGGTGAAAGTCTAAGAGTCTTTCCTTTGTCGAACTGGACAGAAAAGGATATCTGGCAGTATATAAAAAGAGAAAACATTGAAATTGTACCTTTATACTTTTCAAAGCCTCGAGACTTTGTTGAAAGAGACGGTAATATCATTTGCATTGACGATGACCGTATGCCTATTTTAGAAAGTGAAGAAGTCAAAAGAGGAAAAATCAGATTTAGAACACTTGGGTGCTACCCCTTAACTGGTGCTTGTTACTCAGATGCAGAGACCTTGGAAGAGATCATTGAAGAAACACTGGGTGCGGCACTATCAGAGCGTTCTACAAGAGTCATTGACAGCGAAGAGGCTGGTTCTATGGAGAGAAGAAAAAGGGAGGGCTACTTCTAATGAATGAAAACAAAGATGTACTTAAGTTTATAACATGTGGTTCTGTAGATGATGGTAAGTCTACCTTGATCGGTAAGATGTTATTTGATGCAAAGATGATTTATGCGGACCAAAAACAGGCTTTAGAGCTAAGAAGTCAGGCTTCAAGAGATAAGAAGGTGGATTACTCCTTATTACTGGATGGTTTGATGGCTGAAAGAGAACAGGGGATTACCATTGATGTAGCCTATAGATACTTTGCTACTGAAAAAAGAAACTTTATAGTGGCTGATTGTCCTGGCCATGAACAATATACAAGAAATATGGCTGTCGGTGCTAGTTTTGCGGATTTAGCTGTACTCCTCGTTGATGCCAGGTCTGGCGTTTTAGCTCAAACCATACGACACTTAAATATTTGTGGCTTGATGGGGATCAAACATGTTATTTTAGCTGTAAACAAGATGGATTTGATTGACTACAATCAGACTAGATTTGAAGAGATTACTAGGGATTTTTATAGATATACATCCAATATGAACTTAATCAGTGTTCATGTCATACCAGTTTCTGCAACAGAAGGTGACAATGTAACAAACAGGTCAAACAAGACACCATGGTATCAAGGACAAACACTCTTTTATTACCTAGAGCATACTGATGTATTAAGTCAGATGTCGAATCACTTTTCAATGCCAGTTCAAAGGGTTACAAGACCAGACCATACCTTTAGAGGCTATCAAGGCTGTGTGGAAGAAGGCTTTTTAAATATAGGTGATGAAGTTATGGTCTATCCTGAAAAGCATAAGGCAAAAGTCACAAGACTTTTTTCTGGTGATACAGCATCTAAAAGTGTCATGAAGGGCCAAGCCATCACTGTGTGTTTGGATAAAGAGATTGATATCAGAAGAGGGCAGGTAATTTCAAAAGCTGATTTGATGACAACGGATTTGTTCAAAGTCAATATATTATGGATGGACAGGGACCAGCTTAAACTTGGCAAGAACTACCTTTTGAAGATAGGCACTAGAATGGTGAACGCTTCTATCGCAAGCATTGATTATCGCATTGACATACAAACAGGCAAACATTTGTCAGCTAAAGAGCTCTTTATGAATGAACTGGCTAGGGTGACCCTTATGTTAAGTGAAAAAATTACCATAGACACTTTTGAAAAGACTGAGGCTTTAGGATCCTTTATTTTGATGGATAGAATGACCAATAGGACGGCTGCATGTGGTGTTGTGATTGATGAGATAAAACGATCTGAGCATATCACATGGCAGGATATAGACATTACAAGAGAAATAAGGGCCAATCAAAAAAATCAAACTCCTAAAACAATATGGTTAACTGGATTGAGTGGTGCTGGCAAAACAACAATAGCCAATGCGCTTGAAAGAAAATTAATTGCCATGGGCATGCATACCATCTTATTAGATGGTGACAATCTTAGACATGGCCTTAACAAGGATTTAGGATTTGACCAGGTAGATCGTATAGAGAACATCAGACGTGTATCTGAAACCTGTAAACTTATGAATGAGGCGGGACTAATTGTTATTGCAGCTTTTATTTCGCCCTATGAAAATGACAGAAAACAGGCAAGAGTTATTGTGGGTGATGCCTACAAGGAAGTATTTTTATCAACACCTTTAGAAGTTTGTGAAGACCGTGATGTGAAGGGCTTGTACAAGAAAGCGAGAAAGGGAGAAATCCTAGACTTTACCGGTGTCCATACTTGCTACGAAATACCACAAGGGTCAGACCTTTCTTTGAATACCGAGACTGAATCTGTTGAGGCTTGTGTTGAATCGATTGTTCAAGCTTTTTTTAAGGAGTACAAAAATGACTAAAAGAATATTTATTTCATCCACAGGTCGAACGGGGACCCAGTTTTTTTCAAAGTATCTAAAACGTATGATAGACAATTCTGTTTCACTGCATGAACCAGGGACACCATGGCTGTCAAAACCAGATCTTTTAAAAAAGCAGCTAAAAGATTATGGCCTTTATCATATGACCATTGGTCAGTCAAAGAATACACATTCCATGTACAAACTCTCTAGAGATTATCTTGCAGAAGAAGTCAGCAAAAAAAAGGCAATTGATAATATTATTCAGATCAACAGACAAGTAGAAAGCCTTTATGAATCAGAAAATATCGTCTACTCCAGTGGCCATATTTATGGCTTACTGGGCCTGCTTGATGAGATATACAAGGACTCTAGATTCATCTTTATCATAAGAGATCCAAGGACTTGGATAGAATCGGCTATGAATAAGACCGAGTATTCCCTTTATGGACCTGTAGAATTAATTTTTAGAAATATTAGTTTGAAGCCTTCTTGTTTTTATGATGATCCTTACAAGCACTGCTGGCACAAGCTTTCAAAGTTTGAAAAATACTGCTGGTATTACAGTAAACTCAATGAGTTTGTACTGTCAGATATGGCTGAAAAAGAAAATTTCAAGGTATTTAAGTATGAAGATATATTCCTTTCAAACTTAAGAACCCACCACTTTAAGGAACTCTTGGATTTTGCAAGTGATTTTGAGTCTGGTCCAGTAAAAACCTCTTATTTTCCAAGTCTTTTAAACAAAAAAGTTGATTCAAAGTCTAATGGTGATGCTTGGCAATCATGGGATGTAAAAAAGGCAAAGATACTTCATAAACATTGCGGAGACTTGATGAAAAAGTTTGGCTATGGTCATGAAGAACTATGGATGGATATGGTGATGGCAGATGATTGATTACAATTACCTCATTGTTTTACTGATAGCAGGACTAATGGCCGGTATTATTACCGGCTTAGTTGCCGCTTCAGCATCTGTTATTATGACACCCATCTTAACGATTTTTTTGAAAATGGATGTTTATTCAGCCCTTGGTATATCTCTGGCAGCGGATGTCATAGCATCCTTAACAACCACTTATGTGTATCATAAACATGACTGCGTCGCTTATAAAAAGTCCACTATATTAATACTTGTTGCGGTCATCTTCACCTTGATTGGTTCCTATCTGACTCATAACACATCAAATACACTACTTGGGGTGGCTTCTGGTATAGGCATATGCATTTTAGCATTTCAATTTTTAAAGGGAAATTTTACTTCGAGGTTAAGTACTTTTAAGAAGAATCCGATCATAGGAAGAATTTTAAAAAGACCTCAAATATTTATTCTCGCTTCAGGGATTATTATTGGCCTTAATACAGGTGTAATGGGAGCAGGCGGTGGTGTCTTGATACTTTTTACAATGATCTTATCCTATGACATGGAAATGAAAAGAGCCATAGGCACATCTGCTTTTGTGATGATGGTAATCGCCTTTTGTGGTGCGGCCATTCATTTTTATTATGGAACCTTTACCCTTACAGATACCTTATTTGCGTCGTCAGGGGCTTTAACTGGCGCTTTCTTAGCTTCTAATTTTGTTCATGCATCTAATGAAAATAAGCTTTCTAAGATAGTTGGTACTATTTTTTCTTGTATAGGGACAGTCATGGTAATCAATCAGTTGCTTTAGATTTTAGATTTTGTTTATACTTTTTAGATAGCCAGTTTAGATGTAAGTCTTACAATGAAGTAAATAATATATGGATTGGAGAAAGTGATGAAAATTTTAATTGCTACTGACTGGTATATGCCTGTAGTAAATGGTGTTGTGACGTCTGTAAGAAATCTTAAAAGTGAACTTAAAGCCAAGGGGCATGATGTAAGGATTCTAACATTAAGACAATCTAGTCACCAAGAAATCGAAGACACATATTATATAGACTCTGTAGGTATAGGCAAGCTTTATCCCAACGCAAGACTGGCTAAATCCTTAGGCAAGCATGTAATAGATGAAATCATCCAGTGGGGGCCTGATATTGTTCATACGCAGGCTGAGTTTAACACTTACGCCTTCGCAAGAAAGATAAGAAAGAAACTAAATATCCCATTAGTACATACATATCATACAGTTTATGAAGACTATTTGCATTATATGCTTGGTCTTAAACCACTTAACAAGAAGTTTGTGGTTAAGTTTTCAAGAAGTGTTTTGAATCGTACCGATCATATAATCGTACCAACCAATAAGGTAAGAAGATTACTAGAAACCTATCAAGTATCAAAAGACATTTCTGTCATACCATCAGGTGTGGTGATGCCATCTGATGAGAGATACGATCCAGAGTGTTTAAGAAGTAAGTATAATATTAACCCTGATGATAAGGTGCTTTTATACTTAGGTCGTTTGGCTGAGGAAAAAAACGTAGAGGAACTAATTAAGTTCTTTAAAAAGTGTGATTTAGATAGGGTAAAGCTGATGATTGCAGGTGATGGACCCTATAAATATAAGTTAGAGGAGTATGTGGCTGACTTGGGTATCAAAGACCAAGTGATTTTTACAGGTATGATTCCTTCAAATCAGGTCTGGAGATATTATGATCTAGCTCATGTATTTTTAAGTGCATCAACAAGTGAAACACAGGGGCTTACATACATTGAAGCCTTAGCCTCTGGAAGGCCTTGTATATGTAGAAAAGATTCATGTATTGAGGATGTGATCATCAGCTATTACAATGGCTTTCAATACGATGACTATGAAGATTTTAAAGTCTATTTAAATAAGCTGCTTTATGATGGAGACTTCTACTTAGACCTATCACTCAATGCTAAAAAACATTCAGAAAAATATTCATCTGCAGTGTTTGGAAGTGCTGTTGAGACTTTATACAGTCAGGTGATAAAGGAGTATGATCAAATAAGATGACTAAAAAGCTTATCAATGGTTTAACAATTTTAGGTATGATTTTATCTCTTTTATTTCTTATTTATGGCTACAATCAAGGCCTTTTTACGTCACAGGACAAGCTGAATGCCTTTTTAAACGGCTTTGGATATTTCTCTGTTGTGGTCTTTATCTTGTTTCAAGCCATACAGGTCGTCATACCCATTTTACCTGGAAGTTTGGGATGTTTGGTTGGTGTCATATTTTATGGTCCAGTTTATGGATTTGCCTATAATTATATTGGCATCTCTATAGGGTCTATTGTTGCTTTTTACCTTGCTAGAAGGTACGGTACTAGCTTTGTCAAATCCATTACAAAGCCTAAGGATTATGATAAATATTCCAAGTGGATGAATAGCTTAAAGAACTTTGACAAGTGGTTTGCTCTTTTAATCTTTTCGCCCATAGCGCCAGATGATCTGCTCTGTTATCTTGCTGGCTTAACAAGAATCCAAACAAAGAAATTTGTGACCATTATTTTAATGTTTAAGCCTTTTAGCATACTGGCTTACAGCATTGGATTAGATTATTTGTTTGGCCAAATCACAAGATTGTTAGGTGCCTAGTCTATTTATGGGTATAATGAAGTCAAAGGAGCATGTATGAGTATTAGAAAATTAATTTTAAGATCCAACACATTTATAGTTTTATCTTCTTTGGTAGCCTTGTTTACAGTCGTTATGCTGGTGATTTCCATATTTTCAAGAGATGTTATCAGAACAATGGACAGGGATTTTTCAATAGATACTAATTTGTTTGTTGTTGATGATATTGTTAGAGATTTTAACACAAGTAACTGGGATGCGTTAAGTGATCAACTTGCCTTATATGACACCTATTTATTGGTGCAATCAGATAAGAGTCAGGTTTATAACAATCTTAAAGATTTCATAAGACATTATGATTCAACGAGTGAGTTTTATGAAAGAATTATGTCCTTTGAGTATGATGGAAAAGAGGCTATTTACAATGATGATAGAATGTCAGCCATTAGACTCATGAAAGAAGTAGACGGTGTCTCCTATGATGTTCTGGCCATTATGATTAAGGGGGAATGGGACTTAAGCATGGCAGACCCTGCTCAAGTTCAACAACTTGTTTTCAATTTTTTTCTAATAGGCCTACTCTCGATTGGGGTCATTATTGGCCTGAGTCGTTTGTTTACAAAGGTCATGGTTAGAAAAATCATGAAACCAGTAGACCTTTTGATGGCTGGGGTAAAGAGAGTTGAAAACAATGATTTTACTGAGGATGTTATTTATGACGGTGAACTAGAGTTTAAACGTCTCTGTGATGCCTTTAATGAAATGCAAAAGAATCTATTAGAAGAAATTCAACTTAACACTCAACTAGACCAGGCTAGAACCAATATGATTTCTGGGGTATCTCACGATTTAAGGACGCCACTTACATCTATAAAAGGTTTTTTAAAAGGCATGAAAGATGGTGTTGCCAATACTGAAGAGAAGAGGCAGCAGTATGTGGATATATGTTACAATAAGGCCTGTCATATGGATGACTTGTTAAATGAGCTGTTTTATTATTCAAAATTAGAAAGTAAGGCCATGCCTTTTAACTTTGAACAAGTAGACTTAAATGCCATGCTCGAGCATTTAGTAGAAGCTAAGAAAGTGGATTTAGATGAATTTGTTTCATTGATCTATCATAAATCTGATACCAAGAAGCTTTGCCAAGTGGACACTGACCAGTTTTATAGGGTCTTTACCAATCTTATCGACAACTCTATTAAATATGCAGGTGTCAGTCCACTTGAAATTGTTGTCTTAATAGATGAGTTTGATGATAAGTACCATCTTACATTTAAAGACAATGGTTTAGGTGTTGAGGATGAAAAGTTAGAAAGTATTTTTAATCAGTTCTATAGAGGCGATGAATCAAGGTCTGGCACAATAGAAGGTAGTGGTTTGGGTTTATATGTCAGTCAGCAAATTATTGAGCGTCATGGTGGCGAGATATCTGCTGAGAATAACCAAGGTCTAAGTATTTTGATTAAATTACCGATTGGAGGAAGAGATGGCTAGGATATTAGTTGTAGAAGATGATCCTGAAATAGCAATGCTTGAAAGCGACTATTTAGAAATAAATAATTATGATGTGGAAGTATTAAGTGATGGTTTAGAAGCTGTCTCGGAAGCCTGTAGCGGCAAGTATGACTTGATACTTTTAGATGTTATGCTACCAGGGCAAAATGGTTATGAAATATGCAAAAGCATAAGAAGTAAGATAGATATTCCGATTCTAATGGTGACTGCTAAGACCGAGTCCATAGATAAGATACGTGGGCTTGGCTTAGGAGCAGATGACTATATCTCAAAGCCGTTTGATCCTGCTGAGTTAATTGCAAGAGTAAAATCACATATCTCACGTTACAATCGACTGCTTAAAAAGACAGCTGACGAGGAGATCATTCATGTAGGTGATATAAAGATACTTTCAAAGTCATGGAAGGTTTATAAGGGGAGCAGTGAGATTAAGTTTACCAATAAGGAGTTTGAACTTTTAAAGTTCTTGGCTTCAAATGCCAATATTGTTTTTTCAAAGGAACAACTTTTCGAAAAGATTTGGGGATTTGATTATATGGGAGATTCTGCAACAGTCATAGTTCATATCAACAGAATAAGAGAGAAACTGGGAGATTCTAAGGAGATATCTTTAATAGAGACAATTTGGGGTGCTGGTTATCGATTAAACATATAGTAAATGACATGCTTGAATCTTTGAAAAATGGGTATGTTTTATATGAGAATCTCTATCAATTGGAGGATGATGATATGAAGTATACATGTGAAGTTCTTATAAACAAGCCGCGATCTGAAGTCATAGATTTGTTTGACAGTGTAGATAACTTATATAAGTGGCAAGACGGTCTAAAAAGCTTTGATATTTTAGAAGGGACAAAGGGACAGGATGGCTTGAAAAGCCGGATGGTTTATGCAAACAATGGCAAAGAGATGGTTATGACTGAAACGATTGAAAAATTTAACTTTCCAGATCAAATGATTGCCATTTATGAAGCAAATAATGTTTGGAACAGGTGTGATAATAAGTTTGTTGATCAAGGTGATAAAACCTTATGGATCATGGAAACAGAGTTTGTATGCTCAGGCTTTATGAGACTGATTACCTTCTTTGGTAAAAAAGCTTTTATTAATAAAACAAGTGAAGATATGAATGCATTTAAAAGATTTGCAGAAAGACAGAGATAGCTTAGGCTGTCTCTTTTTGTGTTGTTAGGCTATACATAATTGGGTGATTTGCTCCAATGTCTATCATAAATGATTGATAGTTTTATATAGGGGTAGTAAAACCATGATGAGGAGGGATTGTATGAAGTGGTTTTATAATTTGAAATTATCCGTTAAGTTAATCAGCGCCTTTGTAATTGTAGCACTTTTGGCTGCGGTTGTGGGTGTAGTAGGGTATTATAATTTGCATCAAATTGGCAATCAAAAAATGATTGCTGTAGAAAGCCTTTTAAGAGTTCAAGAGTCTTTTACAAGGATCAACGGTTTAGAGAACATGGTCATATCTCCAACGCTATCTATAGCTGAGAGAAAAAATGTCCTTGCTGAAATAGAAGTTGTAGAAGACACCATGAACGAAGAAATAACACATTACTTATCACTGGATCATGCTGATGAAGAATTGACAAAGTGGAGTAGTGTGCGTAGTGACATCGACGCATACTTATCTAGTCACGAGACTTTGGTTAAGTATGCTGCAGAATCTAATGCTTACATGATTGAGGACCCAGTTTCCTTAAGATACATAGTTGCAACAAGGGAAAGAGACCATTATAAGTGGATCTGGCTTTTAGAAGATGCCATTATTAATGAAAGTGAGTTTTCAGGACAATTAGATGGTGATAAATGTGCATTAGGGACGTGGTTGTCAGGCTATACAACTGAGAGCCCAGAACTCAATGCGGTCTTACACGAAATAGATTCATATCATATGAAGGTCCATGAATCCGGTGAAGATATCAACAAGATCATCTTCGATGCAGATGAAAACAAGTCTGAACGAGCTTATAGAGTGTATAAAGACAGCACTTTACCGAATATGACGAAAGTACTTGAGTATTTGGTTGAAATAGATCATATGGCTGAACGTTCTGAAGCCTTGTTCATAGCCATGACCGATTTGGCAATTTCAACAAATGCACCATTACATGCAGAGGCTTCTGATGCTCTGACGCTTATGGTGGATGGTACAACTGAGGAAGCATTAAGTGCTGTAAGCAGGTCTTCAACCATGATCACTATTTTTACAGTCATTGCAGCTATCTTGTCAGTGGTACTTGGTCTGTTTATATCGAATGTCATTAAAAAACCTATTTATACTATTTTACAAGCCGCTAATGAAATTGCAGATGGTAATTTAGATGTGGATACCAAAATCAATACAAAAGATGAGATTGGTGAACTGGCTCATGCTTTTGATAAGATGACTGATAACATCAATATGGTTATGACCAATATCAATGCCTCATCTGATCAAGTGGCTTCAGGTGCGACTCAAATGTCTGATTCTTCTATGTCGCTGTCTCAAGGTGCAACAGAGCAGGCGTCATCTATTCAGCAGCTGACGGCATCAACAGAAGAGATTTCTGTTCAAACAAAGGCAAATGCCGAAAGTGCTGAAAAAGCCAAAAGCATATCTAGTCAAACATATGAGTATGCCCAACAAGGCAATCATCAAATGGAAGACATGTTAGGTGCAATGGCAGAGATCAATGAGTCATCTAGTAACATTTCTAAAATCATCAAGGTAATCGATGATATTGCTTTCCAAACCAATATACTTGCCTTAAATGCTGCTGTAGAAGCTGCAAGAGCAGGAGAACATGGTAAAGGTTTTGCAGTGGTTGCAGAAGAAGTTAGAAATCTGGCTGCCAGATCAGCTGATGCAGCAAAGGAAACAACTGCCATGATTGAATCTTCAATCGACAAGGTAAAAGTAGGTACGGACATAGCAAACGTAACATCTGAAGCCTTAATCAAGATTGTGGATGGTGTTTCAGAAACAACAGATATTGTTACGGATATTGCAAATGCATCCAATGAACAAGCTTTACAAGTTGACCAAGTTAATTTGGGGCTTGCACAAATATCAGATGTGGTTCAAACAACATCTGCTACGGCTGAAGAAACAGCTGCAGCAAGTGAGGAGTTATCTGGACAAGCCAATATGCTTAAAGGTCAAGTAGCCAAGTTCAAGCTTAAGGGTGGTAGTCATAATGACTATGATATGGAAGTCCTGAAAATGATAGAAAACATAGAACTTTAAAAATCCACGTCAGTGGATTTTTCTTTCGATTTCTATGAGATTTTCAGTCCTAAAAAGGGTTGGCTGAAGTTGCAAAAAACATAGAAAAATATGTTAAAATGCAGAAAAACATAGAAAATAATTTCAAACATTTTTGTGCAGGTATTAACATGGCTCTTCATTAAATTTAACATGATTTTTGCAATTTTTTCAACGTTGCGAACTTGTGTTCTAGTTTCTTTTTTGATATAATAAAGCATATTTATTTTATTATTATCGAATTTGCTTTTCGCTATATATATATGTTTACTTATATTAATAATTCCTAGATTTATTTATTATTTTTCAAAGGAGTTATTTTTTTATGTCTGTAATTAGATGTTTAGAAGAAAAGTATGGACAATATTTGACTATTAAGGATGTTGACTTCAATTATGGTAGCGAAATGATGGAAAAAATAACTCAGCATTATGGCTATCGTGTAAATAAAGGCTTTAAAATTGAAAAGATCTATCAAGCAGTGTCTTATCGATTTATAAGAAAAAGAAATACATGGTATGTTCATGCATCGCTTGAATATGAAGCACCAAAAGAAGTTACAAGTCCTTATGTAGGGGCATTAGGTGTCGATTTTAATGTCAATCATCTTAATTGCTATCATGTAGATCGTTATGATAATCCAATAAAACATTTTACATTAAAGTATGAGATGTACTCAAAATCATCTAATCAAATAAAAGACATGTTAAACAAAGTAGCTGTAGATATTACGAATTACGCTGAAATCAATGGTTTAATGGTCGTCATTGAGAATTTAGATTTTAAGCATAAAAAACTTTATCTTAAAAGACAGACGAAGAAGTATAAACGAATGTTATCGGGATTTCCATTTGTTAAGTATATGAAAGCTATAGAAAGTAGATGTCTAAGACGAGGTGTAGCATTTAAGTATGTCAATCCAGATACACTTCAAAAGAATGTAAAAAAAAGATGAAACAAGAAGAGTTTGTTTTTTCAGAACTTTTCAAGCAGGTGACAGAAGGGATTGTTATTGTAGGGAAAAATAAGGTCTTATATAAAAATGACAAGGCCATTACTTATTTTGGACATTAGGTCGATCAAGTGTTCAGCCAAGGTATTGATAGACTTCCAATGGAAGATAAAGATGTCTATAAGATAGAAAATGACAGAGTGACTTACTATGTAGAAATTGACAACAAACCCCTCTTATATAAGGGAACAAGTGCTCATATGTATCTGATAAAAAACATAACTTCTACCTATCTTCAAGTTAATGACTATCAAAGAATATCTATGATTGATGAACTGTCAACACTTGTTAACAGACGTGCTTTGATACATGATTTCTCAAGCATGGGCCAACAAGATTTAAAACACACAGTGGTAGGTTTAATAGATTTAGATAATTTAAAGTCTGTTAATGATACCTATGGTCATGACAGAGGTGGTCAACACCCCACGACTAAAGTCACAGGCTTGTACTACGACTGAAGTCGAGGATATGTTTCTATATCCTAGTTGACCAGCTTAAGTACTTAGTGTACTACGTTATTTACATCATGCTACCTGTAGGTGCTCTGCCAGCTTGCAGCTCTAGCGTTACATTTTAAACAGTTTGTAGGGGTGCGGACGGTGAGTGTAGCTTAACAAGTGTAGATAACATTGGCGAGGCAGGCGAGTTTACTCGCGATACCTTAGAGTTTGCTCTAAGAGAAAGGAAATTACTTTATGGTTTTTGTATTAAACAAGAACAAAACACCGCTTAACCCTTGTCATCCTGCAAAAGCAAGATGGTTATTAAACAAGGGTTATGCGGTAGTACACAAAAGAGAGCCTTTCACGATTAGGCTAAAACAATTAATCGTTGATCCTGAAACAAAGGATTATAT
>NZ_VANV01000138.1 GCF_022496765.1 Acidaminobacter sp. JC074 | reverse complement strand
AATTTCTGAAATAAACTCTTTTTTATCCGACCTGTYCTGATGCTGTTAAGCTTGAGTTATAACTGAACTTTTAGAACAACTGATATTTCAGTTATAACTGAAACAATGAAGTATGAGTATGTAAAGCAGAAAACGTAAATCAACAYARATRTTTGTTTACGAAGTTCAGTCCAAATGGMTTGGACCTAATCTCCGAGGCACTTACCCAKATTATGGTATTGAYAAAGTCAACAATGAGAGATTTGAGACTTAYAMGAACCCAKTAAACCTATAYTGCCTMTCTGCCTATCTMCACCACTGCTCCTAGCTATCAACTACCCARAATCAAAGGRAACCCACTTTGATTATATCACTGCTTAAAAGCTTTGCACTCATATGTTTTCACTCAAAGAAAACCTACTGGTGTTTATAAATCACACCTACACACTTACTAGAATA
>NZ_VANV01000137.1 GCF_022496765.1 Acidaminobacter sp. JC074 | reverse complement strand
TACCCCTCGCTCAATGAGAAAATGAGTCAAAATCTACAGGATCAAACCTATGGGACTTAAGGGATGATATAAAAAAGAGAGGGAAAAATATGAAATAAAAAAATAGAAGTAAATAAAAATGAAGTAGCAGAACCCAGATTCCAAATGAACAAATTCAAACTTGAARAGGAKMTTTCTGATTCTCGAAGAATGAGGGGCAAAGKGATTGATCGAKAAMGATMTCTTGKTCKTATTAGAAGATCGTGATTGGAKCCGCATAKGTTTGGTAAAGAGAATAATCTTCTCCTTTGAGAATAATCAAAAAGAAAAATGAGAATAATCATTGATCGAGAACGATATCTTGTTCTTATTAGAAGATCGTGATTGGATCCGCATATGTTTGGTAAAGAGAATAATCTTCTCCTTTGAGAATAATCAAAAAGAAAAATGAGAATAATC
>NZ_VANV01000136.1 GCF_022496765.1 Acidaminobacter sp. JC074 | reverse complement strand
TTATTTTTCAGATGAATCATATACAATATGATGGTCACCCAAAATGGTCACACGAATTGAGGCTTTTGGCGATGAGACCGATAACTTCAAGAGTTTATCCTATGTGTAAGGTCAATGGTGTGCAGTTCATATGTGATCATAGAGATGTCAGACGGAAAACACAGAATTCAGGGGTAATGGTGCATGGTGGGCGGAATGGCATTGACTATTACGGTGTTCTCCATTCAGTGGTTGAACTAATTTATGGGGAAGGCATGACAGTGCACTTGTTTAAGTGTAGATGGTACGATACTAAACCGGAGAACACAAAGACCGATCATCATGGGATTTTTTCGGTGAATACTGCTACAAGTTGTTATGAAGATGACCCTTTCGTTTTTGCCACAGCGGTAAAACAAGTGGTTTATCTTGATGATCTGGTGCACAAAGACGCGTGGAA
>NZ_VANV01000016.1 GCF_022496765.1 Acidaminobacter sp. JC074 | reverse complement strand
ATTCATATCCATATTCGGATCCTCCTTATGATTCATTTATTCTGGTTGGCGAACCATCTTAATCGTATCATAAGGAGGTAAAAACACCGCTCATAGCTAAAGCTTTTTAGAACCACTGGTCGAACCAGTGGTTTTCTTTTTACAATAAGAACTCAGCACATCGAGTGCTTCGTTGCTTATGAAAACAAGTTTTCATTACAATGAAAAGGTCTAAAGAGCAAGTCTTTAAACCTAAACAAACAATTCAATTAATCTAGTACTTGAAATATCTAGTTTTTTATATGCAAATATCTCTTGACCATTATCAATGGCCTCTTCAGCTTCTAATATCTTTTGCTTTTCATATTTCTCTGTGGCTTCTTTCATCCTCAGCTTAAAAGCTCTTGATCGTTCCACAGCACTGATAATTGCACCACTGGTCATATCTTTCATAGACATATCTTTTGATGCCCCAGGGGCATTTTTCAAACGCTTCAAAGATGCCATGGATGCTTCATCTAAACCTTTTGGAATATAAACGCTGACTTGTCCACCTTGAATATACTTCTTGCCATCTGGACCATAGGTATAGACATAAGAAGACGAGCCAACGGAAGATCCTCCGACGACACCGTGTGCAAGCTCATGGCTTTTAACATAGTCCTCCCAGGACTCAAGCCTTTCTATTTCGTCCTTAATCTGACGTTCTTTGGCAGTTTCAGCCTTAACAAAACTGACGTCTTTAACTTTGAACTTTTCATCTGAAGGAAGGACATTTTGGGTATAAGCTGAATATTTAAGAGACTGAAGCATAAGACCTCCTATTTCTATTCATTATATACCCACTATATTTACCTTAAACCTTTAGTATTAAAGCATCTTTCTTAAGAACTCTCCAGTGTAAGAACCTTGATGCTCTGCAACTTGTTCTGGCGTTCCCTCTACAACCACTGTACCACCACGGTCACCACCGTCCGGTCCTAGGTCTACAATATGGTCAGCACACTTGATAACATCTAGGTTATGCTCAATAACAAGCACCGAGTTGCCTGCATCTACTAGACGATCTAATACCTTGATTAAATGCTCAACATCGGCCATATGAAGACCTGTTGTTGGTTCATCAAGAATATAGAGCGTTTTACCTGTCGACCTCTTAGATAACTCTGTAGCAAGCTTAATACGCTGTGCCTCACCACCTGATAATTGAGTAGATGGCTGACCCAATCTGATATAATCTAAACCTACATCTGATAAAGTCTGTAGTTTATTTTTAATCTTAGGAATATTTTCAAAGAAAGTTAATCCTTCTTCTACTGTTAAATCTAATACTTCAGAAATATTTTTACCCTTATACTTTACTTCTAATGTTTCTCTATTGTAACGTTTACCTTTACATACATCACATTGAACATATACATCTGGTAAAAAGTGCATTTCTATCTTATTGATACCGTCACCATTACAAGATTCACATCGACCGCCTTTAACGTTAAAGCTGAATCGCCCCTTCTTGTAGCCACGTGACTTGGCTTCTGGTACCAAAGCAAATAAATCTCTAATATGATCAAACATACCTGTATAAGTCGCTGGATTAGACCTTGGTGTACGTCCGATAGGCGACTGATCAATATCAATAACCTTATCTATAACTTCTAAGCCTTCTACACGGTCATGTTTACCAGCTTTTCTCTTATTTCTTAAAAGTTTATTGGCAAGAGACTTATATAAAATTTCATTAACTAAAGTAGATTTACCCGAGCCAGAAACACCAGTGATACAAACCATCTTACCAAGCGGGAATGATACATCTATTTTCTTTAAGTTGTTTTCTTCTGCACCATAAACTGTTATGGCATGACCATTACCTTCACGTCTAAGTTCAGGAATGGCTATTTGACGTTTACCTGAAATAAACTGACCGGTAATAGACTTCTTATTTTTTACAATCTGGTTAACTGTACCTGATGCAATGATCTCACCACCGTGTTCACCAGCGCCAGGACCAATATCTAAGACATAATCAGCACTTTTAATGGTATCTTCATCATGTTCTACAACAATAACGGTGTTACCGATATCCGTCAGATTTCTAAGTGTACCGATCAACTTTTCATTATCCTTCTGGTGTAGACCAATAGAAGGCTCATCTAGAATATAAAGGACACCTACTAAACTTGATCCAATTTGAGTGGCAAGTCGAATACGCTGAGACTCACCACCAGATAGTGTAGAAGCAGAACGGTCTAATGATAAGTAGTCTAAACCAACATCACTTAAAAACTGGAGTCTAGCAATAATCTCCTTTAAAATCTGTTCAGCAATCACAGTGTTATTTGTATCAAACTCAAGTCCTTTAAAGAAAGCAAGTGCGTCCTTTACAGAAAATTTGGTTGCATCATCAATGTTCTTTCCACCAACAGTTACAGCTAGAGACTCATCTTTTAGTCTTCTACCATGACACTTTGGACATGGGTTTAAAGACATGTATTCTTGAATCTTGTTTCTCATATAATCAGAGTTTGTTTCCTTAAATCTTCTCTGAAGATTGTTGATTACACCTTCAAAAGGTGCTTTGTAGGTTCTATAATCATCATCGAACTTTGAGGCAAATCTAAACTCGATGATACGACCATTTGAACCATAAAGCAGTTCATCTTGACACTTCTTTGACAAGTCTTTAAATGGCGTGTCTATGTCATGACCATGGTGCTCAAGAATGGATGCAAACATTTGAACATAGTAAGTCCCTTCAGCACTTGAAGAAAAAGGTGCAATCGCCCCATTTCGAATAGATAAATTTTTATCTTCAACAACAAGAGCTGGATCAATCTCTAACTTATGGCCTAAACCTTTACATTCTGGACATGCCCCATATGGTGCATTAAAGGAGAACATTCTTGGTTCCATTTCAGCAATACCTGCGCCATGCTCTGGACATGAGAAGTTTGTATTAAAGATCTCATCCCCATCTTCCTTATGACAAATTAAAACACCTTCTGTAAGTTTTAATACAGTCTCTACTGAATCTGTTAAACGTTTTTCAATTCCAGGCTTAACAATCAATCTATCTACAACCACTTCAATGGTATGTTTTTTATTCTTCTCTAATTCAATTTCTTCACTGAGTTCACGCATCTCACCATTAACACGTACACGAACATAACCATCTTTTCTGATCATGTTCAGATCCCTTTTATGGGTACCCTTCTTACCAACTACGATAGGTGCCAGTAGCTGGATTCGAGTTCTCTCCGGGAATGACAATATGTTATCTACAATTTCATCTACACTTTGTTGTGAAATAACTCTACCGCAAGTAGGACAATGTGGTGTACCTACTCTAGCAAATAACAGTCTGAAGTAATCATATATTTCTGTTACTGTACCAACTGTAGATCTAGGGTTTCTATTGGTTGTTTTTTGATCTATGGATATGGCTGGTGATAAACCTTCAATGTATTCAACATTTGGCTTTTCCATTTGACCTAAGAATTGTCTAGCATATGATGACAAACTCTCTACATAACGTCTTTGCCCTTCTGCATAAATGGTATCAAATGCAAGTGACGATTTACCAGACCCACTCAGACCAGTGATAACAACAAACTGGTCTCTAGGAATCTTTACATCGACATTCTTTAGATTATGCTCCTTAGCACCTTTTATTTCTATAAACTTCTTAGACATGTTGCCTCCGATTATTTCTTATCAATTAACTTTTCTAAGTCTGTGATTTTATCTCTTAACTCAGCCGCACGCTCAAACTGTAAATCGCCTGCAGCCTGCTTCATCTCATCTCTTATATTTTCTATTAACTCATACAGGTCTTCTGCATCATATTCTGACATTTCTTCATATAATGCATCATCCTCTGCAACATGCGTTGCCTTGATTTCATCTCTAATTGTCTTTGAAATGGTCTTTGGAATAATACCATGTTCTGAGTTATAATCTTCCTGTAATTTTCTTCTTCTAAGTGTTTCATCAATTGTCTTCTGCATGGATTTAGTAATTCTGTTGGCATACATAATTACCTTACCTTCAGAGTTTCTTGCAGCACGACCAACGGTCTGAATCAAAGATGTTTCAGAACGTAAAAAACCTTCTTTGTCTGCATCTAATATGGCAACCAATGAAACCTCTGGCAAGTCAAGTCCCTCTCTTAAGAGGTTGATACCAATAAGTACATCAAATTCACCTTTTCTAAGGTCTCTTATGATATCTAGACGCTCAAAAGTATCAATATCCGAGTGCATGTACTTAACCTTAACATTGAGCTCTTTAAAGTAGTCTGTTAAATCCTCTGCCATCTTCTTAGTCAGAGTTGTAACCAGTACACGCTCATTTTTCTTAGTACGGTTCATGATTTCTGTATAAAGGTCATCAATTTGACCCTCTACAGGTCTGATATCAATTGGCGGATCAAGAAGACCTGTTGGTCTGATAATCTGCTCAACTACCTCTTTACTGTGTTCCTTTTCATAAGGTCCTGGTGTTGCAGATACGAAAACTGCTTGTTTAATCAGTGACTCAAACTCATCAAAATTAAGGGGTCTATTATCCATGGCAGATGGCAATCTAAAACCATAATCCACTAAGGTTTTCTTTCTTGATTGGTCACCAGCATACATACCTCTTATTTGAGGGATCGATACATGGGACTCATCAATAACAACCATCCAATCATCACCAAAGTAATCCAGTAGTGTATAAGGTCTACAGCCAGCTTCTCTACCTGAAATAGGTCTTGAATAGTTCTCTATACCTGAACAAAAACCAACTTCTTTTAACATTTCAATATCATAATTGGTTCTTTGCTCAATACGCTGTGCTTCTATAAGCTTACCTTGTTCCTTAAAGACTTGAACTTGCTCTATCATCTCGTCTTCAATTCGCTTGATGGCAGCGTCAATTTTTTCTTTCTGAGTAACATAGTGAGAGGCTGGTAAAACAGCTACATGATCTCTTAAACCCAATATTTCACCTGTGACAACATTCACTTCAGAAATCCGATCTACTTCATCGCCAAAGAACTCAACCCTATAGGCAATCTTATCATTTGAAATTGGAAAAATCTCTACTACGTCACCACGTACTCTAAAAGTACCACGAACAAATGAAATATCATTTCTATTGTATTGAAGCTCAACTAATTTCTCTATCAATGACTCGCGTGATTTTTCCATACCAGGACGGAGTGATATAACCATGTTTTTATAGTCAACGGGATCACCAAGACCATATATACAAGACACTGATGCAACAACAATAACATCATCTCTATCAAACAAAGACAAGGTCGCGCTATGCCTAAGTTTATCAATTTCATCATTAATAGATGAATCCTTTTCAATAAAGACATCAGCTCCAGGTATATAAGCTTCCGGTTGATAATAGTCATAATACGAGACGAAGAATTCTACTGCATTGTTTGGAAAGAATTCTTTGAACTCTGCACAAAGCTGACCTGCCAAAGTTTTGTTATGGGCTATCACCAAGGTCTTCTTTTGGACTTTTTCAATGACATTAGCCATGGTAAACGTCTTACCAGAGCCTGTAACACCTAAAAGTGTTTGATACCTTTCTCCACTTTCAATGCTCTTGACCAATTTATCTATCGCTTCAGGTTGATCACCTGTTGGCTTGTATTCAGATACCAATTCAAACTTCTTCATAAAACCTCCTACAAACGTACGTTCGTTTCAATTATATGACTTTTATGACCATACGTCAACTATTTCATTGTACACTATTTTCGTAAAAATACAATAATCCTGGTCACCCAGGATTACTCAACAATAATATCTTTTTTACTCAGCCTTTTTTCAACTGCTCTTGTAAAGACCATTTGCATAACCGCAACAACAGGGACTGCTAATAACATACCCAGCACACCCATCATTGAACCACCAACAAGTATACCTAATATAATCCAGAAAGGAGACAAACCAACTGAATCCCCTAATATCTTAGGTCCTAAATAATAACCATCAAACTGCTGGAGTCCAAATATAAATAGACCAACCCATACAGCTTTAATAGGACTTACAAACAAAGTCAGGATGATAGCAGGTACCATACCGATAAAAGGTCCGAAATATGGAATCATATTGGTAATACCGACAATAATGGCTATTAAGGCTGCATAAGGTGTTTGAAGGATAACAAGTCCAATGAAACACAGCATGCCAATAATGGCCGAATCAATGGTCTTACCAATGATATATCTAGAAAAAATCTTGTTAACATCACCAAAGAAGATGATGGTCAAGTCAGCTTGCTTCTCCTTAAAGAAACCATAAACGATCTTTTTTAAGCCAACTTGAAACTTTTCCTTGTCCAACAATAAGTATACGGCAATAATAAAACCGACAATGATCTTAAATGTACCACCAAAGAAGCCACCTACAAAGCCAACTAAACCATTCAGAACACTGTTTAATAAATCAGGTATGCTCACAATATCAGTTGACAGTTTATCAATGGTCAAATATTCGCTGAGACCTAAGTCTTTATACCATGATGTAGAAGCCACATTGTCTTGGAAATACTCGATGGCCATCTCTTGATAAGTTTCAATATTACCAGCGAGTTCTACTACATTCTCCACAATCATTGGAATAACGATGGTAATCAAGGTGATGATGATGCCGATCACAATCACATAACAGCTCAAAATGGCAAGTATCCTAGGCATCTTAAACTTCCTTTGAAAAAACTTCATCATAGGATTTAAGACGTAGGCCACACCGATTGCCCAAAAGACGGGTTGTAGTACCCTTAAAGCACCAACAACCAGAAGTCCAAACTCATCTATTCGGTCGACCAACTTAAATAAAACCAAACCAATAACCAGGATTGGTAAAAACTCTAAATAAGGAATTTTGTTTTTCATTGAAAACCTCCTACTCCTCACATTATAACACAAGTCTACAAAGACCTTAATTTAAAATTGGGTTAAAAAATAATCCCTGACAGTTTGTCAGAGATCATCACTTTTTAAAACTCTTTAAATGCAAATTGATTTTCAATATCGTCCCATACATAACCGATTGAAACATAATCAATGCCACCGATTTGATCAAGTCTTGTTTCCTTAGGTGTACCGCCTAAAGCTTCAAGGAAACCACATGCAGGGTTGTCTTTTAATACCCAAACAATCATACGTTTAATTTCTGACTTAACCAATGTTTCTGCAGATCTTTGTAATAACTTATGACCAATGCCTTCACCTTGGTAACGGTCTAATACATAAATCATTGAGATTTCACCACGGTTTACACCAAAGTCATCTTTTGTTACTTCTGGTGTTGCATAACCAACAATCTCACCAATTTTAGACTCAGCTACATAGATTAAAGCTTCCTTATTTAACAGATTCATAAAGTTTCTTTTTTGCTTGTCATAGTTAATGTTTTCTAAATAATCCTGATCAATAATTCCACGATAAGCTGTCTTCCAAGTTTCTACATATACTTTTGTAACGCCTATACTATCATAAATACTTGCTTTTCTAATGATCATACTAAACTCCTTCTAAAATCTTAAAAGATTTCCACGAATATATATTATAACACATGATTGGTTATTTGGAAAGCATCAACTCTTCCATAACTTCTATAGCTTTGTCTAACTGAGGATCCTGCTCTGGATTAGGATCTAATATATTTATACTACCCTCAAATGGTACAATGTAATCGGGTGTTACACCAACTTGATGAATGACATTGTCATTTGGCGTAAAATACTGAGAATAAGTAATCTTATAACCTGTCCCATCCGTTAAATTTGTAATCCCCTGAACGATACCTTTACCAAAGGATTGCTCACCTACTATCACGGCACTTTCAGAATCTTGTAAAGCACCTATAAGTATTTCTGAAGCACTGGCACTCTTTTCGTTGGCAATACAAACCACTGGAATGTCGATGCTTGATGCATCTGACTTGTAGGTCCTCCTATTGTCTTCATTATCAAGTGTATAGATGATTAAGCCGTCTTTCATTAACATATCTGCTATATCCGTAGATTCGGCAACCAATCCGCCAGGATTGTCTCTTACATCAAGAATCAAACCTCTAATACCTTCCTTTTGAAGGCTCTTAAGGTGATCCTTAAACTCCTTAGAAACATCAGTACCAAACTGATAAATATGGATGTAGCCAATACCGTCTAAGTTTTTAGAAGATATAAATGGAATATCTACTCGACCACGTTGTAAATTAAATACCATAATTTCTTCGTCTCTGTTAACAATAACCTCTATATCTGTACCTTCTTCACCAAGCATGATATCAATGAGCTTTTCATAACCACTATCTTCAATGGATACACCATCCACTTCGATAATAAAATCACCAGCTAGAATACCGGCTTTCTCTGCAGGTGATTCTGGAAAGACTCTTGTAATGTGAATATCGCCTTCGCTAACATCACTCAGCACACCAATCCCAACATAGTTGCCATTGGTAGAATCATGGTAAGCTTCTAATTCCTCTTCAGTAAAGTACCTAGAATACTTGTCACCAGTTGCTTCAAACATCCCGCGGTACATACCGATTTCTAACTCTTCTTCGCTTATTTCTTGATAAAACTCTTCGAGTATTTCCTCTTTAATTTTTTCTGCTTTTTCATACTTCTTGTCCATGTCTAGCAAGCGGTCATATTTGATACTAGAGATAAGCACTGCATGTTCAGTAGTTATCAGTACCATGCCGATTGCCAGTGTCACAAGTACACCTAGAACAAAAGGTAGCAGGCTTTTCTTCAGTTTCATTTAATTACCTTTCACGTATTCCATTGGATCTACAAACTCACCATCTTTTCTAACCTCAAAGTGAAGATGAGCACCTGTTACATTACCCGTAGAACCAGTAATGGCAATATTTTGACCTCTTGTAACATCATCACCCTTTTTCACAGTTAGGCTTTGATTATGTGCATACAAGGTTACTAAGCCGCCACCATGGTCAATCATAATACACTTACCATAAGATGAAAGCCAGTTTGACCAAATCACCTTTCCGTTATTGGCTGCTACGACTGTGTTGCCGTTACCACCAATATCAATACCAGTATGAAGTTTCATAACATTTAATATCGGATGCAGTCTCATACCAAATGGTGAAGTTACTCTGAACTCTCCTGGTACAGGCCAAGTCATTTCACCACCAACATACTGTTGCAAGAGTTCCAGCTCTGCAATGATGTTTTTAACTCTCTCTGCATCTTCATAAGTATCATCAATTTGAATTTCCAGTGCTGCTATATCCGATTCCAAAGCAGCTTTCTGAACTTCTAAATCGTTAATTTGTGCCTTCAATTGACTACGCTTACCTTGAAGTTCATTTTCAAGAGCAAGTAGCTTTTCTTGTTCCGCTTCTAAATTCTGCTTCTTTTCATCTACTAACTGCTTATCTCTGTCCATCTGATCAATTAGAGCTGTATCCGATTCCACGATTCTTTGTAGCATTTCGATTCTTGTCAATAAATCCTCAAAGTTTTTGGAATCCAAAATAACCTCTAAATAACCGATGGTGCCATTCATATACATAATACGAAGTCTATCATCCATTAAGTCTGTTGTTTCTTCTAAGGCCTGTTTGGCAGCTGCCAATTCTAAAGTTGCCTTGCCGATTTCAACTTTGTTAAGGTCGATATCTCCGTTTAATTTTTCTATTTCATCTTCAGTATTTCTAACACTGTCTTCAAGAGAACGGATGTTTCTAATCATAGCGTTTTTTTGATTGACAAAGTCACGATGGGAATCATCTAGCTGACTCAATTTTTCTTCAATCAATTCAAGCATTTCTTCTTGCTGCTCGATATCATCGCCAGTTGCGTACACACTAGAAACAGAAAACACCAGGATGAAAAATATAAGTAATGTCTTTTTCAATTCTGCCTCCTATACGTTTAGATACCTTCTTACCCCCCATAAAGAACCAAGTGCACCAATACCTGCACCGACAGGAATGAATACTTGTAAGAGATCATTCATTACACCTGAAACAGGAATGATGTATTGGGCAACTAATATGTATACATTGTCTGACAATGCGTCAAATGTAAGCGAGTAACCGAAATAGATCAAGGCAGATGCAATACCAGCACCTAACAAGCCCAAAATCGTACCCTCAAGAATAAATGGCCATCTGATAAACCAGTGAGTTGCACCAACATATTTCATGATCTGTACTTCTGTTTTTCTAGCATTAACAGCTAATTTGATGGTATTATTGATAACAAATGTTGAAACAAATAAAAGAATAGCAATGATACCTAAACCTAAGTCTCTAACATACTTCGTTAAGTTATTGATCGTATCAATTACATCTCTATAATAGTTGATTTGCTCAATACCAGGTATGGTTTTCATTTTTCTAACAACGCTATCAGAATAAATTAAATTATCAATTTCTACAATAATCGAATTAGGTAGCGGGTTTCTATCTTCAAGTCCTGCAAGAACCGAAGCATATTGATCCCAATCGTTTTTCATTTTCTCTAGTGCTTGCTCTTTTGTTTCAAAAGTAACCCCAGCTACTGATTCTAAGCCTTCAATTTGATCACTAATATTGTTCATCTGATCAATACTGAGATCCTCTTCTAAAAACACTTGAATCGAATCAAACTGAGCCGAAGCATATTCAGATAGATTGGATATGTTAACGATTAAAATAAACACAACACCCAGTATCAACAAGGTTGCTGCAACTGAAATAACTGAAGCAAGTGTCATGGTTCTATTACGCCATAGATTGACAAAAGCTTGTTTTATCACATAAAAGAAAGATCTAATCATCATAGCCGTACACCCCACTCGCATCATCACGTACTATACGACCATTTTCTATGGCAACAACACGCTGTTTCATATTGTTAACGATGTTCTTGTCATGTGTTACCATGATAATCGTTGTACCAGCCCTATTGATACTTCTAAGGAGTCTCATGATTTCCCAAGAAGTTTCAGGATCTAAGTTACCAGTTGGTTCATCACAAATAAGAATTGGCGGATCATTTACAATGGCACGAGCAATGGATACTCTTTGCTGTTCACCACCAGACAGTTCATTTGGCATAGATTTTTCTTTGCCGTCTAAACCAACCATTTGCATGATTTTCTTAACCAGTGGTTTAATCTCCTTTGACTTAGTTCGAGTAATTTCCAAGGCAAAAGCAATGTTTTCATAAGCAGTCTTATTAGGCAAAAGTCTAAAGTCCTGGAAAACGACCCCTGTTTTCTTTCTAATTCTAGGTACACGTCTGGCGTGCACTTTTGTTATATCTTCACCATCCATTACAATCTTGCCTTTGGTTGGCTGCAGTTCTTTTAAAAGTAACTTGATCAATGTTGATTTACCAGCGCCACTGGGCCCTACAACAAAGACAAACTCCCCTTCTTTTATTTCTAAATCTAAACCATTTAGTGCGTTAACACCATTGGGATAACGCATAAATACTTTTTTCAAACTTATCATTCGAAACTCCTCTATATAAAATGTGTCTATTATTCATACATACACTATTATTATACTACATGTTGTGGTTGATTACCTGCTTTTTAACATTACAATTGAAATACAATTCCTGTAACTTAGTCCAGACCACATGAAAAAACTTATTAAAAAAAGATAAAGGCAAGAACACTATCAGTTCTTGCTGTTAATTACTGCCTTTAAGCCCTCTACAACAAATGGAGATTTAACATCTGACTGATAAATCATAAAGACGAAATTATCGGCCATGGTCTCCTCCGGATGATAGGTATAATCTGTATTCCTACCAATCTTTTCATAAAACTCATCTATGCTGTTTTTACTCACAATCAGAAGTTCGTATTCTACATAAATCGGATTCGCAACACCCTCTACAATTTCAACTGCCAAGAACTTATCCTGGAGCGTTCTGAAAAAAGAAGTCTTGGATCCAACTACATAAGGTTCCGATGAATATATTATGGGCATGAAGTCATAAACCATATCCTTATGGGTACCTGAGATATAGAAATTGTTGTCAGGTGCATCTGGATTTGAAATTTTTAAGTCAACAAGTTCATCCGGCCATATAAGTTCTTGGCATGGCTTATAGCCAATGACTGCATACATTTGAGGCCTTAAGTCCTTGTGAGCCCTTGAGTAAACATGAAACATCTCATGTACAATCAGGTGCTCTAAATCTAAGGTATGTTTATAAACTGAATGTGACTTTAAAATAATGGACTTACCTCTTGTATAAGCGGCGCCACCTTCGTCCTTATCAGCTGTTAAGATAAATGTGATGTCCGGCATATCTATATCAAAGTCTTTAAACTTCTCGTTAATGTTTTCCATGGCTTGATCAACTGATTTTTTTTGACTTTCATTCCATTCAAGCACATGATCTTCTAAGACTGCTCTTCTTCCAGCTTCATCTAAGACAGTCTCCGATTGAAACTTAGAATTGTAATCAAAAATAGATAACTTAGAAGTATAATCATCTTCTGCAGCGAGCACATCTAGAGCTTGATCACCACTTATAAAGTTATGTTTGATTAAAACCTCTTCATCTATAGGAACTGAATTTACTTCTGGACTAGAGACAATCACCTCTTCAGTATTAACATTCACAATTTCATTACTTGAACAGGCAAATAAAGACATAACCAAGAGTCCACATGTCAATACAACCATTAACTTTTTCATATTTCTTCTCCTAATATTCTTTTAACACCTACTAAAACATTTTCAGCTATCATGGTGGGATTTACATCAGGCCATAAGTATTTAAACTCACTTAAGCTAGACTTGCCACCGCCTGTTAAAACCAACAAAATTTTTGAGCCAATTCTTTTAGACAGGCTCATATCACTTAGACCTAAGTCACCAACTACATAAGACCTAGCCAAGTCAATTTCATGGTTTTCCATGGCCATTTTCACCATACCATCTTTAGGCTTTTTACACATGCACTGACCTTTATCATGGGGACAAAAGTAAAAGCCATCAACATCTACTCCATTAGATTTCATCAAATCCAGCAGCCTTAACTCATGTTCTTTATAAATCTCTAAGGTAAAATATCCTTTTGCAATACGAGACTGATTAGTGAGTATAAAGACTAGATAACCATTTGATTTAGCAAGTTTTAAAGCTTCCATAGCAAATGGATAAAAGTCAAAATCTCTGATATCCCCTAAAAATTCTCCACCTAAAGTGCCCTGTAGGTCAAAAAACATGGCTTTTTTCATAAAACCTCTCTTCAATTATTATGTTGACTTCCCCCCTAAATTATAACAAGAAAAGCCTTAAAATACTCTGAAATAACAATTAAATATAAAGTCAGCCTATCATCCATGCTTATAAATGCTATACTCAAAATAGGAGGGCATATGAAATATATTGAGGATAAGAATAAAAGATATGAAAAAGACATTATCAAACATTTAAGAGCCCATAACAATGTCTTTGTTGGCAATAGAAGAAGTGGTTCATCCTACTTTTATGCTCTAAAGAATAAGACCGTCATAGGCAGACTGCATAACAGTTTATTCTGGGACTGGGTTTCTTTGAATGATATTTTCTATGAGGACTTAGCTTGTCTAAGCTCACTGCTTGACAAGGTCAGTCACTATTATGACGATTACATCGGACTCAAGCATTACACCGACAAGAAGTCTGATGAAAAATCGCTTATAAAATTGGGATTTGAAATTGGTGGCTACACAGCCTCTACGCCTAAAACACCAACATATACTTATTTAAAATCTTTGAATAGAAACTTTAAAGTTGATGAAGATTTAGACATCATTTGTTCTAAAAACATATTAGATCAATACGAACCTCATAAAAAACAAGCAAACAAAAGTCATACCAGTCATGTTTACTTCGTTGCATTAGATAAAACAAGTTTTGCTGGAGGCATTCATGCAATTATTGAAGAGGATTCTATGTATATCAGTAGACTCGCGATTCCTCCTGATTATAAAAAACAAGGCATAGGCACTAAGCTTATGCGACTTGCAGAAGAAAGAGCTTATGAACTTGGTCTATACAACATAACAACTGGTACATGTTCATTTCAGGCAAAAGATTTTTATGAGAAACTCGGTTATAAGATACTTTTCACAAAAGAAAATGACCCGAAGGGTTATGATTCATACAGCTTAGAAAAGAAACTACAAAAGGAACAGAATGATTAATTCTGTTCCTTTAATTTATATCTTAAACTTATTCACGTCCGCTTGTAGGCTATCTGCCATTTCCTGATTTTTAATTGCCAAAGAGGCAATTTCCTGGATAGAAGCGGTTTGCTCCTCTGTCGAAGCCGATATTTCTTCATAGGTTGCAGAAGCCGTCTCTGTTGATAAGCTCATCTTATCAATAGCTAGCACAATGTCATTTTTCATTTCTTCTACAACATGAGTCGTTGACATGACACCCTCCATTTTATCAACTAAATTATTAAGAGAACCGGAAATCTCTTTGAAAACATCCATAACTTCTTTAAGTGCATCCCCCTGTCTTAATGACAAGTTCTTGACATCCCCAGCCTCTTTAACAGATACTAGGGCCTTTTGTTTGACATTTTGAATCAAATCGTTGATTTGTTCTGTCGCATCATTGGTGCCAATTGACAGTTTTCTAATTTCCTCAGCTACTACAGCAAAACCTTTACCAGCTTCACCAGCACGGGCTGCTTCGATGGAAGCATTTAAGGCCAGTAGATTGGTTTGTTCTGAAATAGCCTTAATAGTATCTACAAAGTTGATCATGTTCTCAATAGCCTTGTCAACTTCTACAACACCTTTCTCAATGTTGATTGCAACTTCATTTGTCTCTTTTGTAACTGCATCTAACTTGACAATTCTATCTTGTCCTAGATTAGAAAGATCACTCGCTTGAGTAACAGATTCATTGGCGTGAACGACCAAGGTTTTAGAGGTATCGATGTTTTCCCCCAACACACTTGAGTTCTTTGATATCACTTCTGCATTATGGGCTTGCTCATTTGAAGTTGTTGCTATGGCTTCTATGGCCTGGGCATTCTCACCTACAGATATTGAAGTTTCCTCCATAATTCTTGATAAAGAGTCCGTCGATTCAGACAGCTCTATAGCATTACTTTTTACAGATCCAATTAAGTGACTTAATTGAACTCTCATAGATTCTAAGGATTGACTAATGGCCCCAATCTCATCTCCATTATTCATTACCTTATCATCCACTTGAAGGGTAAAATCTCCCTCTGCCATATCTGTCATCAAACCTTCTAAATAATTCAGTGGTTTTACAAGTTTTTTACTTATAAAAAGTACAATAATAGTACATACAATAATAACACCTATGGTTATAATTATTGATTGAATTAAAGACCTAAAAACGGTTTCCTCCGCAGTTTTTAATGAAAGACCTATGGCTAAAGAACCTGAAAGCTTTTCACCTTCATACACGGGTACTTGGATATCATAAGACAGATCCCCTGTTTCTGGGTCTTTCCAGGTTGCTGCGCCTCTTATACCTTTTAAAGCATTTAAGGTCACATCATCTGTATAAGTTGTACCAATCATGGATTCTGTACCATAAATAGCTGTACCTGTATCATCCAGTAAAAGTGCATATGTGATATTGTCCATCATCATAGCATCTTCTAACAAGCTGCTAACGGAGAAAGCTTCCTTAAGAGCCTCTATTTCCTCAGCAGAAATACCTATTTGCACGTAATAGCCATTGTCCAGTTTGATGCCACCATACTTATAATAAAGACTATCAACTGGATTGATTCTAATATCCTCCATGTAGCTTGATTGTTTATTATCAAACACAAGATCCATGGCATGGCCTTTAGGATATTCCCAGTCCATGTAAGCTTCAATGTTTGAATAGTCAATTTTTCGGTCTCTACCAATCACATTGATTTCTGTGACGCCCAAACGTTTTACCATATCCTTAAAATATGCATTTGACCAGTTGGATTCATCAGTGAAATTTAATGTTTCAGATGCCATTAAAATCTTCCCTGCAAGTTGATCATCAATTGCTGCTTCGAAATCCTCTGCTTCTTCCATGCCCATTAAAATTTCTTCTGCAATCAGATAACCTTCTTGTTTCATTTCATTAAACAAGAGCGCTCTTGACGACACAATGTTTGTTACTGTTAAAACTAAATTGGATACCAAAACGATCAATAATGTCATTATCAATATTTTAAATCCAAACGACCTTCTTTTCATATTACCCCCTACATAATTTTGATTATAATTTAATCACGATTAGTTAATATTATAAACTAAAATAAAGGATAATGAAACATGATATGTTACAAAAAAGCAACAAAACCTGAGTAAACTCAGGTTCTCATTTTTATTAACCATACACAAGTAGTTCAAAAGCCACCATGATGACCTGGCTAATAAGCCTATAGTCACGTGTCCTATAGTAAGATGATCTTTCATCTATCATTAGAGATGAGTCGGAATCAATCTCTTCTATCTCCATAGGATTATTTTCTTGTCTCTCCATGATGATGATTTTTTTATTTTCTTGGTCTAGATTTATTTCATCATCACTTTCCATCAAAGTATAAACACAGCTTATGGCTATTAAAACTAAAATAAGCGCAGCAAGCTTTTTCATAATGCCCCCTAGGTTCAAACTTACAGAGTCTCCTAGTATGAGCATAATCATTAAGGGCTGAATATTCAACCGACAAAAATGTAGGGTTAGAATTCTATACCATACCTATCTCTTGTAATCTCTTTATACTTGTCTAAAAGTTCATAAGAACCTTGGATCTCAAGCATCATAAAGGACTTCCTAAAATAGTCTTCATAAAAACTTGCTTCTTTGTTCTGTAAAAAAAGGGCTACCGCCTTTCTGTAAAACAAGGCATGCATGAGATAATAAGTTTTTATCTCCTTGCATTTTTCAAGGCCTCTATCTATGTAATCAAGCGACTTATCCATGTCATCTAGACAGAAATAATTATAGGCAATATTAAGCAGTGCTTTTATATGTATTTTACTTCTATCAGTCGTTTCAACTTTGGTTTTATCATCTTTCTCTAGACCAACGATAAACTCAAAAATTGCATTAGCTTCTAAATATTTCATCTCAACACACGCATTCATGGCCAGACTGTATAAGGCTTTAAGTTCAATGTGGTTGTAGTCATAATTCATATAGTTGTCTAAGGAAAAGTCTTCATAACGAAGTCTTAGTGCTTTCTTATAAAGTTCACTTGATGCTTTCACGCTCGACTGATCATTGTAGTAAATCTCAAGTCCCTTAAGTACCAACTTGTACTGTTCTTGTTCCTTTAAATCAAAGTATTCATCACTATTTTCTTTTATAAAGTCATTAAATGACTTGTAAATATTTTTTAACTTGTCTACATCATAATTAATGAGCAGATCATCCAGTTTTTCATAAAAACGCTCATAAGCATTGATGGTCCTTAGTTTGGTGTACATCTTAAGAACATCAACCTTATAAGCATTTGTAAGACCCTCTATAGTTGCTATGGATGGTAAGTTTTCACCATTTTCTATTCTTCTTAAGGTGGCTTCAGAAATACCTACAAGTTTTCTAACATCTGACTGGGTCATAGATTTAGATTCTCTTACACTTCTTAAAAGATTTCCGAGCTTATGTTTGTTGACACCGTTTATCATAATAACTCCTGACATTCAAAAATTAGGATTTCCTATAGAATATCATAAAACACGTGTTACAGCCTAGAGGATAAGCTTGATTTTAAGGTTTTCAAAAGAATATATCAAAAGACCAGTCAAATGACTGGCCTATCTGAACATTTCTAGTGATGGTTCTAATATATCATTGATGTAGGCTAATACTATACCGTAATTGGTTATTGGTACACCTATTTCATCACACATGGTAATTCTGTTTAACATGGTCTTTTTGTTGATCATACACGACCCACAATGGATAACCATATCAAAGTGTTTGATATCGTTAGGGAAATCATGGCCCATTTTAAAATGGTAGTCCAGTTCAAACCCAAGTTTTTTGTTTAAAAGTTTAGGAATCTTTACCCTACCAATGTCTTCATGCGAATGATTATGGGTGCATGATTCTGAAATCAAAACCTTTGAACCTGGTTTTAAGTCTTTAATAGCCTTAATGCCTCTTTCAAATGACCATAGGTCTCCCTTATGTCTGGCAAAGACAATAGAAAAAGATGTTAAAGGAATATGGTCTGGTACTATTTGATTCACTTCTTTAAAAGCCTGAGAATCTGTAATAACAAGATCCACATCCGGCATATCTTTAAGGGCATCTTCAAGTTCTGTGTCTCTTACAACAAATGACTTGATGCCATGATCTAAAGCATCTCTTATGATTTGCACTTGGGGCAGTATGATTCTTCCCTTTGGCGCTTCAGAGTCAATGGGTACGACTAAAATGACTTTGCCACCATAAGGTACCAAATCACCAATCAAGGTTTCTTCTTCTTTACCATCTTCTAATCGTTTGATCAGTTCATCTTTTAATTCTAATATTTTTTCTTCTTTTAGAGCAGATACAAACTGAGCATGAGGATATAATTCTTTGTATCTAGAAAGTGTCTTGTCATCAGCCTGATCGATTTTGTTGAAAACGATCATATAAGGAATATTGAACCTTTTAAACTCCTTTAAAAAGAGCTTAAATGCTTGATCATCCACTTCATTGATATCATGTGTATATATGGCAAAATCCGTTCTCTGAAGGATTTTCTTACTTCTTTCTACCCTTAACTCACCTAACTCACCGCTATCATCTAGACCAGCTGTATCAATAAATACAACTGGTCCAAAAGGAATCAGTTCCATGGTCTTAGTCACTGGATCTGTTGTTGTGCCCTTTACATTAGATACAAGAGAAATCTCCTGTCCAATGATAGCATTCAAAAGAGATGACTTACCTGCATTTCTGTTACCATAAATAGCTATATGGGGTCTGTTGGCTCTTGGTGTCCCTTGCATAAAGCCTCCTATACGTATAAGTCTCTTTCACCATTTTTGATTTTCTCTAAGTTCACTTGTGTCAGTTCCTTGATGTTTGCCTTGCCGATGTTAACAACTTCTTTATTGATGACATTTTCAACAAGCTCTTTAAGTTCTGTATCACCATAATCAAGGGCAAACTCCTGCAAAGTCATTAAGGCATTTGGTTGACACACATTATGGATTTGACCTGATTTAGCCAGTCTCATAAATCTATCACCTGTACGACCTGATCTGTAGCATGCTGTACAATAAGACGGAATAAAGCCATCTCTTAAAAGTTCTTTGATAATTTCAAGAGGGGTTCTGTGGTCGGCAACTTCGAATTGATCTACCTTTTTACCGAACTCTGCTTCTTCCTTATAACCACCGACACCTGTACAAGAACCTGCAGATACCTGAGAAACACCATAATTTAATACTTCTTTTCTCATTCCTGCTGATTCTCTTGTAGATAAAATAATACCTGTAAATGGTACAGCAAGTCTGATAATAGCAACAATTCTTTTAAACTCATCGTCTGTTACCAAGTTAGGATAATCCGATAGATTCATACCTTCAGCTTTTTGTAGTCTAGGTACTGAAATCGTATGGAAACCAACACCAAACGCCTCTTCTAAGTGGTCGTTATGAAGCATTAGACCCATTAACTCAAATTTGTAGTCTGCTAATCCAAATAATACACCACCACCTACATCATCAATGTCAGCTTGCATGGCTCTGTCAAAGGCTGTTAAGTGGTAGTCGTAATCACCTTTTAGACACTTTGGATGAACCTGTTCATAAGTAGGCTTATGATAAGTCTCTTGGAACAAGATATAAGTACCAATTTCACGCTCTTTCAACATCTTATATTCTTCTACCGTTGTTGCAGCAATATTTACATTAATTCTTCTGATGTTACCATTTTTATTTTCAGTTGCATAAATAGTATCAATGGCATGACATACATAGTCGATGTCACAATTAACAGGGTCTTCTCCTACTTCTAGTGCAATTCTCTTATGTCCCATGCTTTCAAGAAGTTTTACTTCTTCTTGTATTTCTGCATCTGTTAATTTTCTTCTCTTAAAATCATTGTCTCTACCATAACCACAGTAAGTACATGAGTTGACACAGTAGTTAGATACATAAAGTGGTGCAAATATAACAACTCTGTTACCGTAGATTTCTTGCTTGATTTCTCCTGCTATTTTAAAGATGGCTTCATTGGCTTCTTCTGTGTCTGTTTGAATCAACTTGGCAACTTCTAAATGTGTTAAACCCTGCTTAGATCTAGCTTTTTTTAGTATCTCATGGATTTCATCCATACTAGTTTCTTTACCTTGTTCTAAGATATCTTCTATATAATCATGATTTATAAACATTATTTCCTCCATCCATCATAGTCGCCACGTCCCATATCTACGTTAAAGCCAACTGAGTTGATACGACCTTCTATACATTGTCTACAATGTGCTGCTTCATCTCCTGTACAAATCTTATCTTGATAAAGCTCATATTTTTCTCTTACATTTGTTGGTGATAAGTTAGGCATAACCACATTGGCACCAACCTTTAATGCTTTTTCACGACCCTTGTTATCTAGAGTTCCTAAAGCTGTTGTAGATGGTAATAAGACTTTAGGCAACATCAATCTAGTAAGGGCTAACATCAATAAAGTGTCTTCTACAGTACCACCCTTAAAGCCACCAAGAGGCGTTTTCTCATGTGGTATAAATGGTCCGATACCCACCATATGTGGATCCAAGTCTTTGATAAACCTTAAGTCTTCAGCCAGTATGTCATTGGTTTGACCAGGAATACCAACCATAAAGCCAGCACCTACTTGGAAGCCAATATCTCTTAAGGTATAAAGACAGGATTTTCTTGATGCAAGTGACATATCTTCATGTATTGATTCATAAAGGTCTGAATTGGCAGTTTCATGACGCAGTAAATATCTGTCTGCTCCTGCCTCTCTTATTTTTTTATAGGATGCTTCAGAACGCTCACCAATTGATACTGTTACAGCAACGTCTTTCCATCTCTTTTTAATAGATGAAATAATGTCAACTAATACTTCATCTGTAAAGAAGGGATCCTCGCCACCCTGTAAGACAAAGGTTCTGTAACCCAACCAATACCCCTGATCACAACACTGCATGATTTGATCTTTAGATAATCTGTAACGTTCTGCTTCGCTTTGTTCAGCCCTAATACCACAGTATTTACAATTTCTATAACAGTAATTGGTAAACTCTATTAGGCCTCTCATATACACTGTATCACCATAGTACTTTTCTTTAGTTTCTAGTGAATACTTGTAAAGGACTTGTTTTTCTTCTTCAGTAATATGGTCAAGTATAAAAACAAGCTCTTCTTTACTTAAATCATTCTCTCGATTTAATTTCTCAATTAAGTCAAGGACTCTCAAATGGCACCTCCATTATATTGTTTTCTTAGAAATGGCTGTCTTAACAGTCACACCATTAAGATTACCAAGTTTACCTGTCAGTTCGTTTATTTCATCAAGGCTCCCACATACGGTTATGGAAACAACTGATATATGTTCTTCAGCAAACGGAATACCCATACGGCCTCTAATGATATGTTGATACTCTGAAATCATATCATTGAACTTTTGACTCATCCTTATAGGATCATCCAATACTGCAGAAATTACACCAATCTTTTTCATAACATCCCCCTTGAAATAAAAAAACTTCCCCAACATAATGAGAAAGAAGCACACAAAAATAACATAAACCTAGGTTTACGATTTTATAAGGCTTTCCTTTTGAATAAGATTCAACTTTCTTCATTAGGTTTCGCTTTGTTGAAACCACGGATATAAGACCGCTCTCAGATCAATGGTTATTTACATGATACTAAAAGATTGTTAAAAAATCAACAATAATCTACACTTATTTTGTATAAATAAATCTTATGGCAAAAAAACCTGCAAATTGCAGGTTAAATTTCTAAAAAGTCTTTCACTTCATCATTTAAATCAGAATAAAATCCTTTAGACATATGTGAGACACCACCAGCTCTAGAGATCCTATTGATTTGCATGGCTGCCGTGATGCTGTTTGTCAGTGTCGCTGTTTTCTTAAAGTCAGACAATTGAATGTTATGACCTTCCAATGTCCAGAGTTCATTTAATTCCTGACTCCAGGCGCCTTTTGAATCTCTATTGTCTATAACCATGGCAGAAGTCTCTTGATCTTTAATACCATAGGCCAAGAGATCAGCAATAGCCTTTCCTTCTTCTAAAGATACAAGAAAGCTATCATGTTTAATATAAAAGATCTTTCCTTGTCTCCAATAAGATGTTGTTTTGGGTAATCTGCTGTCAAATCTATTCATTCTTATCCTCTCACTTCTTGTTGCTTTTTAATCGTTCTAAGTAGTGTCTTTTTAGGCATCATCCCCATAAGGTTCATCATGATTGGACTGATGCCAGAAATCACATTCATCTTGCCAGTAAGCATAGCCTCATACCCATCCCTTGCAACCTTATCTGGTGTACCCATATTTCTAAACAAGTCCGTCTTATCCATGCCTGATGTAGATGCAAAGCCCGTGTTTGTTGCACCTGGAAGAAGTGCTGTAACAGTTATATTAGTATCCTCAAGCTCAATGCTTAAGGCATTTGAAAATGATGTGACATATGCCTTAGTCGCATAATAGACCGCTTGTAAAGGTCCTGGCATCTCACCAGCTGTTGATGATGTATTTAGTATTTTTCCTGAGTTTCTTTTTACAAACTCCGGTAAGAAAAGTCTTGTTAAATTTGTAAGTGCAAACATGTTTACATTCATCATTGAAAGGTCTTTATCCCAATCTCTTTCATGGAAATAACCTTGACCACCAAAGCCAGCATTGTTCATAAGGTAATCTACCTTTAATCCCAAAGCCTTTACTTCATCATATATTTCCTGAGCCGCACTTGTCTTTGATAAATCCTTAGGAATTACCGTTACTGAAATCTTATACTGACTTTCCAATTCTTTTTTTAAATCCAGTAGTTTGTCTTCAGATCTAGCCACAACGATTAAGTCACCACCCTTTTCAGCATGAATCCTAGCCAACTCTTTTCCAATACCACTCGATGCGCCTGTAATTAATGCAGTCTTTTTCATATTTTTTCTCCTTTTTGTTCACGTATTTTCTATCTATAGGATAACCTTTTTGTCTTTGCAAAGTTATGACACTAGGCGCCACCTTTATTGCAATTTCCGTCATCGCTACTTTTCGATTGCTTATACTAAAATTATAGAAGATATATCTAATAATCAAAATTGCAACAACCGCCACTCTAATTGCAGTTTACGACAAAAAAATATCCTAGAATTAATCTAGGATACTTGTAAAGCATGTTTGTCTCTATACTCTTTTACAGTTTGACCTGTCCACTGTTTAAAGGCCCTCATAAATACATACATATCACTGTAGTCTAATAGATAGGCCACTTCCTCTGTTGAAATAGTACCATTAATTAAATAATTTTTAGCCATCAACTCCCTGGTATGATTGAGCTGTTTGATAAAAGTTGTCCCCTCTTCTTTAAGCTTTCTCTGAAGGGTTCTTGAAGACATGGCCACTTCCTTTGCTACTATTTCAATGTGTCCCTGGCCAGATGGAATCAACTCTGTCAGCATGGTTCTTACTTTGGCCGATAAGCTTTCATCAACCTCCATCTCTTGGATACGTTTTTTAAACTCAGGTTCTAAAAACTGCCACATAACATTGTTTTCTGATAAGAAAGGTTCTTGAACATCTTCTAAAGAAAAATGTATACGATTAACCTTTGAAAGACTGGTTTGACACCCTAAATAGTCGCTTACACTTGATGTATACTGTTGAGTCGCCTCTATCTTTATAGGCTTTATAGCCTTGCCGGTACCTGTTCTTAAGAGATTGACCATAAGGATGTTCTCAGTCATCTGAGTAAAAACAGGCAGGCTTGTCTTTTCCTTGTCATCAAATGTAAAAGTCAGTATCAAGGACTTGTCTGTCTTTTCAACTTTTAATACAAATGGTCCGATCAGCTGTTTATACTTAGAAATCCTTTCAAAGCACTGAATGCCGTTTCTAGCACAAAGACCAGCATATATAGGTGGTACAAAAGCATAGTACTCAGAAAAATTACAATATTTCAAAGCTGTATCAATATTTGAGACCTCACCAATGGCATTCATAAAATCTATATACTGGTCTCTGTTGATATAAACACCACTTTGACCAACCTTTAGTGGTATGCCAGCCTTTTTAAAGACCCATTCACTGTTAATGCCTATACCATCTAAATATTTTCTATACTCTTTGCCAATCAAATATGCTTTCGTCATAAGTCTCTCCTTTATCTAAGTCCATTATAATCTGCATCATCCGACATAACAATTGCATTTTGCGCCATATATCATCATTATTTGTCTACTATAAAACCCTAAAGCATATACTTTAGGGCACTTATAATTTTACTAAAATAGTTCTTTCAGTTTCATGACCTTTTGATTGATTAAGCCAATATTTGTATGAACAACTTGTACCTCTTCTAATTGTATATCCGCTCTTGCACTTAGTTCTTGAGACGTGGCTGATAAAGATTCTGAAATTGCTGACACTTGACTGAGTTTATGGATAGTCGTATTCTTGTTGTACTGGACATCTAGAATGTTCTTATCCATTGAGTTCAGTTCCATACTGGTAGCTTTTAAAAACTCGATTGTCATCATAATACTCTCTTTTGTTTTATCGGAAATCCTACTGGTCTCTTTAGACTGACTGATGATGTCTGCATTGACACCACTAGCTACTTGAACTTGATTTGCAATGGTTTCTATTAAAACATTGATTTCTTTAGAAGTAACAGAAGTTTCTTCGGCAAGCTTTCTAATTTCCTCGGCTACAACAGCAAAACCTCTGCCGGCTTCACCAGCCCTTGCACTTTCAATAGATGCATTTAAGGCAAGTAAATTGGTTTGACCAGCTATCCCATTAATCTTCTCAACAAAGCTAAGAATATTATTAAACTCTCGAGTCATATCATTAATGGTTACCATGACCTTTTCATTAAGTTGATTCCCCAGTATAATGGTCTGTTCTAACTCAAGAGCAGTCTGATAGTCCTTTTGATTCTCTGTTTCTCTACTTTCAAGGTTAAACCTTAACTTGTTGATTTGATCTATGATGGTATCTGTGCTGCTTGCCAACTCATCTAGTAATAAAGCACTTTCTCCCATATGTTCGGTTTCAGTCAGTGTTGCATTTGCAATCTCACTAGTTGAAACACTCGTATCTTTTATGGTTGTATTAAGATGGTTGGATGAATGATAAAGACTGTCGATATTTTCTGCAATTTCTAAAGAAGTGTTATTGATGCCCTCTATCAGCTCATTTTGTCTCGTCATAGAAAGTGCGGCTTCTTCTAATGATAATACCAAATCATCTATAATCTTTAGTACCGCTCTTCTAAATGCGAATGATATTACTAGCATCCCACCAGCTGTTGTGAAATAAGCCAAGTATTCTGATGATACAGCCCCAAAATAATTCAAGTTGACGATCATAGCCCCTGTCGTTAATACAATCGAAATCATATAATCATAAATACTGATACTGAAGATGGCCACTGCAAATGCAATCATTGCCAAATACCAGTAAGAAAATGGAGCAGTCCCACCTGAAAACATAATTAAGTTTACTAATAAAATGATAAAGTATAGGTTGCTTCTGAACTTGGTATATATACTTGTTTTAAACCAATGGTCATTTAGGGCCATTAGAATATAGACACCAACAATAAGCAGAAATATGACCATTGCAGGATCTGTAAAATATGTGATTAAACCACTTAGCGGTCCCATCTGAATCATCAGCATTAAAATCTGTGGTATAAAAGTCATCAGAAAATAACCTATAATACCAAGCTTTATGGCGTTATTAAGCTTGGTATATATCTGTCCCCTGTTCTTTTCTCTCATAATTAAACCTTTCAATTAAGTTAAACCTTATCTCTATAAACTGATACACTCATGCCAGTCCACACTTTGAATGCTCTAGATAAAGACTTAGCATCTGAATAATTAACTAGGAAGGCTATTTCATCTAGGTTCATATCCATCTTCAAATAATTCCTTACCATTAACTCTCTGGTGTGATTGAGTTGCTCATTAAAACTGGTATGCTCATCTTTTAACCTTCTTTGAAGTGTTCTTTTGCTAATGCCTAGTTCAAAGGCAATTTTATCAGCGTCACTATAGCCCGATGGCAATAACTCAATTAAGGTTTTTCTAACTGTAGCTGAAAAACTCTGATCTATCTCCATTTCCTTTAACCTCTGGTTCAATTCACCTTCTAAAAAATCCCACATACGATTGTTTTTAGTAATGAAGGGACACTTTAAATCAAATTTCTTAAAAACGATTTCATTACCAGCCTTATCCATACTTGGTACTAAACCAAAGTAATCAATCGCAGCTTGAGGGTAATCAAAGTTGCCCGAAATCTTTTCAGGTTTTAAAGTTATGATGCCAGTGCCTTTTCTTATAATTGATAAAATTGATATTTGTGCATGCACATACATCATTCTAGGAATTGGCGTACCATCATTATAGTTGTAAGATATGGTTACTTTTTCATCATCCTCAGTTACATTCATCTGAACGGGTGCAACAATTTTTTTAAACCTCGAAATCCTTCTTATACATTCAAGTCCATTTTCAGCACACAGTCCTGCAAAAAACTCTGGATTAAAAGATGCAACTGAGTCAACTTTAGAGATCTCTACTACAAACTCAGCATTCATATGTCTGTCCATGGCTTCTACTAAAGCCTTGTACTGGTCAGTTGTTATTGAAAATTTTTCATCATTAATAGCTCGATGAGGTATACCTGCTTCTTTAAGGAGTACTTCCATGTCTACCCCAACTCCTTCAAACATCCTAACTGTATCTTGATCAAAATTCACGTCGTAAAACAAACTCACCACTCCAATCTTTATTTAAGTCCTACAAGAGAATATGTCTCTTTTACAAGCTTTTTAGCAAGATTTAAGTCTTTGGCATGTGGATTTGGTGATGTCAAAGGCCATCCACCTTCTTTACACGCCTTATCACGGTACAAGACACTACTCTGACTGAAGTATGCACCAGAATGATTAACAGCCTGATCTGAGATCAAACAGTGTAACGATGTCTGGGCTGACTCCTCATTAGAATCCGTCATTGATCTTATAAAAGGTGCCATAATAGGACTGATTACTCTCATAAATACATTTTCTTTACCAAAGTTGGATCTTGCCCAACCAGGATGAACAGAAAATGCTGTCACACCTGTCCCCTCTAATCTTCTAGATAACTCTAGCGCATATAAGGCATTGGCTACTTTTGCCTCTGCATATGCGTTCATTGCATTAAAATCTCTTGTTCTATAGTTGAGATCATCCAAATGTACATTAGGTCTTTGGTCTGGTCGACCCGCATGAACACATGAAGATAAAATTACAATTCTTGAAGGTGCAGTCTTTTTAAGTATATCCAATAATAACTCTGTTAAAAGGAAATGACCAAAATAACTTACACCAATTGACATCTCAAATCCATCTTTAGTTCTTGTCACTTCTCTTCCCATTGAAACCATACCAGCATTACAGTCTAAACCATGTAGTTGGTCATATTCTGATAAAAAAGTATCTACAAAACTTCTGACACTCGAAAGATCTGCCAAGTCCAGTCTCAAGACTTTATAAGATCCCTTTAAAAGATCAAACTCTTTTGCAACTGCCTGACCTACTTCAACTCTTCTACATGCCATCACAACATGTGCACCTTGCTTTATCAGTTGGCGACTTGTTTCAAAACCAACACCTGAGTTAGCACCTGTTACAATATATGTCTTACCTGATAAGTTTTTATTTTTAGTTTCACCATCGATCCATAATTTTCTTCTAGCCATTTTATACCTCCATAATTCCTAATTGTCATTAACCGGTCACTTAAGTTACTTCAAGTATATCAGTCCTAGTGAATATCAAAACCTCAAATCATGACAAGCTGTCATCAAATGACGCCAATATACTTCTACCTGAGTGTTGTTCTAACCATAAATCCATCTAACAAACCATAACCGAATGTCTTTTTAAGAAACTTAGCCAGCCTTGCTTCGCCAGCTGTATAGGTTCTCTTAGGCTTTTTATCATTAACAGCCTTTAAAACAAGCTTAGTAATCGTTTCTACTTCACAAGCGCCATCAATTGACTTCTTAAAGTTCTTTCTTAGTCCAGTCATATGCCTTAGATAAATAGGATCTTCTATTAATGCTTCCACCTTGTTAAGTCCTTCAAAAGCAGGTTTAATAAAATCAGTATTTACATAGCCTGGCTCAAGAATTGAAACATCTATACCAAAGTCCGACAATTCCATTCTCATACCATTTACAAGTCCATCTAATGCATGTTTTGTAGATGGATACCAAGCCATACCTGGCATAGACACATGACCAGCAGCTGATGAAGTCACAAGGACCAGTCCCTTTTTATCCTTTCTCATATGAGGTAGTACAGCCTTCATAGTTCTAGCGAAACCAAATACATTCACATCGTATTGCTGTTTGATATCATCGATTGGTACCATTTCTACCGGTCCCTGTTGTGCATAACCGGCATTTGCAAATACAACATCTATACGTCCTTGTTCATAAATGATTTTTTCAACAGCACTATCCATAGATGCTTGATCTGTAACATCCAATTGGATGATCTTAACGCCTAATTTTTCAAGAGATTTCATTTTTTCAAATCTTCTTGCGCCACCATATACAGTATGACCTTCATTTAATAAGGCCTTAGCTGCGTCATAACCAATACCACTTGAAGCACCTGTAATAAATATTACTTTATTCATCTCTATCCTCCTCGCATAAGACGTTACACTTGTAACATCTTTGTAAACATAGTATAATAACCAATAATCGCTTAAGCAATCAAAAAACATGGTGATGTTACAAAGAAGGGAAATCTGTTATGTCTAATCAATACAATGAGAGTCAAAAGAACTTGACAACAGCAAGTATATTGGGAAGTTTGTTAATAAAAATGAAAGAAAAGCCCTTATCTAAAATCTCAGTCAGTGAGATATGTAAGCTGGCAGGCGTATCTAGAATGGCATTCTATAGGCACTTTGAGGACTTAGGGGATGTTTTGTCTATTCATTTGGAAGAGCGTTTTGAAAGCTTTTTTAAAGAAGTATCAGCAATTGATCTCAGTTCAAGTTATCAATCATCATTGGTACTTTGTCATTATATAATAGAGGAAAGAGCTTTTTATGAAGTGCTTGTAGAGTCTGGTTACGAGTCATTGCTTTATCAGTACTTCGAAAACTTTATGACTTATATCCTTAGAAATGTAGATTTTGGCTATCATCTAGAAGGAGATGATATTAACTATTATGCAGCATACAGATCTGGCGGTATCGTCAAGCTTATCATCACTTGGATACGTCAAGGTTTTCAGGCAAGCCCAGATCATATAGCAGAACTGTTAACACAGTTTGATATCAACCAACATTAATAATACTCAGTGCATCAAGTTCTTGTTTCTTTACAAAAAAACTCCTGAATCATCAATGATTCAGGAGTTAACTTTTTATCTTTGTGCTTCGTATTGTCTAAGAAGCTTTACAAATAACTCAGGAATTTGAGCTAATTTATCAGGTGTTTCAACGAATGAAATTCTGAACTGAGTTGAACCTGGGTTTTCAGCACCAGCTTCAATGTCGTAGAAACCATTCATTGGAGCAACCAATAAAGTTGTTTCAACACCGTTAATATCTACAGCACCTTCACCTGCACAGTAAAGTACAAAGTCTTGTGCAACGAAACCTGGCTTAACAACATTTCTTACATCCACTACTGTGTAGATAGAAGCATCTGGACTTGAAACGATTAAACCTGGCTCTTGTTCTTTAAGACCATTGTATACCATCATGATTTGCTCTTTGTAGTAAGATCTGATATTTGCACACCATCCAAGGATTTCATGCTTAGATTCTTGAGCTAAAGCAGCGAAGATATATTGTCCAATTGCATTTGCACATAAGTTTGCAGTATATTCTGCAACAGAACGGTTGTTAAACTCTGGGCTATCTGTGATTAAAGCACCAATTCTTAAACCACATGCATTCCAAACCTTAGAAGCAGTTTCAATAGAAATTCTTCTACCTTCAATACCTGGTACTTCTTCATCAGAAAGTCCCCAGATACTTACTAATGGCTTATCAGCTTCATAGTATAATTCTCTATAAGCTTCATCACTTACCATCCACATGTTGTATTTAACACATAATTTAGCAAGTTCAACCATATGCTCATGGTCATATAACTGTCCTGTTGGGTTGTCATAAGGAATAACTAATAAAGCACCTGGCTTGTTTTCCTTGATAACTTCTTCAATTTTATCAAATTCAGGTAAAGTAAATTTACCGTTTTCATCTAAATGACGCTTAACTGTTACTGTATTTCTGCCTGTTCTTTGAGCAAAAGAAATGTAGTTAGTATAAGCAGGGTCAATCATTAATAATGGCTTTTCACCTGAACCAGCTGGTCCACATGTACCAATTAATAATAATTCCATACCAGCAGAACCACCATCAGTAACTTGGATATGTAATTTGCTTGTATCAAATCCTTCACATTCTAAGATATTTCTAAATGCAGCTTGACACTCATCAGTACCTGCTGTAGTTGTATATCTAATAACGCCTTTATTAAATGGACTATCTGGTGCATTCAACTCAAACATTCTTTTTTGCATCGCTGGATTAGCAGGAAGCGATACATTACCGATACCAACATTGATAACAGCTTCTGGTTTAACTTGACGCTCTTCATACTTCATTTGAGCTAAACGAACCGCTGAAGGTTTTCTAGACTCGAAGTGAGCTGATAAAACTGGTTTATTCATGATCTTTCTCCTTTTATTAAATAGTCGCTTACGATGTCATTTTAACATCATTATCTATATAAATCACCCTTTTTTTTATAAGTTTTTTGATATTTTTTGAAATTCCTCTAATCCCCGCTATAACAAGGTGAAAACGCTTCCTCAGGCGTCAAAAAAACTCACAATTATTCAGATGTGAGTTTTTTCATAAGGATGGCTAGTTCTTTAAGCAAATCACTTGGCAATAAGCCGTATTCACCGATTTTATCCTTGACCCTATCACCTGCTGATGCATGAAGATAGACGCCTAAGATTGAAGCATCTTCAAGGGACAACCCTTGTCCTATTAAGGCAGTAATAATACCTGTTAATAAATCTCCCATACCTCCTACAGCCATACCGGCATTACCTCTTGTATTGATATAAACTTTACCAGAAGGTAAAGCCACAATAGTTCTAGCTGACTTCATAACCAAGACAATTTTATGCTTGCAGGCAAATGATCTTGCAGTCCCTATAGGGTCTTTTAATATCTCATCAACAGACAAGCCGCTGAGTCTGGACATTTCCTTGATATGCGGCGTTAAAACCAAACCAGGTCTTAACCAATCTAAATGTCTACTGACTATGTTGAGACCATCTGCATCAACAACCACTTTTTTATCAAGTAAGAGTACTTCTTTCAAAACATTTTCAAATACATATGACTGACCAGAACCAGAGCCGATGGCCAAAACATCTGAGCTCAAAGTATCTTCAAGCTTGTAATCAGATGTTAAAATCTCAGGAATGAGTGGCTTGACAATCCAATTGATATCTTCTATCATAAGTAGGTTTAAAAGTCCAAGTCCTGTTCTCATAGCCGCAGAACACAGAAGAACCGCAGCCCCTTCCATGCCTTTAGAACCCGCAATAACTGAAGCTTTACCAAATGTGCCCTTATGGGAATTTTGTTTTCTTAGAGGCATAAGTCGCTTAGCAATTTGTTCTGTAATTTCAAATGTATCGAAATCAAATGGATCATAAGATGCCTTAGGAATACCAATAGGAGCAAGTTTAAGCATGCCACAATAACCTGCACCTGGATATATCATATGACCAATCTTATAGGCTTCAAAAGAAACCGTCACATCAGCCTTTACAGCTGTGCCCATTATATGGCCATTTGACCCATTAACACCAGAAGGTATATCTACAGCATAGACCTTTGCCTTGCTCTCGTTAATCATTTCTACAGCTTTTTTATAATCACCCTTAATATCACGATCCAGGCCAGTACCAAAAATAGCATCCACTATGATATCAACATTGAAATCCACATGATCTAAATCACTTTGAATTTGACACATGTTTTTTACCATCTTGTAATTGATAAGAGCATCTCCTTTTAGGTCTGAACCACCTAAGACAACAAGCGCCACATCTATAGACTTAAGTATCAATTGTCTGGCTATGACAAAACCATCGCCGCCGTTATTACCTCTTCCACAAACAATAAGACATTTCTTAGGCTTCTCCTCCAAGATACAATCGACAACTGCAGAACCGGCATGTTCCATCAAGATCAGACCAGGTATCTCGTATTTTTTCATAGCATATTCTTCTAAACTTTTCATTTCATGACTTTGTAAAATTACCATATAACTCTCCTAACACTTCTTATCTCTATTATATCTTTTATTCACCAAGATTTAACACAAAATTTAAGTCCATTCAACAAAAAAGCCTTATAGTGAAGAAAAGGAGGCAACAATGATAAAAGCAGTTATATTCGATTTTGATGGGACGCTCATCAATACCAACCAGTTGATTAAAATTGGTTTAAACAAGTTTTCACAAAAATACTTAAAAAGAAAATTATCAGAACTTGAACTTTCAAACCTTAATGGCAAACACTTATCTGAACAAATGGCTTACATTGCAGGTGACAATGCCAGTCAAGCTGTCATAGATTTCAAAAGATGGTACACTTCACATCATGATGCCTATGCAACTGGATTTATAGGTATAAGAGAGCTACTTGAAATCTTAAAACACGAAAAAATTAAAATGGGGATTGTCACCAACAACTCCAGTCAGCCACTTAAACAAGGCCTTAGTCATCTAGCTTATGGCAAGTACTTTACTCATTTGATTACTTCAGATAATGTTAAAAGACCCAAACCCGATCCAGAAGGTATTTTAAACATCTTAAAGATGTTTGACCTTCGTCCAGATGAAATCCTCTATGTTGGAGATTCGTCAAGTGACATGAGAGCTGCTAAAGCTGCTGGTGTTCTAGCTTGTTTGGTAGACTGGACAAGCTTAAGTGATTTAGAGAAAAGACGATTATCACCAGATTACATGATTCACAGACCATTCGAGATTTTTCATATCATCAAAAAAATAAATCATGAGAGAATGAGAGACCAGAAGAGTGTGCTAGCATAAACATGCTCTTTTTTTATGGATACCATTATGGTAGAATAGTACATGTTATTTTAGATTGGAGATAAGATGAAACTATATTTAGCCCCTATTCAGGGTATGACCAATGCATTTTATAGAAACATGTACAAAGAATTATTTGGTGGTATTGATGTTTATTACGCACCATTTATATCAACCTCAAGTGTCAGAAGAATCGGAAAATCAGTTTTTAAAGATATTATGCTTGAAAACAACAGAGATGACATAGAGGTGGTGCCACAGTTACTCGGTAACAATGGCGAAGATTTTAAATACTATGCAGAGCTCATCACCCAACTGGGTTACAGAGAAATCAACTGGAACATAGGATGCCCCTATGCAACTGTTGCTAGAAAGAAAAAAGGCTCAGGCATCTTGCCTTATGCAGATATGGTTGATAAAGTGCTTGATGAAGCCTGTAAAGGTGATTATGACATCACAGTTAAGATGCGTCTTGGCTATGAGGACTTAGATGAAGGCTTTGAAGTCATGGATGTACTTAACAAGTACCCTTTAAAAGGTGTGATGATTCATGGTAGAACCGGTATCCAGAAGTACGAAGGCACAGTTGATCTAGATGCCTTTGAAGCCCTGTACAAAACATGTAAACATACCATGACTTATAACGGAGACATCTTTACAGTAGATGACTTTAATAGAATCCAAAAGAGATTTCCTGATATTGATCAGTTTATGTTAGGCAGAGGTGCACTTCGAGATCCCTTCTTGCCAGCAGCCATTAAAGGTCATACCATCAGTGATGATGAAAAAGTAAAGATGATTCAACACTTCCACGATTCTGTATTTAATGATTTCAAACAGATTTTATCTGGAGACAAACACCTTTGTGATAAAATGAAGGAATTCTGGACATACCTTCTAGTGAATACAGATCCAGATGGTAAGTTAACAAAGAAACTAAAAAAAGTCAGAACTGAAGCAGATTATTTACAAGTTGTGCATCAAATATTTAGTCAAGATAAAGTCTGGCATGGTTAATCCTGAGTAAAAACTCAGGATTTTTTATACAAAAAAAGTATAACTGGAAAACCAGTCATACTATGATTAAGAAATTATCGGGCGGAAAATTTCCTAATGACCACAATAATTGAACCTTTTAAAGTCCACAAAGTTCTTAGATGTCTTACCATTTGATGAAACATACATGCCTACATAAGTACCCGTATGTCCACCGGCAGCTCCAGATGACAAGAACCAACCATCCTCAACAGAAGCAACTTCTTCATAGTCTTTTTCATCAATGCTTATATAGAATTTATATAGGAAGTTATTGCCATCAACTCTCAGTTTAAAATCTGAACCACTTACAAATATTTCACTGATAATTGAAACAGCTCCTTTATAAGCTTTTTCCAAGATAAGCTTTTGCTTACCTTTTTCATTATAAATAGAAAAACTGATATTAGCCATGTAGCTATAGAAGAGTGCTATGCCAGCTGATTCTCCCTCATTTAAGTTGAAAGTAAATTCTGTATCAGCACTAAACTGCCACTCGGTCTGCCTTCTACCTAAAAAACTTACTGGTAAGTCTTCAAACAATTTGGCTTCTTGCATAGACAGTCTGTAACCAGCATCCTTTTTACAATAAAATGCCTGTTCTTCTTGTCTTATGGTATTTAAAAGCATGTTCTGAGTCGTTTCCAAAGCTTCTACCCTTTCTAGTTTAGGAAAAGGATAAACCTCTTCTATCTTGCCTGTCATTGGGCTAACAATAGGACTATCATCGTCTTGCCACTCCACGGGTATCAAAAAAGTTTCTCTACCTAAATTGGCAAACTCAGCTTTGTTTTCATTCTCTATGGCCTTGGGTCTTGTTGCAAGACAAACCATATACCAATCACCATTTTGCGTCTCTACAAGATCAGCATGACCTGTGCTTTGTATTGGAAACTCAAAACCCAAGTGTCTATGAGTCAAAATTGGATTTCTAATAGCTGATTCATAAGGACCTAATACATGGTTTGACTTAGCAAGCGTTACTGCATGATCGTAACCTGTACCACCTTCTGCAATCAGTAGATAATAATAACCATTTCTTTTGTAAATGTGAGGCCCTTCCGGATGTATGCCACCACAACCATCCCAAAGTCCATATCTCGGTCCTTTTAAGTCTAATGTATCTAAATCAAACTCCTGGATCCATATTTCTGTATCACCAATAAAAACAGCATCTTCTTTTTCTCTGTTGGCTAGAAAGTAAGCTCTGCCATCATCATCAAAGAATAATGAGGAATCAATACCGGGTGCATCCTTTAAGTATTTGACCTCAGACCATGGCCCCGCTGGGTTTGTGGCTGTAATAAGGAAGTTGTAATCCGGTCTAGGCCATTCTTTACCAACACATGTTGATGTGATGTAGAATATGCCATTATGATGTCTAATGGTACATGCTTGTACACCACCAGACGGTGCCACGTCATGAAGCTTCAAGTTTTGTTCTTCACGATCAATGGCATTACAAATCTGAGTCCAGTTGACCAAATCCTTACTGTGCCATACTGGTATGGCTGGAAAATACTCAAATGATGAGTTTACCAAATAATAATCTTCACCGACCCTACATATGGAAGGGTCAGGATAAAATCCTGGTATGATTGGATTTGTGTAAGTTTCTTTATTTTTCATTCTACCTCTATCAATTATTGAAATGTTGCCATCATCGCTTTGAATGATGCCTGAATTTCACTGTAAGCTTCTTCTACACTCGCAGGCTTAATCGCAGACCATGATAAAATAGCATTTTCCCAAGATCCCCATACGTTATCCCATTCCTTGATAACCGGATTATCAGCAGAAACATTGTACGAGTCTATAACAGCTGTAATAACTGCTTTATCAATATCACCTAAATCAGAAGCATTATACACAGAAGCATCTACATTTGGTAAGATTTTTCCTGTTGTCTGGAATAAGTCAACTGCATATGCTGGATTCAAAAGTTCTTTAATTAACTCTTCAGCAATTAACATTTTATTCTTATCCTCTTCAATACGGATGTTTGCAGCTAAAGACCATCCACCTTTCCAGTGTGCCATAGGATTGCCACTGACTGTGATAGTATTAATTGGTAAAACAGCCAAATCACTGCCACCATCAGTTTTTTCTACTAATGAAGGTGTCGACCAAGGACCATCAATTCTAAAAGTTGTGTTGCCACCTGTAACAATAGAAGAATCTAGATAACCATAAGCGGCTTCTTTATCCCAAAGGTCTGTTCCTAAGGCGTCATGTTTTTGCCAGTAATCAAACAGAGAAACAAACATAGCTTGTTGTTCATCTGTAAGCTGATTAAAATCCTTAGTTAGATCTGAGTGTAAAACGCCCTGGTCATCTTTCGCTAATAAATCAATACCCACTGCATTTGTAAATGGCAAACCGAACCATGCATTATGAGCAACTGCAAGTAAATCCTCAGCTTCTAAATCCTCAAAGGCATAAGTCTTTTCCAAATCAATACCATGTGCTTGAGCATTAGCTTTATTTGCAAATACAACAAGTGTTTCAATGTTGTAAGGCATTGCATAATAGGCATCTTCAACTTTTAACATATTTGCAAACATACCATCAAAGTCGTCGTATCCACCAAGTTCATCAACAATTCTCTTTGCATCGATTGCAGTAACAACGGCAGATTTCTCATATTTTTTTACATTGTCTAAACCAAGAGCAAATACATCTGCAACATCAGGGTTCGAAGGGTCCGTTGAATCTAAAACACCTAGATGATCAAATACGCCTGCCTCCATAATGCTAATGTCCGCTTCTGGGTATTTAGCCTTCACTCTTTCAATAGCCGCTTCATAATATGGAATCCAAGCAGTTTCTGCTTGTACAGTAATAGATCCTTTCACAACCTCATTTTCCGTATCTTCTACAGCTTCTACACTGTTGCCACACGCTACAAATGAAACTGAAAGAGTCAGTATCAATAAAATATAAATAAGTTTTTTCATGTTTCCTCCCACTCTTTTATTATTTCCTACAGGTAAATTATATAGATTGAAAACTACTTTGTCTTAAACTATCTTAAGACAAGATGAAACTAATTTTTGCAAAAAAAATACCCTGCTAAGAGTATTTTGCATAAAACATGTTCTTCTAATTTTAACTTACTTAAGATCTCTAAATGATTTTCTGTACTCAGAAGGCGTCATATCTGTCACCTTCTTAAACATCTTATTAAAGTTTGCAGAAGTATTGAAACCACAGGACCCTGCAATATCCAAGATGGTTTTATTGGTGTTCTTCAAGAGAACTTTAGCTGATGTAATTCTTTTTCTAACCAAGTATTCTATAGGTGAAATACCATTATATTTTTTAAAGAAAGAAGAAAAATAAGTAGAGTTCATATGAGCTATATCAGCCATATCACTTAACTTGATATTTTTATGATAATTTATATCTATAAAATCTATGATATCATTAATGATTCTTGCTTCTTGTCTATTACTATTTAAATGATAATCCTTTTGAGGGTAATCATAATGTCTTAACATCAAAACTAAAATATTAAGTAGTTTTACTTTTGCCATCAGTTTGTACTCTGCTCTTTTTTCCTTAAACTCCTCCTCAAGCTCAGCAAATATATGCCTCATATTTTCAACTAGAACATCACTACCTGATATTTGATGAGAAAAGTTTTCTGGTCTTTCGAAAAAGATCTTTAAATACCTGTCATTAAAATCATCAGAATCACTCCATATAAATCTAGGTACAAAGTGAACAACAAGATTCTCCATAGTAACGCCGTCATCTAGTTCAATACCGTGTTCTTCTCTATTATTGATAACAAATATATCACCTTTCTTAAAGTTATATACTTTATCACCAATATAATATCTACCCCTACCAGCTTTGACGTATGACACTTCAAGATTGTAATGAACATGTTGAACTTCAGAAATTGTTCTTTTCCCCTCAAGATGATGGACTTCAAAATGTAAATCTCGTTCATCATTTACATGAATCATCTCATCATTCAGAACTGTCATCTTTCCCATATTTTCTTGCTCCTTAATCAACAATAATACATAAAGACAAATTGATATCAAGTTAAATATATCATTTTATCAGACTATGAGCCATAGGTAATCAAAAAAGATGTTTCATAACATCTTTAATTGAATACAGATTTTAAGTTTTCTAATACCTTCCAAGACAATCTTTCTTTTGCTTGCTCTGTCCATCCTGAAACCTTGTTGCTATAGATCAATCTGTCTAGTTTCACAAACTCATCTCTATAAATGCCCATTGCCTCATAATCCATAATTGAAAAGTTATTTTCATGAGACAACCACTCTTTAAAATCTTCTACGTCATAGGTAGGACCTAAAGAGGTGTTTATAAAAATCTTGCCATTACCAAATTTCTTGAAGTCACCTTTGTTCAATACTTGTGTATGCCTTGGTAAATGAGTTGATAAGATATCAACTTCTTCTAGTAAGTCATTTAAAGGTAAGTAAGTATACGGAACATCTTTTTTAGACCTACTGTAATAATAGACTTCCATACCAAATGATTTTGCACGTTCTGCTACCATAATGCCTGTAGCACCCATACCGATGATGCCTAACTTTTGTTTGGTGATTTCATGAACGCCCTCTTTCCACATATGATCACCGAAGCCATGTGTCAGCCTAATCAACTCTGAAATGATAAACTCTGCAACACCTTCATCGCCATAATCCCTTACGCCTAGGACTGGAATATTTCTTTCTCTACAAGCCTTAATATCTACATTGGCACTAGACTCATCTATCAGGCTACAGCACATACCAACATATTTAAGATGACTACATGCATCTATCATCTTCTTAGTTATCTTGGTATTCCACGAGACCAAGATGACTTCTGCATCTTTTATTCTACTGATAATCTCCTCTTCATCTCTTGGATAATCATCATAGTAAACAACTTCTTTTGCAAGCTTAGACAAAGCTTCTTTAACACCATCGACCATACCGGTATAATCTACCGAAACAATTTTATTAATCATAAGACTCCTTAAATACGACATAGCGATTCTTGCCGGCTTGTTTTGCCTTATACATGGCCTCATCGCTTTTTTTGATCATTGAATACAATTCATTTTCATCAGGTATCTGTGAATGAATACCCACACTAATGGTATACGAAAAATCCTCAATTGACAATCTTTCCTTCCTAATATGGTCTCTTATATGATTGACAACAGCAATTGCACCATCTAAATCCGTGTCACTCAGCATAATAACAAATTCTTCACCACCGTAACGACAGGCTAAATCATCCCCTCTTATATTGCCTTTTAAAATACCAGCAAGATGTTTTAAGACTTCATCACCAAAATGATGACCATAAACATCATTGACCTGTTTAAAATTATCAATATCAATAAATACAAGTGACAAGACTTGATTGTATCTAGCATGTTCTGCAATCATTTGATCTGCCCGGTTCATAAAATACCTTCTGTTGCTGATTTTTGTTAAATCATCTAAATTGGCTAGATTCTTTAACTGTAAGTCCGTCTGTTCCTTTTGAATCAGCAAAAACCCTGGACCACTGATTGTAGCCAAAAGGATTAGTAAGATAAATGAAAGATGTTGTACTAGATTTATAGAGAACAAATGAGTCTGACTAAAATAAGAGGTAGTCATTCTCAAGACCATAACAATGCAAAACATCAAATAAGAGACACCTATAAATCTAACAAAAGCCGTTTGATTCTTTCTAAAGCTATAAACTGTTGTCGGATATACAAAAATGGCTAAAGTAATAGCTGAAGCGACAACAACATAAATGGAACTATCAATTTCCCTTGGCATAAAATTAAAGACTGCTAAAGCGATGATCAGTAAACCAGTTTGGATCAGTATATTCTTCCTACTTAGTTCTCTTACAACCTTAAACATGACAATTGTTTCTATAAAAAAGCCTATAAACAACAAACTATTGGCAAGATACCTGCTTAAGATCATGCTTAAAAAGGCTCTTTCGAACATCAAGAACCAAGCCAGTCCTTGAAAAAACTTGGCATAAGAAAACAGAGCCAGTACTTGTTTATCAACAATTACTTCTCTTTTTATATGATATCCCCATGTAATTAAACTTAATGAGATATTCATCCATATGAGAATACCAATCATAGATTTACTATCTAAGAAAAACAGTTCTTTAAACATAATGATCTCCTATCACTATATTTACCCAAATAGTGTGATACTAAGCAAAAGAGCCGTCATAGACGGCCCTTTCACTAGAAAGATTCAAAATTTATATAAAACCCGAAGGTAACAGACTAGATTAAAGTCAATTGTAGTAAATCGCCAATTGCACCTGTCGTCACTAAGCCACCTGTTAACTGATTGATGATCATGACCAATGCGATTAAAATAATAAAGCTTCCAACTGCTATTAAAGTTCCCATTTTTAAATGAGTCGATTCACTTTTACTAGCCGGCATATTGTAACCCATTAAAACCAAAATACCTACGATTGCTGCGATTATAAAAATACCTATATACAACATATGATCCCCCCTCATCCTTTTTATACTTTAATTATAGTATGGTAAGGGAATTCTTTGAATTTCAAAAAAGCGACATTCCTAATCCTGAATCCTCAAGAATGAGAGAATTCAATTAGAAATATCGCTTTTGTGTTAATCGTTTATATCATGTTTAAGTGAATGTTTTTCTATTTCAATCTCAATATCACTTAAAAGTTTCTGTACTGTCTTGATTTGAGGTATCATATCTCTTAACTTCACAATCTCGTTTTCATCTACAACACCATCTGATAGAATATCGAAGAGTTCATTCTTGAAAACATCTAAAATCTTATTGGCATTGATGAGACCATAACCGGATTCAAACAAGGTTTTTGGTTCACTATAATGATGGTCTTCCTGACCAATTTGACAACATTCAGAACAATACATGCGTCTTAAATCTGGGTTTTCATAGATCTTCGACATATTGAAAACAACATCAGAAGTCGGTTCACTTTCATCATTTTCATAACGTCCAAGTGATGCGACACTTATATGCAAAAGTTCAGCAGCCTCTTCTCTATTTAAGCCTTTATCATGTTCTTGATTGTATTTTTCTCTAGCTTCTCTATAAATATTTTGCTTTTTCATTTGTCCCCCATAAGTCATTTTCCAATACCATTATATTAAACAAGGTCGTAAAGTACAATAAATTTTTATAATTATGACATATGTCCTAATCATCTCTCCAGAACAGATGCTATGCTAAAGACAGAAAGGAAGTGATATTATGACAATTAAAGAAAACTTACAAGCAAACGTGACGATTGATCTACCGATTGAGGTTTTAAGTTTATTCGACTTTAAGCAGTCAAAGGGCCTCTATCATAAAATTGAAAGAGAAGTGAATCACTTCGACCACACATTTGATAATACAGTTGTGGACTCATATGCTTTTTATCAAGTCATCCGTTCGAAAGAAGTTATCAACTTTATTTTCTTCTACATGACATCTCATGAAAGTGATATAACTAAGCTCAAGTATCAGTTATCAGATTATATCTTAGAGAAAGTTAAAAAGCTCTATCTTAATAATGATCACCATATTTTCTGCGAAGATACATTTTTACTCTATATAGAAAATCTTATCAATAGACTTATGATTCAGTAGAACTTAACGGTTCTACTCTTTTATTATATGAAGAACGGTATCTTCACATGCATCTTTTGTCTCTAAGTTTACATGAAGCATTTCAATCTCCTCTTCTGGGGCAAAACCACTCCAATAGGCAGGTACCTGGTGAACAAAGCCACACGTCTTACATTTATAATATGTACAATCCATTTTAATCTCCTTATAAGTATAGTCAAATAAAATCATAATAGGATATGCCTTGCTTGTCAATCTTTATAAAGGATACCTGTCTGAATCAGTTTACTTAATCTTTTAGAGGCTATTTTCACCACTAACTTCTTTGGAAACGGAATGGATACATCTGTGAAAAAATCTTTTTCAATCCATCCCTTGTCATGCCAGTATTGATAATCATTTGGTGAAATATCTTTTCCAATGACTGCTCTTGTTTTCCATAAAGTAAACCTTAAAAGCTGCTTCATTGATGGCTTCCTATTAGGATTTTCTACAGCCATCATAAAATCATGACTCATCTTAGGAACTGTTTTTTCAACTTTAGCTTTATAGTTTGAATCATTATGGTATTTTCCTATTTTTACACCTAAACCACCTATGACATTTGCCCCCATACTCGATCCAATAACACCTAAATAGCTGGCCACCTTATCTGCCATAAGAATATCTGTTGTAGAAACAGCTATCATAGGTATGTTTATAAGTCTTGGTCTATGTAATGAAAAATTAGTCCTATCTATAAAGTTCTTTAACTGTCCTGATACTGTTCTTGAATAAGTTGGACTTGTAAATATAAGACCATCCGCTCTTTCTAATTTTTCTAGAATAGGTAAGACATCATCTGACTTGAAGGGACAGGCCATCTCATCCTTTTTAATACATGCCTTACACCCAATACAAGGCTTGATGTCTAAGTCGTAGACATGTAAGTATTCAAAATCAAACTGATTCATATTCGATTCTATCTCATTCACAAACTTCATTGTATGTCCATTCTTCCTAGGACTGCCTGATAACACAAGAATTTTCTTCATAATCTCTCCTTACATCCAAATTTATTCTACGCCTGAAAAAACATAATAACAAGTCCGTTTTATCCGATTTAAGCAAAACATCCCCAGCATTAACCAGAGATGTCAATCTAACTTTTACGAATGAACTATTTCATTTAGGTTTGAAAGTTCATGATTGTTCTTTTTTAGAGCAATCTGACTGTCTGAAAGCCTGTCTCTAATCTCTACAGAAAGTTTCCTAGTTGACTTTAGATGAAGATTTAGGACATTTACTCTTTCTGATAGATGATGAATCTGTTTGGTATTGCCATCAAAACTCACCACTAAACCATTTATACTCTCCTTTGAATCATTAAAGGCCTTGGTCAACTCTAGGCCTTTTTCTATAGACAACATGGTCTTTGTTTCTAAACTGTTCATGCTAGCACCTATTGAAGAGATGCTTGCTGTCAAAGTGTTGATGATTATTTCAATGTTTTTAGTTGCATCTGCTGTTTCTTCTGACAATTTCTTAATCTCGTCAGCTACAACAGCAAAACCTCTACCCGCTTCACCAGCCCTTGACGCTTCTATGGCTGCATTCAAACTTAATAAATTCACTTGATCTGAAATATCTTTTATAGACCCTATCAGGTTAACAGCATCATCAATTTGAACACTCAAGGTCTTCAAACCACTACCATTGCTATGAAGAGTTTCTGTCACTTGATTGTTTAGTTGACCTTGGACAGCTAAAAAATCTGCAACCTGTATGGTCTGGTCTAATATTTCTTTTAAATCCTCTGTATCACGATTGGTTTCATCTATTAACTTTTCAAACTCTTTATGGACATACTGAAAGTCTGTGTCACACCCAGCCATCAAAGACTCCAATTCGTCTTCATAATTGCCTATTTGTATCATGGTATTGTTTAGGACTTCTTTGTTGTCAGAAAGTACATCATTAGTATGGCGTACGGCTTTTATAATCTCATCAAGATTCTCATGTTGATCTTTGGCATGCTTGTAGAGCTTGGTATTTTTTTCAGCTCTTTATTCAAAGAATCAAGTGTATGTTCAAGTTCTTTATTGGCTTTTCTAGCCTTGTTCTGATTGACACCTCCAAACATAGCAAAGAGGCCTAAAAAAATCGGTGCTGAATCAATCATATAATGAAGTGGGTTTTCTGCATGCAGTTGACTGATTGAAGCAAACGATAAAGGTAAATCACGAATGATTAAATCGAGTATCCATGCTCCAATAGGAAAGCAAATGCCAAACAAGGTACCTATGATTGTATATGTAATTATTGAATTCATTTTTCTCATTTTCTCTCCATTCTTAAACTAACCATATTGATACCCACTTTCATCATAAAAAAATCATAAGAAAACCGAGATGAAATCATCTCGGCAATTTTCTATTTATCTTCTACTTTCTTTTCTTCTGGTTTCTTTTCATCCTTAGTTGTCTTTTTCTTTCTTTGGTCCTTACCATCAGTCGCACGCTTCATAATTGGTGTTGCAAGCTCAGCCAACTTCTTATCAACCAAGTAGTGAATTGTACCACGCTTGAACTTACCATTCTTCTGCTTTTCACCAGCTGGTGTCTTCATAAGTAGTTCAATACCCTGATCAATATGGTCAATGGCATAGATATGGAACTTGCCGTCCTCAACAGCCTGTACGACCTCTCCTCTTAACATTAAGTTCTTTACATTTTGATGAGGAATAATAACACCTTGTTTGCCTGTTAAGCCTTTAAGTTTACAAACTTCATAGAAGCCTTCAATTTTCTCATTCACACCACCGATTGGTTGAATTTCACCACGTTGGTTAACAGAGCCAGTGACTGCCAAAGACTGATCAATTGGTACACCTGATAAACTTGAAAGAATAGCATAAAGTTCTGTACTCGATGCTGAGTCACCATCCACACCAGAGTAAAGCTGTTCAAATACAATGGATGCAGAAAGTGTCAATGGTTTGTCTTGAGCATATTTATAACCCATGTAACCATTTAGAATCATAACACCCTTGTCATGGCTTGGTCCTGACTGGTTGGCTTCTCTTTCAATATTGATAAGTCCTGCCTTACCTCTATAGGTTGATACAGTGATTTTACTTGGCTTACCAAAAGATTGAATACCAGTACCTAATACTGCTAGACCATTGATTTCACCAACTTTAGCGCCTTCAACGTCTAGTAGGTAAGTACCATCTTCAAAGTTTTCAAGAAGCTTTCTTTCAAATCTATTCATCCGATTCTTCTGCTCCTCTAAAGCCTTCATAACATGGTCTTTTCCAACCACATCGTCTCCATAAATGCTTGCCCAAGAATCTGCTTCATAGATTAAGTCTACAATGACATTCAGATGAGCTGATAACTTGTCTTTATTGTCAGCAAGTCGCGTTGTATAGTTAACAATCTCAGCAACTGCAAACTTATCAAAATACTTAATGTTACTCTTTTCAGCATAAGATGCAATCAGTCTTGCCATTTTTACAATGGACTCTCTATTTCTTTCAACAACATCATCAAAGTCAACTAAGACTTTAAAGAGCTTTCTAAACTCCTCATCATAGTTAAACAGCATATTGTAAGTATAGAAGTCACCTACTATAATCACTTTAACATCTAAAGGAATCGGTTGTGGTCTTAAGGTTTGAGCTGCATTGACACCGGTCTGCTTGCCTATGTTCTCAATATTTACTTCCTTGTTGATCAAGGCACGCTTTAGCCCCTTCCAAGCATATGGAGCTGTTAATAAGTCTCTTGTTTGAATGATCAAATAACCACCATTTGCAAGATGTAGTGCACCAGGTTTAATCTGAGTAAAGTCCGTTTTCCAAGCACCATAATCATTCTTATACTCAATATTACCAATCAAGTTGTAGAATGTTGGGTTGATTTCAAATTCAACTGGTGCAGAATCACGTTCACTATTATCTACAAATAGGTTAACACCATATCTGATAAAGAAATCTTCTTTTCTTGCAGCTTGTTGTTGTAACATAGCAAGTGGATTTTTCTCTTGACTTGGCTCTTCTTCTTTAAACTCATCAATGTTTTCAACAATATCATCAATCACTGAAACCAAGTAATTCTTAATTGCCTCATTGTCATTGTATTTCTTTGACAGGTTTCCAAAGTGGAACTCAACAATCTTACGACCCATTTTTGCATCAAGATCGTCTAGTTTATTAAGGTATATTTCTTCTTCTGATCTTAACTGGTTGAATAAATCTACCGTTTCTAAAGTCAGTTTATTTGAGTTTCTAGAAAGTTCCTCATACTCAGCTTCTGAAATTTTTCTATACTCTTCTTCACTCATAGGCTTATTGTCCTTAAGAGGTATACTCACAAGACCTCTTTCTGTTTGAGTAAAGGCAAAGTTATATTTTCTACCTATAACATTTAACTCATCAATGATTGCTGCATTCTTTTGAGAATACTCTTGACGTAATATAGCTTTGGTATTTTCATACTCCTTGCTGATAAATGCTTCAGCAATTTCATTTTGTATAAACTCAATGGTTCTAGACATAGATTTTTGGAACTTCTTACCCTGACCATTCTTCATCGAAATCGCTATAGGCGTTCTAGGATTCTTAAAGTTGTTAACATAAATCCAGTCGTCTGGAGCATCTGTTTCTAATATTTTCTTATTGGTAATGTAACGCACATAGGTGTTTCTACCAGTACCCCATCCACCAGCAACATAGATATTGTAACCTCTTTGCTTGATATTCAATCCGAATTCCATCGCTTTAGCAGCTCTTTCCTGACCGATCATTTCATATAATGGAGTCAAGTCTTCTGTTGTTTCGAATCTGAGTTCTTCAATTGGTATTTTGCATGTTAGTTGATCTGCGTGTAAACGATATTTTTCCATAACATCCTCCTTCTCATCTATATTTACTCTATACCCAAGTTTCAGATTTAAAACAAATAAAATATAAGATTTTATAAAGAAATAACATTTATTAAATTTTAATTGTCATCCTGTAAGAAAATAATGGTTGACCATCTTCTAATAGCCATCGTTTACAGGACAAAAAAATAAAAGACTCATCCACTGGGGATGAATCTTTTATAATTAATCTTGTAACAAGATTGCCTTAGTTTCAATCTCTTCTACTAGGTCTTTGATAAAGTCTTCAACGCTCATTGCGCCTAACTCACCCTTATCTCTAGATCTAACAGAAATATTCTTTTGCTCAACTTCATTGTCACCAATAACAAGCATGTATGGGTTTCTTTCAAGTCTTGCTTCTCTGATTTTATAACCTACTGATTCAAGTCTAGCATCAATCTCTACTCTGATACCATGCTTTTCAAACTCTTTTTTAAGTTCATAAGTGTAGTCTAGATGTCTATCAGCAATTGGTAACATTTTCACTTGAACTGGTGCTAACCAAGCTGGGAACTTACCTGCATACTTCTCAATTAACATAGCTAAAGTTCTTTCATAACAACCAATTGAAGTTCTATGGATAATATAAGGATGCTTCTTTTCACCATTCGAATCAATGTATGTCATATCAAACTTCTCAGCCAATGCAAAGTCAATTTGTACAGTAATAATTGTATCTTCTTTACCATGTACGTTCTTAAACTGAATATCAAGCTTAGGACCATAAAATGCCGCTTCACCTTCAGCTTCCACATAATCAATTTCTAAGTGGTCTAAGATTGTTCTCATTTGATCTTGAGCTGATTCCCATTGTTCTGGAGTACCGATGTACTTTTCAGACTTGTTAGGATCCCACTTTGAGAATTGGTAAGTGATATCTTCATGAATACCTAATGTGTCCATAAAGTAGTTGATTAATGATACAACACCTTTGAACTCGTCTTCTAACTGCTCTGGTGTTACCATTAAGTGACCTTCAGAAATAGTAAATTGTCTAACTCTGATAAGACCATGCATTTCACCAGATGATTCGTTTCTGAACAAAGTAGAAGTCTCATTGTAACGCTTTGGTAAGTCTCTGTATGACTTTTGAGTGTTCTTGTAAACCATGATTTGGAATGGACAAGTCATCGGTCTAAGACCAAATACTTCCTTATCTACTTCTTCATCACCTAATACAAACATACCATCTTTGTACAATTGCCAGTGACCTGAAATCTTATATAAATCAGACTTAGCCATTAAAGGTGTTTTAGTTAACTCATAGCCACGTCTCTCTTCTTCATCTTCAACAAATCTTTGAAGAATTTGAACGATCTTAGCACCCTTTGGTAATAAAAGTGGTAAGCCTTGACCGATATTTTCATTTGTATTGAAAATCTGTAGCTCTCTACCTAGTTTATTATGATCTCTCTTCTTAGCATCTTCTAACTTAGCTAAGTGAGTTTCTAACATATTTGCTTTCGGGAAACAAGTACCATAGATTCTTTGAAGCATCTTATTGTTTTCATCACCTCTCCAGTAAGCACCTGTTGCACTTAACAGCTTAAAGGCTTTGATAAACTTAATCTCATGAACATGAGGACCTGCACATAAGTCAACAAAATCACCATGTCTGTAGAATGAGATGATAGCATCTTCAGGAAGATCATTAATCAGCTCTTCTTTATAGTCTTCTTTCATTTTTTTAACAAGGTCTAATGCTTCTTGTCTTGGTAATTCAAATCTTTCGAACTTCTCTTTAGCAGAGATAATGTTTTTCATTTCTTTTTCGATTTTTTCTAAATCTTCTGGTGTGAAGTTCTTTTCTACTTCAAAGTCATAGTAAAAACCATTTTCAATAGATGGACCAATTGCAAGCTTAGTGTTTGGGTATAAGTTCTTTACCGCTCTAGCCATAATATGTGCAGTTGAGTGTCTAAAAGTATCTCTACCTTTTTCATCATCAAACTTTAAGATGTTTAAGTCCACATCTTCATTTAACTCAAATGACAAATCAACCAACTCACCATTTACTTCACCTACAACAGCTTCTTTAGCCAGTCTGCCTGATATTGCCTTTGCAACATCAAATACCGACGAACCTTTTTCGACGTCTCTAACAGATCCATCTTTTAAAGTAATCTTAATCATTCTTTTCTCCTATCTTCTTTAATACTATCTCATCAAGCAATCTTTCAGTAAAGTCTTCTAAAGACATACTACCAAGTTCACCTTCATCTCTTGATCTTACGGCGATATTTCTCTCTTCAAGTTCTTTATCACCAATCACCAGCATATATGGATTTCTTTCTAGTCTGGCTTCACGAATCTTATAACCTACAGATTCATGTCTATTATCTAATTCCACTCTAATGTCATATGACTCTAAAGTAGACTTAATGTTCTTAGCATACATTTCATGTCTATCTGCCACTGTAATCAGCTTAACCTGTACAGGTGACAACCATGTTGGAAACTTACCAGCAAAGTGTTCTATTAAAATACCTAAGAACCTTTCTATAGAACCAAATGCAACCCTGTGAATAACTACCGGTCTATGCTTTTCTCCATCTTCACCGATATATGTTAAATCAAATCTTTCTGGTAGCTGCATGTCCAGTTGAATGGTGCCGCATTGCCATGTTCTACCGATGCAGTCTTCTAGGTGGAAGTCTATCTTAGGGCCGTAAAAGGCACCATCACCAGGATTTAACTTATAATCTAAGTTCATTTCCTCTAAGGCTTCCTGTAAGGCCTTCTCAGCATGTTCCCACTGCTCCTCACTACCAATTGATTTTTCTGGACGTGTAGATAATTCCACATGGTACTTAAATCCAAATGTCTCATATACAGAATCAATAACACGACACACTTCTTTGATTTCATCTTTAATCTGTGATGGCAACATAAAAATGTGGGCATCATCTTGAGTAAAGGCTCTCACTCTCATTAATCCATGTAAAGCACCAGACAGTTCATGACGATGAACCTTTCCAAGCTCACCGACTCTCATAGGAAAGTCCCTATAAGAACGCAGTTCTGTTTTATAGACCAGCATACCGCCTGGACAGTTCATAGGTTTGATGGCATAGTCTTCTTCATCAATCTTCAAAGAGTACATGTTCTCTGAATAGTGATACCAGTGGCCAGAAGTTTCCCATAAATCCCTATTAAGAATCATAGGTGTTTCAATTTCTACATAACCAGCCTCATCATGAACTTCTCTCCAGTATTCCAAGAGTTTGTTTTTAACAACCATGCCTTTTGGTAAGAAAAATGGGAAGCCTGGACCTTGCTCCATTAGGCTGAACAATTTCAGCTCCTTGCCCAGTTTTCTATGGTCACGCTTTTTAGCTTCTTCCAACCTATGAAGATGTGCTTCAAGCTGAGAAGCTTTTGGAAAAGAAGTTGCGTAAATTCTCTGCAGCATTTTCTTATCTGCATCACCACGCCAGTAGGCACCTGCAATAGATAAAAGCTTAAAAGCCTTAATTTGCTTTAAACCAGGCAAATGTGGCCCTGCACATAAATCTACAAATTCACCATGTTTGTAAAATGAAAGTTCTGCATCTTCAGGTAAGTCATTGATAAGCTCAACCTTGTAGTCTGCTTCTAGGTCAGCAACAAACTTAAGGGCTTGGTCCCTAGGAAGTGTAAACCTTTCAGGTTTTAAATCTTCCTTTATGATGCGTTTCATTTCTTCTTCTATTTTTTCTAGGTCTTCTGGTACAAAAACATGGTCTGTATCAAAATCATAGTAAAATCCATTTTCTATAGGTGGACCTATCGCCAGTTTTGTACCAGTAAACAGGTTTTGAACTGCCATGGCCATCACGTGAGCACTGGTATGTCTAAAGATGTCTATACCTTCCTCATCATTAATGGTAAGAATGTTAAGATCTACATCTTCATCTAATACATAAGACAAATCAACGGTCGTACCATTTACCACACCAGCAACGGCTTCTTTTGCCAGTCTTCCACTAATTGATTTTGCAACATCAAATATTGTTTTTCCAGATTCAACTTCTTTAATCGAACCATCTTTTAATGTGATCTTGATCATTCTTTCCTCCTGTTAAATTTTATACAAAAAAATCTCCTCCCTATAGCAAGGGACGAGATTATATCACGCGGTTCCACCCTAATTGAATGAACACTCAATTATCGAAAGATAACAGCTATATCGTGCTTAAACGTTGACCTTTCCATCTACTCAGTCAAATGCTCCGGATTAGTTTTCATCTAGACTTACTGGTTCTTTTCCACCATCAGAACCTCTCTTAAAGCAGCCACTAGATTACTCTTTCCTTCAACGCTTTCTATATTAAATTTATTTTAACACTTTGAGATGAATTGTCAAGCATAGACGGACAAATATAAGAAAGCTTTGCATCTGATTATTCTAGGACCGCCTTAATTCTTCTAACACCAGATGAAGACGATTGCTCTTTAACAATTTTAAATCGGCCTAGTTCTGATGTGTTTTCAACATGAGGACCACCGCATATTTCTAATGAGAAATCACCCATTCTATATACTTTCACCTTATCATCATACTTCGATTCAAATACACCAATAGCACCTAATTTTCTTGCCTGGTCTAAAGACATCTCATCATAGGTGACATCAAGATCATTTGAAATAACTTCATTTACAAGGCCTTCAACTTCATCTATTTCCTCTCTAGTCATTTTTCTATCAAAAGAAAAGTCGAATCTTAAACGCTCACTATTTATGTGGCTGCCTCTTTGATATACTGAATCACCTAAAACTTTTCTTAATGCAGCGTTTAAAAGATGAGTCGCTGTATGAAGCTTAATGGACATGTCATCATGATCACTTAATCCCCCTTTAAACTTATTAACAGAGCCTGATCTCGATTTTCCTTGATGTTCTTTAAAACACCTTTCAAACTGGTTTACATCAACTGACTTGCCATACTCATTTGCCACTTCTACAGTCAATTCAAGCGGAAAACCATAAGTATCATAAAGTTTAAAAGCATCCTTTCCACTGAGTACCTCATGGTCATTTAGTTTGTTCAAATACTTATGAACATACTTGAGACCACTTTCTAAACTGACACTGAACTTCTTATATTCCATGTCTAGTTGATCGAGGGTATAAGCCTTATTAACTTCTAATTGATCATATACCGCCTTGTACTGGTCAATTATAAGACCTGCCAAGTCTTTCAATATATTTTCATGAAGTCCTAATTTGAAACACATCCTGATGGTTCTTCTAATAAGTCTTCTGAGTATATAACCTTGTTCAGAGTTAGTAGGTTTGATACCACTTGGATCAGACAGTATAAAGACCGATGCTCTCATATGTTCAGCAATCACTCTGAAATACTTTTGATTGGAAGTATCATAAACAAGACCACTAAGATCTTCTAGAACTTTAATAGTCGGCATAAAAAGGTCTGTTTCATATACATTTTCTAGATTATTTTTTATAATCAATAGCCTTTCAAATCCCAGACCGACATCGATGTTCTTTTGGTCTAATTCAACCAAGGATCCATCTTCTAACTTGTTATAGGTCATAAAGACATTGTTGCCGATTTCCACATATTTGCCACAGTCACAAGCCGGTCCACATGAAGTACAACAATCCTCTAAATCATTTATATAGAACATCTCTGAATCCGGACCACAAGGTCCGGTTTCTCCTACTGGTCCCCACCAGTTTTCATCATCCCCATAATAAAAAATCTGACTGTCCTTTAATCCAAGTGACTGCCATGTTTTTACAGCTTCTAGATCTGCCGGCACCTGATCATTCCCCTTATAGACAGTCACAGCCAAGCGACAAGGTTCAATACCTATATGACCTGTCAGAAAATCAAAACTCATCTTAATTGCCTCTTCTTTAAAATAATCTCCGAGAGACCAGTTGCCCATCATTTCAAACATGGTCAAATGATAATCGTCTCCGACTTCATCAATATCATCCGTTCTTATACATCTCTGAATATTGGTCAGTCTTTTCCCTTGAGGGTGTTTTTTACCTTTCAGGTATGGAATCAGCGGCTGCATACCAGCTGAAACATAAAGAACACTTCCATCATTTTCTGGAATAAGTGAAGCTGCTGCTGCTAACTGATGTCTCCTTTCTTGATAGAATTTTAAATGCATTTGTCTTAGTTCATTTGATTTCATCGCTTTCTTCCTTTCTTAAAAATAAAAAACCCTAAGCAAAAATTGCTTAGGGCGAATTGATATCCGTGGTACCACCTAAATTCAGAGATAAACTCTGCACTCACTATGTACGGGCCTACTGCCGATACACTATCCTAAGATAACGGGGGATTTCCGTTGAAGCCTACTATCATTTCGGTTCACAGCTCTGAGACTGCTTCAATATACTCAATGTAAAGATTTTCACCAACCATCTTCTCTCTATGACACGATATATATTTACTACTTCTCTTCATTGCCTTTAAATGTTAATACCGATAATATCACTTGATAAATCTTCTGTCAACATTTTTTATGTCTTCATTTGTCATATTTTTTATGTCTTCATCTGTCATATTTTTTATGTCTTCATCTGTCATATTTTTTCTTATATCTTCAACTTCACTAATTAAGCATCATACAAATTTTAAGACTGCACTCAAACTAAGTAAAAAGAGCTCTAACTGCTTTAGCATCATAACATGCCATTATTTGCTCCATCTCTATAGGCTTTAAGGTCATTTCACTGACAATTTGCTTAGCCTTTAGTATCTGAGAAGAAGCCATTGATATTTCATCAATCCCCCATGAAACCAGTAAAGGTATCATCAAAGGATCACCTGCGGCTGAACCACACATTCCAACCCAAGTTTTAGTTTTGTTAGCTACTTTTATGACATGTTGTATCAAGCTCAAGACTGCTGGATCAAAATAATCATAAAGCTCACTAACCGATTCATTTTGCCTATCAACTGCCAAAGTATACTGGGTCAAGTCGTTTGTCCCAATAGAAAAGAAATCCACATATTTTGCAAACTCTTCTGATAAGATTGCTGCAGAAGGAATTTCTATCATAATACCTAGTGGAACATCATTTATTTTTATGCCCTCTGATTTTAACTCGTTTTTACAAGTCTCTACCAAAGCTTTTGCATCTAGAAATTGCCTGATGGATCCTATCATAGGAAACATAATTTTAATACTACCATATGCAGATGCCCTTAATATTGCTCTAATCTGTGCTTTAAATAAGTTTTTATCTTGTAAGCAATAACGAACAGCTCTAAATCCCAAGAAAGGATTTGGTTCAGCAGGCATATTTAAATAAGGTACTTCTTTGTCGCCACCTATATCCATTGTTCTAAAGATGATAGGCTTGCCCTTTAATCCCTCAACAATTTTCTTATAGATTTTAAATTGTTCCTCTTCAGTAGGTGCTGAACTTCTGTTCATGTATACAAACTCTGTCCTAAATAAACCAACACCTTCTCCACCGTTTTCATGGACACCCTTTATATCATCGATGCCTGCAATATTTGAAGCAATTTCTACTCTTTTTCCATCTTTGGTTTGCCCTTTTACATCTACAAAACGTTTTAAAGCTTCTTTTTCCTTAGCTTCTTCTTCCTTGAGCTTTTGATAGTCTGATAGTATCTTATCATCAAAATCAAGGATGATTTCACCTTGCCTAGCATCAAGAATAAGCATCGTGTTTTGTGTCAAATTTTCTAATGAACCGCAGCCTACCATAGCAGGGATATCCATGGATTGTGCCAAGATAGCTGTATGTGATGTCAGACCACCTTTTTCCATCAGTAACCCTTCTACCTTTGACATATCCAGTTCTAGTGTATCAGAAGGAGTTAACTCCTCTGCCACTAAGATAACACCACTAGACAAGCTTATATTATTATCAGTCGGTGATAATATGTTTTTAACCCATCTTTTTTTGATGTCGTATATATCTAAAGCTCTCTCTTTCATATAGTCCGAGTCCAGATTTTTAAACATGTCTTCCATACTAGAAAGCACACTTTCGACAGCTGAAGCTGCAGATAGAGAATCATGTTCAATGATACTTTCGATCTGCGGCAGTAATGTCGGATCTGATAATATCATAAGATGCGCTTCAAAAATAGCAGCTTCATGGTCACCGACATTTTCTCTTGTTTTATCCACCAACGCATTCAACTCTTCTGAAGTTTGAGTCATACTCTTTAAAAGCAATGACTTTGCACCTTCTGTGTCCTCTGTTTTTATAAGGCCAACAGGTTTATAAGGTTCAATACGCATCACTCTACCAATAGCTATACCTCTAGAAACAATAGATCCGCTCATTATGCATCACCAAAGCCAGATAAGAACAAGGCCTTAATATGACTCATAGCATCTGCTTCATCAATGCCTTCAACTTCTAAAGTAATTTCATCATCTTTTCTTAATCCTAGACTTAAAACATTGATGATACTCTTGGCATCCGCCTGCCTTTCCTTTGTTAGAATCTTTATAGTTGAAACAAATCCTGTTGCCGCTTTTACTAACTCACTTGCTGGTCTAGCGTGTAAACCAGTTTCATTGACCACTGTTAATCTTTCCTGAACCATACACTCCTCCTATATCTCATCCATATTTTCTAGTAAATAATTCTCAGCCTCCACATTCCAAAGTCCACGATGTTTCTTACAAATATCGTCTAAGACCTTAAAACGTTCATCACTTTCACCTAATCTTTCAAATTCATCTATAGCCGTTAAAGGCATCTTTAAGCCTGTATAAATTAGCTTCTTGCCACCTGATAAATTAGGCATATCAACAATGGCTTTCGAAGCCGAGTCTAGGCCACCTATATGCGTTACCATAACAGCTGGGTTAATGGTACCATTGGCTGTTTTATCCAATGATTCAATCATATCGTCTGTGTTACCACCACTTGTACCAACAATATGCGTCTGTTTGTAATGAACATTGTAGAAATTAAAGTTAGCAACAAACTCTGTATCTGTCGGTCCTGCAAAAAAGTTTAAACAACCATCATGTGATAAAATCCTATCCCCCATTTCAATAAGCGGTTTAACTGGGGCATATACAAAGACATCATCAAAGCCTTCATTATCTGTTAGTGTCATTAATGTTTCTTCAGCATTTTTAACCTCACTGCTGTTAAAGTAGATTAGTTCAATGCCTTTTTCTAAAGCACTTCCAATCGAAATAATTTCTGCAGCCCTTTTTAATCTCTCTTCATTAATGTCAACTACAACCAGTTTCTTTGGTTTAGATCCATGATTAACAATATAATCTATAGCACCAAGACCCATAGGTCCTACACCTGCTAAGATTGCCATGTTTCCACCGTCTTTGATGCCCATATAATGCTTGTAATCACCAAACTTTGTATGATAATGTGCATTGTAAGCGCCAATAATACAAGACATCGGCTCTGCTAAAGATGCATTATAGAAGCCTTCTCCGTCATATTTTAACAAACATCCCAGTTCCATTACTTCATTTGGTATAACACATGCTGTTGCATTACCACCAAAGAACTCATATGAATAACCTGGAGAATATGGACTGCCTTTATAATTAAGCGCCGGTTGAATGGAATACTTATCACCAGGTTTAAATTGATCTGCCCACTTCTTGCCAACTTTTAAAATTGTCCCAGCAAACTCATGACCAGTAATGACAGGATTGGTATCAATGTTTTCTGGTACTCTCCTGTGGTCTTTACCAAGCTTAGCTGCCTTGTAAGTGGACATACATAATGAGTTGGTAACAATCGATGCCAATATCTCATCATCTTTAATCTCCGGTAAATCTAATGTATCCATTGATACCTTTAAAGTATCGTGTAATCTTGCTGCTTTTATCTTCATAATGTCTCCCTACAATTCTATTATTTCTACATGTTTTCTCAGTTTATAAATCAGATCTAAATTTGGTACCTGTGTACCTTTAACAGATACTTGTGCAGCACTTGATGCAACTGCTAGTGACAGTATTTCGTTAAGAGGAAAATTCTTTTCATAGCCATAGCAAATAGCCGCCACCATAGCATCCCCTGCACCTACTGTGCTCTTCACATCAACTTTCAAGCCTTGAGCTTTTAAGATCTTATCTCTTGTGACCATCAAGGCGCCCTTTTCACCAAGTGATACAACCGCTATCTCCACTCCCATCTCTATAAAAGATAAACAAGCCTCGACAAGCATTTCATCACTGGTTAGTTTTTTACCTACATACATTTCCAGTTCATGAATATTGGGTTTTACAATGGTAGGCGATGCAAGCAAACCTTCAGCAAACAAGTCACCTGAAGCATCTAATAAAGTCTTTGCTCCGAAACTTTGTAAGCGCATGATGATTTCCTTATAAATACTTTTATCAATACCCGGAGGTACAGAGCCAGTACAGACGACCATACTTTGGCTAGAACTCAGCTTTAAAAGATGGTTCATAAATATATCCTGTGCATTTTGATCGACATATGCACCCGGTTCATTTAAGTCTGTAAATGTCTTGTTTTTAAAATCAACTATTTTAGTATTGGTACGTGTTTTCCCTTGAACAGGTACCTTAACAAAACTCAAATGGTCTTCTTCTAAGGACTTTTGAATAAAGTCTCCCGTATCACCACCAAGAAAGGCTAAGGTTTTGGTCCTGCCGCCGAGAGCTTTAACAACCTTTGAAACGTTGATGCCCTTTCCAGCAGCATCCAAATGAATATCTGTAATACGATTGACCTTATCAACTTCAAAGTAATCAACTTCAACGGTCTTATCTATTGCAGGATTCATTGTTAAAGTAATTATCATACTAGCCTCCTAGTCCAGTTTTTTCAAAGGTCTTTAGAATTTTCTTGCTATCTTCTTCAGTCGTCAGAAACGCCAAGGTCTCATTATTACTAACCGCATCAGCAATTTTCATCAGGATGTCTAAATGCTCATCCCCAGAAGCTGCAATGCCTATGACCAACTTGGCAATGTTGCCATCTCCAAAGTCGATCCCATCAGGATATTGTAAAACTACAATGCCGGTTTCATTAACAAAGCTCTTTGACTCATTGGTACCATGAGGAATAGCAACACTAGAACCAATATAGGTAGTGGCTATATTTTCTCTTTCTTCCATAGCCTTTATATAAGCTTCTTCAACTAACCCCTCTGACTTAAGGGCTTGTCCAGCTCTGCGTATTGCATCAAACTTTCCTTCTGAAGGCAAACCTGTATAAATTCTACTTTGTCTAATAATACCTTTTTCTTTTTTGAAGAACATTCCTGTTTCTCCTTTCTTTCCCTTATATGCTAAGACGATTTTTTCTAATTTTTTATCGTTCATCAAATCACTCACGCCTATAATCTTAGCCGATGTCTGATTACTGATTCTATTTACTAATAATTTATGTGTAATGACTATGTCTACATGATCTGGAATTTGATCGACTGGAATATGAAGCACTTCTATGTCTTCATTCATCAATAATTTTTTTAGTCTACTGGCTGCCATAGCACTTGAACCCATACCAGCATCACATGCTATTGCTATACACTTAACCATATCTGGTAAGTCAAGTCCTTCAACTTCCTCGTCTTTATCTCTTATGAAGACAATTGATAAGAAAAAAGATACCAGGCAGGATCCTACAATACCTAATAAAAGACCTAGATGATCCCCTTTTGCGGTCAGTGCCAGCAAAGAAAAAATACTGCCAGGAGACGGTGTTGCAGTAAGCCCCACTTGTAGCAAACCAAATATTAGATTCCCTGTAAGTCCACCTAAGATAAGAGGCAGAATGATCAAGGGATTTGCAAGTACAAATGGGAAATAAACCTCATGAATACCTCCTAAGAAATGTATCAAACTAGCGCCTGGTGCTGAATGCTTTCTGACACCCTTACCAAACTTCCAATAAGCTAGAAGGACCCCCAGACCTGGACCTGGATTAGTTTCTAATAAAAACAAGATAGACTTGCCTTCCTCCAAAGTCTCCATCAATCCCATTGGACTTAAAATGCCGTGATTAATGATATTGTTCAAGAACAAAATTTTAGCAGGTTCAATAATTACAGCAGAAAATGCAATATAGCCATTATCGATGATGTTGGATACAACTTGGCCTGCCCACTCATTTATCAAGGTCATCAATGGACCTAAAAGCAAATATGTCAAAACCAACATCAGAAGTCCAAGTATACCTGCTGAAAAATTATGAATCAGCATTTCAAAGCCACCTGGTATCTTTTTTTCAATCAAGTTATCTGCTTTCTTAATTAAATAAGCTGCTAAAGGTCCAAGTAACATTGCACCAGCAAACATAGGTACATCAGTTGCTACAACTGCTCCAAACGTTGCAGCTGATCCAATCACACCTCCTCTGGTATCATATATAAGCTTGCCACCAGTATAGGCAATCATAATCGGTAATAGATACTTAGCCATGGGTTCTACCAGTAAAGCTAACTTTTCATCTGGGAACCAACCCGTAGGTATAAATAAGGCTGTTAAAAATCCCCAGATGATAAAGGCTGATATATTTGGAAGTATCATTTGACTTAACTTTGATCCGATTCGTTGTAGTCTATTATGCATGAGAACCTCCTTTTAAAAATGATTCGAAGTATTCCTGCACAATGGTCTCCAACGTGTTGTAAGACTTTTCTAAGTCACCTAGCTTGACTGCATGAAGCCAATTTTCATTCTCTATTAAGTTCAGACTGATATGACCCAAGAGTTTTCTCGTCATAATATTCAAATTTGAATGACCAACCATAATGGCCGCATAGTCATTTTGATTAGATAAAACAAAGCCAAAATACAGTTGGTTCACAACCTTAGATTGACAGTGTAGAAGTCTACCCTTCTTTTCATCAAACCATGTAATACCTTTTTCTTCTCTGAGCTTGAGTTCATCAACTAACTCATCTTTAGGACAATCAAAGCATATATAATCTGCTGCCTTTTGAGAGAATGCATCTAAGGATGGTTTTTCAACCCTGAGTATAAAATAGTTGTTCAGAATTTCTAATGCTGCTTCTGTAATGGTTGATAACTCATTTAACTTTTGAACAAAGTTAATGTTTTTTGAAATTGATTCTTTATCTTCTCTTAAAGGGGTCAGTGAATTTAACACATTTTCAACACGCCTCATATCTTCTTCTAAAAGCAGTGGACTGACTACAACAATGGGTTTGTTGACCTCTACTTTTACTGTAGAAATGATCAAATCTATTTCACTAAGATCTTGTTTTTTCAGTTCAATAGAAGAAAGCACACTCTGTATTATCATATTTTTATATTGTTTTTTAATCCTAGCTTCTAACAGTTTGGATGACCCTATCCCAGTAGAGCAAACAATTGCTACTTTCCAATAAGATGAAGCATTTTTCTTGATAGATTCTACAGCTGCTGCAAAATGCATGGTTAAGTAAGCTATCTCATCATCAGGTATAAGCACTTGCAAGTGTTTTTCAAGTATTTTTACCGCTTTAGAAACTGAGTTGAAATACAAAGGATATCTGACTTTCATTTCCTCTAAAAGAGGATTTTTTATTTCAACACCTTGTTTGATCCTTGCTATTGCAGGCCCAAAGTGATTGATAAGTCCTGAAACCAACTGTTGATTGCCAACAAGGATATAACCTGTTATGGTTTCCATTTCTTGAATGAGCTTTTCAATCAGATAAATAACCTCGTAGTCCTGAACCTTTATCTCCAAACGGTTATTTCTGGTAAGCCTTAATCTAGCCCCTTGAAGATGCATGGCAATATAACCGATTTCATCATCTGGTATCATGATGGAAAATGTGGATTCAATGGCTTTTGCTATCTTGTAGCCCATTTCAAACTCTCGCGACTCTTTTATTTCTTCTAACTTCTGATGATTAAAATGGATGTTTTCCCCATTGTTTAACCGTTTAATAGCAAGCGATAAATGAATGACCAATGAAGCATAGGCATTGTCAGCAAGCTGATAAGCTTCTAATGCATTTGATACTTTGAGTGCTTCTTCTATGGATTCTAACAAGCTGTAACCCACCACATCTAACAATGTGTTTTTAACAGAAGTCTTTTTGTATAATGTATTTTGATCTATAAAGTCATCCTTTATCAAGTGTAGGAGTTCACCTCTGTCAAAGTATTCATTAAACAAATGAATGATGGCTTTTCGGAAATTACTTTCCCTTCCCTCAATGACAATCCCAAACCCTGGTTTTCTGATTAAATTCAAATGATAAGAAGCAAGCCAAGTATCAATCTTATCTAAGTCATAGCTTACAGTCGCCTCTGAGACGCCAAGCATATGCGAGAAATAAAAGATTTTTAATGGCTGGCTGGCATTTAAAAGCTCTAAAAGTATTTTTCTTTGTCTTTCATAAGGTGTATAAGTATGGTCAACTTTTTCATGATCCAGCTGTTTGGAAAGTTCTGACCTCACATCTTGATCAACCGTAATACACATGCCTTTGCCAGTAACTTTTTTTAAATCAATGCCTTGCTGATTCAACCACTCTTCTACACTGGCTAATTCTCTTAAAATGGTTCTTCTACTTACACTTAACTCTTTTGAGATATTTGCAGCTGTCACATAAGCATCTTCTCTAATCAGGATAGCTAATATTTGTTTCTTTCGGTTTGATAATTGCATAAGGACTCCTTAATGACTTTTCTGAATATTCTATCTTTATTATATCATCAAACCTCTTGTTTTAAACAAATAGACCTCCATATCTGGCTCTAAGCTCTAGTGACAAAGTTGAATAATGCCTTAAACTTATAATCGCCTGACACAGCCAGGCGATTATTTGAGACTTAAGGAGTGGGGTCTCTTATGAGGATTTTAACCTATTTACAAGTTGATCATAAACAGGGTTATTTAAGAAATCATGAATACCAATATGTTCTGCACCTGGTACTCTTGCTTCAGCTCTTGGAATTAGGTTCTCATGACAAATTATGATATCTGTATCAAGAGGTACTTCATCAACTGAGCTGTGTTTAACTTCAATGCTCAAACCGGCTGCTTGAACTTTCTTTCTTAGATTGGCTGCGCCCATGGCACTCGATCCCATACCTGCATCACATGCAACGATGATTTTACTGATAGCAGCTATTTTCTTACCTTTTAACTCTACCATGGCATCTTTGGCATTTTCAAAATCAGAATCAGTTTGTTCTTTCGAATTTCTAACAAATACAGATGCAACTGCAAATGATACCGCTGTAGAAACAAATACACCTGCTAAGACTGCAAAGTATCCACCTTTTGGTGTCATGGCTAGAAGTGCAAAGATAGAACCTGGAGATGGTGTTGCTACAAGACCTGCTCCTAAAAGCGAGAAAACAAGTACGCCACTCATACCACCTGCGATGACTGCTAGTAAAAGTATTGGTTTCATTAAAATATATGGGAAGTAAATCTCATGGATACCGCCAAAGAAATGAATAATAACTGCACCAGGTGCTGACTGTTTAATCATACCTTTGCCAAAGACCCAATATGATAATAAAATACCTAGACCTGGTCCTGGATTTGTTTCCAATAAGAAGATAATCGATTTACCAAACTCAGCTGAATCCTGAATACCGATTGGTCCTAATACACCATGGTTAATGGCATTGTTTAAAAATAGTACTTTGGCTGGTTCAATAAATATAGATGAGAACGGTAACATGTTTGCATCTACTATGGCTCTTACACCAGCTGCTAATAAATCATTTAATGCAAGTACTAAAGGACCAATTCCTAAATAAGCCAATAAGGCCAATACTGTACCTATAATACCTGCAGAAAAGTTATTCACAAGCATCTCAAATCCTGATGGAATCTTTTCCTTAAATAGATCATCAAATCTTTTTATAACAAAGCCACCAAGTGGCCCCATGATCATGGCACCTAGTATCATTGGAATATCTGCACCAACTACAACACCCATTGTAGCAACAGCACCAATAACACCACCACGTGTACCACCTGTCATCTTACCACCTGTATAACCAATTAAAAGTGGTAACATATAAACAATCATTGGTCCAACAAGCTCACTTAAACTCTCATTTGGCAACCAGCCAGTTGGTATAAATAAAGCTGTTATTAAGCCCCATGCAATAAATGCCCCGATATTTGGCATTACCATACCACTAAGAAATCTACCAAATTTTTGTACCCTGTCTTTAAAAGACATACTCGTCATTGTACTCAAAATAATCCCTCCTATATAATTCCGTCCGCTTTTGACAATTTAAGTATAGTTTTCAGAAGATTCAAAAACAATTGTGACTTAATGACATTTTGTCGTAATAGGCTAGTGACATTTCTGATGACATAGAAAAAACAGGCCTTTCAGCCTGTCAGTTCAAAAAATATTTACTTTGATTAAGAAAGACATACCCCTTATATAAGATTATGGAAATGATCTTCTTCATCTAAAATGATATTTTTAAGTTTTTCATACCTAAACTCATTCAACCCTTGATTAGGTAATAGTTCTAGTAATTTAGCTTTACACAAGTCGACTTCCTTTTCGTCCTTCGTATTCCTGAAGTGTTTCCATCTTAGATACCATGCATTGAATATCTGATGAAGGTCTGTATTTAGCTCCACTATATTGTCAAAACACTTCATAAGGTAGGAAGTATCTCCTAAAAAAAGACCTGCTTCCATAAGATTAGGATAGATCCAGCCTTGATCTTCTAAGGAAAAGGACTCAAGGTAATCATCTGCCCATCTCATCATTTCTTGGTACTGACCCTTATGGCCAAGTGCAAGTATAAGATAATTAAAATCATCTAGAGATTTTGATTTTTCAAACTGAATCATATAGTCCTCAATAAAACTGTCATTACCAAGCATTTTATCAAATCTCATAAGTTGGATTCTAGCTCTTTTTTCCAGGTCTGTGTCTATACCATCAGCCGCACTTAAGAGTTTATGACAAGCAACTTTGCTCTTAGTCAAATATTCTAAACTTCTTTCATGCTCAAGCCTACAAAGCAGTTCTAGGGCTTTTAAATTCTGATTATCTAAATCAAGTAAGGTATTTACAGCATCATAAGCAGTCCTATAGTTTTTATCATTTTTTACAGCTGAATACTTGCTGACAAGCAAATCAGCGCTTTCATAATCACTTGTACCAAACAAATGGTCAATACTGATATCAAAGAAGAAGGCAATCTTTGGTATTAAATAAATATCCGGCATAGCAGCTTCAAGCTCCCATTTAGAAACAGCCTGAGGTGATAGGCCTAAATACTCTGCAAGTTGTGCTTGAGTCACGCCTTGTTCTTTTCTTAATCTTAAAATGTTTTTACATATCTTTATATCCATATTTTACCTGGTTGTATACAACTTCCCTTTCTTGATGACAATCGATTGTTCTAAATTCATTATAACCAATAAAAGGACATGTGACTAACAACCATTTGTTGAACATGACTCAACTAAAAACACCAACAATGTTGGCGTTAAAAGTCACGATTTTCTAAATACCTTGGATACTTAAGTGCCACTTCAGACCAGTCTCTTCTATGTGTCCCCGGTAGTGGCAGACCATTTGGCATCATGTTACTTGGTACACGTAAACTACCGAACTTTTCTGTAAGCTTGAGTCTTATACACTCATTTGACTGTCCCTTACAGTACTTGGTCTCATACAATGCCATTGATGGCAAGCTCTTATACCGATCGTCACAATGTGCAAAAGCACATTCTTTCTCATTTGTACATTTCCTCATAATAAACCTCCCCTATATATAGTTGCAATCATACATCATTTTCAGAATATTTAGAATATTATCCTTTAAATTTTTTGAGGAAAACGATACCTATTTTTCAAGCAAAAAGACCATCAGTGACAGTCTTTAATATAAGGCTTCAGGTTTAGAGTAATAATAGCCCTGTATATGATAACAACCTAAGTCATCTAATGCATGAAGCTGGTCGATTGTTTCAACGCCTTCTGCTATCAGGTCTAGTTCAAATTGTTTTGATAATCTAATGATGTTCTCAAGTAAGTATTCAATACCATTATTACTGCCAATTTGATCTACAAAGGACTTATCTATTTTAAGTTCATCCAAGGACAACTGCGTTAGATAGTTTAAAGAAGAATAACCTGTCCCAAAGTCATCTAAAGATATTTTAACCTTCATCTTTCTTAAGGCATTTACAATTGGTATTACCTTGTCTATGCCTTCAATCATAATATCTTCTGTAATCTCTACAATATACTTTTGATACGGGACTCCATATACTTTCAGGGTATCTAGTATTGTCTCTACAATACTTTCATCAATTATATGAGATGGAGAGATGTTGACGGATATGGTGATATCATTGTTGTATTTCATTTTTAACATCTTATAGTCTTTGCAGGTCTGCTCAATAACACATTCTCCAAAAGCCTTTGACATGTTTAGCGACTCAATAATCGGAATAAATTCAATTGGAGATACATAACCCAGTTCTTTATGATGCCATCTTGCCAAAGCTTCTACACCGATGACCTGGTTGGTTCTTAAATCATATTTTTCTTGATAGTGTAATGTAAACTCTCTATTTTCAAGTGCAATAACAACCAAGTCTTTAAGCAGCTCTTTTCTTCTTAACTCAAGATCCATGTCTTCTTTATATCCAGTATGTTCCAATATATTATGATCCTTTACATAGGCAAGGGTTAACGTTGCCTTTTGCAAACAGGACACAAAAGAATCTGTCCCATATACAAAGTCTGCATAGGATACATAAAACTCCAGTTTCTTTTTAACATCAAAAGACTTTTCTTTAATCTTTTTCATCATGTCAGATATCATCAATTGAAGACCCGCTTCATTGATATGATCCACCCAGATGGCAAACTCACTGCTTGATACACGTGCTACAATTGTATTTCTGAGCTTTAAACTATCTATAATCTCAGCTGAGGATTTTAATGCCTGATCACCAAAATCTTGACCTAAAGTAGAATTAATGGATCTTAAACTCTTAAGGTTAACCAGTACAATAAAACCATTTCTTTTTTGATTTTCAATTCTTAATACCACATCTTTTTCAAACTTATTGGCATTAGGAAGACCTGTCAGTTGATCGAAATAAGCCAACTTTTCAGAATGGGAAACGGCATTTTCAAGGGCTTCAATGTTTTCCATAAGATATCTTTTGGTTGCATAAACCGATATCTGAAGAACCACAACAAAGAGTATATAAGCAACAATTTGTAAACCCCATGTTAAAACAGGATCGAGTAAGTCTTCATTACCGTTCGTAATAACTGAATAAGCACACAAGGATAACATAAGTCCTATTGAGGCAAATGAAATAAAGATACTCTGCTTTCTTCTTAAAAACAAAACTGCTATAACATTCGACAAAGCCAGTAAAGTAATAAAGGCAGAAGTAAAGGCACCACCCACATAGGAAGCGATAGAAATAACGCTGGTTACAAATATCATACCGATGATTTTATATGAGGTCGGGATTTTATCAGCAATGATTGAAAAAACAAACATAATAAGCGCTGTCATCAAGTTGAGCACACCATAAATAATAGGCAGATCAGCAACAAATAAAATCACAGATGCTATGGAAGCCACGACAGTTGTTGCAATCAACACATTGTTAAATTTTTTATCAACTCTGGCCTGAAGTAATTTATTATAGTCTTTCATGATTTTCTCCTACTTTTAGTAATTACCCATTAAATGCCACAATCAATCCATTTTAGAAAAATAAAAAGTCATACGAACAAAAGTGTTCGTAACAGATAAAATTATCAGTACTTGATATTCTATCATTCACTCCTTATACTTTAATCGAATACAGAAAGGATATTACATGAAATATACAGGTCCAACTTTTAGACCCCCACTCGAAGCCAACACCCTCTTGTTGCAGGTAACGGTTGGTTGTGCTCACAATAAGTGTAGCTTTTGTACCATGTACAAAGAGACAAAGTTTCAAATAGAATCACTTGAACAAATAGAAAAAGATCTAAGAGAGGCCAAAGAAAAAAGACCTTCTATAGACAGGATTTTCTTGGTTAACGGCGATGCTTTTGTTTTAAGTGCAAGAAGACTAAAAGAAATCTCTGATAAAATCATTGAAGTTTATCCTGATATAAAAACCATCACCATGTATGGTGCCGTTAGAAACATCAAAGATAAGACAGATGAAGATTTAGAGATGCTGAGAAAAGCTAGAATCAACGAACTTTGGGTCGGCATAGAATCCGGTCATAAGGAAACTGTTACTTATCTTAACAAGGGCCATGACCTTAACGATGCTTATGTTCAATTAGAGAGACTCTCTACCTTTGATATTGCATTTAACGGGATTTTTATGTTAGGTATTGCTGGTCATAATAAGGGACTAGAAAATGCTCAAGCAACAGCCCAACTGATCAACAAAACGAAACCCAAACTTGTAGGATTTACAAGCCTGGGTATCTTCAAAGGTAGTAAACTAGAAAAGGATTATCTATCAGGAGACTTTAGTCCAGCGACGGAATATGAAATACTTCAAGAGGAAAAACACCTACTGAATCACATCACCATTGAGGTCCCATTTTACGGTACCCATCCTACCAATGCAGCCAATGTAAAGGGCATATTACCTAAAGACCGCGATAACATGTTATTGGAAATTGATGAAACCATTAAAATAGTGGATGAGGATTTTTTAAATGCATCTGCAAATAGATATTCATTATAAGCACGCTAGGCGTGCTTTTCCCCATTTACAAAGACATTTAAGCCGTCATAACCCTGGCAATTAAAGTATATATCAACTTTTTTTCCTCGAACTCTGAGGTTGGTTAGCGAAAAAAACTTAAGACCTATATCAAGAGGGTTGACATGAATGCCATTAGAAACATCTAATCCCACAACATGTCTTATGATCAAATCTATGTAGTAGGAATGGTTGTAATCCACTTCATCGCTTAATGCTTCTCCTGTAACTGAGTTATAATGCTCTACAAGATAAGGTCTATCTAGATCTGAAAACTGATAGTGCATCCATGAAAACTCTTCTAAGTAATCTTTAAAGGCCTTAGCAAAAAGGTCGTCCTTTCTAGCGTGTTTGCCAAGAACATCTAACATGATGCTGTTGGTGTATGGCCAAGATGGTCCATTCCACATACAGCCATTTCGTCCTTTAATAAAATTCCCCTTCCATCCACCTTCTGGTGCATAGACAGGACAATCTGACGCTACCGATGCAAATGAACTGCCATTTGAAAAATAACTTGAGAACAGGTATTTAAAAGCTCCCTGATGTTTATGACTGGTAAAGCCAGCCCAGAAAGGATAAAAGCCTACAATGTTTTTGACCATGGCTTTTTCATCACTTGCAGCACTAATGTCGTAAAAGAACTCAGTATTTTCATCCCACATTTTATTTAGGACATCCTCTTCTATCCCTACTAGTAAGTTCTCATAAAAAGAAGCATCTTGCCCCACTATCTTTAAAAGATCACACATGCCTCTGATGTTTAAGTAGTGATAAATAGACCTGTCTACCCTTTTTAAGTCTCTAATGTAGCTTTTGTCTTTACAATCATCTGGAAAACCATCAAAGTACCAATACGAGGGTTGGTATTCTTTGCCTGTATGATTATGATTGTCTTCAATTATCAGGTGGTCTAGCTTAGAACCTCTTGTTTGTATCCAACCATTGATCTGCTTTTTTAAAGGTTCAATCACCTCTTTCACAAAGTCTGTGTTGCCATGTATCAAGTAAGCTTGATAAACAGCCCACCCCATAAAATTGGCATACTTACCACCTGACTCTTCAACAAACTGTACCCTATATTGACCATCTGAATCCTGACTTTCAATCAGATTTTTAACAATACCTTCAAGGGTATCTTTTTCATGATACCACCTACCATCTAAGATATGCATGGGGCTTGAAAGTGGTATTTGCTTGGTAAACTCCCAGCCCTTTGGCTTATAAGCCTCCTTAGACATCTTATGAGACCGGCCCTCAAAGTATAATGGATACTTAAGATGACCACATTTAGGATCAGCCAAATTGTGTCTGAGAATAAACCACCTATAGGCCCATGTCTTATTTAAGAGCTTATTATCACACTTAAAGTCAGGGGCTTTATCAAACCAAGACTGATAATCCTTTACATGACTTTTGATAATTTTTTCATTGGGTAAAGACCTATATCTTATTAACTTGTCATCTAGATTTTCTCCTTTTAAGGCTAACGAGACAGCCATATAAAACTCAAGACTCTCACCTGGGAGAATCACTTTTTTATTTAAGTTTGACTCAAAGTCAGATATGATCTCAAATGGATACCGACTGTCTTTATATGTTTGACCGATCACTTTGTCATTTAATTCTAAATCAAGTTTGATGACTTTAGTCGACTTGTTGACCCACTTCTGACAGGACACCAAACAGTCATCCCATGAAATAAACTTTTTCTCAGAAAAGCTGATTTCAGCATCTGCATAGGTCATTTCAAGGTGACTCGGCATCCAGCTTACCTGGCACCTCTTAAAATCTACTGGTCCTGACACCTTAAATAGAAAAGGTATATTTAACTTATGTATAAAATCTATGGATCCTGAAAAACCGGGCATTTGATCTAAATAATCCACCCAAGCCCTCCCACCAGTGGGTCCAAACAACAATGCCTTTGGATGAGTCCTTAAACTTCTTCTTTTCATCTTTAAAATATTATCTATCATATGCATCCTTTCTTTTTAGCATGGTAACAAGACTTCATTTTTATTACAAGCTTGATCATCAATGAAGACTGTAGATAACACCTTATGTACCATTTAAGCGACTTATGATACACTAAAAAAAAGGAAAAGATTATGAACTTAAAAGATAAATACTTAAAGATAAATATTGATAAACCCCTTATGTACTTTAGAGGTGGACATTTCATCTCCTCTGATTTACCTTGGGAGCATCCAGACAGGTCTATCAATACATATGAAATTATTGTTATGGCTTCAGGTAAAGCTTATTTAGAACAAGCAGGCCACAAGTATAGACTAAACAAAGGTGATCTTCTTTGTTTTCTACCAGGCATCAATCACAGAAGTTTTATGCCATCAGATGAGCCACTTTCATTTTACTGGCTCCATATGCAAGGCGATATAGAAGTCGTAAAAGATCTTGAGCCTAATCAAGAAGAAAAATATGTCTACATACCGATTCATGAGAGTTTTTCTTCAACCGAAAGTATAATCATTTTGTTTAATCAATTGATGCATTTAGAAAACAACGACTACAAGTCTAGTGCTCTGAACTATGCCCTTACAGGACTTGTTCATGAGATCGACCACCAAGTCCAAGCTCTAAAAAGTATGGATGCTAAAATCCATCAAATCAACAAATGGATAGATGCCAACTACTCAAATAAGCTTGACTACATCATGATTGCTGACCATTTTGGCTACAACAAAGACTACTTAAACAAGTACTACAGCAAACAGACTGGTATTACCATTAACAAACATATTCAAAAAGTCAGATTAAAGAAATCAAAATCTCTTCTTACTGATACACGCTTATCTGTCAAGGAAATAGCTCATCAAGTTGGCTATAAAGACGTCAAAGTTTTTTCTAAACAATTTAAAGCATCTGAAAACTTAACACCGAGTGCTTATAGAAAATGTTTCTATGGAAAGTACTACAATAGAAAATAACACCTGATGGTGTTATTTTACTTCAAACCTTTTCATTTTCATTTCTTTCAGTACGTCTTTTACAAGCATACACTCACATTCATCTTCGATGTCATGATACTCATAATCGATGATTTCATAATAGCCGTCTTTGTCTGCAAATGATTTTCTAATCACATAAATTTCTTCATCTGGCGAAAGACCATCTTCTTCTATTTCTTCTATCAATAAAGTGTAATCGTATGTCATCTTAACTCCTTAGGTCATAGAAGTATCTAACAATTGGATGCTTTAAGTCCATCTGATACTTCATCTTTTTTAGTCTATTTTTACCTACTCGTCTATCTATAATTGCAAGCACATTTAAAATAATGTCATCACTATTCAGGCAGTCATTGACATTACCGGATAAAAAGTCATTTGCAGCCTTTTGAAAATCAGTCTTTAAAAGGCTATTTTGAGCATTCATGATTTTCTTCGCATAAAATGCCCTTTTATTCTTTCTAGCAATGACTTCTAGGCGGTCTTCAGGTACATTGTCTCCGACTGACTTTCTTGTTTCAATGATGTCCTCTTCTGTCACGAAGACTTTAAAGTTTTCATCCTTGATGATTGCCTGTTCATTCTCATACCATGTCACAAATGTTTTATGCATATTGAAGACTTCTTCTTTGTCAACTTTAATAAGCGCTTGAGTTTTCTTGTCTTTCCTGTAACGATAACCAGAAGCCAAGTATTCCACTCGTCCTTCTAAAGTTGGATTAATAAATTCTTCTAATTGCTTTCTAAGTTTATTCCAGTTCATAATTAGATATCCATTTCATTTAAGATTTTCTTCAGTGCTTTTAGCTCTTCTAAAGATAAAGTGACACCCTTGCCCATCTTCTCATGTTCTGGTGCCCAGTCTCTGATATCGTATTTAGCAGGACGGTCGTTCCAACTGATCAGATTCAGTTCTTTTGTCCACGACTTATCATTTTCAGATAATACACCAACAGTTTCTTCTATTTCGAATTTAATAGCCATATCTTCTCCTTTATCTACTTATCCATTATATCAGCAAATGACATGTATCTACTAGACATTTCCTATATCATAAGTGTGAATTTTCATATATAATAAAAGAGACATATTATTACATGAAAAGTAGGAGGAAGAAAAATGGAAACATGGATTACAATTGGCATCATCGTACTGGTATTTGTACTGGCAATCATTGGCTTTAACATTTACCGAAAGAAACAGGTTGAAAAACTATTTGTAGAGCTTAAGAACTCTTCAAAGCAAGTACCAAAATCAAAGAGAAATTCCTTTATCCTACTCATGCTTTCTGAATCTATGTCGGCTTCACCAAGAAAATCTAAAAGAAATGATCATATGGCTAAACTTAACAACCCTAAGTATTTAGAAATCCAAATGATCAAAATGGGCAAACTTTTAAAAGATCCTTCAACTGCTGAAAACAAGACTGCAGAGCAGGCCCTAAAACTCTTCAGAGATTATCAATCTTGGGAAGAAAAATCTCTAGAAGAAAATCAAAAAACTGCATAGTATAAATCTTTAGCATCATTTGAAGATTTTAATAACAATAAAATTGACCGCTATCTTAGTTTGACTATAATAGTGGTTTTCTTATTTCCTCTGATAAAGACTTATCTGCTGCTGTATAAATCAAGCATAGCTTATAAGTGTACAACTGTTCCGAATCACTTCATCCAAACATTAGATAGTTAACAATTACCTTACATGGGTATTAGATTAACAAAGACGCTACAGTAAGGAGGATGCTATGTTCAAGAAAATTGGTCTTATTATTATATTTCTTTTACTTGTATCTTGTGTCAATGAAAATGTTATAGATGAAAATATATCTGATGATGTCAAACCTCATGAGACTATAGATACCAATACTGTATATGCTGTTGGTTCATACGATTGGTATCCCTATCAAATGATGGACGAAAACAAGCAACCATATGGTATGAGCTATGATATTTTGGAATTGATACTTGAAGATACTGACTTCAATGTTGTCAGAAATAAAGTTGAGCCATTTAGAAGACAACTTCAAGATCTTGAAACTGGGAAAGTAGATGTCTTTGTAGGCTTATATTTTAATGAGGATAGAGATAAAAAATATATTTATACACTGCCCTTTTCTAAAGATGAAGTCTGTGTATTTGTCAGAACTGATAATATCATAAGTTTTACATCCTATGCAGACCTATCAGAGTTTGTAGGCTTAATTCCAGATGGTGCCAGTTATGGAGACACTTTCGAAAACAACAAGCACCTTTTAAACCTTCGAGAAGTAAAGGATGAAAAACATCGTTTGGATTTATTACTGAATGAAGAAGTAGATTACTATATATCAGCCTATGGTGATGTAATGGATGATGCCAACCAATACGGCTATGAAGAACTCATTACTTGTCTTGATAAAAAAATTCAAGTCAATGATGTTTATTTTGTCATTTCAAAACATTCTCCTTTAGCAGATCACATTGATTACATTAACGAGCAAATTCAAACACTCTCTGACAAGGGCATTCTAACTGAAATAAAAGAAAGTTATATGAAAAATGAAGATTAAAGACCTCTTAACAAAAAGAACAATTAATAGACAACTCATTGTTTCAGTGATAACAATCACATTGGTTCTTACGGCCATTTTCTCATTTATAACAATCAATCGAAGAATCAACCACTTAACTGTTCAGGTTGAAAGTTCTATAAAAGACAAGGCAATTGTTGTAGGCAGAAGTCTTGAGAATGCTATATGGGATTATGATGATGACCTCATTGAGTCCATTATTGATGCTTTTTTAATGGATGATGGTATTGATGGTATCATTCTTGATGAGGAAAGCGGTCTTCATTCTTATGAAAACACTGACTTTCAATCTTCTGAGAAAAGTCTCTATCATAAAGCCCATACTGTTTCGCTTTATTACGAGGATAGCTACTTAGGAGACTTAACCCTAATCAGTGATATCAAAGATGAAATTGATATCATTTATTTAGAAGGTCTTGAAATGATGGCCTTGAACCTCCTTCAGGCTGTACTCATTATTATCATGTTGCTGATCCTATCTTTAAGAATTACAAGACCACTTATCAACATGGAAAATATAGCCCATAAGATAGCTGAAGGCAAATATGACAACATGATTCCAGATGCTAGAAATGAGGAGATTCAATTACTCGCCGACTCTTTTAAGAAGTTACAAGATCAGCTCCTTATCCAAAGAAAACATATCAATAGACATATAGAAGATCTAGAAGAAAAAAATCTAGTTATTGAAGGTAAAAACAAAGAAATAGAAGATTACAATGACAACCTAGAGCACTTGGTTGATGAAAGAACCAAAGAACTTGAGGCTGCCAATGAAGAACTTCTTGCATCAATGGAACAACTAAAAAACACCCAACATCAACTTGTGGAAATGCAAAAGACTAAGAGCATCAGTCGTTTAATCGTAGAAATAGCTCACAGAATAAACACACCTCTTGGGAGTGCAAAACTTTCATTATCCTATGTTGAAAAGCAACTTAGTCAACTTAGAAAAGCTCCTAAAGATGATATGAATATTGTCCAGTTATCCCAGTTGATTAAATCTATCCAAAGTCAAATAAATAGCTCGTGTGAAATCATCAATGCTTTACAACTTATTTCTAACACGCACAAGCTTGATTTCAAGCAGGTTCATTTAAAAGCTATACTTAAACTAAGCATAGAAGAATATGAAAGTAACAATCCAGATAAGTTAAGTATAAAATTAGACAATTTAGAGGGGGTCGAATTAAGTACTTCTCCTCTACATTTAACTCAAATGTTTATCAATCTCTTTAAGTATTCTTTAAAGTATCATTCAGATGAAAAGTCACAAAATGATATTTGCATCTCCATTTCTCAAGACGATAAACACATTACCCTTGAATATCATGATATTACTTCGCTTAAGTTCAGTCAAGTTGGCGACATCATATTTGAGCCATTTTCATTAAGCTCATTTAAATCTGATGCAAGCGGTTTAGAACTGGCCATCGTCTTTAACATTGTTACTGCAGGCCTTTTAGGACATATTGAATGTTTAGGAAATGAAGAAGACAAACCTTACTTTAAGATTTATCTACCTAAATCTGAACCGTGATTACTTAATAAAGATAGAATGACTCTCAAATATATGAGAGTCATTTTCTTGTGAATTTATTCCACAGTTTGGTTAAACCATACTGCAACCTCTTTAGCATCATTCAAAGCCACATGATCATCACATGCCTTAAGTTCCATCGTATTCATGGACTTTATTACTTTTAACTCATCTCTGTTTACATTCATAAACTTCATCATTGTACGAGCAGTTTTAAATGGTATTTCTTCTGTACCAGGTTCTGCTCCGACAAAGATGACAGCCCCCTTTTTTCTTTTAACTTCAATTGGGTCTTTTCTAATATGATTGGAAGCATAAATGTATTGAACACGACTGCCAATATTCATACTTGGTCCTGAAAGAGCTGAAAACCATACCGGTGATGCTATGACAAGATTGTCACACTCATACAAATATGGATAAATGTCAGTAAAATCATCTTCTAATGTACATCCTTTTTCTTCCCAGCAGTCTCTGCAATCATTACATGGTTCTATATGATCCTCAACAGTTAAAACTTTAACTTCCCCTTCTAAATGTTTAACCAGTTCATCAACTAAAGCACTGGTATCACCACCAATTCTCGATGAGCCATTAATAATTAACGTTTTCATTCGTCCCCCTATCATTTCTACTACAACCTGTATAATCATACTATGATTAAATAATACTTAAAACAAGGCTTGTATTATTAGTGACTATATGAGACATGGATAGATAGTGCATTGAACAAGACTAAATTTTAAGTCACGCACTTTTTTGTGCCTACTATCATTTTTCTCTTAAAGATGTCATAATAAATATAGGGAAATAAGGAGTTTGATATGACAACAAAAGAAAAGAAATACAATTGTTATTTTGAATTGACATTAGATATTATCGGCGGCAAATGGAAGCCAATTATTTTGTACTTTATTGGTCACAATAAAGTTTTAAGATACGGACAGCTTAAGAAGTTAATTCCGAACATCAACGAAAGAATGCTGACTCGCCAACTTAGAGAACTTGAAAAAGATCAACTGGTCCATAGAGAAGTTTATAGAGAAGTACCACCAAAGGTGGAGTACTCTTTAACTGATATCGGTCAGACACTTATGCCTATTCTAAATGAACTCAAGGAATGGGGTGTTGGTTATAACAACCTACTCGGTATCGCTGAATTTAATCTCGAAAAAAAATAGCCTCTAGATGAGGCTATATCTTATTATAAAGCTTTCTACATTCTTCCATTGCATCCTGGTCTTTTTCTATATCACCAATGTTATAAGCACTGTATGATTTGTCAAATACTATGTCCCACTTGAGGAAGTTACTGATACATTTAAACTGATTGGAAATCAGGTCATACTGCTCATCTCCAACAGCTGCACCACCTACTGCTATAACACCAATCTTCTTGTTAGGCACCTTATAGCTAACATGATGCCATGTATAAAACTTATCTATCATCAACTTCATTTGAGCAGTAACACCCCACCAGTAAACAGGTGTACCGAATACAATGACGTCTGCTTCAGTGATCAAAGGCATAATTTCATTAGTAGAATCCTTATGTTTACACCTTCCTGTATGACCACATGCATTACATGCCTCACATGGTAGAATCGTCTTATCCTGTAAATCAATAAAATCAACAAGCGCTTCTGTATTTTCTTCTAAACCTGTACGAAACTCTTCTAATAATGTTCTGGTGTTTCCCATGGGTCTAGGGCTACCATTAAGTATAACAATTTTCATCATTTATCCTTTCTCTACACTCTCTATTATAGCAAAAAAATCCCAAAAGGGATTTTAAAATAATACAAATAATAAACCTTGCGTGATACCAATAAGAAAACCTAAGACACCACCTAAAATTTCAATATGTCTGAGTTCATTCTTAGCAATTTTTAAGATCATGGTTTCTATTTCATCAAGCTCAAAACCAGAGATTTTCTCTTCAACCATTTTCGAAATACTGATTGAAGAAGTCGCCTTATGAACCAGAACTTCTGTCATTTCATCTAAAAGCTCTTCACCTTTAGAATCAATGATGTCTTCAATATACTTGTTGATGGTGCCAGAAAATGCTGATAAAAGACCAGGAAGCTTACCTTCTGTCATAGAGATAATCTTGTTCTTCAACATCTCTAAGATATCTTTCTTGTCCGTGCCTTCAATAAGTTGGTCCATAATTTCATCCACTGATAAAAGCTCTGCTTCTACAGTTTCTGCAATAGACTTTGCAATCTCATCTCTTCTCTTAGGGATGACACCTTGTAGTTTAAAGCCTAATATATTAATAGGTTCTAAAGGCTTGAATAAAAGCTTAATTGCCACAACATTGGTTGTATAACCTATAACAGCACCAATGAATGCCATTAAAATAATCTTTAATAAAATGTCCATACTATTCACTTCTTTCTGTTACTATAAAAGATCCTATATCCATAAGTGGACGCTTAAGATAGTCAATCCTCATATGTTTTTTCTCTATAAAAACTCTAATTTTCTCATAGTCAGGATGTTTTGTAATGTCGCCGTGGAAAAATACTGTGTCATCAAAGGTCAAACACGTGCCACCAATAAAGCCATAATCTAAACCGGGTAATTCTATATGACCAGGTTCAATCAAAAGACAGTCTAGCTTATCTTTACAAGCATCAAATATTCCCTGATCACTGGTAATGATTGAATCTCGAATTATTGCAGTTGAACACTTGGCATAACCTTGATTGACATCGATAACCTTGTAATTTTTCTCTTCAATGTGCTTTTTTACTCTTGCAGAGATATGACTGTACTTACATATGACATAGTCACCAACTTTGGCTATGTTGTACTTAATAGTTTCTGGATATTTAGGCCCGAGTCTTTCACACCTTACACCTTCAATCTCGCAGTCACCTTCTACAAAAAGCTTGTCATCATAAAATAGAAACATATCAGGATGATGCGAAACGGCCTCATAAGGCTTATCTTGACTGGAGAATCTTATAATCTCAAAGCCCTTTTCTATGAAATAATCAAAGGCTTCATCATAAGCCTTTTCACTGATTATGATCTTAGGCCTCAAGTGCTCTTACCATATCTTCTAAATCTTCTTTATTAAAATGATAAAGTGTATTACAGAAGTGACATCTAAGTTCAGCTTGCTGGTCAACCGCGATGATCTCTTTTAACTCCTCTGGACCAACAGAAATCAAAGCTCTAGTAATTCTCTCTCTTGAGCAATCACACTGAAATGAAACTTCAAATTCGCCCGTCATTTTTACATCTAAATCAAAGTATGAAGCAATAATCTCTTCTGGAGACATGCCTGAGTTAATTTTATCTACAACGTCCCCTATCTTTTCACTTGCCTTTAAATAAGCTTCTTTCTCCACACCAGTTACATCCGGCATAGGCTGAATCAAAATACCACCAGCACACTCAAGACCATTATCCATGATTGTACCTAACTTCATTGCTGTTGGTTGTTGTTCAGAGTTCTTATAATAAAATGCAATATCCTCATCAATTTCTGCTGATATCATATGAGAAATACCAACATAAGGCTCTTTTAAACCAAAATCTCTTATAATGGTAATGTTACCGCCTTTACCTATTGCATCTGCAATCTTATCAGTATTTGTTAAATAAGGTATATCTGCGTCTGGATTAGATATATAACCCTTGACCTTACCTGTAAAATCTGTTGTTGCAAGGATGGTCTTGATTTGATTGGTGCCGCCAACCTTTACTGTTAAAACATCTTTTTCGTTTTTTAGTAGTTTACCCAGTAAGCTTGTCGCTGTTAAGGTTCTCGAAAGGGCCTCAGTAGAAACAGGGCTTGTTTCATGAATTTTAGCAGCCTCTTTAACAAGGTCAGTTGTATTTCCTAAATAAACTCTAATGTTGTCGCCTACAATAGCTGAATATATTTTACTCATTTATTTTCCTTCCTATAAATAACCATCTTTCACTTTCAGGTGTAACTTTTTCACCTGTGTTTGTATCAATGACCTCTAGACATTCAAAGCCGTTTTTAGCCATCGATGTCTGAATCTCATCGATGGTATAAGCTCTTTGCTTGTGTACCTCATCATGCCTTTGATACATGTTTCCTTGCTTTTCAAACAAGGTCAAATCAAACTCTAATATTTTTGACTTTTCATCATAATAGTTTTCCCATATATAACAGGCCTCATCAGATGTTTCTGTAAAGACATTTTGTCCAAGCACATGTTCTAACTTATAATCAGAACTGATGTCAAATATCAAGTAGCCTTGATCTTTTATATAAGCCCTACACGAATCAAGTGCCTTGTCTAACTGTCCGTCCTCGATTAAATAGTTGAAGCCATCACAGAAGCTAACAATCATATCATACTTGTGAAACAAATCTAGAGACGTCATATCCTGCTGTATAAATTGAATCTTCAAGTTTTGGTCATAAGACGTTTCAAGTGCTATTTCTAACATTTCCTGTGATAAGTCTGTACCAAGTACCTTATAGCCAGCCTTGTAGAGTTTTCTTGTCATGGCACCCGTACCACATGCAAGCTCCAAAACTTCTTTACCTTTTATATCATATGACTTAATAATCTTCTGTAAATTTTCAAACCAAGTATCATAAGGTGTATCTTTCATTAATTGGTCATACACTCTTGCAAAACCTTGATAAATCATTGTTTATCACCTCTTTCTGAAACGTTCTCATTCTATCACATTACCAGGCTTATTTCAATGACTCTAATGAAACGCTAATCAGATTCTTGCTAAGGCTTTATATATCTGTTTCTAAATCAATAATAAAATGGTCATACATACCACTAACAGTAATGTTTAAGATCATATGTTTCGTCTCTTCACTGGTTTCACTCAATAAAGCAAAGGTAAAATTAATCGTAGATCCATTTGCATCATAGTTATAAAGCCTAAAATCAGTAAACTCTGTTAATCTGAAAAATCGCATTATATCATCTTTGTAAATGCCGTCCTCTTTAACAAGAAAGTCTTCAGAAAGATACTTCTTAAGTAATGTTTCATCATAATTCTTAAGTGCTTCAAGAAAATCTAATATTGGTTGATAAGATCTTAAAGCACTTTTTTCTTCTTCATCTAAAGTACAAGTAGACCTCTATACTCCACTAACTCATCTCTTAAATCTTTTAGTTCATTGGTTTGTGACTCAGTCACTTTCTTCAAGTCATCCATTTCACTCATTAAGTCTTGATTTACAACAACAAGCTCATCTAATTGTTTTTCTAATTGCATCAACTGCTCGTTAGAATTAGAACTTTCATCATTATTATTTACTACACACGAAACCATCATTAAACTTATCAAAACTACTATTATTATTTTTTTCACACTATCACCCCTTAATAACAGTTTAACACAAAACAAAGGATGGCAAGCCATCCTTAAAACTTCTTAGGTATTCTGATTGTAAATTCTGTTCCCTTGTCTAGTTCACTTTTTACTCTTATATCACCATTCATGGAGAGAACAATATGTTTAACGATAGCAAGGCCTAAGCCTGTACCACCTTCTTTTTTAGATCTTGCCTTGTCCACCCTATAAAAGCGTTCAAAAAGTCTGTCTAAATGCTCTGGAGCAATACCGATGCCATTGTCTTTAACAATAATCAAATTATGGTCTAACATATCTGCAAACTGTACATCTACTTGACCACCTTCTGGTGTATACTTGATGCCATTATCAATTAAGTTTATAAGCATCTGCTTTAACCATACTTTATTGGCTAGAATAGGCGCCATATTTTCAGGCAGGTTGTAATTAACTGTAATCTCTTTTTTTCCGGCAATTTGGCCCATCATGTTAGATATCTCTTCAACAACTTGATTTGGACTGACTTCAGTCTCATGATGATCACCTGTTGATTTTTCTATATCAGATAAAACAAGAATATCATCAATTAAGTGTTTGAGTCTTTTAGCCTCTATGTCGATGATATCAATAAACTTATCTCTTACTTCCTTCTTATCTGCAGCACCTTCTTTGAGTGTTTCAATAAAGCCCTGTATAGACGTTAGTGGTGTTTTTAGTTCATGTGATACATTGGCAACAAACTCTTTTCTCATATTCTCTAATTGTCTCATTTGAGTGATATCTACAAAACTGAGTAAAAGGCCAATGTTATTATTAAAGTCTCGATCTCTAATCACATTTGAAAATACCCTGAAGACTTTAGGCTGGTCTATATCTAAATCAAGTTCTGTTTTGATGTTACCGTATATATCAAAATCTGAATCAAACAAGTCAGACAATATGTGATTCTTAAATGAATCGACAACATCCATACCTTTTAAGGCTTTTTCATCTAATGAAAACATCTCTTGAGCAGCCTTATTGATGAACATAATCCTATTTTCATTGTCTATGGCAATCACGCCATTGATCATAGATTTCAAAATGGCATGGTTAGTATTATTGGATTCATGAAGCTCAACAATTCTTTTATCGAGTTCTGTACTCATCATATTGAAAGACTTGGCAAGTTGACCAATTTCATCATCTGAGCTGACAAATACCTGTTCACCATAATTGCCCTTTGAAATAGACTCAGTTGCCTCAGTTAAGGCAAATAAAGGTCCTGTGAACATATTTAAAAATCTTATACCAACCAGTGTTGCAAGAACCACACCTACTAGGGCTGCTATAACAATATTGCCAACAATTTGATCGGTATACTCCGTTAAATTTCTTAAAGGAATAGAAAGACGTACAACTGCAAAATCACTAGATTCTACAGGCATAGCCACATAATACATATCTTTATCAACTGAATCTGAATATCTCTTACTGACACCAATCTTTCCATCAAAGGCTTCTTTTATTTCAGGACGTTCCTTATGATTGTCAAGTTCAGATTCACTAATCGCTGTATCCACTAAAACAACACCACTATGATTTATAAGGGTGATTCTTGTTTCCATCTGATTGTTCATGACTTCTGCATCTAGATGACGCAAGAAATCATCAACTACGACCATATCATTTTCTGACTCAATAAAGTATCTTATGATGGTGGCATTTTCTATTAAGTTTTCTTTGACACCTTCTTCATAATTAGACTTTAAAAGGCCAATGGATAAAATGCCTGAAATAACCACACCAAGGCTGACCAAAAGTACAAAGATTAATATAAATTTCTGTTTAATGTTCTTCACCTACTTTATTTTATAACCTACACCACGAATGGTTTCTATAAGCTCTGCATTGTCATCTTCGATTTTCTTTCTTAAGTGTCTAATATGAACATCAACTGTTCTGGTTTCACCGAAGTAGTCGTATCCCCACACCCTATCTAATAAAGCATTTCTTGAAAGAACTTTACCACGATTTTCAGCTAGGTATTCCAGTAGCTGATATTCCTTTAAGGTCAGCTTTACAAGCTCACCGCCACGTCTTACTTCATGCTTTTCATGATCGATCTCCAGATCGCCAATCACTACTTTTACAGCTTCAGTCTTATGAACCTCTTTTGAATAACGTCTAAAGATGACCTTAACACGTGTCATAAGTTCCCTAACCGAGAAAGGTTTTGTGATATAATCATCAGCTCCAATTTCAAGTCCTAAAATTTTATCTGTCTCATGCCCCTTAGCCGTCAACATGATAATAGGAATATCTTTGGTACGGTCTTTACTCTTTAACTTCTTACATATATCTATGCCATCTATACTTGGTAACATTAAATCTAACAATATTAAATCTGGCAGGTCATTGATGGCTTTATTTAGGCCTTCTCTACCATCCATGGCAACATCGACTTCATAACCGTTGTTTTCTACATTAAACTTCAGTAACTCGATGATGTGATCATCATCTTCAATAATAAGGATTTTCTTCATGTTTCCTCCTAACACTATCTTAATTTCATCTTAACTTTACATGTAAAGCTTATAATATAAGTTAAGTTCATGTTAAATCTGCGTTAACTAATTCTACCATGTTTTATCTTTTTTATACCATCATCTTATAAATATAAGCAAAAAAATAACTTATCCAAAGATAAGTTACAGTATCATTTCTTTAATTTCTATATGGAGTTCCTTATCTAAATCGATAAGATTGTCTTCAACTCTAATAACAGGACGTTCAGGCATTTGTGTTCTTATTTCATGAACCGTACCAATATGACCGCTGCTTAATAAAACTTTTTCTCCTAAGTAAGATGACTTAAGATTATCTAAGAAAATGGTACCAATATAAGGGTCAATCGCCCCTTGGCTGCCATTTTTCATAATTTCCATTACTCTAAATGGATTCATTTTTTCTCTGTAAACTCTCTTAGATGTCATAGCATCGAATATATCAACAACCGAAACTATTCTAGCGTATTCAGGTATGTTTTCACCAGAGAGCTTAGAGGGATAACCTCTTCCATCATATCTTTCATGGTGATGTAGTACACCTTTTACAACATCTTTACTCAAATTCTTAGTTGAGTTTAAAAGCACATAACCTAAAGTTGAATGGGTCTTCATAACAGAAAACTCTTCTTGAGTCAGAACATCGGGTTTGTTTAAGATATCATTCGGTATGTTGCACTTACCAATATCATGCAGTAAACCGACCCTGGCAATTTCTTCTTGATAAACCTTAGGTTTACCTAGCCACTTTGAAAGCAAGACTGCCAACATGCTCACCTTAACGGAATGCTCATAAGTATAAAAATCAGCTGTGTGCATCTGCCATAACCTCAGAGCCATTTCTGGATTGGCTTCTAACTCTTGAATTAATGGTTCTATACACTCTTGAACTTCATCATACAAGACCAGACTGCCTATGGTTACACCATAACAGATATCTTTAAAGCTATCTACAGCTTCTTTGTACTTTTCCTCGTATTTAATATTATTTGAAAAAGATAGTTTCTTTTTTTCTAGAATTTTAACTTCTGGTATATCCAGTCGCTTTATCATTTCAATGTGTCTTGAAGTTAAAGCAACACCACTGGTGATTACCAATTGGTCATCACGATATATATTTTCGCCTAGCTTCATGCCAACTCGGAGTTTTTCTGATCTTATAACATTCATTTCTACTCCTTTATTTCCTAGTTAATCATAACATTTAACAGAACAAATTACCACCTAGTAGCGACAAATGACATAAAAGACAGGATTTTTTGCAAAAAAAGAAAATGAACTAATGTTCATTTACTTTCGTCTAATGTAAACTGCCTTCGCTGGAGAATTGTCTGATGAACGTTCATCAATTGTAAACAATCCCAAGTATTTAATCAGCTCCCCTAGCTTCTTAAACCCATAGTTTCTTGGGTCAAATTCCGGTGATTTGTTTGCAATCGTCTGACCAACAGTACCAAGATGAGACCAACCATTTTCATTAGCAGCATCTTCAACGGCATTGTACAACATATCGATGAGTTTTCTATCTGCTAAAAGTTGTTTCTTGGTCATTCTTGTTTGCTTATAATTTGAACTGTTTTCACGTAGAATTTCAGTATAAACAAACTTGTCACAAGCTCCTACAAATGCCTTTGGTGTTTTCTTTTCACCAAAACCATATACGAATAACCCTTCTTCTCTAAGTCTTGAAGCCAATTTAGTAAAATCACTATCACTTGACACAATACAGAAACCATCAAGTTTTCCAGTATATAAAAGATCCATAGCATCTATAATCATAGCACTATCTGTAGAGTTTTTACCTACTGTATACTCGAATTGTTGTATTGGTTGAAGCGCGTGTTTTAATAAAACTTCTTTCCAACTTCCCAAAGAAGGACTGGTCCAGTTTCCATAGATACGCTTAACGCTGGCAATACCATATGTGGCAATTTCCTCTAAAAGACCATTGATGATCTTTGGAGATGCATTGTCCGCATCAATCAGTACTGCCAATCTCTTGTGGAGATTATTCTCTATCATACCGACTCCAATCTTAATTTGTAATAACCATTACTTTACTATCATACAATAAGATAGATAAAATTGAAAGTATTATCCTAAAGCTTCTACTCTGCTTTTTAATGATTAAACAAGCTATAGGACGAAGGACTATTATATTTAATTCAATCTGCGCCTTAAGTATAATACAAACAATACTTTACTTTTCTATCATTAGTCATAAACTTTTTTGTTATATTTATCTTTATGTAAGTAAAAGCGTGAGAGATAGACCCTACTCTCTATATATAATCACATTTTAGTATTGACAGAAAAAAGTTTTATGACAAAGTATAATAGTAGAGATATCCATATAATATCAATAATGGAACAGATTTATCTGGGGAGGGTGAAACATGCTAAAATTAAATGACTTATTTAACATTGTAAAACTCAAGTATTAGGGTTAGTTCATGTTTTAAGACATGATACTCGTCTAATTTTAAACACTAACATCTTTTGCTACCAAGAACTATGTCTAGCCTAATGTTAGTCATTTGCTTATTAACTCTTATACTGTTTAAATCACGAAAATGGAGGTTATTATGTTTATCAACAAGAAGAAAATTATATCTATGATGATGTGCTTCATACTTTTATTTAGTTTTTCATCTACTTTTGGAGAAAACAATAATGTTCTACCTGAGTTTGATGTCAACAATTTACAATCATACATTGAAGATAATAGCACAAGAAGGCCCCCAATAGAAGCTTCATCATTTGGAATCCAATTAGAACCGAGGTATATAAGTGGTTTTGAATATGAACTTATTGGAAAATACAATAGTATATATCAACTTAGTAAAATAAGTGTTAAAATCAAAATTGAGACAGCTAGTGCACTTGATGATCCTGTAGTTTTTTTTGATGAGAAAGTAGAGAGATTCCCTGGTCTCCAAAATAAAGGTAGTGTTTCTTTAGGTGAAGTGTACATAGTGGATACCAAATATGACAAAGTAAGAGTATCTATCACTGATGTTAGACTCTCACATAGCGGGGGTACTGTTGTTCTTCCAGATGTTAGTTATGTATTATATGGATGATTTGAAATAAATCACCTCCTCCCACTCTACAAGCAAAGAAAGGAAAGTTCAATGATTAGGAATCCAAGATATATTGAGTTAAGAGATAAATATCGAAAACATATCCTTAATAACTATAAAACACCAGAAGAAATTATTAATTTATTAAACATCGAATTTAATATTTTTGAAGAGACTGAGGAGAACTATTCCAACCCTAATTTCGTTAAAAGGAGTATAGAAAATTTTCAATATGCCTATTTAAGTAGAAATCTTCCATCTTCTGAATCTATGAATTATAAAGTTTTCAGACTTATTTGTGATTCAAATAGTGAATATCTTTATAATTACAACAAGAAATACTATAAAACTGATAATCATATAATAAACTTTTTTATCGAGTTGAAAACAGGATACATCCAAACAAATTGTAATCTACTAATGAACTATTTAGTTATACAGAGAGGTCTATCACAAGAAGAGATAGTAACTGAGAGCATATTGATATATCATTACCTAGAAGCATTAGAACACTATTATTCGAACACTGAAAATTTATGATCACACCAATTATTTAGTTCATAAGTCTAAGTATGGACAAAAGATAAAAAATATGTTTTTTTAATAGTAATCATTCACACTCTAAAACCTATTCAGAATCAATTTAATGTTCATAAAAGTTGATTCTGAATTGTTTTCAATTTAAGCAAACCGAATGTTTCAAAAGCATAAAGTAGCTAGTGTGAAGCTTCTACCTTCTCATGGCGAGATCTTTTAAAAAAGCTTAATGAACCAACCATTCTAAAAAAGGCTGCAGCCCCTAGGGCAATGTGGATGCCGTAGGTTTCTTTTATAAAGGAACCTACAAGTGGTGATATGGCCAAACTGATATTGGTAAAAACCGTATAAAGACCGATGTACAAAACCCTTTTTTCTTGTGGAATCACCTCTAGTAAATCTGTCTGTAAGACTGAAATTGTACCGGCTGTAAAAAAGCCACTGACAGAAGCTGAAACCAAGAGCACCGACAAGTTAGGTGACAGGATATAAAAGACAGGTGTCAAAGCCATCCCCATTGTGCAAACAGCTGTTATGATATGGTTGCCAAACTTGTTGATCTGCTTTGACCAGAATAAATAACCAAAGAACATAGCCAGTGACTGACCTATACTTAAATAACCAAGCCATGCTTCGTTGGCATTTAAAACAGATATTGTATAGATGGTAAATAAAGGCCATGCCATTTGCCATCCAAAGTGAAAGAGCAAGGATGATTTAAGAAATCTTGTAAACTTCTTATTTGACATAAACTCTTTAAAATTAAAAACAATTCTTTTCTTCTGAATATGTGTATCTGATATCCTAAACTTTCTAAAGATAGACAACTCCACCATACCAAAGATAAAGGCCACAACATAAAAAATCTGATAAAGACCAATACGCTGAGCTTCAGTTCCTGGTAGATGATTCAGAGCCAGTCCTGTAAAGAAAGTTAAAATCACAGTAGCAGGTACAGTAAACATATTTCTTTTACCTATAGCATCCGCCCTGGCCTGTGGTTCAAATAAATCACCAATAAAAGATTGATAACTTGTTAAATAAATGGAATTTGGCACACTCATCATAACCACAAAACTTACAAATAAAATGGGTTGCAAAGCTTTAGGTAAAAAAGGTGTTGCTGCAAAGAGAAGCAAGAAGAAACGACTGAGAAATATAAGTCTGCCCGTTGCCTTGTGTTTGTCTTCTAATCGATTTAAATAAATAGCACCTGGTAGTACTATAAATGCCATGACAAGTCCAGGTAATGAGCTCATAAATGCTATATGAACATCTGTACCACCTAAACGTTGTAAGAATTTTGCCTGAAATGGTTGATACAATCTCATCATCAATTCGTACATGATGCCATAAGCAATAAACAATTTGTAATTTATTTTATAATTCGGATCATCACTCTGAAACATAATACCTCCTAAAAGTATTTAGGTTTTCGAAATATTAAATCATGCTCATTTTACTTTGACTCCATATAAAAGTCAATAAGTCTTAGACAAAAAAATAGAAAGATCGATAAGGACAATCGATCTTTCTTGAGGATATATAATGTTATTAAAGTACCTAGATACTTATAACCTCTTTAAGTGGCTTTCGCCTACACTTATTCTAACCCATCTTAATGGGACTTTCAAGTTAATAACCTAAAATATTGTATCCACAATCTACATGCATGATTTCTCCAGTGATACCCGAAGACATATCACTTAACAAGAAGGTCGCTGTATTGCCAACTTCCTTTGGATCTACCATTCTCTTAAGTGGTGCTTTTTCTTCATAACCTGCGCATAACTTATCAAAATCTGATACACCTTTAGCTGAAATTGTTTTAATTGGTCCAGCAGAAATACCATTAACCCTGATAGCGTCTGGTCCTAAATCATGTGCTAGATAACGAACACTCATTTCAAGTGCTGCTTTTGCAACACCCATTACATTGTAGTTCTTAACAACTCTTTCACCACCAAGATAAGACATGGTTACGATACCACCACCCTCAGTCATATACTTAGATGCGTGTTTAGAAACTGCAACAAGTGAAAACGACGAAACATCTTGTGCTAAAGCATAACCCGCTCTTGATGTATCACAGTATCTACCTGCTAACTCGTCTTTATTAGAAAAAGCAATAGAATGAACCACACCATGAATCACACCACATGACTCTTTGATGGCTGTAAATGCATTTTCTATGTCTTCATCAGAAGTTACGTCACAAGATACATGAAACTTTCCTTCTACGCCTTCAGACTTAGCAAGCTTTTCAATAGATCTTAATGAACGTTCTCCAAAATACGTAAATATTAAATTGGCTCCAGCTTCATGAAGTTGCTGTGCACATGCCCATGCGATACTCCATTTATTTGTAACGCCCATTACAACAATGTTTTTATCTTTAAGATTTAACATAACTTCTCCTCTCGATTGTTACCTGGTACTAATACATAGTATAAAGTAATTCAAAAGCTTTTTCAAGCCTTGTTTAATTCATCACAAAGTCTGAAAAAAGCCTTGAATCATCACAAGATTCAAGGCCATAAATTGACTATATTTTAAAGAGTATCCTTGTTTGAAGATCTTCTTCTTTTACCTCTCCAGGATCATTTAGATAAAACTCATAACAGGTGCCTGATACCTTCAAACCTTCTTTTTCAAGCCACTTCATTAAAACTTCATAACCTTCTCTTAAAGTAGGATAAGGTCCAGTATGAACATATTCAGCATAAGATCCTCCTGGTATGACAGACATCTGTATGTCCTCATGCTGGTCTACTTTTCCCATAATAGGAAAACCAATTTCAACATCTAAATCGCTCATATCCATATTATAATAACCTATAAATGGAACGCCTGACGGATATCGTCCTTGAGAAGAAAGATAAGCCATAATCTTACCATAACAATCCCCAATGACTTTAGGTAAATCTTCAACAGCCGCTCTTGTTCTAATAGAAACAACTGTATCCTCTTTTAATTCTACTAGTCTACACATATGCCACCTCCAGTAGATTTCTACCCCGCTAAAATAACAATAAACTTATTTTAGCCTGATATAAAATTCAAAGAGATCAGTAGAATAATTTTCATGTATGCCTTTTACAATCCCCTTTGCAACTACCTTGTATAAACCTGTACCACCAAAACTTATCTGATCATTAAAATCACCTTCTATAACTGTAAGTGTTTGCCTAGACACCTCTTCAAAATCAAGGTCGTTTTGTTTGGATATACTTATTTCTATATCACCTTTACTATTAAAAATTTCACCCTTAAGTGTAAAATTATTTTCATCTAAGTCATAATAACCCTTGTCTGGACTATCAAGTCTTATGTAAGAAAAGGCAGATATATTTTTTTCGTTTTCTAAGATATGTGTTGTATAATCTGGCAAAAGGTCTTTATAAACTTTATGCATCAAAATTCTATGTCCCGCCTTTATTGTCACTTCTACATCATTTTTTCCAGCTAATAATGAACCCGATGTTATATAGGCATATGAACTCTGATTTGAATCTGTGAGACTAGAGCCACCTCCATACAAATCATGACTTGTATTTCTTATTTCATAGTTATAGCCAACCCAGTAATCAGTTAAAACCTTTATAGACACATTTCTTCCACTAATATGTAAGTTACCATGGTCTTCGATTATCTCATTGTGATCATTTAATATAATCCTTTCACTTTCAGGATCCCAGGTCTTATACAAGCCAAAAATTTCAGCTAGGTCTCCATCGCTTATATAGATGGTTTCTTTTGTAATCATATCAAAGTTTAGCTTAGAAGTCTCTACCAATAAGCCATCATAGTAATGATTTACAGACTGATCTACCTCGTTGAGTTCAAATCCATAAGCCCCTCTTGTGTACCTGTCATCTACGAGTTTATAGTCTAATGCAGCAGCTATTTTTTCAAGAGACAGCATGGCTTGCACGTCTTGAAAACCAACTAGAACTTCATTAAAATAGAAATCGTTGTTCTTTTTATCAATATTTAAAACTATGGCATCTTGTCCCTTGATAACAAAGGAAAAGTCACTATCTTTCGTATCTACCCACTCTCTTTCATAAGGTGCTAGTGAAATGACTCTTTTTTCTTCATCCCAGTGGACAAAACCAAGCTGTGAAAGATCATTGATAAGTACTGCTGTTTTGCCATCTATATTGAAAGATCTTAACTCTGAATTATGAAAGTAGGTCTTTATATCCGTATGAAGAACTTTAGCTATTTCTCTTCCTATTACAACATCTAAGTCAGAAACAGGTAGCGGATCAACTGCTTTTGATGTGTTTCTTGATATATCAAGACTTCTTGTATCCGGATGCCATACCACATCAAAGCCGTAATATCTTAAGTCCTCTACAACTATTGCTGTATAGCCATCAATGTTCATAGATGGTATCTGCTGGTCATCGATATAGGCTTTTATATCGGTTTCTAAAACACTGCCAATTTCTGTTCCGATATCTATTTCTCCAAAACTAATTGATGTCAAACTTAGTATTAACAAACAAATTACAATGATTTTTTTCACTATCATCACCCCCATATTTTTATTATAATCCTAAGTCTGTAAATTAGCATATGCTGGTTAAATTTGTAATATAAAAGACACTTATTAAATAAGCGCCTTCATAGTCTCTATTGTATAATCCACATGTTCTTTAGTCACATCATGATTGGTAACAAAGCGCCATTCGCCATCTTCAGTACCATTGATCTTAATGTCCTTGTCATACATGTCTGAAATGAACTGTTCTTCATCCACACCTGTCATCTTAAAGAAAACCATATTGATGTCTAGTCTGTCTTTAATAACTTCTATGTTAGAAAACTCCTCTAGTTTAGAAGCCATATACTTTGCAAGGTCATGATCATCCTTTAGCCTATCTACCATTTCATTTAGAGCAATCAGTCCTGCTGCAGCTAAGAAACCGGCTTGTCTAAGACCACCACCCATAAGTTTTCTATACTTCTTGGCACGTTTTATAAAGTCCTTACTGCCAACAACCATAGAACCAACCGGTGCACATAGACCTTTTGATAAACAGAAGGTAAGTGAATCAGTATACTTGGCAAGTTCACAAGCCTTGACATCTAATGCCGCAGCTGCATTGAAAAGTCTTGCACCATCTAGATGTACAGGTATATCATGCTCTTTAGCCAGGTCATAAATTTTCTTCATATGGTCAATAGGCATTACCGACCCATCACCGTGGGCTTGTTCCATGCAGATTAAGCCTGTATCTGGATAATGGATATCTTCCTCACGAATATAGCCTTTTAAAGTATCTATATCAAATCTGCCACCTGAAGATTCTATTTGTCTTAATTGAACACCGGCAATAACAGCTGATGCACCAACTTCATGAGCCATAATATGTGAGTCATGTCCTACAATGACTTCATCACCTCTTTTGGTATGTGTCATCAAACACAGTTGATTACCAAAAGTACCACTTGGTACAAACAAGGCAGCTTCTTTCTTAAGTAAGTCTGCAACAAATCTTTCTAACTCCCTAATTGTCGGGTCATCATCATAAACGTCATCACCAACAACAGCTGTCATCATGGCTTTTCTCATAGCTTCTGTTGGTTGAGTGACTGTATCACTTCTTAGATCTATCATTTTTTATCCCCCCTTATATCCAAATATAACATAAGGGGAAAAATACTTAAACCTTTCTTACAATTTGCAAAAAAAGATTAAATCAATAAAAAAAATGGTAGAATCTTAATAAGGAGGCATTATGGGACATTTTACATCAAAACTCGTTCTACTACTGATTGTTCTATTGGCCATAGTGGGTATTGCTTACTTCGGATTTAAGCTTATCTTGCTATGGATGCCATTTATATTTGCATGGTGGATATCCAATTTATTATCACCTCTTGTAGAACTCTTACACAAGAAAATACGAATCCACAAAGGACTGATAACATTTATTATTCTGATCTTGTTTATCGGTATCCTTCTATTAATTGTGTCCTTCCTAGGTTTCACAATTATTAATCAAGCCAGAATCATTTTAGACAAAATTCCTGAAATCAGCGAGATATTAGAAGAAAACCTATTAAGTGCATCTAAGAACTTAATCACATTTAGGACATATATCCCGGCTTTACTTGCTGAAAATCTCGATTTGGACATTCCGGGTATTTTGCAAAACATCAACCTGTCTGTATCAACAATTCTTGCTTCACTTGTAGGAACTGTCACCTTTATTCCAAATCTATTGGTTGGCATCATCGTGACCTTTGTTGCAGCTTTCTTTATGACAAAGGATAAAATGAAGCTAAAGGAAATGCAGATGCAGCTATTGTCACACAAGTTCTTTAGAGAGCAAATAGTTAAGATTTTTAAAGAAGATGTCATTATGGTTCTACTGGGCTACTTAAGGGCACAACTGATTATGATGACTTTAACATTTATCGAAGTTTCCATCGGTTTGTTTATACTTAAAATACCTTATGCCATTCTAATTGGTCTGGCCATTGGTATATTAGATGCCCTCCCCGTCTTCGGTACAGGTACAGTCTTTATACCATGGGTGATCATTCTTCTATTCTATAAGAACTATTCACTGGCTATCGGGATATTTGTGGTTTATCTTATCGCAACACTGGGTAGACAATCTCTGGAACCTAAGATTATATCCACACAGATCGGGATACATCCACTCATCACTTTATTGATTATTTACTCAGGTATAAAAATATTTGGTGTCGCAGGTATTATCATCGCACCTCTTATCGCGATTACCTTAATGGCCATCAGAAAAGCTGAACTGCTAAAATTAAACTAACTGATAGTCGATTTGATTACAGTAAACCGAATCTATAGTTAGGTTCGGTTTTTTTAGTATAAATATTCAGTTTTTTAAACTTTTAACCATTTTTCGTTTATCGTTGCACTTAAGTATTTGCAAGGGTTTTCACAGATTTTTTTCTTAAAAACTGTTGACCTTATCTCTCTATCTGTTATAATCATTTACATATGAAAAACAAATAAAGGCGAACGTTTTATTAATATCACTAAAAAATGTTAGGAGGACACATGTTATATGTAATCAAATCAGAGGGACGAACAATTGAAAAAATCACGAGAGAGCTTAAGGCTAATCCTCAGATAAAGTTTGTTTCTTTAGTAGCAGTTGATCTAGGCAATAACCATACAGATGAGCGCATTCCTATGCACGTATTCTTAAATGATATAGAGAAGTTTTTAGAAGAAGGTGTTCAAACGGATGGTTCATCAGTTGTTCTCCCAATTATTGCTGAAATCAATGATGCTAAAGTTGATTTAATACCAGATACAGATGTTAACTGGTTGGTTGATTACAACTATGGTCATATCGACAAACATACAGACTTACCAGTTGGTACCCTTTTGATTCCAGCAACACTTATACATAGCAACCAATACTGTGATTCAAGATCTATCTTAAAAGCAGCTACAAGTAATTTTGAAAAAACGGTTATGACACTTTTAAAAGACCATGATGACTTCTGTAAAGAACTGGGTGTAGACTTTAACCAAGTAGCTGGCGTTGAACTAACGACTGCAACAGAGTTGGAGTTTTGGGTAAAATCACCAGATTCTAGAGCTGAAGAAAAACTCTTATCGGTTTCTCAAGTTCTTAAAGAACAATACTGGAAAAGAACAGTTGGTAATGTAAGATCTGCTATGGAAGAATCACTTTTATTACTTGACTACTACGGATTTGATGCAGAAATGGCTCACAAAGAGGTAGGTGGTGTACCATCTAAACTAGAGGGGTCAAATAAGTTCTCTCATGTTATGGAACAACTTGAAATAGATTGGAAATTCTCTACAGCTATCCAAACTGCAGATAATGAATTATTTGCAAGAGATATTATTACAGATTGCTTCTCTAGATATGGTCTTGAAGTAACATTTAAAGCTAAGCCAATAGAAGGTGTTGCTGGTTCTGGTGAACACCACCATGTTGGTGCAGCATTAAGACTTACAAATGATAAGACGGTTAACTTATTCTCTCCACTAAAGATGGATGAGCATTTTATAAACAGAGCTGGTTATGGTGCGATTATGGGGCTACTTAAAAACTACGACATCATCAATCCATTTGTTACAGCAACCAATGATGCCTTTAACAGATTAAAGCCAGGTTTTGAAGCACCAGTTTGTACAGTAACAAGTTTGGGTCACTCTCCTGCGTCACCTTCAAGAAACAGAACTGTTCTAGCTGGTCTTGTAAGAGACATGAAGACACCACACGCTACAAGATTTGAACTTAGATCACCTAACCCACTTACTAACACTTATCTATGTACAGCAGCAGTTTATCAGTGTATGTTAGACGGTATCAAGGCTGTTATTGAGTCTGGACATGACATTGAGTTTATAGAAAAGAACTTTGATAAAAAAGCTGGTGAAGAAGCTTTCTATTTAGAAACAAATAGAGCCTACCGTTCAGAAGAAGATGTATTTGAAGACTTCACTGAAGAAGAAAGAAACAACTTATTCGGTGTACCTCCAAAAACAGTTTGGGAAAACATTGAAAAGTTAAAGGCAGCAAACGGTAAATTATCTGCACTAAAGCATGGTGATGTTTTTACAGACAGAATCATCAACTCTTACATTGCAGCAATTGAAAGCAACTGGACATTTGAACTAGAAAACAGAATCATCATCGAAAACATGGAAGTGATTAGAAATACTAAGAAACTTCATGATGTAGGTGCATCTGACTTAGACGTTATTCACTGGGAAGAACTTCAAAACTTAAGAATCAAACTTATGAAAGACAGTCTCTCAAACAAGTCTTTATTCACTAGAATCGTTGAAGCAATTAATGAAGAAAATTATCCTGTCGTTTCTGATTTACAAGTTGAAATGCATGGTGAGATTAAAAAGTTAAAAGACCTGTATCATGATTATAAAAGAAACTTATTCTTCTAATTGTCATAATTGAATCAACAATTTCATGTATACAAAAGTCATTATTTACAAGACATAAATTATTCATTATAATATTCTCAAGAAATATTCATTAACTTTAGATTTTCGTTAATAATAGGAGGATATAAAATGGAAGTCTTGAATAAAAAAGAACTAAAAAGCATTGTGAGAAGCGTTGATGGTTACAACGATTATGGTTTAGACACTTTTGCAGAAAACTTAACAGATTACTGTGATGAAGTGACCGATAAGGCTATGGATGAAATACTGGCATATGTTGAAGATGATTTAGATATCAATACAGATGCAGAATTAAAAAGCATCCAAGATGATGCCATTGAAGACTTATGTGAATATATAAACAGCATATTTTAAAGACCGCAATCTTGCGGTCTTTGTTTATTGGTTTAAAAACTTCTTATCATAAGAGTAGAAGCCCCCTATGCAGTGAGTCTTATTCAATATGGTGGATGACATTATGTACCCACTTGCCACTTCTGAACCTAATGGCACAAAGCGTAGCTTTGACCACCTCTTCTGTTAAGATCATCCATACAACATAAACAACCGATAAATGAAGTACTCTCGAGCCAATAAGTGCCATTGGTACACCAACAAGCCATACACTTCCCATTTCAGCCAACATGGCGAATCTTGTATCACCACCACCTCTAAACATACCAACGATTTTCATCAGATTATAGACTCTGAAAACGCCGTATACGCAGTACAAGTGGAAGAGCTTAAGTGAATCAGCCATAACTGCATCAGATACATTAAAGAACTTAAGTATAAGCGGTGCTAGCATAAACATGATCAGACTGGTAAATAGTGAAAAGACCAAACCGCCTTTTGAAATCCTCTTACCATAATAGACAGCCAAGCTTTCGTCACCAGCCCCTATAGAGTTGCCTATCATTACAGACGCTGCTGAACCAAAACCAACAAAAGCTACTTCATAAAATCTATAAGCTGACAAGGTAATCTGATAAGAAGCAACAGCTTCTGCACCTATTTGACCAATGGACCACATATAGACGATGGTGCCTAAGGACCAGAATATTTCATTGACCAAAACGGGCCCTGCCTTAATGAATATCTTTTTAAAGAAACCTAAATCGAAGGACAACAAGTCTTTGATGCTGGCAGCCAGTAAGGATTTAGAACCATATATAATAGACAACATTATGACGAACTCTACGATCCTAGCGATTAAGGTGGCTATAGCAGCTCCCTCTATGCCAAGTGCTGGTAGGCCAAAATTACCAAATATCAGACCATAATTTAAGGTCGTATTAACACTTAAGGCAATGGCCGTTACAAGCATGGGGATAACGGTCTTTCCTATGCCTCGTGAAGCTACAGAAAATGACATGGAAATAGCCATAAAGATATATGAGTAGGCAACGATCCTCAAATAAGACACCCCAAGTTCTATAACATGGGCATCATCAATAAACAAACTCATAAGTTGTCTAGGAATAGATACTGCAACAATACAGAAGAGGATACCGACTATGAGGCCTGACACCAAACTTACACCCATTGTTTTTTTGATATTCTTATGGTCGTTTCGACCATAGAACTGAGCTATAAAAACCGACACGCCACTGTTGATGCCAAATATAATCAGCATCACAAAGAAAAAGACTTGATTGGCAATACCAACTGCCGCTATTTCATCTGAACCCAGTCGACCAATCATAACCGTATCGACCATATTGAGTGCTGCTTGTATAAATTGTTGTATAATAATCGGTACCGATAAAACCAGTAACCTTCTTAAAAATTTCTTTCTTTCCATATGACTTTTTCACCTCAAGGCCTATCATAACAGAAAGTCTATTTTATTTCTATATCCGAAATACAAATAAGTGACCTCCTACTTGTCTAAGTCACATAAGAGGCCACTTAGGATAATCAATTATCCATACTCTTTTCAATTGTATCAATCAAACTGTCACACAAGTCATACAAGTTGTTGATGTCCCCTCTAGGATCGCAGTGAATCATTAGTCCAATGCCTTCAACCTCTACAGTTAATACATAAGATCCATTTTCTCTTTTAGACAACATAGCCACCTTGTCATCAAGACTGATTTCCTCGAAATCTGTTCCCTTTGTACCTGGTGAATACTTCATGCCTGCTTCAGATAAAGAAACCGATGTGTTGTAATACTTATCCATGTCCTTAGACAATAAACTTAAATTGATATTATAAAGTTGTCGATCAACGGCTGCAGTAGTAACATAGATTTCTCCAAATGAAGCCTTTTCCTTAGCCTCTGCTATGAGTCTATCTCGAGTCGCTTCATTGACTTCATAAGAATACTTTAATCTATCTATTTCAAAACTTTCCTCAAGTTTAATAATAACAGGCATCAGATAATCTGGGTTAACTGCCATATCTATAATAGCTTTCTTTGTATCATTATTATAGATAAATGTATCATTTGCAGCTAAAACAGCTGATAAAGGTACTCTTCCTTCGCTGTAATCATAATAGGCAACCTTTGCATTATCTCCTGTTACCTTTATCTTGACCATTTCTTTTATCATTAAGTTAAAATGTCTTTTTTCTTCATAATCAAACTGATTCTCAGTATCTTCTGAATGAACGGTCCAGCCAGTATCACCAGATTCACTGACAAGTGTATGAGAACCATCAGCATTATGAATGATTTGTGAAATAGCAAAGACCACAAGAGATGTAGAAATCAAGGCTAGACATGTTAACAAGACTGTTTTTAAACTCAAGCTTTTCTTATCGACATCACTTGTCTTCATCCTATTCATTATTTGTCTTTCCAAATCAACCTCAGGTATCTTAACAGATTTATATGAATCAATTATCTTCCTCATGGGCCACCTCCTCAAAATCGCTTCTAAGTCTTTTAATTAAGCGTTCATACCTTTTTCTCAAAGTCGCTGAAGATTTGCCCATAATGAGACTGATCTCATCATATGACATCTCCTCTACAACTCTTAGAGTTAACAAGGTATGTTCTTTATGATCCAAAGTGGCAAATATCTGAATCGCTTTTTCACTGTATGTCTCATCATTAGATTCATAGACTAAGTCATTGATACTATCAGGGTTTGTAAATAAAGAAAATGATTTGAGTTTTTGCTTCTTAATGTGGTTAACGACTGTCCTATAAGCAATCTGATACAACCATGACTTTACAAGTGACGGCTCTCTAAGAGAGTCCAGTTTTTTGAAAACCTTCAGGAAAGTTTCCTGAGTCAAATCTTCAGCATCTTCTTTACATTTAACCATTTTATAAATGTATGAAAATATCTGTTGCTGATAAGTCTGTATGATTATTCTATACGTTTCTTCATTAGACATAATGAATGTTTCTTCAACCATGATCTAGCTCCTCGATTTAGATATCTAACTATTTGCTCTTCACTTACTAAGACAATTACAAACAAGCTTTTGTGACATCTAAGAAAATTTCATAAAAATTTATCTCTGTCTCTTCTTAGGCATAAATATCCTCCACTATACAATTGTTTTAGTATTAATTACACTCTTGGAAGTTTTTTATGTGCATAGTTTTTTACCCTATCTGTGACACAGCTACTGGTTTAACTCTTATTAATTTGCTCAAGAAGTCTTGATGATTGATATTCATTTATATCTTGTTCTGGTAAAAGCCTTCTTAACATATCAGCACATGTCCTTTCTTCATCTATTCTGCCTTGATTCTTATGCATCTTCCACATAATCCACCAGGCTGAGAATATTTGTGCCTTGTCATCACTTTTACATATAACATCGAAAAAAGTTTTACAAGACTTATAATCATTTAAAGAAAAAGCTGTCTCCATCAGATTGGGTGCTATTATATACTGGTCTGATTCAGTAAAAGAATCAAAATACTGATGGCTTAAGTTCATAATCTCCTGATACTGATATTTTGTTAGAAGAGCTAAAACGTAATCGTTAAATTTTTCTGCTGACTGTTCTGACTCAAACTTGTTTTTCATCACCTCAATAAAAGAGTGATCACCCAGTAAGGCAGATCGCTTCATATTATTAACTTTTGAAAATCTATAGAGTTCTGAATCCTTATCAGCGTGTTTCATAACTATTTGACTTGTTTCTATGCTTTTTTTGATAAAATCACACCCCCTATAATAATCCAACCTACTTAGAAGGTATAGCACTTTTGCATCCTCTGGTTCATGATCAAGCAGCAACTTAATAGAATCTAAAGCCTCTTTATACAAGTGTTCTTGTTTCATAACACCATACTTATCTACTAGAAGCTCAACTTGTTCATAAGTAGAAACTCCAAAGAGATAATCAATAGATACACCGAAGAAGAAGGCAATCTTCGGGATCAAATATACATCAGGTATAGCTATTTCCTGTTCCCATTTCGAAACCGCCTGTGGTGATATACACAGATAATCAGCTAGCTGAGCTTGAGTCACATTTTGTTCAACTCGATATTTAAGTACGTTCTTTCCTATTTTTATATTCATTTATTTTCCTTTCAGATTTATATTCGAACTGTCGACTGTTCTAAGAATATTCTACCTGTTCAAAGGGCTCATTAATAGCACTTGTCAGTTGATATATATACAACTAAAGAATGACGACCTCATCTATATGTTTCTGGGTTGCAGAAATAAGTTCCAAGCTTATAGAACCAGAATTCTTCATCTTTAACAGTTTTTCATCTCACCCATTCTGTGAAATAAATTGATTTACCTAAGTAATTATATTTCAACGAGCAAGTCGTTTTTATTCCTTTTCCGCACAGAAAAAGGTTTAATTAAATTGTATCAAATAAAACAGCTCTAATCGAGCTGTTGAGAATTTATCATATAAAGTTGATTTGATCCTGTCTTAAAGTAATAGATGGAATAGCCTTTTTTCTCACTGAGTGCATTGCTTTCATCTAGGTCCATTTCAGAACCAATCCATAGATCATTGTCATTTAAATATGCATCTGCCCCTTTAAACTGACTGTAGACGTATATAAGGCGGTGGTGTGCTTCATCAACTAAAACATACTCATAACATCCATTGTGGTCATAGACAGCAATATATGCTTTATAACCATCTATCTCTTTAATAAGAATCTTGTTGCGGTTTTCCTTGTACTCGGTCTCAAGGTTTCTTATTCTATCAATTTCATTTAAGTACTCATCCTCTGCTAGTGTCAGATCTAGATAAACAAGATATTCATTATCTAATCCCTTTTCACTGGCATAGTAGCGGTATGCCTTAACTGAAGATCCATCAACAGACTCAGGGAATACAAGCAAGTGACTGAAGCGTTCTTTTACTTCACCTTCAAAGTGCTTGTTAAACTGTCTGTACTCATTAGGATCATTGGTATCATAAACAGAACCAACTGCCATCATGGATGTCATTCCACCTATGATAAGTCCAGCTTGTAAGACCATAGCTACTACAATAATCAAAACAATCTTAAAGCGCCTTCTTTTAATACGTTTACCGTAACTCAATAGCTCCTCTTTTTCAGTCATATCAGAAAAATCACTTTCAGACATGGAAGCATAATACTCCCTACACGTAGGGCACTCTTTTAAATGGCTTTCAATGACTCTATTACTCTCACTGCTTGCACACCGATCTATGTACAAGGGGATCAGATCCTTTATAAGATCACATTTATATTTCATAACCGTAGTCCTCCCTTAGTTTTTCTTTCAAAGATACCTTTCCTCTATAGTACAAGACCTTGGCTGATGACATGCTAATAGACAGGTCTTCACAAATCTGATTATAGGACTGTTCCTCCAAAAGCCTCAGCTTCATAACCATAGACATCTTTTTAGGCAGCGTCTCTATTAAGGCAACTGCAAGTGTCATCATTTCCTCATTAATAAACTGATCTTCCATATGACTGGTATGATAATCTTCTAAATGACTCTCATTGACCTGGAGATGAACTTTATGCTTCTTAAGATATGACTTATAGACATTTTTTCCAATACCAATGAGCCATGTTTTTATATGAGCATGCCCCTTAAACTTGGTGATCGACCGATAAGCCTGAAAGAAAGTTTCTTGAGTCAACTCTTCTGAAACCTCTTCATTATAGTTTGTATGCTTCATATGATAACGATAGATATCTTTATTGTATTTTCTATAAATGATTTCAAAAGTATCCACTTAAGTACCTCCCTCAACAGCTTACACTATATTAGTGTCAAATAGAGTAAAAAGGTTACAAAAAAAAGTCCCTTAGGACTTTATTCATTGACTTCTTTTATGATGTCACATTCATATATGATAATGACAAATCCTCCAACAGGACTTTGAGACATGGGATCTGGCACTTTGTTTTCTTCAGTCTTACTTTTAAAATAAACTTCAACCTTAGAATTTTTATTTTTTACCTTATCATCAAAGTTTTCTTTGTCAAAGACATATTGAATGTATTCAGATCTTTTGATATTGCCATCCTTGGTGAAAATGACTTTATCATCAAGTTCTTGAATATTGTCTTCTTGAAGTAAAATGATACTTGTTTCTATTTTCCTACAAGATACTAAGACAAATAGACACAAGATTATGACGAATAGCACTTTATTTTTCATATCACACCTACCTGGAAAAAGTGTATCAGGAAATCTTAAAAACGACAAGTTGTCTTATTTAAAACAATTCTCATAATAAGTCTTTATCTCAAGGTATCTCTCTATGTTTTTATTCATATCTCCATAGCCTACACGAGATTGTGACCGGTAATGTATAAGATCACCATCTATAAGAAATTCAACATCATCTCTAAAACCCTTCTTGGTTGTGAAAATGACATGAACATAATTTGCTTCTTTTTTTACAATCAAACCTCTGTAGGCCAATATAATCTCTTCAATAACCATCATAGAGTTTTCATACGCAGTAAAAGGCGCTATTCTTTTTTCTTCATATGACGTTTGACTAGATACACCATTAGGGCTGTTTTTAAGTTCCTTTAAATGACCGTCGACTAAACCCAAATCTGGTGTTTTGCCATTTTGATAAGCCAAGATGGTAAGAACAATAAGCATTAAAGATAAAATAAGGAGTCCAATTTTTTTCATATTACCTCTTTTCTACTATTATCTTTATACCACAAAATCCCCAATCTAAAAAAAGAACAGCTCCGAAGAACTGTTCTAGCCTCATAAAATTATGAGGGCAGTCGACTAATCACTTAGCTTATGAGTTAAGATACCTGATCTTAACTTAGGCTCGAACCAAGTAGACTTAGGAGGCATTACTTCACCTGCATCTGCAATTGAAAGTAAATCGTCCATAGTTGTAGGGAACATTGAGAATGCAACTGTCATATCAGTATTTACTCTTCTCTCTAATTCCTCTAAACCTCTGATACCACCAACAAAGTCAATTCTAGTGTTGGTTCTTGGGTTATCAATACCTAAGATTGGATCTAAAAGGTTCTTTTGTAGAATAGAAACGTCTAATCTATCTACTGGATCGTTCTCATCACAAATACCGTCATGAGCTTTTAATTCATACCACTTGCCGTCAATGAACATACCAAAGTGCTTTTTAGACATTGGCTTATAGATTTCATTTACTTCAGTAATTGTGAACTTCTCTTCAACTTTCTTGAAGAACTCTTCTTGAGAGTTGCCATTTAAGTCAGCAACAACTCTGTTGTAATCCATGATGAATAAGTCTTCATCTGGGAAAATAACAGACATGAAGAAGTTGAACTCCTCATCACCTGTATAATTTGGATTTGCTTCTCTTCTCTTCTTACCAACTGCTACAGAAGAAGCTGATCTGTGGTGACCATCAGCAATGTAAAGGTAATCAATACCTGCAAATAAGTCAGTTAATCTAGCTACAACATCATCAGCATCGATTACCCATACGATATGAGTAATATCATCATCAGAGATGAAGTTATAAACTGGCATATGGAACTTGATCCAGTCATTAACGATTGCATTGATTGTGTCGTTCTTTCTGTAAGTTAAGAAGATAGGAGCTGTGTTAGCATCACAGAAATCAAAGTTGTTGATTCTATCTTGCTCTTTTTGTGGTCTAGTAAACTCATGCTTCTTGATGATGTCATTCATGTAATCATCAATAGAAGTACAACCTACAATACCAGTTTGAACTCTACCGTTCATTAATTGACGGTAAATATATAATTTTGGCTTTTCATCTTGTACCAAAGTACCTTCTTCTTGGAATCTGTCAAGATTTGTTCTAGCCATCTTGTAAACAGACTCGTCATATTGGCTTACTTCAGCTGGCACGTCCATTTCAGATCTTACGATATGTAAGAATGAAAGGTCGTTCCCCTTTGCCATTTCTTTTGCTTCTTCACGGTTCATAACATCATATGGTAATGATGCTACTTTTTCTACTAAGTCTTCTTTAGGTCTTAAACCTTTAAATCCTCTTACTACTGCCATTCTGTTCCCCCAATTTCTTACTAAGCTAACTCTTCTAAGATAACATTGTATGTTTCAACACCAATTCTTTCTTGAGCTTCTTTCGTTGAAGCACCAATATGTGGTGTAGCAGATACTAGTGGATGATTGATAAGTTCCATGTTCTTAGTTGGCTCTTCTTCAAATACATCAATACCAGCACCAGCAACCTTACCTGAATTTAAAGCATCTAATAAGTCTGCTTCTTTAACAACGCCACCTCTTGCACAGTTGATTAGGTATACGCCATCTTTCATCATATCAAATTGCTCTTTTTGAATAATAGGACCAATTTCTTTGATATAAGGAACATGTAAAGAAATATAATCTGCTTCTTTGATGACATCTTCCATTGATTCTGCAGTACAACCTGAGATTGAATGCTCAATTGGATGATGGTCAAAGTAAACAACTCTCATGCCTAATACAGTTGCTTTTCTAGCGACTTCTTGAGCGATTCTACCGAAACCGATTAAACCTAAAGTTTTACCAGAAATCTCTGTACCCTTGTAAGCTTTTTTGTTCCACTCGCCATTTCTCATTGTAGCTGTAGCAACACCCACAAATCTAGCTACTGAAAACATATGTGCTAAAGTTAACTCAGCAACAGAAGCTGATGAAGAATAAGGTGTATTTCTTACAGTAATGCCTTTTTCCTCAGCGTATTTAACATCGATGTTATCAACACCAACACCAGCTCTAACGATTAACTTTAATCTTGAGCCAGCAACAGCGTCAATTAACTCTGCTCTTATTTTAGTTGCAGATCTGATAACAATTGCATCAAAATCTTTTAACTCTGTCTTTAGTTCTTCAATAGAATAAGTATCTAAGCATACTTCGTGACCAAGTGATTGTAAATGATCAACAGCAGCCTTATCCATACCGTCATTTGCTAATATTCTTAACATAGTGCCTCCTATAGTCCTAGGATATCTTCAATTACAGATAAAATCTCGTTAACTTCTTCCATTGTTGTATCAGCCATGTGTGCGATTCTGAAAGTCTTTTCTTTTAATGCACCATAACCGTTAGAAATCATGAAACCTCTTTCAGCTAATTTCTTATTTAAATCAGCAACAGAAATCTCTTTAGTATTCTTAATAGTTGTTAATGTGTTAGAAGCGTACTTCTCTTCAGCTAACATATCGAAATGCTTCTTAGCCCAAGCTCTTACAACTTTAGCTTGCTCTAAATGCTTGTTAAATCTGTTTTCCATACCTTCTTCCATGATTCTATCTAATTGATAGTCAAGTGCGAACATATGAGATAATGAAGGTGTAGAAGGATATTGGTAATCTTTCTTTTGAATAGTATCGTATAAAGTTACTAAGTCAAAGTAAAGACCTCTATTTTCAACTGTCTTAGCTTTTTCGTAAGCTTTTTGTGATAAAGAGCAAACTGCTAAACCAGCTGGTAAACCTAAACATTTTTGAGTTGAAGCGATACAAATATCAACGCCCCACTTATCTACTTCAATTTTAGCACCACCTAAAGATGAAACTGTATCTAAACAGAAGATTACATCTGGGTACTTCTTGATAACTTCAGAAATTTCTTCTAATGGGTTCATGATACCTGTAGAAGTTTCGTTGTGAGTGATTGTAACAACATCATACTCGCCAGTAGATAAAGCTTTTTCTACCATTTCAGGAGTTGTAGGTTGGCCCCACTCAGAATCAAAACGATCTGCAGGAATACCATTAGCAGTCGCCATCTTGTGCCATCTTTCACCGAAAGCACCTACAGCAAATACAGCTACTTTTTTCTTAGTACAAGATTTTACAGCAGCTTCCATTAAACCACTACCTGATGATGTAGAAAGGATGATTTCCTCTTTTGTGTACATCAATGTTCTTAACTTGTCTGAAATACTTCTTTGTAGAACTGAAGCTTCCTTAGTTCTGTGACCAATCATAGGTGTTGCCATCTTCTCTAAGACATCAGGTCTTACATTAACCGGTCCCGGAATAAATAAACTCTTATGCATGTTTGCCTCCATCTTTTTTATAATCCATACAGGATAGTCCTGCTATATTTAACCGAATCGTCTTTATGATATCATAAATTTTTAAAATTAAATAGCATTTAATTATAATTAAATAAATTTAATAGTATTTAATTTTGCATTCAGTATACAATGGGAATTTTTTATCCCATTTTTATATAGCACCCCTCAATTTAAGTTCATTCTATCATAGAATTTCTTTAATACAACCGTTTTTAAAAGATTTGAATAAAACGTAGTAAAGTGTTCTTACTAGACAAACACAATTAACGATTAAAAGCCCGTCACTCATGGTATAAAAGAAATAGGAGATGATGACATGAAAGCAATAATAACAGGAATGAACGGCACACTAGCACCTTATGTATATGACTATTTTGAAAGCAAAACTTGTGAACTGATCGTCTGGGAAAGACAACATGTTCCAATCGATGATCCAGATAAAATAAAAAACTTCATATCAGAACATCAACCGGATATATTTCTTCACATAGCAACAGGCCCTGTTGAATGGATCAAGCAGATTATTGACTGCATATCTGACTATTCTATTCCTTTAGTCTTTATATCAAGTGAAGCTGTCTTTAACGGCAGTGAAGGTCCCCATACCACTGCTGATAATCTAAAGGCAAAGGATGATTATGGACGTTACAAGATTCACTGTGAATCCATCATCAACAAGTATTATAAGGAAAATACCTACATCATCAGATTAGGTTGGCAGATAGCCTATCATACACATAAAAATAATATGCTTGCATTTTTGGTCACCGAAGGTCATGTCAAAGCATCAGAAGACTGGATATTAGCCACTTCTTTTATGCCTGATACAGCCAAAGCCATTTACAAGATCATCAAACATCATCCGACAGGTACATACCATTTAGATAGTAATCAGGATAACATGTCCTTTTATGAACTGGTTTGTCACCTTAAGGAAATCTTCAAGCTGCCAATTGACATTGAGAAGACCAATACATTTAAACACAACAATCGTCTTTTAAGTGACCAACCTTATATATGTTCTTTAAAAGAAAGTATGGCTACTTATAAAAAGAACCACGGTGAAATATAACTGTAAAAACAAACCTCCGTCTTTTGTACTAAAATAAAGATGGAGGTGATTTTATGTTTATTACATTGATCCATACATTAAAAGAGAAAAATTATTCTGGTGTTGTTACCATTAGAAAGGATGATAAAATCCTATTTAATGAAGCATTCGGATACAGAGACAAGCCCAATCAAATAGAAAACGATACATCTACTATATTTGGTATCGCATCAGGTACCAAGTTGTATACTGCCTTAGGAATTATGAAGCTTGTTGAAAAGAACATGTTAGGTTTAGAAAGCAAACTTTTTGATATCATCGAAAAGCCTTTCCCTTCTTATGATGAAAGTGTGACCATCAAACAAGCCCTTTCTCATACTTCTGGTCTACCAGATTATTACGACGAAGATTTAATTGAAGACTTTGATAACTTTACAATAGAAACGCCTTGGCATTTACTTGAAAAACCTTCAGATTATTTTTCGTCTATGCCTGATAGACAAATGAAGTTTTCTCCAGGTGAGGGCTTTCACTATAACAATGGTGCCTTTGTCTTTCTTGCCATGGTTATTGAAAAACTGACAGGTGATTACCATAAATGGCTTGAAGATGAACTGTTTATCCCACTCGATCTTAACCACACTGGCTTTTATAGGTTAGATGCACTGCCTAAGAATACTGCCAATGGTTATATAGAAACGTCTCAAGGATTTAAAACAAACATTTACAACCTACCTATTATTTCTGGTGGTGATGGCGGCCTATTTACCAACTCTGAAGATCTCTTAAAACTATGGGATGATCTTTTAGCTAATAAAATCTTATCACATGAAAATACAGAAACCCTTTTAACACCTCATACAAAAACAAATGAGGACGATTATTACGGTTTAGGTATTTGGCTGGATAAAGAAGAAAACAGTATCAAGAAAACCATCGTTGGTTCTGATGCTGGTGTATCCTTTCTATCCTCTGTCTTTAACAAGGACTCTATCACCCTCAATATGTTATCTAATACCAGTGATGGTGTATGGGATTGCTTAAAAGATGTAAGAGAAATCCTAAAAGACTTATAGGACACAGATTTAGATGAAAATCAAGTCTGATACTTAAGGGCTCATCTTGTTATAATGGTCTTGGAGGTATTATGAATAAAATTAAATTGACGCCACAAATTAAAGAAAAGATCATCGATTCACTTAGAGACTACTTTCAAGAAGAAAGAAGTGAAGATCTTAGTCACCTAGGAGCAGATTTGATGCTTGACTTCATCTTAAAAGAAGTAGGTCCTATGATATACAATCAGGCACTGATTGATGTACATGAAATGATGGAAAGTAAGATTGAAGATATTTTTCTATTAGAACTCGATGATGACTACAAATATTAGAAGGATAAAAATCGCTTGATATAGAGCGATTTTTTTATCCCATTCTTAAATTTTTATTTAAATTGCAAATTAGCTCGCCAAACCTGTCAGTCTTTGTGATATGATATTTTCATAAGAAATAAAACAGTACACTTAGTAAAGGAACATAGATCATGTATAAAAGAAAGTATATTGTCGGCTATTTTGATAAGAAAACAGAAAAACATATAGAAGATATTTGGAACACCATGCGCGTCAACAACTGTATGACAGTTAAAGATAACAGACCCCATATGAAGTTTTTCGACTTGGAAGATGTAGAAATTGCGACAGATTTTATTGAAACAATTATATCAAGAGAAAATATATTCAATTTATTCATCACTCAAATAGGTACTTTTATGGATACAGGCGTTCTATATTTTCAACCAACCATTACCTACGAACTCTTAGCTTTTCATCAAGAATTTTTTGAAATTGTAAGAGAGTATATGAATGAGGATTCCTTATACCTACCTGATATCTGGATTCCCCATATCACCATAGACATTGATTTAACAGAAGATCAACTTATACAGGCCTTTAAGGATATGAGAGACTTAAAGCCATTTGAAATTAAATTTACAACAATGGCCATTATAGAAGTGACCTTTGAAAACGATGTACCAGTTACATCAAAAGATCTTTTTACAATTGATTTAAGAGAATAAAAAGCATGCCCAAATGGCATGCTTTTCTTATGCATCTTGCATGGTATCTGTGATAATAATCTCTCTTAAAGAAACTGCTTGTGGTAAATCGTAAGCGTACTTAATAGTTGCAGCCACATCAGAAGCTGTGATGTTGATAGCACCAACCGTTTCTTTCCATTCATTGTAGCCATCAATGATGCCCTGGTCTGTTGTGTGACCTAATAACTCGGTAGAAACGGCACCTGGACAGATAGAAAGCACTCTAACATTATGAGGTGACATTTCAGCTCTTGCTACAGCCGTTAAACCTGTAACACCATACTTACTTGCACAATAAGCCGCATGGTTACCAAAAGGTTGTTTGCCGGCGATAGATGATAAGTTAATAATCGTGCCAGACTTTCTTTCCTTCATATCCTTCATAACGATCTGCATGCCATTCATAACACCCATCACATTAACATCTAACATCTTCTTCCACTCTAAAGGATCTTGACTCTCAATGTTTCCTAGTAACATAACACCTGCATTATTAACCAAAAGGTCTGTTTGGCCATAAAGAGCTTCAGCTTCTCTTACTGCATTTTCAAAGGCCTTTGCATCAGTGACATCTACTTTTCTACACATAGTATCTTTTAAATTAAGTGCTTCCATCTTTTCAACTCTTCTTGCCAATAAAAGAAGTGGATGTCCGTCAGCTGAAAACTGCTTTGCCATCTCCATACCAAAACCTGAACTTGCACCTGTAATAACAACTAATTTTTTCATTTTTTCTTCCTCCTTATTTTAACTAAATTCATTCTACTAATTAGAGTTAACTCTAAGTCAAGAAAAAACGTAAAAAAAATTAACTTTCTTAAAAAAGAAAGTTAACACGAGCCCGAACCATTGTAAAAGGCTATCTTTTTGTCTATTTTTTTTATAGAGTTTTTTAAGTCTTTCATTTGAGCCTGCATGACAAGTCTGTGATTTTCGAGTATTTCTTTTCTTTCATCAATTGTTTCATCCCCGATAACACTCAGTCTTACAATTTCCTTGATATCATTAACAGGCATTTGTGTCTTCTTTAGACAAGTAACAAGTTCTACCCAAGCCAGGTTTTCTTCAGAGTAAACTCTTCTACCACCAGCATCTCTTTCAATGGGTGGTAAAATACCTTCCTTTTCATAATATCTCAGTGTATAAGATGTAACACCTGTCATTTGGCTAATCTCTTTAATTGTGTACATAGAAACCTCCTATATAAATGATACACGTTAGAGTTAAGTCTAAGTCAAGAAAAACAGCCTTAAAGGCTGTATAGTTCTTTTCGTCTATGCTTAAGTAGAGGCAGTTCATTTCTTACCTTCTTTAAATAATTCAAATCAAGATCCGCTTCAATAATCTCTTGATCAATACCAGCTTCAGCGACAATCTCTCCCCAAGGATTTACGACCAGCGAGTGACCATAAGCCTTATAGGATAGTTCCTTACTTCTCGCAGGTGATGCCACAACAAAATAGACTTGGTTGTCAATGGCTCTAGCCCGTGCTGTTACATGCCAGTGGGCTGGACCAGTCACTGTATTAAAAGCAGCTGGAATGATGATAATATCCGCTCCTTCATTAACCATGGTTCTGATAAGCTCAGGAAACCTCATGTCATAGCAGATAGCCACACCTATTCTTACATCACCTGCATCAAAGACTGTCGCCTTATTGCCAGGTGCTAAGACGCTTGACTCCTTAAAGGTAATGCCATCTTTTATATCTACATCAAAGAGATGAGCTTTTCTATGTTTGCCTACAAGTTCCCCCTTATGATAAGTATAAGAAGTATTGTACATTTTATCATAATCAAGCTCTGGAATGGAACCACCAACTAGGGTTATGCCTAGTTCCTTGGATAACTTTTGCAACCACAGCGTCGTTTCAGAAAACTCCTTTTCAGCATATTTATCAAATGTTTTGGCATTGTAGGGACAATTGAACATTTCAGGAAGTACAACAATATCAGCTTTTGCTTGTCTAATCATGCTCTCTGCCTGGTCTAAATTCTTCCTTTTATCTCGACTGATATCGAGTTGACATACAGCTATCTTCATTAGAATGCCAAAATGATCCCTTGATCATCACAGTAAAGACTTGTTAAACCATGTGTCGGTACAATTACAATCTCTTGGAAATCACATAATTCTTGAATACGTGCCTTCAGTGACTTAGCACGCTCTGGGTTGTTAACATGACTGATTGCCAAACGCTTACTGCCACTTTCGTGTGCCATTTCACAAACCAACTTAGCAAGTTTTTCAAAGGCTTTATTGGAGCCTCTTACCTGCTCATGCACAACAATATCACCATCCACAGCCTTCATAATAGGACGAATCTTTAAAGCCATGGCAAGTTTGCCTTTCCAACTTGGAATACGGCCATTTTTAATAAGGTTATTTAAGTTCTCAGAAATAAAGAATGTTTTCATATTGGTAATATATTTCTCTACTTCTTCTACGATTTTATCAAAAGAGAAATCTTGTTTCATCAATTCATCAATTTTCATACCTATCAAGGTTTGACCAACTGAAGCTGATTTAGAATCAAATACGTGAATCTTCTTTTTAACTTCTTCTAAAACTAGATTTTTAGCTAAAATTGCAGAGTTGTAAGTACCGCTTAGCTTAGAAGATATGGTTATAGCAAATACATCTCCATCTGCTTCAAATAAGTTTTTAAAGTCATCTGGTGACGGACATGCTGTACGTGGTAACTTAACTGACTTTTTCATTTTTTCAATAAAGTCTATTACATCTAACTCATCATTATCTATAATTTCTTCCTCTTCAATATATAATTTAAAAGGCACTTTCTCAATATCAAGTTCTTGTTCTAATGTTTCATTTAAATCTAAACTACTATCTGAAATTATTTTATACATAAAGACCCCTTTTCTCTTAATTTCATTAACAATTCAATTATAGACCTAAATAGTTAAGAATGCAAAAGACCATTTAATTTCTAATGGTTCTCATTAAAGTCTAATGAAGAAAAGCCCCTTAATGGAGCTTATCTAGCCTCATTTCTTCTTTTAAGAGCGTGTGGATATCGTAATAATTGATTTTTTCCCTAAAAATCAGGGCTCTTAAGGCAGCACCAGAAACCAATTTCAAAAAAGGTTTCTTTAGGACATACTCAGGCGTTAACAAACCCTCAATACGCTGAATAAGGCCCCTCGATTCTTCAAATATCCGTCCCATGTAAGAAACCCTTATCGGCTGATCTAAAGATATTTTTTCTTGAATGGCTTGAATCATTGACTTGTATTCTTCAGCACAAGCACTCAATACATCCATCACATAAGGATCGCTATAGGCAGTTTCAAAGAAAACCTGGATTAAGTCATCAAAGGTAACATCATAAATTTCTAGCTTGTTAAATGAAAAGTTATAAAAATCTGTATCATCAGTCAGGTTAAAAACAGCTTTTAACTGATGATACAAGTCTCCCCTTTTGTATCTGCCATCTATCTGCTTTGTAAAAATTTCGAACATCTTTTTAACTAGCCAGTATTCACCACCTTCATCGCCACTTACTCTCCCCCAGCCACCAACACGAACCGATTCACCTATAGCATTCTTGCCAATGGCTATAGAACCGATGCCAGCTAAAATGACGATGCCTTCGTAGCCACCAAGTGCAGCTAACCAAGCCGCTTCTACCTCATTTTCACATATGAAGTGATTGTGATAAAAAATATCTCTGAAATAGCCATTCATCATCTCATCAAAAGCCTGGCTTTCACCATACTCAGGTATGGCTATACACGTGAAGTCAATGTCCTCAAACTTCATATCAGCTTTAAGACAAATTCTTGCAATACCTGATTCAATGGCTCCAATGAAATTGGTACGATCGTCATAATCAATCATACGTTCTTCTTGAAATCCGTATATTTCACATTTATTATTAATGAGCATAAACTCAATCAAATCACCATTCAACGCTATACCTAAATACATAATTATCTCCTTTTCTTATTTATGCCCAAAAAAAAGACCTTAACTCATTCTCTTGGTTAAGGCCAACTCTTCAGAATTAATAATCAATCTGGATTTATTTAGATAAAGCTCATACTCAGATTTATAGTTTTTTACCAGTAGTGCTGTGGTCAAATCCTCAATGGGATAGAAACGACCTTTATAAAGTATACCATTTTTATAAATGACCAAAGAAAGTTGGTCTCTAATAAGTATAAGATACAAAAGGCCTATGACAGCACTTGTCCAAAATGAACTTAATCCCATCCAAGCAGTCATGATATAAACTGTAGATGCTATAAGGATTAAGTAGATACAATTTTTATGAACACAGACACTTCTTGAGTATACCAAGTCACCATAGGCCTCTTTTTTGATACCATCTAAATCTACAGTAGAAAGAAAGCCGACAAGTAACAAGTAATACATCAGAATGCTGATTCGACTTGTATAAAATACTGCTGATATGAAAATGGGTAATACAATCATGATACATATATCTCTAATTGAAACTCTTAACGATACCATAAGCCATCCTCCTTAATATGAGTATAGCAAGATAAAACATGGCTTTGATGATATCAGCATGAAAGAGCTTTCTAGATACATAAAAATGCCCCTAAGGGCATTCATTATTTCTTCTTATATGGTGCTTTGATAGACACTGTTAAGTTAAAGACTAAGTCATCTGAACGGTTGTCTCTGCAGAAATATCCATGTCTGTAGAACTGGAACTTTTCTTCTTTCTTAGCATCTTTTAAACAAGGCTCTAAAACACAGTTTTGCTTTGATACCAATGAGTTTTCATTGAACACCATTTCACCTTCTTCAGTCTTATAGATAGAATCGTATAATCTAACTTCAGCAGGTACTCCATGTTCTTTAGAAACCCAGTGAAGCGTCGCCTTTACTTTTCTTCCTGTAAAACCTGAACCTGACTTAGTTTCTGGATCATAAGTACAGTGGATTTCTGTGATCTCACCATTCTCATCTTTCACAAAGTCGTTACACTTAATAAAGTAAGCACCCTTCAATCTAACTTCATTGCCAGGGAATAGTCTGAAATACTTCTTTTCAGGTACTTCCATAAAGTCTTCTCTTTCTACATAGATTTCTCTACCAAATGGAATCATTCTCTTACCCATTTCTGGATTGTCTTGATTGTTGTCCATTTCTAAAAGTTCACTTTCACCTTCAGGGTAGTTTGTAATGACTACCTTAAGTGGATTTAAAACGCCCATGACTCTTTGAGCTGAAGGTTTTAAATCTTCTCTAACGAAGTGCTCTAAATTGGCAAAGTCTATCAGGGAATCCGATTTAGATACACCTGCATTTTCAACAAATGTACGAATGGCAGAAGCTGTGTAACCTCTTCTTTTCATACCTCTAACTGTAGGCATTCTTGGATCGTCCCAACCATCAACAACTTGATCTTGAACCAGCTTTAATAGAAGTCTCTTACTCATAACAGTATCAGTTACATTTAATCTAGCAAACTCAATTTGTCTTGGTAGATGTTCAAAGTATTCAACTTCTCTAACAACCCAATTATAAAGTTCTCTTCTTTCCTCAAACTCTTTTGAACAAAGAGAATGTGAAATGCCTTCTAAAGCATCAGAAAGAGGATGTGCATAATCGTACATTGGATAGATACACCATTCATCACCTGTCTTATGGTGAGATACGTGACTGATTCTATAAATAACAGGGTCTCTCATCAATACCTTTGGATGCTTCATATCTATTTTTGCACGTAGAACTTTTTCACCATTAGCAAACTCACCTTTTCTCATTCTTCTGAATAAGTCTAAGTTTTCTTCTACTGAACGGTCTCTGTAAGGACCATTTTCACCTAATCGGTTAAAGTCACCACGTTGCTCACGCATTTCATCAGCTGACAAGTCACATACATAAGCTTTGCCTAACTCTATGAGTCTTTCAGCTAACTCATACAACTTTTCAAAATAGCCACTAGCATAATACAAACGATCATCCCAGTCATAACCTAACCACTTGATGTCTTCTTGAATCGCATTTTCATATTCGATATCTTCTTTGATAGGATTTGTATCATCAAATCTCAGGTTACATTTACCACCATACTTCTGAGCTGTAGTAAAATTGATGATAATCGCCTTTGCATGACCTAAATGGATGTAGCCATTTGGCTCTGGCGGAAATCTTGTATGAACTTCTTCGTATTTCTTTTCACTTAAATCCTTGTCTATTTCATTGTGAATAAAATTAGACATCATCTTTTCTGTCATTATGCCTCCTATATTTTAAAAACTTCATTTAAATATTCATCTTCATAAGAATGGAAAGTCCCATCTTTTATCATTTGCTTTATTGTATCAACAGACTGAAAATCAAGTGCACTTACTTCTTCTACCTGAAATTCCAAAGTCTCAACATCTACATCATGATAGCCAAACCATATATCTGCAAAATATGTATGGCCTATCAGTCTCTTTCGAAACTTAAGGTTCTCTAGTTTGATACCCGTTTCTTCTTCTAATTCTCTTAAAGCAGCACTCAAAGAAGTTTCCCCTGAGGTTGCAGAACCACCTGTAAAGGCCCACTGACCAGGTGCAGATTCTTTGTTATCAGATCTCTTTTGAATCAAAAAGTCACCATTTGAGTTCTTTATGACGATATGAACGACCAAATGATATCTATCTTTAGGGACTTGATCTCCTCTAATGTGTGTTTGGCCTGTTTTTTCACCTTCTATATTGTATAAATCCCAAAGTTCCATGTTTGCTCCTTTTTACCTTAACTATCTTATCATTACTAGGGTGATTTTTCAATGAAATCAGGTATAATAGAAGATGAAAAGGAGTCCATATGAATTCAAAAAACTATATACCAAAATTAAAAATAGCATTTCTTGCAATATTTATTGGTTTGCTTACAGGAATCGTGTCTATCCTATTCAACAAAGTACTTAATATAGGCTTTCATTTTGTAGGTGAACTTTACCAAATAAAGGCCTTTATGATCATTGTGCCACTGATTGCAGCTATGGCCGTCGCTTATATCAGACATAGACTTTTAACAGAAGACAATCAAGGTTTTGGCGTAGAACAGGTCATGTTTGAAATAGAACATATCAAAACACAAATGATGACGCCATCAGCCGTACTCTATAAAACCATAGGCACCTTTTTAACATTGATTTCAGGTTTTGCAGCCGGTCGTCAAGGTCCTGTTGTTCATCTTGGTGGCGCTATAGGTTCACACGTCGCTTACAGGTCAAAACTGAGTGATGATGAGACCAGAGTACTTATCGGATGTGGTGTGGCAGGATGTTTGGCAGGTATCTTCAACTCTCCTATCTTTGCAACCTTGTTTGTGGTTGAGATTCTTTTTAAGAAACGTTACTTTGATATGCTTTCAACCATACTCTTATCATCACTAGCTTCTACATTGACTGTAAGGATATTTCTTGATCAACCTTATTTTTCTGACCTATATACCAATTATCTATTTCATATGAGTGAAGTGGTCAACTTTATACTTTTAGGATTTATAATTGGCTTTTTATCGATTTTGTACATGTTGTCACTTAAGGGATTTCGTAGACTCTATCATCAATTAAAGATACCTCAGTTTGTAAAGAACCTTAGTGGTGCAGTTGTTATCATCATCATGCTTTACTCAGTTGGCAACTATTTTTTATATAACCCATCTCCAGCCTATATAACAGCTGAACACTACAGTGCAGGTCATTTGTTTGTCATTTCACTGCTGATGATTCTTTTAACAGGTATCAGTTTAGGTTCTGGCGCCATTGGTGGTATCTTTGCACCTGGCTTGGTCATTGGCCTGACTTTTGGTCTTGGCTTATCCAAAGTATTTGTATTACTTGGCCTACCACTACTGGATGTCAATACATATGCAATGGCAGGCATGGCTGCTATTTTTGCTGGATTCGGTAATGCCCCCTTATCAGCAAGTTTGATGGTGGTCGAACTGACCGGTCAATACAACTTATTATTTCCAATGTTGGTATGTTCATTGATTTCAAGCAAGATTGCAGAGTTTTTCATGCATGATTCCATTTATCATCAAAATCTTGAATTATTAATGCACAACGAGTAGTGTTAGATGAATTTCTAACACTTTTTCATTTTATTTTAATGTTTTTCTAATAACTAAGTTCTATGATGATACCTAGGGAGGCTAGTTATGAATAAAGAATACAAAAATCTAATGCTCTATACCTTAGGTAGAACGGTTTCTTCCTTGGGTTCAATCATCTACTCATTTGCAATTGGCTTATACGTTTTAAACACAACCGGTTCAGGCATGAAGTTTGCCATTACCTTATTGGTTTCTTTTTTGCCATCACTCATCCTAACACCCTTTGCCGGTGTTTTCGCAGATCGGTTTGATAAAAAGAAAATCGTTGTTAATATGGATATACTCAACGGGCTCTTATTTGTCCTCTTTTATATCTTCATCACTTTTAATGACATATCCATTTTAAGTGTTTACGTCACAACATTTATAACCAACGTCATCACCTCGTTTTTCGGAATTGCCTTTGAAGCTGCAAAACCTCAGCTGGTCCATAAAAAACACCTACAACTCATCAACTCCTTAAGTCAAATAATCGGCTCGATTGCTAATATACTGGGACCTGTAATAGGCGGTTTGGTTTATGCATTTATTGATATAAAGAGCTTCATACTCTTTAATGGTATTTCATTTATCTTGTCAGCTTTGTCAGAACTGTTTATAGACTTTGAATTTAACAAGAGAGAAAACGAACCCACTCATGATGTCAAAGATGTCTTTAAAGATTTAAAGGATGGTTTTCAGTATGTGATTAAACAGAGATCCATCATGGGCATGTACATCTTTTTCTTAAGTGTCAACATTTTGATTTCACTGGCTATCCAAGTACCACTGCCATATATTCTAAACAACCATTTAAATGTTGGTTCTCAGGCTTACGGTATCATATTTTCATGCCTGCCAGTCGGTATGATCTTGGGTGCATTGACCGTTGGACTTGTACTCAAAAAGATCAGCGTCAATCGACTCTATCTTATGATCGGCATCAGTTCAGGCTTTCTGGCAGCAACCATAGGCTTGCCTTATTTCCTACCAGGTCTTGTAAAGACCTTAGCTTCTACAATGTTCTATTATGGTATGATCATGCTTGTTTTCGGTAGTATCATTTCTTTGGTAGATGTACCTTTTGCAACACACCTTCAAAGGACTGTAGACCCATCTTACTTGGGCAGAGTCTGGGGCATTTTAATTCCTATGATTAAAGTTGCAAACCCATTAGGTATCCTCTTGTCGGGCCTACTGATAGAGTTAATAAATCCATTTTTAATTCCACTTATAGTTGGAATGATTTATCTGGTCTTTTCACTCATAGGTAAGAAGTATATGATTACAGATATCTCAGATAGCCAAGTTCAGACAGAAAAGATACTTACAAACTAGAAAAAGCTGCATCTAATGCAGCTTAATTTACGTCTTCTAGTCTTGAACCATCCCTATAATATGTGTACAAACATAAGGCAGGATCATGGTCTGTAATCCAGTCTCTTTTTCCTTGATAAGAAAAATAGACACCGTCAATCCACTCATCCAGTTCCCTGTCCTTTTGTAGAAAGGATTCAACTAAAGTATCCGCTGTCATTATCCCTTGAGACGATCCCATGAAAAAGTTAACTGACCAGCCATTCTCTTGATTTTCAGGCTCTCTTAGATCTACATGGGCAATCTTCTTTCCTTCTATGTCTTCGATGGCTACAAGCTCTATTGGATAACCGGCAAAAGAATACTCAGACATGTTATCTGCTATCCACTTTAACTGTTCCACTAAACTTAACTCTTTATCGTAATCTATAAAGTAAGCTAACTCCACCTCTTGAGCTTGGTCATCAGAACCATAGATGATCAAGTAGTCTTCTTTATATTTAATCAAATCATTTGAAAGCTGCTTAATTAAGTTTTCTCTTTGATAACTTGACCTGTACAGATGATAAAAACGCATAGAATCATACTGGTTAGCAAGTTCATCATTCTTAAGTTTGTTCTCTAATACAAGCTTTTCAGCTTCTGCTTCATTTAATGTCTCTTTAGTCAACTTAAGCTCTGCATCTAAATCCATGATTTTGTCATCAAGCTGAGCAAGGTGTTCATCTTTGGACTGAAGCGTTATACTCAAATTTTCTATGTCACTTCTTAAAGAAAATCCAACAATCAGTAACACAAGAATCAATACACCCGAAGTAATATGTAAAATAATATGTCTTTTCATAAGGCCCCCTATATTTATTTTACATCATATGAAGGAAAAATGTTTTAAATGAATAAAACATTTGTTTAAAACAAGTCTGCATAACTGGAAAAAGAGATGGATGTTATACTGTAAAGGGAGGTACTTATGCATTTATTAGATAAATCAAACTACAAAAATATAATAGACTTAATAGATCCATCCTGTTTGAGTCTGCAACTGAAAACAGTTATAGAAAATAAAAACCCAGGCTTTATCTATGTAGATAAAAAAACTAAGCCTCAGTCAGGCCTAATATACCACCAAGGTGAAGGTGGCTTCTTTTTTATCGGAAAGGCCAGTCAGTCTTTTTTTGATGAAGTCAGAAGGTCACTCAAAAGCATCTCAGAAACACATTTGAATGGTGATTTACAAGAGTTTGAGTTTTCCTTTGATTCCAAAGCTTGGGAAGATCAAATAGATTTAAAGGATATGTCCACATGTCAGCAATATATTTATCACTCACAATCAAGTGAGCTCATAGCAGAGTTAGACTTTGACGACATTGAAATAATAGGAATTTCTGAGTCATCATTTAAGTATGAAAACGCAAGCTTTATAGAATCACCTACTAAAAGCTGGTGGGGCGATATAAACGTGTATCTAAAGGAAGACCTTGGTTTTGTTGCTCTTAAAGACAATAAAATCATAGGAAGATGCCTGCTTGATGGCAAAGTAGGCAATTATATGGGCATCGGCATCGCTGTAGAAGAAAACTACCGCAAAAAATCCATTGCAAGTGCACTGGCCATTAAGATGGTAAACGCCATCCACCGACTGGGTTATAAGGTCTACTGGGAGTGTACAGATAACAATTATGGTTCCATGGCACTGACTAAAAAGTGTCACTTGAAAAAAATACAAGCCTATAACCTCTACTGGTTTGAAGTTTAAAAAAGGCCTCATACATTGTATGAGGTCTCTGTATTATATTTCATTATTTTCATGTTTTTCAATAAAGTCATTCAGACATTTAACAACCAGACCCGTTAAACCCACTAAAGCAATTAAGTTTGGTATAACCATCAAGGCATTGAATGAATCTGCAAGGCTCCATACAAGCTCCACATCTAAAAGTGGTCCTACAGCGATACCAAATAAGACAAGTACTCTGTAGTATTTAATACCACCATGTCCAAATAAGTATTTGATGTTTTGCTCTCCAAAGAAGTACCATCCGATAATGGTTGAAAATGCAAAGAAGAATAAACAAATGGCTATAAATGAATTTCCGAAATCACCTAAGAAAGAAAATCCTAATCTAAAGCCTTCTTGTGTTAACTCTGCACCTGTTAAACCGGTTTCAAATGCACCTGTTGTTAAAATAACCAAAGCTGTAATTGTACACACAACACCTGTATCTACAATAACTCCTAATAAAGATACCATACCTTGTTGTGCAGGATGTTTAACCTTTGCAACAGCATGGGCATGTGGCGTTGAACCCATACCTGCTTCATTAGAAAACAAACCTCTTGCAATACCATATCTAATGGTCTCTTTAACTGTGGCACCAATAAAACCACCCGTTGCAGCTTGAGGGTTAAATGCACCAAAGATGATCATTTTAAGTGCTGGTAAAAGCTGATCTATGTTCATGGCTACAATAATAAATCCACCTAATATATAAAAGGCTGCCATAAATGGTACAACTTTCTCTGTAAATGAACCAATTCTAGAAACACCACCAACCAAAACAATACCAGCAAGTACTGCGATAACAATACCGATTGCCAAGCTTGGAACAGGTAAAACATTCTTTACAGCAGCAGCTATAGAATTAGACTGTACCATGTTTCCCATAAAACCTAATGCCAAAATAATTGAAACAGCAAAGAAAGCAGCTAAGAACTTATTTTTCAATCCATTTCTTATGTAATAAGCCGGTCCACCTGTTAACTCACCATCATGTTCTTCTTTAAAGAGTTGGGCAAGCACAGCTTCACCAAATATAGTTCCCATACCGAAGAAACCACTGATCCACATCCAGAAAATTGATCCTGGACCACCTACAGCTATGGCTGTGGCAACACCTGCTAAGTTACCCGTTCCTACTTGGGCTGCAATAGCTGTAGACAGTGATTGAAAAGGTGACATACCTTCTGCATCTTCTTCTGTATCTTCAGCTTTAAATATTTGCTTAAATGCTAATCCTAGTTTTGTTACCTGTAAAAATCTTAACTTGAAGGTAAATAATATACCCGTTCCAAGTAAAAAGATTAACATAACTGGTCCCCATAAAACACCATTGATCTTATCTAGATAAGATAATATTACTTCTGTTGTCATTGTCTCCTCCTCTAATAGCCTAAATCTCCTAAAGGAAACTTATATCTTTATCAGATGACTAAAAAAGACATTAAAAAAAGACAACCCTAAAATCAGCAACACAAAAAAGCTTTGCTAACTTTACCCTGTCCTTTTATCTGAAAGTTTCCTTGATATCAAGTTGCTTCATCGATGCTCCTAAGAGTCTCTCCAGGGGTACGTCCTGATACTGTATTTAACCTGAAAGCTTCAGATAATATCTAGCCCTATTATCCTTTCTTCTACGGTAACACTTCGTGTTTCTCCAACATCATTCATCCGCACCATATTCAATTTGACTTACTCATTATAATTGATACTTTATTATCAAGCAAGCGTTTTCACACCATTAACAATAAAGTTTTTTTACTGAGAAATTATTTTCTCAAGCTTTGTAATCGTTGAAACAACTTACTTCTCACTTCAACGCACTTTGTGATTAAAATAACACACTTTCACTTCTAGTCGCCATAATATAAGAAACTGCAAAAGAAACATTCCTTTGCAGTCTATAGTCAAGTATTAAATTAAATATTCCCTATTAACTCGCTTTAGAAGATATACTAACAATGTGTAAATGCTAAATCCAATAAGACCACCTACAGTATTTAAGATAATATCATCAATGTCAAATATACCAACTGCGAAGATGTATTGTATCCCCTCTATGGAAAAACTGAACAAAATAGTAAGTAGCAAATTGCTCCATAGATTTTTTCCTTTTTTAAAACATACAGGTAAAAGAAAACCGAAAGGAATAAAGAGTATCATATTACCAAATAAGTTGTAAAACCATATATTGAAGTTATAGTGGTCGTACCTAGTAATATAAATCAAGATTTGCTTAAAAGGCTCTAAATTATAGGATCTAATACCCATATTATAATAAGCCCTAGTAGGTCTAATCAACAACCAAGAAATGATGATCAAATACATCCACCAAATGACTGTAAAACCCTTGTTCATTATCTTTTGTAGTTTGCTTATATTCTTATTCAATTCTTTGCTAATGATGCCTTCATCTCCAAAATCACTAATGGCCTTTCTTATGGCATCCTTCTCAGTATAGCCTTTAATCATATATTCATCTTTTAAAGAACTCAAATGATCGATAAATTCTAATCTAAGATCTTCTTTTTCTTCAGCAGAGCAATCCAATGATTTTGTAATCGATTTTACATAATTATCTATAGTTCTCATCTAGCCCCCTCATAACATACATTTATCAACTCATTAACTTGTTTCCATTCCTTCATTCTTCTTTTAAGTTCTTTTGATCCACTATCAGTAATCTTGTAATACTTTCGTCTACTACCACTGGCCGAATCTCCCCAATATGATTCAATAAGTTCATTTTTCTCAAGTCTCTTCAGAGCAGAATAAAGTGTGCCTTCTCCCATCTCATAAAGGTTGTTACTTTTACTCTTAATTGTTTTTGCAATATCATAACCATACATATCTTTTTTATCAATCAAAGATAAGATTAGAATATCAATACTTCCTTTTTTAATCTCTTTATCCATAGTCGTCCTCCCAATTACATCGTACTACACACTACCTCGTAATACAAGGTATATTTCAAATATTTCTATTTGTCACATTACGCAAGTTTATAACAATCTCATATCATAATCCTTGAATACAAGTATACTTTTAAAATAATCAATAAAAATATAGACCTAATTATGCAAGTGTGTTAATATAAACTTGCAAATCGACATTAACTTAAGAAAAGAGGATCATATGAATAAATTAACAACATCAAGACTTATCAAGTCTGAGGAACTGAATCACCATGGGACATTATTTGCAGGTAGACTGGCTGAATGGTTTGTAGAGGCAAGCTTTTCTGCTGCAGCCACATCTGTAAAAAATCCAGATCAAATTGTGTGTTTAAAGCTACATGGACTTACTTTTAAAAAACCGGCTAATAAAGGAGATCTGCTCCAACTTACTTCTCAAGTTGTAGCTCATGGTAAAACGAGTATCACAGTGTATTGCAAAGCAGAATCAGGTATAACGGATGAAGTCTTTGTAGACGGATTTGTGACTTTTGTCAGTGTAGATGATCAAGGAAAGAAAATGCCGCATGGTCTGAACATGACATTTGAAACACCTGATGTAAAAGAGTTAAACGAGATTGCCAAAAGCTTAAGATAAAACTAAGAGGAAATACTTGTCGTATTTCCTCTTATAAACCAACTTGTCATTAATATGTTAGCTTGATTTCTTATTTAAGATGGCATCTAAACAAACCATCTTTATTGCAATGGATGTATACATCCATCTTGTAATACCTTGGGATTCTTATACTCACATCTTGTTCTGGATAAAGCTTTAAAATGGTAATACCTCCATCTACAAGATAAGCAATAAAATTAATATAATGGTCTTTGTTCATAGGGTGATTCATCTCTATGAAGTAATCGTCTTCTATAACACTGACCTCTAACTTGTGCTCTTCATTTAGAGCTCTGTCCACCAATCTATCTAGTTTTCTACCACAGCAATATATTTCTGCATCATTTAAGCCAAACATGATGTTATTACACGTTTTACACACGTAAAAATCCAAAAGTTTCATATTACCTATATTGTATTTATTAGGTCTCAACTCTCCTAATAAGAGTTTGTTCAAATCTACTTCAAGTACTCTAGATAAATCTGTCAGCAAAGAGACATCTGGACATCCAAGTCCCCGTTCCCATTTTGAAACCGTTTTATCACTAATGCCTATCTTATCTGCAAGAGCAGCTTGAGTCAGGTGTTTTTCTTTTCTAAGTTTATAAATCAACTCACCAGTTTTTTTGCTATCCATATCCTACCTCCAAGTTTATCATATACGTAATAGCAAAAAGAAACAATAAACGTATCGTAGACTTGCTTACAAACATTTTTCTTAATTGTCAGAACTTTCTTAACATTATGTCATATATGATTAATGACCTTAAAAGCATGATATAATATGAATAAGTTAAAAGGGTTAACGTTATGGCGAGTATTATTGTACAATTAGTATTTTTGGAGGGGAAGATGAATGTTAGATTATCAAATAAAATGAGGCGTATTATTATTTTCAACTTAATTATTACTTTAATAGCTATTGCTATTCATGGTTACTTTTTATACAGAATTATTGATACCAATAATCAAATAGTCTCTGTAATGCAAGAAAGGCAAGTTATTAGAGAAACAGCCATCAGGGTACTAGAAAAAGATGGTGCCAACTTATTCTTTGGAAGAGGTATGTCAGCAATTTTTGGTATGTTTATATCACTCCTTACCTTGCTGCTTCTGTATGTCTACTCACAGACCAATGGTTTTTTCGCTGGCTTCTTTGCAGCCTTCTGTGGTATTTTCACAACCTTTATAGGTGGACTGGCCTTGTTTTATGTCCTATTCTCAGGTAAAAGCGAAAGAAGATTAGAAGAAAGACCTCTTACCTTTAAGAATAAATGGCAATCATTTATACATGAAAAAAGTATTCAAAGTTAATCCATAAGAACACTACGGTGTTCTTTTTCAATTTAAAATACCATAATCAACTTGATTATGGTATTTTACATTATTAAACTCGCTAGAATAAACTGTTGTATAAGTTGCCAACTTTTATCTTAATGGTTGTACCCTCTCCATAATCTGAGCTACATGTGACCTCACCACTTAATATATCTTGAACTGTTTTCTGTAAGATGTACATGCCCATACCGGCACCACCTTTTTTCCCCATATTGCTGGTGTAAAAAGGATCGAAAATTTTTGACAAACTTTCTTCTTCTATGCCAATGCCATTATCACTAAACTCAATATTCATCTTACCTTTATCATCTATCCAGGTCATGACATCAATGACATTTTCATCATTATCATCAGTAAATGCATATTTCAGGGCATTGTCCATTAGTTGGTTGATGACACGTTTAAATATGTTGTAAGCTGAAATATCAGGCATATCCTCTTGAACATCAATATTCATTTGACAGTGACAGTCATTTAATCGATCAGAAAACATAAGGGCAGTCTCTGTCAGTAGATGTTTAATGGAACCACTTTTTCTAATTTCATCTAGAGTGATAGACTCACTTCTAATGCTCTCAATAAACTTCTGCATCTTGTCAGAAGACCTTCTGATTAATGACAGTCTCTCTAAGTTATCTTTCATGGCACTTTGTAGTGATTTCCTGGTCATGGTGCCATTTTCCATGATTCTTTTCATATTTATAATTTCAAGCTCGATTTGCTCAGTCATAAGGCTTATATTTGAGATGGAAGTATTCAGCTTATGCGCAACACCAATCATCATCCTGTTATAACTGGCACTCTTTTCTGACTGAATCATTTTTTGATTCATCAGTCTTGTTTCCTGTATGGCTGCAACCAAAGATACATTGGACTCATCTAAAGCTTGACTATAAGCTTCAAGTTCCTTGTTTTTCTCCTTGATGATGACATTTTCTGATTCCTTAGAAGACAATTCACTGACAAGTCTAAGATTCTGTAGTTCTCCCTTGAACTTTTCAGTATTGATATTTTCACTTAAGACCTGATACAACTTAAAGTATTCTAGAGCCTCTTTAAACTTTCCTTCAGCCTCATATAAGGCACTTCTAAACTGATAGTTCTCCTTTAAAAATGAATTGCTCTTAGACTCTAAACAATATCTTAATCCATTGTTCAATGCTTCATGTGATTCTAAATACTGACCATTTAATCTTAAGGAATCACCAAGTTCATTATAGCCATTTGCCATTCTACCAATCATGTCTGTGTTCTCAAGATATGACACGCAAAGTCTCAAGTAACCGATGGCTTTAGAATATTTGCCCATTTTCTTATAGGCATAGCCAATATTATGTGAGAATCTTTGTCCTTCTTCATAATCATATTCATGAGACATATTGTATGCCATCAAATAATATTCTAGGGCTTTTTCATCATCATTTTGAAGTTCATACATATTACCATAGCCATTTAGTAGGTCAGCTTGTCGATCATACATATGATAGTTTTTAGCAAGCTTCATTGCTTTATCCATAATGATTTCAGCCTCTTCAAAGTGCTTTCCTGAAATATATTCCACACCTAAATAGTACATGGTCTTTATCATTTCTTCATAAGAATTTTGCTTTTCTAGAAGCTTGATAAGCCGCTGCATATACGTTATGTAGATAATGGCATTTGGTGTGTTAATAAGAACTTTTTCACGACCAGAAAACACATTTGTAATTGGCATGTCTGGCTTTTCTGTTTCATAAATATCCAGCAGTTCATGAGCCAGTCTCATCGCCTTATCAAACTGGCCTTCACTGATTAACTTAAGACACTCTTCATGCAGTTTAAGATAGTCACCCATAGCTTGTCCTCCATTAAATTTTATACCCAAACAAATTCCGTCTATTCAGTAGGCTAATAAGACAAGTTAACAGAAAGAATATGATTGACCTTTAAAATCAATAGGACATAAGAAAATATATTGAGATTGGTAAAATAGAAATACCATAATCAACGTTTTGATTATGGTATACCAATTATTCTATGCATTCTTTTATTCTATTGATAAAAATCTCGTGAATGGCTTTTATTTCACCAAGTCCTTCTAATATACAAGCGACTTCTTTACCTTGATCACTCAAGTCAACTTTATAAGAATCCTCATCACCAGCCATATCATTCATGGCATGATCGCCAGCAACTATCATAAGTGGCATAAGGGTAACATGTTTGTATTTTTCTAGTTTTGGCATCACATGGTCAAGTTCTGGATAGCCTTCTACATTGGAAATAAACACATCATCTCTTCTATCATTTAACTTAGCTTGTAACATGGAATAACATGCATTGGCATGATGTTCTGTGCCATGTCCCATTAATACAAAAGCCCTTTCATCTTCTTTTGACAACTTAGGTGCAATCGCGTCAATCACTTGGTCATAGTGTTCCTCTTTGCTTAAAAGTGGCATACCAATGGTTACATGGACATCTCGTCTATGATTGATGGTCTTAACTGCCTTATGTACTTTTTCATACTCAAAGCCAGGTATCACATGAAGTGGTTGGACATGAATCTCCTTTATCCCCTCATCTACCATCTTCTTAAGTGCCTGAATAGGTGTATCAATATTAAGATTGTCTCTATCCTTTAACTTTTTAATAATCATATTTGAAGTAAATGCTCTTCTAACTTCAAAATCTGGATACGCTTTAACAATTGCATCTTCAATGCTCTCAATACATCTTTTTCTTACATCAGGAAAAGATGTTCCAAAGCTAGCTACTACAATACCTTTTTTCATGATTTTCTCCCTCTTAAATGATTTTACTATTTTATTAGAATCTGCACTAGCACTTGTATGAAAATCACATATAGGCCTTCTTTTCTCCTATAAAAAAAACTAAGCAACACGCTTAGACATAAGTATAGGATATCCCTATAGTTATACCTTCCATACACCGTGGAAATACAGTATCTATAAACAGGCAGGTCTTCTGACTCAAGTCTCATAACGTTTGTAACCTTCCCGATGACTCAGTGGTATCATACAAACGCTCTTCTTTTACAGCGGCGGGACCGTGTAGGATTTTCACCTAGCTTCCCTCTTAGATCTTATTAATAAGATAACCTATTCAGCTATTCAGTTTGTAGTCAAATAAGAACTAGTTAAATTACTTAAACCTTCTTAGCTGACTTACATCTATCATTATAAACATCCTAGCCTAACAATTCAAGAATGAATCCTATAGCCTATGATTCTAAGAAAAGAAAGATTGTCATATACTAAATACTGACAATCCTTCTTAAATATCACTTACATACGTTTTAAATATTACTCGCCAACCATGCCATCACCATCTCTATCAGTCATATACTTGTATAACCAATGTGTTGAGTATATTGGCATTGTAAAACCTGCAGCCTCTGCTTCGGCAATTGTTACTCTACCATTGCCATTGGTATCTATTTTACTTATGTCTTCTTCATTAATATCTGTATTTGTATTAGTATCTATATCTGTACTTGTACTCTCTGTATTATTAATATCTTCATTTGCTACATCTGGATTTATATTGTTAAAAGCATCTACTATCTTATTTCCCATAATGGTATATGTAAACTGATAATGACTTGGTATCTGAGTTTCAGTATTTGGATAAGTAATGATCGCTTCAAAATCGCTACATCCCCCTGCATCTCTAATAACTTTTTCCATATAGGCTTGATCACCATGTCTATTTAAAGTAGAGTTTTGAGGAGTTATATTGTAAGCATTGGCTACACCACCAAGTGAATCTGCTATTACATGTCCTTCATCTAATTCAGCACTTTCGGTACCTGGTACCTTTGCCTCATCATAATAGTATCTTCCTGTAGACTTAACAGGTTCATTCTCTTCATCTTGTAAAATAATCGTATCTGCTATCACCTTAACCAACTGACCATACTCATTTGTAAAGGCATAATAGTTTCTGTCTCCAAATCCAACATCTACAACAACATTGGCTTGCCTGTAACCTGATAAGTCACCTCCGTCAACCTCAATAAGCTTATAACCTTCAAACAAATCTGTTTCACCATCTTCTTCGTTTGCAGTTACTGTTTCACCAGCTTGACTAGCGCCTTCTACTAGAATGCCAAAACCTTTTACATCATCCCAAGTTGTTTTCCAATTAAACTCAGTGACAGCAAAACGCCATGTCATTGGAAAATAGGTCACATTTTTATAAAGCAATACTGGATATGCTTCTGACCCATTATCTACTACCTTTCCATTAACCTTAATCGGAAAAGGTGCAATTTGTGCTTTAGAGCTAGATCCCAAGACATTAGATGCACCTAAGAACTTTTGCTCAAGTTGACCGGCTTTGTTTTCTACATTCAGTTCTAAGCCAGTACTTGCATCGAAAGTCAGTCGTAAGCCAATCCCCGACAGATAGTCTGATGTCATTGGAAAGTACGTTACATTATTAAATGTAATGACAGGATATTGACTGTGAGCTGTATCAATTTTTACATCATTGACAGTCACATCAAATTCAGGAATGGTCACTGTAACTTCTTCTGTCATTCCAAACGACAATGTGGATGACACCATAACAAGTGCCAAAAATAAAATTATAAATCTTTTCATGTCTCCTCCTTAGTTGTTGTATAATCCACTATTAATCATACACCAAATATTGGAGAAAGACCATATATTACAAATTGATATAAAGACAAAAAAAAGAAAGTTAACCATTAGGTTTAACTTTCTCTAAAATCTGTATTGGTGCGGATGGCGGGATTTGAACCCGCACGCCCGTATGAGCACTACCCCCTCAAGGTAGCGTGTCTGCCGTTCCACCACATCCGCAAAAGTACTTTTATATTATATGTTTTTTATGGCCATAAGTCAATATAAAAAGCTCAGAAAGTCTGAGCTATTCAACCTTTATTGGTTGGCTGTATTCATAGCCATTTAAGTCTACAGTAATGGTTTTTATAATCACGTCCTCGACGGGTTTGTTCTTACTTGCAATTTCTACACTGGCAATCTCATCAACCACATCCATGCCTTCTATAACAATGCCGAATGCAGCATACTTTAGATCTAACTGGGTAGAATCTTCATGCATGATAAAGAACTGCGAACCTGCTGAATCAGGAAACTGTGTCTTGGCCATTGATAAAATGCCTCTTACATGACTTAGATGATAGCCAACACCATCTTTTTCTGTATAAAACTCATCTGGTATTTCATAGCCTGGTCCACCACTACCATCACCATTTGGGTCACCACCCTGAATCATAAATCCTTCCCATACTCTATGAAAAGTTAAGCCATCATAAAAATTATCCTCAATCAAAGAAATAAAGTTATTGACTGTATTGGGTGCCACTTCTGGAACCAACTTCATCTTGATTGTTTTACCATCCTCCATCTCAATTGTAACCACTGGTCTACCAATATCTGATAAGGTTGATGTTTCTATGGGGCTATAAGATGTGATAGCAATTTCATCTGTTTGGCTTTCGTAGCCCATACAACTTACTAGTGATAGGGCAAGAACGAGTGCTAAACATAAGGTCATCACTTTCTTCATGTCATTCCTCCTTCGTCACCTTAGTATAACTAAAAAAAGACTTTTTTTGTTCAGAAAGTCCATATTTTAATAGCCTCTTAAGATGTTAATCACATTCAAAAGTTGTTCCTTATTTTGATACTTTATTAAGTTCTTTTTGATTAAGTCAAATCTTCTGCTATTTCTCTTTTCAGATATCCACGAGTTGTGACAAGTGATGACGACATTGTCTAAGTCCCATAAAGGATGCTCTTTAGGAAGAGGCTCTTCATAAAATACATCTAGGGCTGCAGCCTTAATTTTCTTTTCTCTTAAGACTTCAACTAAATAAGGTTCATCTACAACTTCACCACGTGCAATATTAATTAATACAGCATTTTCATCCATAGCATCTAAGATTTTCTTGCCAACTATGCCTCTAGTAGAATCCGTCAAAGGCAGAGCAACCACGACAGCTGCAGCATCTTTTACAACAGCTTCTGCTTGGCTTAAAGGATGGCATGACGAGAAGAACTCCTCACTATGACCACTTGTATTTAAGCCTACAATATCCACACCAAAACCTGCCAGTCTCTTGGCTGCTTCTTTCGATATTGTTCCAGTCCCAAAGAAGACAATCTTCTTTTGGTATATTTCTAGGATACCTGTATCAGGTTTCCATGTTTTCTTATTTTGATTTTCATACATAGCTTTAGAATGTTTGACCATCTCTAAAAGCTTCATGACAATCCATTCCCCCATGGGAATTGAGTAGCCACCTCTGTTGTTACACACTGTGATACCGATTTCTTTGACATGGTCTTTTGGCAACTGATCAAAACCAATAGACGATAGTAATATCAACTTCAAGCTTTTGTAGTCATGTAAGTCAATTTTTTCAAAAGGTTTATAACATACCAAAACCTCTACATCTTCTATATCCTTATACTCATCAATGCGCTTTTCATCGAAGTAAACAACTTCCATGCCAAGTGCTCTGAGTTCATCCATACATGCCTGACCATAATCATATGTAAATAAAACTTTCATGCTGCCTCCTAGAAAAATGACATATAAATAACTGGAATAAAGACGGCTGGTAACATATTACCAACACGTATTTTTGTAACACCAAGGGTATTAAGACCTATGGTCATAATTAGTAAGCCACCAACTGCAGACAGTTCATTGATAACAGGTGGTGTTAAGACACCTGCTGCCTGATTGGCCAAAAGTGTAATGGTTCCCTGATAGATAAAAACACTGATAGCAGATAGAGCTACACCAAAACCCATGGTAGATGCAAAGACAATAGAAAACACACCATCCAGTATAGACTTTGCAAATAGAGTGGTATGTTCACCCTTTACACCACTTTCAATAGAACCTAAAATCGCCATTGAGCCAACACAGTAGATGAGAGTTGTCATCACAAAACCTTCAGCTAAGTTATGACCTTCTTTTGCAAAGCGCTTTTGAAGGGCATCTCCTAGATTGTTAAGCCTTTTTTCAATGTTGATAAACTCACCAATCATGCTGCCAATGGCCATACTTAAGATGAGAAGTAAGATGTTTTCTACCTTTATGGCCCCCATCAAACCTACTAAAATTACTGATAAAGATATGGCCTGAGTAATGATCTCACTGTATCTTTCTGTAAACTTATTTCCAAATACTGTACCAATGCTACCACCAACAAAAATTGCGACAGCATTAACAATTGTTCCTAACATTTCATTCCCTCCATGCTATGTATTATAGCATATGCAAGACAGTCAGTGACACATATCTTACATTTTATTTTACAGCATCATATATCCTATTCAAGCCTTTTTCCAGTACCGATCTAGGAACGGCTAAATTCAGTCTGATATAACCGTCAGAGTTGTCAACAAACATGTTGCCCCCCTCTAGTAAAACACCTGCTTTTTCTGCAAAGAACTTGGTTAAATTGTCCTCATTCACATAAGGTGCTATATTCACCCAAGCCAAGTAAGTTGCCTCTGATATTTTAAAGTTTGTCTCAGGTAGCCTTTCATCTAAAAAATCTTTTAAGAATTCAAAATTACCATCTAGGTAATCAATCAGACCGTCTAGCCAGTCCTGACCTTTTTCATAGGCTGCCTTTGCACCAGCAACACTTAAAGGATTTTCGAAGGTTAAATGCCTAGCATCCCATATTTTTCTGATTTCAGGGTCTTTTATAACGACATTAGAAATGGCCATACCTGCCATATTGAAGGTTTTACTCGGTGCAAAACACGTAATAAGTCTCTTCTCATCTGGATATAGCTTGTCCATAGGAATATGCTGAAATTCCTTTCTTAGTAGATCACTATGTATTTCATCTGATATAAGGGTTACATTGTTATCAAAACATAGATCACCAAATTGTCTCAACTCCTCTTCTGTCCATACCCTACCAGTAGGGTTATGGGGATTACAGAAAATTGCCATGGTTACTTTGGGATCCTCAAGCTTTGTTTTTACATCTTCAAAATCTATTTCATATCTTCCCTCAACAGCAATCAAATCTGACTTAACAAGCTCCAAGTGATTGTAGTCAACAGCATGTTTAAAAAATGCATAGGATGGTGTCAGTATAAGTACCTTTTCATCCGCTTTGACCAAATACTCCAGCAATTCATAAAGTGCCGGTATAACGCCTGGTGATGAAACCAAATGTTCTCTTTTGAAGGTCCATCCATAACGGCGCTTAGTCCATGCATGGACTACTTTATAATAATCAGGATCAAATATTTTTGAATAGCCCAGTATACCATGATCCAGTCTTTCTCTAATTGCATCAAGAATTTCTGGTGCTATTTCAAAGTCCATATCCGCTACCCACATACGAACCAGATCTTCTTTTTTATGGCTAATCTCAATATCCTGTCCTGCAAACAAGTAATCCATATAGCCATCGGTATTCATTGCATTTGTATTTTCTCTATCAATAATCTTATCAAAATTATACATTTCGCCCTCCTAAATTTTTATTATACTCTACCACAAATGTTACGAAAAAGAAACATAAAACGAAAATAAACTCGCTATTTCTAGCGAGTCATTTCTAAGTGTTTTTCTATTTGTGCATATAAGTAAGCCATGTCCTTACTGTTATCAAGCACTACATGGGCAAATTTAAGTTTTTCCTCTAAAGACATCTGTTTGTCAATGATTGATATGGCTTGTTCTTTAGAGACATGATCTCTTTTCATGACTCTGTCAACTTGAAGGCTCTCCTCAACAGAAACCACCCACAACTCATCAACCATAGACATCAAGTTATTTTCTATTAGAAGTGGAGCATCAAATACAACAATCGGATGCTTACCTCTATAACCATCTAATTGTCTTAAAATCTCATCATGTATGATTGGATGTAAGATGCTATTAAGCTTCAGTCGCATCTTGTCATCAGAGAAAATAAGTTGACGAAGGGCCTTCCTATTAAGCCTGCCATCTGATAATATATCCTGACCGAAGACTTCAACAATTTGACTTAAGCCGGCAGAGCCTGGTTCAACCACTTGTCTAGAAACAAGATCTGCATCCACAATGGGGATACCCTTTGAAGCCAAATATTCAGATACGGTGCTCTTACCTGAGGCAATACCACCCGTTAAACCTATGATTTTACTTTGTATCATACCAGTTCTTTCCTACATTCATATCTACATCAAGCGGTACAGATAGTTCAACTGCCTGTTCCATATTGTCCTTGAGTAGTGTTTTGATTTCTTCAAGTTCATCTTCATGTGCTTCTATTAAAAGCTCATCGTGCACCTGTAAAAGCAGTTTAGATTTATAGTTGCCTTCTTTAAGGGCATTGTAAACCTTAATCATGGCAATTTTGATGATATCTGCCGCTGACCCTTGAATTGGTGTGTTCATAGCCGTTCTTTCACCAAAAGATCTTAAGTTAAAGTTTGAAGAATTGATCTCAGGAATGTTTCTCTTACGATTTAAAATAGTTGTTACATAACCATTTTCTTTACATTCTGCCACCTTTTCTTCCATATATGTCTTTACAGACTCATATTGCTTGAAATAATTTTCTATATATAGCTTGGCTTCTTTTCTAGTTATCTTTAAGTTCTCAGAAAGACCAAAGTCACTCATACCATAAACAATACCGAAGTTAACCTCTTTGGCTCTAGATCTCTGAAGTCTTGTTACCTCTTCCATAGGCACATGAAAAACAGAAGCTGCTGTAAGTGTATGAATGTCTATGTTTTCTGTAAATGCCTTCTTCAGCATCTTATCATCAGACATATGTGCCAATACTCTTAATTCAATTTGACTATAGTCAGCATCTACATACTCATAGCCTTCACTGGCAACAAATATTTTTCTAATCTTTCTTCCCTCTTCAAGCTTCATAGGGATATTTTGCATATTTGGATCCGTTGAAGATAGTCTTCCTGTCACCGCTACTGTTTGATTGAAAGAAGAATGTACCCTACCTGATACAGGATTGATGACTGCCTTTAAGCCATCTATATAAGTAGACTTTAACTTGGCATAAGTTCTGTAATCAACAATCTTTTCAACAATCTCATGTTTATCCTTAATCTTCATTAAGATATCATGACTAGTAGAATAACCTGTTTTCGTTTTCTTAAGTGGTGGGATCTCTAGTTTTTCAAATAAAATCACACCAAGTTGCTTTGGTGAGTTGATATTAAACTCCTCACCAGCTAGTTCATAAATTTCACTTGTCAAGTCACCAACTTTTTTTGTTAATAACTCGTCCATTTCATCTAGGGCCTTTTCATCTACAGCCATGCCTCTGAACTCAAGATCTGCAAGTACTTCTACAAGTGGCAACTCTACATCATAATATAAGTTCTCTAAATCAAAGTCTTTTAAAGTCTTATCATAAGATTCCTTAATGGTCTTAACTGCAAAGACTTGTTTACATGCAAAGTCTGAAAGCTCTTCTATTGATTTCGATGAAAACAATTCTGCTTTTTTCCCCTTGCCTAAGAAATCTTCCTGACTCATGATACTCTTAGCAGTTTCTTTAGTTAAGAGTTCTGACAGTTCATAAGACTTCAAACTTGGGCTGATTAAATAAGCAGCTATGAAGGTATCAAATTTAAAGCCTTCTGGTCTAATACCATATCTAAATAGCTTTAAATAAACTTGCTTAAGTTCATGACCATATTTTTCAATTTGCTTATCTTCAAAGATCGCCTTATACTCCATTATGATTTTTTCATCACAAGGTAAATAATAATATTTATTTTTTACATAAATGGCCATACCCAGCACATCATCTGTTAAGATGTTGTCTTTATCACTGATAATAGAAAGTGAAAAGGCTTTGGCATGTTTAATGATGGCTCTTAAATCTCTTCTAGTTTCCTCATTTTCTAAAACAATCGGTTCGATAACCTCTTCAATATGATCACCAGCAGTGTCCATATCTTGTGACTTGTATCTTGATAATAATCTTGTGAACTCGTATCTTGTTAATGTTTCTACCAGTGGTTCATAGTCAGGTGCTTCTAAAAGTAAGTCTTCATCCTCAAACTCAACTGGTACATGGATCATAATTGTTGCCAGTTTTTTAGATAAAAGAGCCTGCTCAGCATTTTCACGAATAAGGTTTTGCCATCTTTTATTAGAAACTTCATCTACATGCTCAATCACACCTTCTACACTGCCAAACTGGGCTAGAAGCTTCATAGCAGTTTTAGGACCGAATCCAGGAATACCTGGAATATTATCTGATGAATCACCTGCAAGTCCCTTGTAATCAATAACACCCAGTGGCTCACCACCAAACTCCTCTTTGATCATTTCAAAGGTGTATGGTAAGAACTGACCTTTTTTAGCATAGAGAATTTGAACATAGTCATCTGTTAACTGAAGGGCATCCTTATCACCTGTTACAATCTTTACATTTGTCTTTTTCGCAGAAAAATGCTTGGCCACGGTTCCGATTAAATCATCGGCCTCATAACCTTGAATCCCCATCATATGGATGTTCAGTTTCTCAAGGATCTCCTTAATGATTGGCATTTGCATCCTAAGTTCTTCTGCCATGCCTTTTCTAGTACCCTTGTAATCCTCAAATGTTTTATGTCTAAAAGTAGGTCCTTTTAAATCAAATGCAACGCTTAGATGAGTCGGTTGGTACTCATCTACAAGTTTATTCATCATGTTTAGAAAGCCTAGAACCGCATTGGTGTGGATACCATCTTTAGTCGTAAGTGGTGGTATACCATAAAAAGCACGATTCATTAAACTGTTTCCATCAATGATCATTACTAAATTACTCATATTTTCTCCCATATAGTAGTCGTGTTTACTAATACTATTCTACACGAAAACACCCCTTCCATAAACTAAAAAAAGGCTATTTTAGCCTTTTTCTTTAGTAATTATAATCTACCGATACATTCGCTGTTACTGTTAACTCACCAGCAGATACTGGTGTAGACATTTTAGCCTCAGCAGCCATCACATTGTAGTCCATTCTTACACTACCACCATAGTAGCTTGATTCAGATACTCTTGATGGTAAACCTGGTACCTTACCAAATGTAGACATAATAGCTGTAGCCTTTGACTTAGCCGATGTCATGGCTAATTTTAATGCCTCTGCATATACTTCATCTTCATTTGAAATACCAAACTGAATACTTGATACTTGGTTAGAACCAGCACCTGCAGCTGCATCGATTACATCGCCAACCTTATCAATGTCTCTGATTGTAACTTTTACATTGTTGTTAACAACATAGTACTTAACATCTGTACCGTCTTCTTTATAATCATAACGGTCATAAATGCTGTATTGGACTGTTTTGATATCATCTTCTAAAATACCTACTTTTTTAAGAGCTGCCATGACAGCTGTCATTTTCTTAGCGTTTTCTTGTTGAGCAAGACCTGCATCAGCATCTTGAGTTTCTACACCAACATTGATATAGGCAATATCAGGTTTTACAGTTACAGTACCTACACCGCTTACTGAAACCACATTCTCAGTTTCTGCAACTTCTGCTTGAACAACGCCTGTTACATTCATAGTGCCTACTAAAAGCATTGCCACCATAACAACTACTACGCTTAATGATAAAAATTTCTTCATTTTCCTACTCCTCACTAATAATCATAATTATTTGCTCATAACCCTTATATATTTCAACCTCTTCTAATGCTTTCTGATAGTCAGCAAATTCAGAGCGTTTCATATCTAACTTACTTATTTCTTCTTTATCTGAAGAACCTTCCTCTTCAAGTCGCTTGATCTCCTCTTCTAAAGTTTTGATATTTTCGTAAATCATATCAATTTCATAAGAGTAATCTAGTTGAACAATGTCTTCAATCTTCATTGATGACAGAGGCATGATTTTTTCTTCAATAAGATGCACATCTTCTGTTTTCAAATAGAAAATATACTGATTTTCTAAAATCTCTAATGACTTGTAATCTAAGGTCTCAATGATCTTTAATACGCTGTCTACATGACCGTTAATCTGATACATGTGACCTTTCTTTGTCTTTGCACTTGGCATCATTCTAAGAGTATATACATTAGATTTTGCCTGCAAATCCACATCATCTGCCATGGTAACTGTTACACTTTCTACTGTAGGCATCTCTGCGATGGCAGCTTCTGTTTCCTCAGTAGATTCCGATTCTACAGCCATATTCATCACAACACCAGCATCAGCTGATTCTGTGGCCATTTCATAAGCAACTTCGTCATTAGAGGCGCCTGCAAAATTAACAGCATCATCAGAACCCATTCTTGGCATGGCTGTATAAACCGTTATTGAAACGATTGCTACTGCTGCAATTGAACCCAGTACTTTCCATGTGTTTCTATATTTATGAATCGGTCTTACATTATCTTGACCAGCTGCCACTAGTTTTTCATGTAATGTTTCTTCAAAGTCTTGAGGTAAATCTATATCGTCTAAGCCAGCTAATAACTGCTTTAATTCAAGTGTTTCTTCATAAAGATTCTTGCAGTCTTGGCATGTCTTCATATGTTCTTCAAGTTCAGCTTGTGAATGCGTTAACTCGCCATCAACGTATTCATTGACTAATAATTCAAATTCTGTACATTTCATCTTTAAACCTCCTTTCTCATATATTGGATGGATTGATTCCGCTTATTCATGAGAATTTTCTTAAGTTCTTGTCTTCCTCTGTTGATCCTAGACTTTATGGTCCCGACAGGAACTTCTATGATGTCACTGATCTCAGAATAGGAAAATCCTTTTATATCTCGAAGAACAACAACGATTCTGTTTGTCTCACTCACTTCTTGCAATGCTTCATGGACTTCCTTTTGAGTCTCCCTTTGAGTCACTATCTCATCAGGTTTTAACCCATGGTCTTCTAAATCCATTTGCATCTGTCCATCGTCGGTTTCAATAGGCTGATCTATTGAAACAACTTTCATTTTTCTTTTTCTTAACTCATCTTTACATGTATTCATGACAATACGATAAAGCCATGTAGAAAAAGAAGAATCCATTCTAAAGCCCTTGATATTTTTATAGACTTTTATTAAGGCATCCTGGGTCATGTCTTTAGCATCTTCTTCATTCCCCATGATTCTATAGGCCACATTAAAGGCCATTTTTTGATATCCCTTGACCAATGTTTCAAAGCTTTGTATATCTCCGCTTTTGCTTTGAAGGATCAGGTTTTTTTCGTTCTCCAATCTTTTCACTCCCTTCGAAAGGTTCAACAATATGACGTAACTCATTCTAGAAAAGTTCCATTTTTTTTATTATATCGCAAAAAAAATTCTTTTTTGCATCATACTCAATTAAATATACCCGAAAATCCATTAAATTATAACCAGTCACTCAATTAATAGATCATTTTCAAGTCGCTTATAAATCATAACTAAAAATGAAAAGTCTTAATTTTATCTTAATTTTCTCTGTGTCTTTTGGATAAAGAAAATGACCTTGATACAATTTTCAATAGGAGGGATATTATGAGCGAACTAAACTTAAATGAATTTCAAGAAGAAGACGAATCATTATCATTGATTCAAAGACTGATCATGGTCTTTACAGATCCAGCGAGAGCCTTTAAAAGCATGAGACAAGATCCTAAACTACTAGGCATCTACCTGATTACAGGTTTACTTATATTTATAACTGTCTTTTTAAGTGCTTATACACCAGCTGCAAAAGAAGCCATCATCGACCAATTGCAACTTACTGGTCAAGATATTACAGATCAATCAATTAATGCACTGCTTCTATTTGGTGCTGCTATCGGTGGTGTATTTGGCATTTTAATACCACTTCTAGTTGCATTTATCTATCATATGATCGTTATGTTTATGTCTAAAACAGGCTATAAGAAGACATTGGTTATCTACTTATTTGCAAACTTAATCGCTCAAATAGGCGCGATTTTATCTTTAATCTTAGGCAGGGCTATGGGGACAACCTTTACTTTTTCACCAGCTATGTTTGTTGATATGGCATCAAATCCACTCTTATACAGCATAATGAATCTTCTCAATATATTTTCTATTTGGAGCTTGGTGGTTATGTATATCGGTTTTAAGGAAACACACGAAATGAATACAAAAGAGGCAGGTATCACTGTAGGTATTCCAGCACTTATTTTGATAATATTTACAGTCGTTACTTCTAGTATGGCACAATTATAACCCACATAGGTGGGTTATTTTTATACAATAAAAAAGTGAATGTTAACATCCACTCTAAAGAAAAAGATCAAATCTTGTTTTAAACCTGTTAAGTCTCACCTTTTTTATCAACTGGGCATATGTTGAAAATGCTTGTTGACTCCTTATTTCACTTTCTACAGATGCTGCAAAAGACTGAACCCTTTGACTGGTCCTTCTAATGGGTAGCGTCTTAGTTTGTGTGTAAGATTGAGCAGGTCTTGTTACCTGTATAGGCGCTTTTTTATTAGTCTCTTTGCTCCTGGCAACATACTGGGTCATAGAAGGTTTATTGTTATAGATTTTAATGGTCATAAAATCACCCCGAATCATACCTTCTAGTATATTTATACCCATATTTAAAAATAAAAAACGCCATAAAAATAACCATGTTAGACATGGTTAGATTCTGGTTTTATTAAAAAATAGTTTATAAGCCTTATCTTCATCAAAGCTTTCTAGTAAATTACCCTTTAAATCATGTTTTGACATGTAAGTGGCATTGCCTGTAAAAAGAACCTTGTAGTCTTTCTCTTTGATGACTTGACACTCAATCATACCGCCATCATTATACACCTCAATGGCCTTATCAAAATAATCATTTTTAATGGCATAGTCAACACTTGAAGATGTCATACCAGTACCACATGACTTGGTGATACCTACACCTCTTTCAAAGGTTTGTACATAAATTTTACCTGGTCCAATCACCCTAAGCATGTTGACGTTCATTCCTTCATCAAAGTGATTATTTGCATATTCACCAAGAACAGTTAAGTCCTCTTTGGTCATATGGTCCTCAATATGTCCTACAATATGAGGATTTGAAACAGTGTAATGTTTAAAGGAATAAGACGTATCAAAGTCTTTTAACTGTGGATGCTCAAGTGACTTAACAGGATACAGAACAATCTGAATAGCACTGATGCCATGGAATTCTTCAATATGTTTAACAGAATAAGCTGCCTTTAATGTTTCAATAACACCTTCCGAGCAATCAAACTTCTCTAAAACATATCTCGATAGGCACCTAAGGCCATTGCCACACATTTCAGGTTCAGAACCGTCAGAGTTAAATATTCTCATTTTAGCCAAGTGTATTTCAGAATCACAAACGAAAAGCATACCATCTGAGCCATCTTGACAAAGATCTTTGGTCATTTCAGACATGGCCTTATCATCGAGATCCATCCCCATAACGTCGTATAAATAAAATACATTTTCTGTACCATGCATTTTTAAGAGCATTTTAGCCTCCATTAATCTACAAATCTATAACCCACTCCCCAAACCGTCTCAATGTATCTAGGATTTGAAGAATCCTCTTCTATTTTACTTCTAATCTTTTGAATATGCACGGTGACTGTGGCAATATCACCATAGTTATCTGCACCCCATATTCTTGAAAACAATCTTTCTTTTGAAAAAGCTACATTTGGATTTTGTGCCATAAAGGCCAAAAGTTCAAATTCTTTAGTTGTAAAGATAAGTGTTTCACCCTTTAAAGTCACTTCATGTGTTGAAATATCGATGCATAAATCACCAACTTCAATGGTATGCTCTTCTACACTTTTACCTACCAAACGGTTGTACTTCATAAGATTAGACTTTACTCTTGCTACCAATTCACCTGGACTAAAAGGCTTGGTAATATAATCATCTGCACCTAAACCCAGTCCTCTGATTTTATCAACTTCTTTTAATTTGGCTGAAACCACCAGTAGAGGAATGTCCTTATGTTCTCTAATTCTTTTTATAATACTAAAACCTGATAGATTTGGCAACATCAAATCAACAATTACCAATGAATAGGTATTTTCTAAAGCCTTGTCCAAGCCTATTTGTCCATCATGTACCACATCTACTTCAAATCCATTTGATTCTAAATAATCTTTCTCTAATTCTGCAATATTCGTTTCATCTTCAATAATTAAAATTTTAGCCACGTTTTTCCTCCTTCTTTGAAATAGTAAAGTAAACAATGGTGCCTTCGCCAACCTCTGAAGTCGCCCAAATACGACCTCCATGAGCCAGTACAATCTGCTTTGAAATTGATAAGCCCAGTCCACTTGATCCTACTTCTGTATTTCTTGATGGGTCACCCTTATAGAATCTATCAAATATAAAATCTACCTTATCTTTAGGTATACCCACACCATTGTCAGATATTCTGATAACAACCTCATCACGTTCTTCATAAACCACGATTTCAATTGCCTTGTTTTCCTTGTTTAGATGCTTCATGGCATTACCAATGATGTTGTTAAAAACTCTTCTTAACTGTTTGGCATCTATGCCAAGCATCATATTTTCAGTAGCCTGATACCTCGAAACCAACTCGATTTGGTTTTCTTGAAGTTCGATACCATACTCTTCAAATAAAGTTTCCATGTATATTTGGAAATTCATCTTATCAAACTTAAAGGCCACCTTATTGACATCTAACTTAGAGAACAAGATCAAGTCATTTACAAGCCTGTTCATATCTAAGGACTTTTTATAAATGATTTGCATGTATCTTTCTCTCTTAGCTGGTGTATCGGCGATACCGTCATATATACCTTCCACATAACCAATAATTGATGCAATTGGTGTTTTCAGATCGTGGGAAATGTTACTGATTAAATCTTTTCTGTTTTCTTCATATTGCTGAGCCATCATCTTGTTTTCTTTAAGTTGCTGACGCATCTTCTCAAAGTCTCTAAAAGTGTCTTTCAACTCCCTGTTATAATGCATCTCAGGTACCACAGGTTCATCTAAATTACCTGCACGAATATTGTTGGTTGCCACTTTAAGTTTTTCCAGTGGATCTACCATATTTCTATAGATTCTCTTCATAATGGAATGTGAGAATCCAGATCTAAAGATGGTTGCAATTAAGAAAATAGTTGCAATAAATACTAAGAATGATTTTCTAAATATCATGCTGTCTGTTTTAGGTAACAAGAAGTAGATATTATAACCACTCTCAGGTATGGCATGTTTTTCTATGACATACTCTTGTCGATACATGTCCAGTCCAAATACCAAATCTTTTCTTAACATAGATTCATCTAAACCATTGGATGCGTAGATCAGTCTTTCATTTTTGGTTAAGAACATTTTCATATCATGTTCTTGAAGACGCATATCCATTCGTACATAATATTCAAGGTCTTGTAAGTCCTGATAGTCGCAATTAAGTAAAGTTGCAAGTTCTAATGATACAATGGCCGTCTTTTGTGTAAACTGGTCATTGGTCCTATCGTCCTGGGGCTTTAAAACCTGATAATCAAACAAGAGAATAATGGATGCCAAAACACTGATGGAAACAAAAATAGAGAAGATAACCATAAAGCTGTTGTATCTTCTATACTTTTCCTGGAGTGTTTTTCTTTCATTTAATTCCCTTTGTAATTCGTCATTAAAATAATTTTTTAAGTCTCTGTTAGACATAGAAATCCTCCGTTAACGCCATTATAGCATTATATTCTTTAAAAAGTATAAAAAAAATAAAAAGATACCCAAAAAGTATCTTCTTATATAATGTCAAAATCTTTATGATCTATAAAGCCAATTTCCTGACTTTCTAGATGAGAAACTCTAGAAAATGGCGATCCTTTGTACAAACTTTCAATGAAGGTTTGAATAGCATTCATGTCGCCACTGGCATAGACCTCCACAGTCCCATCTGAGAGGTTTCTTACAGTCCCTTTTATACCAATTTCATCTGCATACAGCTTGGTGTAATAACGGTAACCTACACCCTGTACTTTACCATGTACTATGATTTTTAATGTTTTCATCATTCTTCTGCTTTCTCGTTTAAATATGCCCATCGGTCATACTTTTCTTGAAGCTCTGACTCTAAGTCTTCCTTTTCTTTCATGAGATTCTGTAGCTTAACAAAATCACTGCCTGACGTTTCCATCTCTTCTTCAACAGACATAATCTTAGTCTCTAGATTTTCAATGACCTCATCAATAGATTCTAATTCCAGCTTTTCACTGTAGGTCAGTTTCTTTTTATTAGCCGTTTTCTTGACTTCTTTAACCTCAACCTTGTCTTCTACTTCCTTTACAAATCGGTGTTTATTTTCTGTATAAGTTGTATAGTTACCTGGATGAACTTCTACATCACCTTGTCCCTTAAACACAAAAAGTTTTTCACTGATTTTATCTAAGAAATATCTATCATGGGATACTGCAATAACAGCTCCAGGAAAGACATCGATGTAGTCTTCCAGTATAGACAGTGTTTTGATATCTAAATCATTGGTCGGCTCATCTAATAAAAGAATATTCGGTGACTCCATTAAGATTTTCAAAAGATAGAGACGTCTTCTTTCACCACCTGACAGCTTTGAAATTAAAGCGTACTGCTTGACGCTGTCAAATAAAAAGGTCTCCAACATTTGACTGGCAGATAATGTTTCACCACCACTTGTGTGAACATATTCGGCCGTATCCTTGATATAATCAATGACTCTAATGTCTTCATTGAAGATGAGATTTTCCTGCTTGTAGTAACCTATTTTAACCGTCACACCAGTATCTACACTACCTGTATCAGGAAGTAAGTCACCAGAAACAAGCTTTAAAAAAGTCGACTTGCCAATACCATTAGGACCAATGATGCCAATACGGTCATTTCTTAAGAGGGTATACTCAAAGTCCTTGATTAAAGGCATGTCAAAAGACTTTGAAATATCCTTCATTTCAATAATCTTCTTACCCATTCTTGTTGTCGCAACATCAATGTTCATTTCAGCTTCTGATTCTGTCTTTACAGCATTCTTTAAATCATCAAACCTGTTAACCCTAAACTTCTGTTTGGTTGTTCTGGCTCTACAGCCTCTTTTTATCCATTCAAGTTCTGTATTGTAAAGGGCTTTTAGCTTTCTTTGACGAGCATTCTCGTCTATCATCTGTTGGGCCTTGTCATCTAGGTATTTAGAATAATTGCCTTGATAAACATGAAGACTGCCCTTCTCTATTTCAAATATCTTGTCTGTTACACGGTCTAAGAAATATCTATCATGGGTAATCATTAAAAGAGCACCCTTACGCTTTTTAAGCATTTCTTCTAACCACTCAATAATGTCATTATCAATGTGGTTGGTAGGCTCATCTAAGATCAGTAAATCTGATTCATGAATCAAAGCTTCTGCTATGGCCACACGCCTTTTCTGACCACCTGATAGGATAGACATTTTGGCATGTATATTTGGTATGCCAAGCTTTTTTAGTATACCTTTGACTTCTGATTCTATGGACCAGACATTTTCCCTATCCATCTTGTCCATAATAGTCTGATATTCTTTTGAAACATCTTCAGAATGATTGAGTTTCTCTAAGATGGTTTCATAGTCTCTTAAAATCTTTATTTTTTCGTGGTTGCCCTTTAAAACATTATCAAGTACCGATGAATCTTCATCATATATAGGATTTTGTGGCAAATATTTTACCACTAAGTTTCTTCTCATGGTGATTTTTCCTTGGTCCAGCTCTTCTTGGCCAATGAGACATTTAAGAAGCGTCGACTTCCCCGTCCCATTAACACCAATTAGACCGATTCTATCACCTTCATGTATACCAAAAGTTATATCTTCAAATAAGTATTGTTCTGTGTATCGTTTTGACAAATGTTCTGCCGTTAAAATGTTCATAATTACCTTCTTTCCTACTTATTTTAATGGATATCACCTCATATAACAAGAAAAATCCTCTCATAAAGAGAGGACTGTTTTTAATAGTCATAAAGAACATAAGCCTTCTTATCATTCAGGTAAGGCTTAAAATTTACTTTTGATGCCAGATGATCTACAAAGGTCTTTTCATGAATCAAAAGTTCATTGTATAGGGCCTGTGAAATATCCAAGTCTCCTGATTCAAATTCTCTACAGGCCTTGTTGGTATCAAGGACTCTCATAAAACGTTGACTATTTTTATAGTTAGCCTCAACAAAGGTGGGCATAACAGCAATCTGACTGACATAAGGTTTATTTGAACCTTTTCTTGTGAACTCAAAGTCTATGTACATACCAATTTGCTTTGGATAAGTTCTTTGTCCAGATACAAAGTTGCCTTGAGAATAAATAATGAACTTATCTTTTTCAAGACCTGATTCATCTATCATCCGTTTATGATCAAAGGGTTGAAGGACATGGGGATGGGTCCCCAGTATAATATCTGCCCCAGCATAAAACAAGGCCTGAGCTAAATCCCTTTGATGGTGATTTTCATTCAAATGATATTCAAGGCCCCAGTGATTGGCCACCATAATAAAGTCTACACCTAGTGCTTTAGCTCTTTTAATATCACTGATGATCAAATCCTTTTCCATCATGTTGATTGAGTCAGGCTTTTCACTTGGAATAGGCCAGCCATTTGTTGAATATGAGTAGGACAGTAAAGCAAATGATATGCCGTCTTTTTCAAAAGTCAGAATATCTCTTTCATCACTAGCATAGGTCCCAGTATGTAAAAGGCCAATTTGATCTAAAGTTTCAATGGTTCTTTGAATCCCTTGAAAGCCTCTATCCAGCGAATGATTATTGGCGGTCGTCACAATATCAAAGCCAGCTTTTTTTATTGATTCACCCAGCTGGTCTGGCGCATTAAAGATCATATTCTTGCCACTGTATCTTCTATCCTCACCTGCAAAGACCGTTTCAAGATTGGCGATAGCAAAATCTCTTTCTGAAATAACTTCAGCGATTTCGCTAAACTGAGGATAAAAGTCATAACCATCATCTGTTCTTGCTGCTTCAAATTGAATGGTGTGGGCCATAATGTCCCCAACTGAAAGTACACTCACCTTGTACTCGTATTCTTTCTTCATGGTGTCATCAAAAGCATGGTAAGTCTCTGACTTAAAATCATATACTGTTGGGCCTACAAAAGGCCTTTCTAGGAGTCTTGCCTCCCTATAGTCTTCTCTCTCAGCTGTTACAAAAAAAGTCAAACCTATTAGAGCAAAAGCTATGACAATTACCAGGATCTTTCTCATACCTCATAGGCCTCCATAATAATTCTAAGCACAGTATTGGCTTGATGAGACGCAGCAAGACTTGCTCTAGGAGCCATTAAACCAGAACCTGGTTTTGCTTCTGATACATCATCACCTACCAAGTAAAACTTATCTGTAATTCTTTTTGTCACAATGGTATTGTTTGAAAAATAACCTGCAAGGCCAGAAGCAGCAACCATGTACTTATCAGGAAAGCTTGATAAGACCTCATTAATAAGCATGGCCTTATTTTCTGCTCCATCAAAAGCCTCTACAACAATATCCACATCTTTAAACAATGATTTAACATTTTCCGCTTTAACATAACAATCCACGACCTCAACCTCAATAAAAGGATTAACGTCTTTTAGAATCATCTCTATAGCTTCTGTTTTCTTCATGCCCAGGTGGTGTATGAAATACTGTTGTCTGTTGAGATTACTAGGTTCTACAACATCAAAATCAATCAACTTCAAATAACCTACACCAATTCTTGCAAGCATAATGGCTATGTTAGAACCAAGGCCTCCCAAGCCAGCAATGGCAACTCTAGATGATTTGACTTTTTCATGAACGCCTGGTGTATGTCTTGATACCAAGGCTTCTTCAAATGATTCTTTGGAAGGCAATACACCTCTAGTAATAAAGAAAAGATGGTCTCCTTCTTTCAATTCTAAATCCTCCTTAACAGGAAAACCATTATAAATCATAATATCTGCTTGAGGATAATATGCCTCTTTTATTTCAAATAAAGAGGTCTTATTTATTTCAACTGCTTTTTCATTTACATATATTTTCATGATTCACCTCAAAATAAATATACCATACTATTTAAAAACTGTCTTTAAAACGAAAAAAAATGCGGTTAATTAACCGCATCATTGTGATAAACTTGTCTAATTTCATCTTCATAGTCAAAGAGAACCTGAATCAATGTAGGATCAAACATTTTACCACTTTGTTCCTTCATAAAATCCATAACCTGCTCAAATGGCCATGCCTTTTTATAAACCCTGTCATGACTGAGTGCATCAAATACATCGGCGATGATGGTGATTCTACCATAAATATGAATCTCTTCACCAGCCAGTCCGTAAGGATATCCCTTTCCATTCCAGTATTCATGATGCTCTTTGGCAACAAGTGCACCTGCTTCTAACAGTTCCAGTCCACTGCCTTTCAAGATTCTATAACCTATAAGGGCATGGTTTTTCATAACTGCGAACTCTTCATCTGTTAATTTGCCTGGCTTATTTAAAATAGATTCTGGAATACCGATTTTCCCAACATCATGTAGTGGTGCAATGGTTTTAAGTAAATTGGCTTCCGTATCATTAAGACCTATCTTTTGAGCCAGCATGTAAGCAATCTTAGAAACTCTTTCCACATGACTTGCAGTTTCTTCAGACCTAGCCTCTATAACTTCAGAAAGTCTGTTAATCAGTTCAGACTGAGTATGGACCAGCTTCTCATTTAATGAAATATTATCAACTGCCACTGATAAGTTGGATAAGAGTACTTTAAACAACTTGTTTTCTATGGCATCGAGATGTTTAATATCATCAAAGTAAATATAATTTTCAAAAATATTTAATGACTTATAAAGCAAGAGAAACTCGTTTTCTGAACTGTATGACCCGTTAGATGAACCAATCTCATCAAACATGTATGCCATTTCACTGTATGCTTCACTCGGTAATTCAGAACCGATATACTGTTCATATTTACCTGTACCAGCAATGACACGCATATGTTTTACTTTTGCCTCATCGTATTCAACTCTTAAATAGAAAGAGTCACCACTGATTTTATAAAGGTCTCTTACCTTTACAAGTAAGAGATTGGCAAAAACACTCATATCATGTAACTCATAGAGTTCATTTTCCACCCTTAAGATGCTCTCTAAACCTCGTCTGTTCATCTCTAAGTCCATGATATTGGCATAAGATCTTAAAGCAGATACAACGGTTGTCAAAAGTTTCTGTAAAGTCAACTCCGTTTTCATTTTATAGTCATTAATATCGTAGTTGATAACAACTTCTTCTTCTGGTGCTTGACCAGGCTGACCTGTTCTTAAAATGATTCTAATAAACTTATTCTTAATTTCATCACGAATATACTTAACCAGCTGAAGGCCTGAGTCATCTTTTTCCATAACAACATCCAATAAAACAACTGCAATATCTTCGTGTTCCTTTAATAGCGTTTTGGCTTCCTCTGCATTATAAGCGCACAGGAAATCTAATCCTCTGTCCTGATAAACAAAATCACTTAAAACCATTTTAGTGGATTCGTGAACAATTTTCTCATCATCAACAATTAGGACTTTCCATGAACCTTTGCTATGTTCTGTTTCTTCGACAAATTCTTCAAAAAACTCTATCTTATCGTCACTAAATAATACCATACATTTCTCCTGTCAGTTCAATACAAGTGTATTATACCCTTAAATAAAGTAAAAAAACACATACAAGATAATTTTGTAGGTGTTTTTTTCATTTTATTCATCCATTTTTACTTCTTCGAATTCTACATCTACGACTGACTCGTTAGACTTAAATTCTGGTTCATAATGGTCATGACTGTCGACTTCTGGTTTATTTAATCTTCCTTTTATATAACGGTAAGCAATATATCCAACCAAGGCTATACCCACTGGTGTAGAGAATACCACCCAACCTGCAAATCTAAATATTGAAAATACTAAAAGTATAAATATGAATAAAAATAACCAGCCCGTAGCTCCGTTTGTTCTAAATACCATACACATTCTCCTTTTCTGACTTTATCATACATGATTTTTTGGACCATTTGTTAGAAAACTTGCTTTTTTAATAAAACTATAATCTTAGAGTATGTTAAAATAATAGGTAAAGTGAGGATTATATGAAATACTTAATCAGAAAAGACATACAACTCATCATCAATTATAAACGCATTATAATAACTTTACTTACCTCTCTACTCATCTTTTTTGCCTTTTCAACCATGTTTAAAGACTACATGGAAGAAAGGCGCTTACTGGATCAAGTCCATGTTGGTGTTGTTGATAGAGAACAAAGTTTTATAACAGCCATGCTTATAGATAATTTTAAACAAAATGAGGCCTTCTCAGGTCTTTTTGTGATGGAAGTTGGAAGCGAAGAGGAATTGATGACTTTATACAATCGTAATGAGTTAAGCGCCATTGTCTATTTGCCAGAGGCTTTTTCAGACTCCTTGTACGCCTTTGAGAACATTCCAATAGAAATGAAACTCAATCCGAACTTTCCACTCCAAAACACGGTACTCGAAAATATCATGTCGTCTTATTCGACATTTATCAAATCTGTGGATGTCGGCATTTATGCCCATTACAATGCCTTAAAAAATGAAGGTATGCCAAGAGAAGAAAGATTAGAAATCAATGAGCGCTTCTCCCTTAACATGGTAATGAATGCTCTTAACAGACACAGTATTTTTTCAATGAAGCCACTAGATACCTATCCAGTGGCAAGTGCTCTTATTTACTTTTCATACTCTATTATGATACTTGTCATTATTTTTATAGCCTCGTCAGGTTCTAACATTTATAACGATGAAATTCATAACGGTAGCTTACTCAGATATCTAAGTACTGGCCAGTCCCTTTTTAAATTCACCCTGAGCAAGACCTTGGTCTTGTCACTGAATATTGCAATTTTACTTATACCGGTACTTGTCATTTTATTTGCTATAAGATCTATGACTTTGATTAACTTTTTAATGATACTTGTTCTCTTTTTACTTTGTATCTTGTTGTTTGTATCCATCTCACTTCTGCTTGGTATTTTGTTTCATAGATACAATATCAATGCACTGATGACAACTATGATCACCTTAACATTGGGTATTATTGGTGGACAGTTTATCCCAATTCAAATCATGCCAAGCTTCATCCAGGACATTTCAAGTTTGACACCAAACTACTGGGTGCTCAAGTATGCCCTTGAACTTGATCAGAATTATCTTTCAAGTTCATTATGGCAAGTCTTTTTACTAATGGCATGTATTATCATTATTTTAAGTATTCTACAAGGATATTTGATTAAAAGGAGACATTTATGGGAAAAATAATATTGTTGACCAAACACAACATGATCTTGTTTTTTCAAAAGAGAGCATTGGTCGTACTATCTATACTATTCCCGATTATCTTTTTTGTTTTTTTCTCACTTCTCTTTACCAATTATGATGATATCGATAAGATTCCCATCGGTCTTATCGATCAAGATCAATCTATATTGTCAGAAGAGGTCGTATCTTCACTCAATCGAAATGATGCACTTAAGGTCATGAGTCATGATCTAGAAGAGTCTGAAAAACTATTAAAGAACAATCGTATTGAAGCCATTTTCATTCTGAAAGACGGTTTTTCACAAGCTATTAAAATGACAGACTACGAAGGTGTCATTGATCTGGTCTATCTTGATAAAAGTAATATAGGTCCAGCACTTTCAGATATTGTTGCCAGTGACTTGATGATGCCCATTTCGATCTATAAGGCAGCCAATCAGTCTAAAAAGTATGAAGCATCTCACGGCTATGAGGACATGTTTAACAAGACAAGAATCATAGGAGAAAAGCTTGTTGAGGAATCTTTTTTCCAGATGCCCATTATAAGTACTTTACAGGCGCCCAACAAACAAATCAATCAGGACATCAACATCACAGAGGTATTAACCGTCAATACAACAATCGGTTATACATTGGTTGTATTTTCCTTTGTTATTCTCTTTGCAAATGGTCATCTGATGAATGGTTGGCAGTCAAAGAAAAGACTGCTTATAGCCAGGATAAAACCAGTAGAGATGTATCTAGCAGATACACTATCAATTGTACTTTCTGCTTTTATGATTATCATTGTACAGGTCTTGATTCTAATCATAGGCCTAAAGATTAAAGATATAAATGCAGTTATGACCATCATCATCAGCTTAAGTCTACATACCGTGTTTTTAAGTCAACTGGTTATTCTTCTAACATGTATTTTGCAAAGCAAATCTAGATACCAGGGAATAATCGCACCCATTCTATTTGTTCTTGGCATGTTAGGTGGTGCATTCTGGTCAACGGAGCTTCTTTCAAAAGACATCATAAAGGTGGTTTCATTATCACCAATTTACCACACTTTAACATGGATAAAGAATAGCTTCTTACATATATCTGAGCCGAATTATTTGTACTATATATACTTCATAATAGCCATGATAATTGTGTCCTATACAGTATATTACCTGAAGCTTAGAAAACTAAGGCATCCATAAGGGGTTTGAATGAACATAAGAAATTATCGTATTACAAAAGCTGGCTATGTATTTTTTATACTGGTCATTTTAGGCCTGACACTTTTGACTTCTACTTTCACTAGGTCTCATAGCTCGAGAGCACTTTTAACCTATAAACTCAATGAAGTTGTAGAGAACAAGCCTGATCTAAAATTTGACTTGTCATTTCATACTATTGGGGATGCTGTCTTGTATGAATCAAAGGCGATCTCAAGTCAAAATCTACTGTCTTTCCAAGATGACTTTATTAAAATCACCGGCCAGTCCAATGAGCTTAACTATGAAAGTTTTATCACTAAAGATCGTCTTTATCTAAAAGATAGGGCTGTGGCGTCATGGACGTCTCTTGAACTTGACCAAGTGGTGTCAACTTACACCAGTGATTCGCATTTTAATATCACAGAACTTATGGACATCTTATTTAGCGACTGGGATCAAATCGATTTTAACAACCGTCATTTAGGACAGATCATCAAAACGGCCTATGACCAAGGAAGCTTTGATAATGAAGAGCTGACTGTAAAGTTAGATATTGATGAAGCTTTTTTACTGCTCGATAAAATGCTTGTGAATATATCAGAAGACCAAAAGCTAGTGAGCTTCATTCAAAATAAGTACTCAGATTTCTACAAGGTCTATGCCCATGATCCGCTCCTAAAGGATCAGCATTTACACTCAAGAAAACTGTTCGAAATTATGTTATCACTCAATAACAACTTTTATGACACTTTTCACCACTATTTAGATAACAATAAAAACGAGCTTCAAAAGCTCTTTTCTGAAGATTCCTATATAGAAATTATTATGATACCAAACGAAAATATGGATATAGATATTAATGCAAGATTATATTATAAAACATGTGATGCTTATGAAGATATTCAAGTAAAGATAAGCTTCCAAGATAGAAAGCCTTTAAACCTTCCAACAGAAGTTTCAAGCATAGAACCTTAAACTTCAGCCATGCAGTTTTTTTGCATAAAAAACAAGGAACTCAGTTGAGTTCCTTGTCATATATCTTAGTAATCTGATTCAGATCTACCACCAGTAACAATTAAAACTGATGAAGAAGCACCAATTCTAGTTGCACCTGCTTCGATAACAGCTTTAGCACCAGCTGCATCTCTAACACCACCAGAAGCTTTAACGCCTAATTCAGGACCTACTGTTTTTCTCATTAATGCAACATCTTCTACAGTCGCACCACCAGTTGAGAAACCAGTTGATGTCTTAACAAAGTGTGCACCTGCTTCTTTTGAAAGCTCGCATGCCTTAATCTTTTCTTCATCTGTTAAAAGACAAGTTTCAATGATTACTTTTAAAATTGCTTTGCCTTCTAATGCATCTACAACTGCTTTAATATCATTTAAAACATAGTCATAGTCACCATCTTTTAATGCTGAAATGTTGATAACCATATCAATTTCATTTGCACCATCAACAATTGCTTGCTTAGTTTCTAATGCTTTTAGAGCTGATGTGTTTGCACCTAATGGGAAACCGATAACTGAAGTTACCTTTACATCAGAACCTTTTAATTCATCAGCAACTAACTTTACAAAACATGGGTTTACACATACTGAAAAGAATCCATGCTCTTTTGCTTCATCACAAACCTTAATAACGTCATTTCTTGATACGTTTGGCTTTAAGATCGTATGATCAATGTACTTTGCTAAATTCATAATATCACTCCTAGCTATTTTCAATTAAGAGATGATTTCCACCTCATCACCGTTTTTCAAACCAGCAGCATTACCTTCATCGATGTCTACATGGAACTCAAGTGCAAATGCTTCGTTAACTCTAGCAAGAACGTTTTTGAATACAACGCCTCTATCGCCACCGAACTCTACATCTACAATATCCTTGTCCTTGATACCGAATGCTTCACCATCACTAGTGTGCATATGGATGTGTCTAGCTGCTGCAATAATACCTTCTGAAATTTCTACTTCGCCTTTAGGGCCAACTAACTTAGCACCAGGGCTGCCTGCTAAATCACCTGATTGTCTTACTGGAGGCTTAACACCTAAAGCAAAACCATCTGTTAATGATACTTCGATTTGACTTTGATTTCTTGCAGGACCTAATACTCTCATAGTTAAAGAACCCTTTGGACCTACAACTGTAATTTTCTCTTCACAAGCGTACTGACCTGGTTGCTTAAGGTCTTTAAAGTTTGTTAACTGATGACCTTCACCAAATAATACATCAATGTCAGCTTGGCTTAAGTGACAGTGTCTGTTTGATAAACCTACTGGTACTAATTTCTTACTCATATTTTCCTCCACTTATATCTTGTATACATTGTACAATATTATTATATCGACCATGCAACAAAAGTCAATGTAAATCACTAAAAATACGCGCATTCCATCAATTTATCATCACTCAACATATACCTACTAATCATCAGGTGTAAACAAGTTCTTATATTTTTTCTCTAACCTACACTAAATTACTAGAAAATAGTACAAAAATAAATTATTATCACTACTTTGTATCTATTCTTTGTAGATTAATCACAAGTAGGCCTTGGACTTATCTTAATATATGTTTATCTTCTTAAGAAAAGTTCAAGCATGTCGTCTGACATGCCTGAACTTCTATAAGTCTATTGTATCTGTTGCTATATGCTGACCAAAGTAAACATCGTGTTCCACAAATATCATGGTCGGTTGGTATTTTAAGATTGCCTTTTCTATTTGTGTCCTAATGGTAATGTCCACATAGTTAAGAGGTTCATCCCATACAAGTACATGATCATTGCCCATTAAAGACCTTGCGATATCAATCTTCTTTTTCTCACCTTCACTAAAAGATTCGATGGGTCTATCGTAATAGGAGTCGTCAATATCTAAATAGTTTAAAACCATTTGAAACCAATGTCTCAAAATCCCCTCATCCTTCATATGGTCCAAAAGATAACCCGATTGCCATCTTGGTATTTGTGACGAATAAACCAGTTTAACACCTTCATGTACTTGAACAGATCCAGACTCAGGTTTCAAGTCACCTAATAAAGCCTTGATTAAGGTGGTTTTACCTGAACCGTTGATCCCCCTGACCCATATGCGATCTCCCTTGTTGATCCTAAAGGACAAATTTTCTATCACCCTATGGTTCCCATAAGAAAGGCTTACATTTTTAACCTCAACAAGTGTTTCAATATCAATCTCACCTTGTTTTAGAATAATATCTCGAGGGGTTTCCATATTCTTAAGAAGGGTTTTCTTTTCTTCAAGATTTTGATTCATCCTTTTTTCAAAGGCCAGAGCCCTTTTCATCATACCTTTTGCCCTTGCACCTATATAGCCTTTATCACCACCACTACCTATTTTCTCAGCTTCCTTATTATCTGACCATGTTCGAGTTCTTTTAGTCGCCTCTTCTAGATTTTTAATTTCTCTTTTAAGTTTCTCAGAAGTCTTGTATTCATAATAGTCTTGCCTGTCCTTGTTGACTTGCCATGATGTATAACCACCTTTTTCAATGTAGATGTTGTTCTTGTTAATCGAGAGAATATGATCAACAATAGCGTCGACAAACAAGCGGTCATGAGATACAACGATAAAGCCACTCTTATGATTCAGATAATTAGATAGTGTTTGTCTACCTTCTAAGTCTAAGTGATTGGTTGGCTCGTCTAACAAGAGAAACCTATTCTTTTTTAAGAATAAGGCAATGATCTGTACCTTGGTTTTTTCACCGCCACTTAAATCCTCAAATGGCAGTTCAAGTAGGTCTAGCCTTAACCCCATAAGGTTCATCTCTTTTTCTATCAGCTCATTGATGATAAAACCATCTGCCTCCATATAAGCTTCTAAAATATCACCATAAGTCTCCATGGAAGCCTCGGTCATATGGTCTTCTAACTCATGCATGAGTTTTTCCCATTCATCAAAAGGTGCAATGCACCTTCTGATTACATCTAGACATGTGCCGGTTGCATCATGTGCATATGGAAACATTTCTGTCTGAATCGGTACGACAACTTTGCCTCTTGTTGGCTCTAATGATCCATGTATCAAGTTTAAAAGGGTTGTTTTACCTCGTCCGTTTCTACCTATTAAACCGAGTTTCCACGTTAAATCAAGGTTCAAATTAACCGATTCAAATATTGGATTAAAATACTCACCATAAAAAAAGTCCATTTCTAATAATTGAATAGTAGTTTTAATCACCTCCTATAATTGTACGTAAAAAGCACCTCCGAAGAGATGCTTTCTTTCCGTAGTTAAAATATCTTATCAAGTTTTATTAATAAACTAGCTTAATCATGTCATCACCTAAAAAATATATTTCTTCAACTTTTCACTGTCGATGGTAGAGACTTCTACATCTACAAGTGTACCTTCTTCAACATACTCCTGACTAAAGATCTGAGCTTGCTCCATTAAATGACTGAGTACTGCGCCATCTGCATATGGAATCATCATTTTAACTCTTACATAGTCACTAAAAACCGATTTCTTAATGGTATCCACTAAAAGATCCATGTTGGTACCATTCTTTGCAGATATCAACAAGGCTTCAGGATATTCCTCATGAATCTGATGTTCATCCACCCTATCAATCTTGTTAAAAGCATATATAAATGGTGTATTTTCTACACCCAGTTCTTTCAGAACTTTTTCTGTCACACCAATTTGCATTTGGTATTTCTCGTTTGAAGCATCTACTACATGAACCAATAAGTCAGCTTCTGTTACCTCTTCCAAAGTTGCCTTAAAGGCTTCTACTAGATTATGAGGCAGTTTACTTACAAAACCTACTGTGTCTGTTAGAATCAAAGATTTGTTGCCTTCAAACTCTACTCTTCGATTGGCTGTTTCTAAGGTTGCAAACAGCATGTCTTTTTCAAATACTGTTTTCTCAGGGTCTTCTGCATTGTTGGATACAAAGTAATTCATCACTGTAGACTTGCCTGCATTGGTATAACCAACAAGTGCAACAATTGGTAAATCACTCTTCTTTCTCTGAACACGCTGAACAGCCCTGTTTTTTCTGACATCATCCAATTCTCTTCTGATATCTGTAATACGGTCATTGATACGTCTTTTGTCTAACTCAAGCTTTTGTTCACCAGGTCCTCTATTACCGATGCCTGCACCAGCACCACCACTTGAACCACCGACTCTTGACATAGCTTTACCAAAACCGATCAGTCTTGGCAACCTGTATTTCAACTGAGCCAACTCAACCTGTAATTTACCTTCTTTGGTTTTGGCTCTCTTTGCAAAAATATCTAAGATAACCGCTGTTCTATCAACAACTTCTATCTCCAATGCATCCGATAAGTTTCTCATCTGTGCACCTGACAACTCATCATTGAAAACAACTAAATTGGCACCTAACTGCTCACAGGCAAGACGAACTTCTTCTACCTTACCTTTACCAATATAAAATCTCACATCAATTGTAGCCTTGTTTTGGATAATAACATCTAAAACATCAGCCCCTGCTGCATATACAAGCTCTTGTAATTCTTCCATAGAATCTTGTATATAAATCTCGTTTCTGTTGCTGTTATGGTTAAATCCAACCAAAACTGCTCTTTGTTCATTTATATTATCATCTGATTTAAAAATCATCTTATCACCTACTTTCTCCTGGTTACTTAGATTCTATCATACTTTCTTATGTTCTTATGTTACAAAATTTTTACGCTAAGCCAGCCTACTTATAAATTTTCACTTATATGGATGCTATCTGTGAATATTAAAATTATATGATAATACCCATCTAAATTACTCATTAAACACACTCTATGGTATAATGCTAACTGGTAAAAAGAAAATTAAGGAGGCGACTATGTCGGAAAAATCGAATCCTAACAAGGAGACGGAGAAGAAAACAAGTCCTAATAAAAATAAAACAAGGAAACCTAAAAAGAAGAACAAAAAACGCAGCCCACTAGGTTCTATCATACATGGAATAACGGCTACATTTGGCAACATCTTTTTATTAATTGTTTTGGTAGGCATGATTGGCGTTTACTTTGCCTGTGACATCATTTTAGGCTATGTCTATGAGGTGCCAGAAGTAGACCCTACAACTATAGAAGAATCTTTAACAGAGAACTCTATTATAGTAGATTCAAACGGACAACTCCTAGAAACACTTTATGATGATGATGGTGCAAGATCCATTATTGAATACAATGAAATCGGTCAAAATATGATTGATGCCATTACTGCCATTGAAGATAAGACCTTCTTTGAACATAAGGGTTTCAACTATATTAGACTTGCAGGTGCAGCCATTGAGGGTGCTAGAACTGGTGATTTTAGAGGTACTTCTTCTATCACACAGCAATTGGCAAAAAATATGTATCTTTCTGGCATAGGCTCAATGGAAAGAAAAATAAAAGAAGCCTATTATGCAATCTTGCTTGAAAGAACACTTTCTAAAGAACAAATCATCGAAGCTTATTTAAACAAGATCGGTCTGGGCATGAACAACAATGGTGTTCAAGCTGCTGCTAGATTCTATTTTTCAAAAGATGCAAAAGATCTAACACTGGTTGAATCCGCGATAATAGCGGGTATACCGAAAGACCCAAATACTTATGCTCCTGTTAAAAGATTGTATAAGGATCAAGTAACAGAAGAGCATGTTATTTTTGATGATTCAGATCAAACTTTTACCCTAGTATTCAATCCTGTAGCTCAAGAACGTTTTAATGACGTTGTTTATCAGATGTATACCAATGATATGATTACAGAAGAAGAGTATCAGATTAAAGATGAAGACATCTCAAAGTATATCAACATCACTGCTGAAAAAACCAATTACATCTCATCTTATTTTGGAGATATGATCAAAGACGATGTAATCGATGCATTGGCTAACCACTATGATATTTCAAAAGAAGATGCTCAGTTCCAACTTTATAACAGAGGTTATGTCATAGAAGCAACCATTGACTATGATATGCAGAAACAGTTAGAGGATATCTACAACTCAATTGATTTCTCTAATAAGTTCGATAATGCAACATACAATGCTGTTAAGACATTCCAAGCCCATAACTCTTTATCTCAAGATGGTATTGCGGGTCCTAATACCCTTGCTAATATCATCGAGCAAACCTCTGCTAGTGCAGAAGATTTTTCTCAAGATGTTTATAAGCTTGGTTATACCAGTGAAGATGTTGTCACTCTTAAGAAAGCTTTAGATGAGCTAGGTCTTATGAGTAATGATGGTTTATTCCCAAGAGCTGCTGTAAGATTTGATGAAAACAACAACATCTTATACGACGACTCTAGTAGGGTTTTACTATACCACTACGACAACCTTGTTAACGATGACAAAGAACTGGTTATCAAAAATGAATTCTACTATTATGACAGCAATGACAACATGGTTATTCTAAAAAATCATGGTTTAGAATTCTACCAACAACCTGACAGAGTTCAGGTAGTTGTTTCAAAAGTGTTCAGATACAATGAATTGTCAGTTGGTACAGACTGGATTGACGGTGTAAAATACAACAATATTTCAGACTTCTATATCTATCTTGGTAAAGATGTAATGATACCAGATGGCTATAAATCAAAAGTGGATGGTAACTTAGTCATCGACAAGTCATTCTTTAAAGATCATCCTGATTTCTTTGAGTTTGATGATAATGGCGACATCTTAATTTCAGAAGACAAGTACTTTATCAATGCACGTGGTGAAATTCAGCCACAATCTGCGTTTGTTATTTTAGATAATGCGACTGGCCAAATAAAGGCCGTAGTAGGTGGTAGAGAATCATATGGTAAAAACATCTTTAACAGAGCCTTATCACCTCAACAGCCAGGTTCAAGTATTAAGCCGATTGGTCCATATTCTGTAGCCATTGACAGTAAACAATTTACTGCTGCTACTGTTTTGGATGATGTGCCTTCATTCTTAAATGATAAAGCACCTGAAACCAGATGGCCATACAACTGGTATGAAAGTAACCAATTTAAGTACAGAGGTAGAATGAACCTAAGAGCTGGTATTGAATACTCAGTAAACGTACTTGCTGTTAAACTTTCTCAAGCTGTTGGTGTTGAAAATGTTATCAACCATTTACAAAACTTAGGTATTACTTCTATAGTCACTGAAGGACCAACCAATGATATGAACTTATCAGCGGTTTCACTTGGTGGTATGACAAAAGGGATCAGTCCTTTAGAGTTGGCTGCTGCATATGCGACATATGCCAATCAAGGGATTTACACAAAACCAATTTCCTTTACTAAAGTAACAGACCTATCAGGTAATGTGATTATTGAAAACGTGCCAGAGCAAAAGCGTGCTGTTGATGAGCAAGTTGCCTATATCGTACAAGACATGATGATTTCTGCAGTTACGACTGGTGTATCATCTTCTGCAAACTTTGACGGTATGACCATGGCTGGTAAGACAGGTACAACTTCTGATAAGCGTGACGCTGTCTTTGTAGGTTATACACCATACTACACAGGTGCTGTCTGGTTTGGTAATGACGTTAGGGTAAAAATGGATGATGGTTCTGGTGCTGCAGCTAGATTCTGGTCTGTGGTTATGGAAAAACTACATGAAGGTAAAGAAGACATTGGCTTTGTTGAACCTGAAGGTTTACAAAGAGTTTCAGTAGATAGAGTATCTGGTAAAAGACCTGGTGAGCTTTCTGCGTTAGATCCAGCTGGTTCACAAGTTTACAGAGAACTCTTTATTCCAGGTACTGCACCAACAGAAATTGATGACAGTCATGTGGAAGTCGTCATTTGCCCAGATAATGAAAAGCATGTTCTAGCTTCAGAATACTGTCCAAACCCAACGACGGTTGTTTTAAGGACACGACTGGACGAATATGATCCGAACGAAGTGCTTGATAAACATGGCAATCCAATTTTAACCCAAGACTATCTTTATACTGTACCGCATGAAGTATGTGATATTCATGATGCAGCTACTGTAGTTAACGATGGTAAAGCGGAAAAAGTTATTCAAACATTCCCAAGTGGTATCCTATTCATTAGAGATTACAACTTGCTTCTAGAAAATGGTGAGTTTATCTTTATTCCAGAAGGTACTGAAGTACTAATAGATCAAACAATTGTATTACCATCAGGCCAACAAATCAAGCCAGATGAATACAATGTACTCTACATCACTGATCCGGCTAAGCAGATTGAGGAAATCTTTAGACGAACTCAAGAAGAACAAGGTCAAAGTGAAGAAGGTACGGATACCAATACAGATACAAACAATGACTAAAAAAAGGACTCCGATTCGGAGTCCTTTTCTAATCATCATGTCTTAAAATGATAACTTCTCTTTCTTTTACTGCTCTATAAATCAAATCTTCCACTTCCAATAATGACTCTGATGCTTCAATGTCTTTCACCTGTGGCTTAATAACGACCCTATCTGGTAAGAATACTGTACAACAGTCCTCAAATGGCAAGATAGACGTTTCAAATGTATCAATCTCTTTGGCTACTTTGATTATATCAACCTTGTCATAGGCAATCAAAGGTCTGAATACCGGCAATTGAACACGTGAGTTTGTTACTGTCAACCCTTCCATTGTTTGAGAAGCAACCTGGGCTATGTTTTCACCTGTTATCAAACACTTATACTTTCTTCTGAAAGCAATTCTTTCTGCAATGGCCATCATAAATCTTCTAGATAAAATGGTCATTTCGTTAGACGGACAATGCTCATTGATTGCTTTTTGAATCTCTAAAAGATTGACACTGTGTACCCTAATTTCACCAATGTATCTTGTTAACTTTCTTGCTAAGTCAAGTACTTTTTCTTGGGCTCTATCCGAAGTAAATGGATATGAATGAAAATGTACCGCTTCTAATTGAACGCCACGTTTAGCCATCAAATAACCTGCTACAGGACTATCTATACCACCCGATAGTAAAAGCATCCCCTTGCCCGCCGTTCTATATGGCATGCCACCTAAACCAGGCAAAGACTTTGTATAAATGTAAACTTGTTCACGGACTTCAATGTTGATAACAATATCAGGATTATGAACATCTACATTTAATTCATCTTTAAATGTTTGATTGATATAACCACCAACTCTTTTGCTGATTTCTGGTGATTTTAAATGGAAGCCTTTGTTGGATCTTCTTGCTTCTACTTTAAAAGAAAAAGAAGGTCTTTCCTCTAAGAGTTCTTCTACTTGTCTTTGAGCTGTTTCAAACATAGCCTCTACAGTCAAGTCACACTTGGCAACTGGACTGATCGACACAATACCAAAAGTATGTGTTAAAATGTCTGCTACCTCTTCAAAATCATAATCATGGTGGTCAACGTACATTCTGCCATGAAATCTTTTTAACTTTATATCTTCTATGTGAGACAGTCTTTCTCTAATGTCTCTAATCAAGGCATTTTCAAAGGTGTCTCTATTCTTACCTTTTAATGCTATTTCACCATATCTAACTACAATGGTCTCCATATTATCTCCCTTTTATAATTGAATCTAATTCCAATATACTTTCTTTTAAATTTTTAATCGCATAATCAAGTTCATCTTTTGTTGTATACTTTGACAAACTGAATCTTATAGCACCTTCTTTATGTTTATCATCTAAGCCAATGGCTTCAAGTACATGGCTGTATGACTTGTTCTTAGAAGCACACGCCGAACCTGTAGAAACATAGATGTTTTTACTCTCTAATGTATGAAGCAGAACTTCTCCCCTCATGTTGGGAAATGATACATTAATGATATGAGGTGCATCACACTTACCATTTAACTTGGCCTGGGGAATCTCTAAAACACACTTGATAAAATAATCTCTAAGCTCAATCATTTGAGCCTGGTTACCAGCTAGTCCATCAAATGCGGCTTTTAAAGCCTCACCAAATCCAACGACGCCAGGTGCGTTTTCAGTCCCCGGTCTAATGGCCTTTTGCTGACCACCACCTATAAATAAGGGTTTGATTGAAATGTCCTTCTTTATATATAAGGCACCAACACCCATAGGTCCATGAATCTTATGACTGGACATAGTCATCATATCTATTCCATGTTTTTTCACATGACACTCAACTTTTCCAAGCGCTTGGACAGCATCAACGTGAAAGACTGCCTTAGAATGTTTTTTTATTAGTCTAGATACTGCTTGTAAATCCTGAATAGAACCCAGCTCGTTGTTGACATACATAATGCTTACTAGGGCTGTATCCTCTCTAAGACTTTCCCTAAGCTCTTCCAAGCTGATATGACCCTTTTCATCTACCTTTAAATAAGTAACCTCATAACCTTGGTTTTCATAGAATTCAAATACATTTAAGACAGAAGGATGTTCTATCATACTTGTAATCAAATGTTTTTTTCTAGTCGTCCTTAAGTAGCCTTGAATGGCAAGGTTGTTGGCTTCGGTACCACCAGAAGTAAATATGATTTCATCCGGTGAAGCCTTTATACCTTTTGCAAGTGTTCTTTTAACTTCTTTGATCAGCTTTTCAGTTTCTACACCCATCTGATGCATGGATGATGGATTGCCGTACATATCCGTATAAAGCTGATTCATTTTTTCAACGATTTCCTTTGAAACAACTGTTGTTGCCCCATTATCTAAATACGCTTTCATCTTTTCCTTCTTTCTAAGTCTTCTACTATTCTAATCCAAGACCAGTCATTTGTAAAGACATTGCAATATTTGAATAAAAGTATTTCATAATTCATTAGAATCGGTTATACTGTTAGTGATTTTAATTAAAGGATAAGGTGGGTTAAACTATGAGTAAGAAAAAAGTAGCTGCTATTTTTACAGGTGGAACGATTTCTATGAAAGTAGATAAACGTCTATCTGCTGCAATTCCAGCAATGAGTAGTGAAGAAATTATGTCACTTGTTACAAATATTGATAAGATTGCAGAAATAGAAATTGTACCATTTGCACGTATCCCTGGGCCACATATGACGCCAGAGTTAATGATGGAACTTTCTAAGACCGTTAAAGAAACAATTGCAAGAGATGATATTTCAGGCGTCATTATTACGCATGGCACTGATTCACTTGAAGAAACAGCATTCTTCTTAGACTTAAATATTCAGTCTGATAAGCCAATCATTGTTGTTGGTTCTATGAGAAATGCTTCAGAACTTGGTTATGATGGACCAAGTAATTTATCAGCAGCTATCTGTACGGCTGTATCTGATCAGGCGAGAAATAAGGGTGTATTGGTTGTTCTGAACAACGAAGTTAACTCAGCTAGAGAGGTAACCAAAACACATACCATGAGTTTAGATACATTCAAATCTTTTTCATTTGGTCCCCTAGGTATAGTTGATAATGATGAAGTTATCTTCTATCGTGATATTATGTCACATGGTCATATCTTAACTGAAAACGTTGAATCCAATGTAGACATCATAAAAAGTGTTGCAGGCATGGACTCAAAGATGATCAACTTCTGTATTCAAGAAGGCTCTAAAGGTATTATTATAGAAGCTATGGGTAGAGGCAACCTGCCTCCAGGCATGCTTGATGGTATTAAGAATGCAGTTGATAAGAATATCCCTGTAATAATCGTTTCTAGATGCCCTATGGGACGTGTTCTAGACTCTTATGGTTACGAAGGTGGCGGTAAGATGATCCATGATTTAGGCGCGATTTTCGGCGGAGATTTAAATGGTCAGAAGGCAAGAATTAAATTGATGTTGGCACTTTCTACTACACAAGATATGAATGAAATCAAAGATATCTTTGAAAGTGAATACTACAAAAAATAAAAGTATTAAAATAGAAGGGTTTTTTAACCCTTCTTTTATAATACCTCTTTTATTTTTACATCTGTTTTCATAGATAAATCTACAAACTTTTCACCGATTTGAACAAGTGGCTTTGTTAAAGAGAACTTGTTCAAGTAAATAATCTCTCCCTCTTCCCCTGTAGAAAGAAGTACTTTATTACCCACATAAAACTCTGCGATTTTCTTAAGAAACAGATTACTTATTTGAGGATCTAGCTCCTCAAAGCTCATTGACTTAATGACATCTGCAGCTAAAAATGGTGATATCTTACCACGATAAACCTTATCATTTGTCAGAGCATCAAATACATCTGCTATGGCGATTATTCTTGCATATAATGGAATGGACTGTCCTTTGATTGCCTGGGGATAGCCTAGGCCATTAAAACGTTCATGATGGTATAAAACACCTTCACATATCTCATCGGAAAAGCCTCGGCTTTCCTTTAAAATCTCATAGCCGTATACAACATGTTGTTTGGCAATCCCAAACTCCTGAGCGGTCAATTCACTAGGTTTGTTTAAGATATATCTAGGAATCTTAGATTTACCTACATCATGTAAAGTACCAGCAAGTGCAAGTTCAGACACCTGATGATCATTCAAGCCATACCACTTGCCGATCATGGCAGCAAGTAAACCAACATTTACAGAATGTTTTAATGTATAGTCATCATCATACTTCATACATCTAAGACTAGACAGAATGTTATTGTTTGTGATGATACCACTTAATAAAGGATCTAATGTGCCATCCATTTCAGCCTTTATATCTGCAACACCAAACTTAAGATCATTAAAAATATTTTTAATCTTATCTACAGTCTTGTTGAAATTGTAGTTAAGCGCTTTTTCATCTTCAAGGTTATCAAATACGGGTTCACTTTCACTAAAATCAACTTCGTCGTTTGTTACCATTTCAGAATGAACATAAACAAATTCTATATCCAGTTTCTCCAATTTATCTATAATGTCTTGCGTTACGATTGTTGATTCTGTCACTATGTTCACAAAAGCATCAGATACAACATCTTGAGCCAAAACCATACCTTCTCTTAATTCATCAACTGCAATTAACTGCATACATCTTCTCCCCTCTAACTCCTAATAATAGTATAACACAATATTACAATATGTGTCATATACATTGCTATTCTCAATTATCTCCTTTAAGATGTAGAAAAGGAGTGATATTATTTACATTTACACAAAAGAATTATCGGCAGATTTTCCAGATTTTCTTAATGAAAATTATGATTCTGATAAATATATGATTCTAGATATCGAAACCACAGGATTAAGTCCCAAATACACGCAAGTTATCTTAGTTGGTATCATTTACAAGGACGAAAACAAGTGGCTTCTAACACAGATATTTTGTGATCATAGAAGTGAAGAACACGAACTGCTTAAGGCGCTTCAAAACTACATAAAAGAAGATCATATGCTTATAACTTATAATGGTTATGCCTTTGATATTCCCTATCTTAACAAACGTTACAAAGCGCATAAAATGGATTATCAAATTAATGACAGTATTAACTTTGACTTATATCGTGTTATAAGATCTTCAAAGAAAGAATTAAATTTAGAGTCTTATAAACTTAAGAATATCGAGGAATACTTAGGCATATATAGAGAAGACCAGATTTCTGGCAAAGAAAGTGTGGCGTTATACGATAGATACGAGCATGAACCTTCCGAGGAACTCAGAGATATCATACTATTACATAATTCAGACGACATTGAGTACATGATTCCTACATTTCAGATTCTCAACCATATTCCCATGGACATTATAGAGAAATATTACCCATTTACTTATAATAGTGATGACTTAGGCTTAATCACCTGCACCAAATATCTGGCATATGAAAGCTATATAGAAGTAGATTTTTATCATCTTAAAGACTACTTTCCTATACTCGATTATCAAGACCACTACGATGTTGTTATCCAAAACAAGACAGTTAAAATGAGAATTCCATTATTCCAAATCAGTGATAGATCCTTTATTGACATTGATTTAATGGACTTTCTTCACGAAAACTTTAATGACTTAAGTTATGAAGACCAAGTCAAGTATGAAGTAACATCAAAGGGACAGACCTTAACTAGTATAAAACACATTTTAAAAGAGTATCTGAATAAGCCATAAAAGGAGATTTCTCCTTTTTTTTATACGTAAAAAACCGCCCATTTACTAGAAATGAACGGCCTTTTTAAGTTGGTGCCCAAGGGCGGAATCGAACCACCGACACAGGGATTTTCAGTCCCTTGCTCTACCGACTGAGCTACTTGGGCATATTTTATGGTCGGGGTGGCAGGATTTGAACCCGCGACCCTCTGGTCCCAAACCAGATGCGCTACCAAACTGCGCTACACCCCGATATAAAAAAAATGGCAGGGGTGAAAGGACTTGAACCCTCGACACGTGGTTTTGGAGACCACTGCTCTACCAACTGAGCTACACCCCTGCGTATGAAATTGAATGGTGGACCTTCAGGGACTCGAACCCCGGACCGTCCGGTTATGAGCCGGGCGCTCTAACCAGCTGAGCTAAAGGTCCTGATTAAAAGTTTGGCGGAGAAGAGAGGATTTGAACCTCCGCGCCGCGTGAACGACCTACACCCTTAGCAGGGGCGCCTCTTCAGCCACTTGAGTACTTCTCCGTGCCTTCTAAATAAAATATGGCGCAGAGGGTGGGATTCGAACCCACGTGGGCTTGCACCCTAACGGTTTTCAAGACCGCCCCGTTATGACCACTTCGGTACCTCTGCATTATATTTAAATGGTGGGAGTAACAGGACTTGAACCTGTGACCCTCTGCTTGTAAGGCAGATGCTCTCCCAACTGAGCTATACTCCCAATATGGTGACCCCTAGGGGAATCGAACCCCTGTTACCGCCGTGAAAGGGCGGTGTCTTAACCGCTTGACCAAGGGGCCATTCTGGTTGCGGAGGCAGGACTCGAACCTACGACCTCCGGGTTATGAGCCCGACGAGCTGCCAACTGCTCCACTCCGCGAAATATGGTGATCCATCCGCGACTCGAACGCGGGACACCCTGATTAAAAGTCAGATGCTCTACCGACTGAGCTAATGGACCAAATAGAATGGCTGGGGATACAGGATTCGAACCTGTGCATAGTGGAGTCAAAGTCCAGTGCCTTACCGCTTGGCGAATCCCCAATAAAAAATGGCGCGTCCACAGGGATTCGAACCCCAGACCTACGGCTTAGAAGGCCGTTGCTCTATCCAGCTGAGCTATGAACGCGTGTTTTCCTGGAGCAGAAGACGGGATTTGAACCCGCGACCCTCGCCTTGGCAAGGCGATGCTCTACCACTGAGCCACTTCTGCAAAATTTGGTGGTGGGAGAAGGATTCGAACCTTCGAAGGCGCTGCCAACGGATTTACAGTCCGTCCCCTTTGGCCACTCGGGAACCCCACCACATATGGAGCTAGTGAAGGGACTTGAACCCCCAACCTGCTGATTACAAGTCAGCTGCTCTACCAATTGAGCCACACTAGCATGTTTTAAGTTAAAAAAAATGGCGATCCAGAACGGGCTCGAACCGTCGACCTCCAGCGTGACAGGCTGGCGTTCTAGCCAACTGAACTACTGGACCGCATTTGGTGCCGAGGACCGGAATCGAACCGGTACGATCGCAATGATCGCAGGATTTTAAGTCCTGTGCGTCTGCCAGTTCCGCCACCTCGGCATATTTTATTGGATTTGCATCCTCAACTTGCGACTAGATTAGTTTAACAAAACTTTGTCTTAGTGTCAAGTGGTTTTCAGATATTCTCTGAAGATTGCATATATGAATTTCAAGTTTTACAATTCTCTTTCGCTAATCACTTGCGTGATATCGCTCATACGACTTCGCTTACGCTACGCCGTTATTTGGTCAAGTCCTCGACCTATTAGTATCTATCACCTAAACATATTGCTACGCTTACAGCTTAGACCTATCAACCAGAT
>NZ_VANV01000132.1 GCF_022496765.1 Acidaminobacter sp. JC074 | reverse complement strand
TTAATTAAGGACTAATTAATTACTTTCTAATTACTAATTAAGGGTTAACTAATTACTAATTAAGATTAAGTTAAGTACATGCAAKATTAATTCTAAGTCATTAAATTAAACTATATTAAACTAATTAACAAATAATTAAGGATTATACTAATGGGGAAGTACCTATATGCCAAGTCTAACTAATCTAGTTCATATTGAAGTACAAGTTACACTACAACTAACTAARGATTYRRAAATTCACCTYTCTGCCGATTGCCCTGACTTGATCGTGAGTRTTCCGARACTGGTTCCGTCMGAGGCTCCCCACCTAGTCTTTTCTTCTTCTTCTTKTTTTCTACTACTTAATATTACTAATATTTTATAATACTACTAAAAAGGGMAATTTTTATATAAAAGTGGAAAACGGGAATTTTRACGATAAAAACGACAAATCTGACGCTACACGCTAC
>NZ_VANV01000131.1 GCF_022496765.1 Acidaminobacter sp. JC074 | reverse complement strand
AAAGAGATGCAGCTATGTTGAAAAGACAATTATCTCACTTACAAACATATCTGGGCGGGATTAAATATATGACGGGGTTACCCGATATTGTAATCATTGTTGATCAGCACGAAGAATATACAGCTCTTCGAGAATGTATTACTTTGKGAATTCCAACAATTTGTTTAATMGATACAAATTGTGACCCCGATCTTGGAKATATTTCGATTCCAGCGAACGATGACGCTATAGCTTCAATCCGATTAATTCTTAACAAATTARTATTTGCWATTTGTGAGGGTCGTTCTAGCTATATAATMAAYCCTTGATTAATAATAAGATAAATAAATTAGTTAGGAAACTAAARRGATTTATGGAATTGGTTACAATTTKTGAACCTCAAAAAAGAGARAAKAACTGAGGATATTATGTRATTWATTGGTATTCAAAATATAGGMTTCAAGTMAAATAGGTAAG
>NZ_VANV01000130.1 GCF_022496765.1 Acidaminobacter sp. JC074 | reverse complement strand
TGAGAAAAATTCTCATTCTCAGATTCATATGAATCCCAAAAATCCATTTTTGCACAGAAAGACTACAGTAATCAAAAGGGCAGTAAACCATTTTGAAATATCTGTGTTTTTTTTTAAGGGGGTTTATACAATCTACTTAAAACTACCAAATACTTAAATTAAATTTCCCCGGCAACGGTGCCAAAAACTTGGTCGCTCGGAAAACGTGCACTAGAAAGTGCAGTCCTCCGATACCTCGCAAGAGTACGAGATTAAATTTCCCCGGCAACGGTGCCAAAAACTTGGTCGCTCGGAAAACGTGCACTAGAAAGTGCAGGTCTCCGATTCCTCGTAAGGGTACGAGAACTAGGACTCCGCAAGAGGACGGAGGTGCGACTGTAGTAATAATATTTATAAAAACTGACTTTTTTATATAATAAACACTTAGTAAAAAGCTTAGAAAATTACAAAAGTTAATAAACT
>NZ_VANV01000129.1 GCF_022496765.1 Acidaminobacter sp. JC074 | reverse complement strand
ATTGCACCTATTAAAGCAACTAAAAGAATTATTGAAATGAGTTCAAATGGAAGAAAAAAATCAGTTGATAAATGAATACCAATTTGTTGACTATTACTTATCAAATCTTGTTCTAGAATCTGGTTGGMTCTTGTAGCCCAAATAATCCCGYACCATGACGTMTCTAGAATAGTGSTAATTARRGAAATTAAAATACTTGTACAAATYAKCGAAGTAATTCCATCTCCAAYAGTMGAAAGATKSAAATCTTTGTAATATTCTGAACCATTCATGAACATCACAGCAAAYAGGATTAAAACGTTTATAGCTCCTACATAAATCAGGAGCTGCGCCGCMGCTACAAAGTGGGAGTTTGCRAGAATATAGAATAAGGATATAMAAAAAAAAACCAATCCCAAAGAAAAGGCAGAATAAATTGGATTGGGAAGTAATACCACTCCGAGGCTTCCTACTATAAGACCCAAT
>NZ_VANV01000128.1 GCF_022496765.1 Acidaminobacter sp. JC074 | reverse complement strand
ATAGGAACTGGACGATCCTATTTGGTCAAATACCTAGCGMCAAACTCCTATGTTCCTTTGATTACGRTATTTCTGAACAAGTTCCTGGATAACAAGACTAAAGRTTTTTTKATTGATGATATCGACATTGATGATAGTGACGATATTAATGCTAGTGACKATATTRAKSCTARTGACGATATTGATGCTAATGACGATATCGATCGKGACCTTGATACRGAGCTGGAGCGGCTAACTCTGATGAATGCTRCTATGGATATGATGTCGGAAATAGACCGATTTTA
>NZ_VANV01000127.1 GCF_022496765.1 Acidaminobacter sp. JC074 | reverse complement strand
ATTTTCCACAAAGTGGTGACGAAAYGTWTAACTTGKACARATCTTTCCATTTTCCAAGTCGATCCGATCGTAGAGCTATTTACTCGATCGCAGAYATKTYTGGAACACCTCTAACAGAGGGACAARTMGTCAATTTTGAAAGAACTTAYTGTCAACCTCTTTCMGATMTGAATCTATCTGATTCAGAAGGGAAGAACTTGCATCAGTATCTCAATTTCAATTCAAACATGGATTTKATTCACATTCCATGTTCTGAGAAATATTTACCATCCGAAAAGAGGAAAAAACGGAGTCTTTGTCKAAAGAAATTCGTTGAGAAAGKGCAGATGGATARAACCTTTCAACGAGATAGTGCCTTT
>NZ_VANV01000015.1 GCF_022496765.1 Acidaminobacter sp. JC074 | reverse complement strand
TAACGACATTGATTCCAAACTGCTTTACTTCTCTTCTAAGGGCATCTGAGTAAGCTTCAAGAGCAAACTTAGATGAAGAATACCATGCACACATTGGTGTAGTTAGTTTACCAGCAATAGAAGAAATATTAACAATAGTACCTGAAGATTTCTTTCGCATATGAGGTAATACTGCCTTTGTCATTCTTGCTGTACCAAACACATTTACTTCGTATTGACGCTTAGCATCTTCAATAGATACGGCTTCTGCCATGCCATAAGCACCATAACCCGCATTATTAACTAAAGCGTCAAATTTTACCATGGTTCTTTAGAACTGTTTCTACAAATGCATCAACACTTTCGTCCTCAGTGATATCAAGTTTGATTACTTTTGCACCTGCTTTTTCAATGTCTCTCATTTTCTCAACACGTCTAGCACCTGCGTAAACGATGTTACCTTCACTTAAGAACTTCTTAACAGTGTCCTTACCAAAACCTGAACTTGCCCCCGTTACAATAATTACTTTTTTAGCCATTTTAAATTGCCTCCTTTTGCAATAATTTATCAATTTGTGTTCTTACATCAAACTCATCATCATTTTCATATCTAGGTGCGAAAGTGTTATAAGCAGCATTTAATGCTTCGTATCTCTTATTTACTCTCACAATATTGTGTGCATGTGCCACACAGAAAAATTGATTCTCTTTTAATTGCTTCATAATCGTTTTTACAAATCTATCTACATCCATACCTTTTAGAAATCCTTCAGAAAGTTCAGATTGAACCAAGCCTGGTACGATGAAAGAGATATTTGTTGTTTCAGACATTTCTTCTCTTAGAGATTCTGTTAAAGCAAGTAAAGCATGCTTGGTTGAAATATAGCCTGATGCCTGAGGTACACCGTTGAATAAACTGTTCTCAGATCCAACATTGTAGATTGCAGATGGTGCTGTTTGTAGATCTTCAGAGAAGACTTGAATACAATTTATAACCCCGAAATAGTTGATTTCAAATAGTTTTTTATAAGTTTCCATATCTGTTTGTAAGATAGGCTTTTGCTCTTGTGTGATGCCTGCATTGTTCATTAAAACATCTACTTTGCCATATTTTTGATTGGCAAATGATTTTAAGTTTTCTACTTCACTGCGTTTACTTACATCGCATGTTGTTCCGCTTGCCTCAATACCTAGTGCTTTTAGATTTTCTACAGCTTCGTTTACTTTTTCAATTCTTCTTGAAGCAATAACGATTTTACCGCCTTCAAGGCCCATTGCCTTTGCGAATGCGTATCCTATACCAGTTGCGCCACCAGTGATGACTACAACTCTGCCCATATAACTTAACATTGTTTCCTCCTGTCCGTGTTTTGTGTCATTTGTTACATCAAGTATATGATGGCAAGTGTTGTATGACTATTGCTCAATTACTGATGGTTTTTGCCAAATTACTGTAAACAAAAAAACATTGCAAAATGCAATGTTTAATGGTTCTTTCTATAAATGCTGGGTGACTGACCTGTTTTGCCTTTAAAGAACTTGGAAAAGTTGGCTTGTTGTTCAAAACCGAGTATGATGGATATCTCATTAATGGTGATTTCTTTATTAATGAGCAAGCTCTTTGCCTTATCCACCATATATTTCTGTATATATTCTGAAGCCGTTTGACCAGTTTCTTTTTTTAGCATATCACTTAGATAATTTGGAGAATAACCTAACATATTGGCAATCTCTTTAACCGATGGTATATGATTGTCTTCTGTTTCCTCCGAAAAGGCTTTTCTAAGTATTTCTTCAAATTGGATGAGGTAATCTTTGTTTGATTTAGATCTTGTTTCAAACTGTCTGGCATAAAACCTAGAAGAATAACTTAATAAGACTTCTAAATAAGACAATAGTATAGACTGACTGAATGTATCTACTGATAAGGCGGTTTCCTTTGATATGTTATTGATAACTTCTGTAATCATATTGTTTTCTTGAGATGATAGGTGTAATGCTTCATATGTGTCATAGGAGAAGTAGGTGTACTCGCTCATCTTATCTTCTACATGTGAGTTCCTGATTAGATCTGGGTGGAAACACAACATCCATCCTTCGCAGTGGAGATCATCATAAACCGAGTCCAATAAGAAAACTTGACCAGGTGCTGTAAATAGTAGAGAACCAGCACTGAAATCGTAGACCTGTCTACCATACTTAAGCCAACAGTCCTTGTTGTCTTTCATGGTGATGGTATATAAGTTGATGGAGAACTTTAAACTTCTGAGTTCCTCTCTAAGGTTTGTTTTTTCTAGATTTATCAGTGAAACATAGGGATTTATATTACCTTCATATCCAAATAAATCATGTAAATCATTGATGGTATCTATTTGTTTTACACTGTCCATATTCTCCTCCAATCTATTAAGTCCTATTAATAAAATACCATTATCATACATAAATAAACATCTAAAGTCAAATTGGATTTGGATTTGACAAATACATTTTTATGAAGATATAATAGGCCTTAAATATGGAGAATAAGAAAGAGGTGGGTATGAAAAAAACTGATTTACGCGTTAAAAGAACAGCACTTAGTTTAGAAAAAGCCTTGTTTAAACTCATTAAAAACAAGACCTTAAGTGAAATATCCATCAGAGAATTAACCGCTGAAGCCATGATTTCAAGACAAACATTTTATGCTCACTTTGATACCAAAGAAGAGTTATATTTAGTCATGGCTCAGGGTTTTTATGAAGAACTCAATCAAGAGATTATCAAGAAAAAAGAAACACTTGGATTAATGACTGACCAAGAAGTGTTTGATTTGGCAGGAGACTATTATCAAAAGAAAAAGGAAGATATCAAAATACTGTTCTCAATAAACAACAAAGATCTTATTATGAAGAGTCTTGGTGAACCAGCCAAAATGATGTATCGACTCATAGGTATGGCTATGGATGAAGAAAACGATGAACTGATGACAGACCTGATATCAGGTTTGACCTATACCATGATAAAGAACTGGATTAGTAAAAAGAATACAACAGATGTTAGGCAGGCCATTGAGGGTATGATGAAAATCTTGTCTCTTATGAATAGCAGTTTGGATTGAAATTTAGTGTTTCAATCTATTTTTTTTGCATATATAAACGACACTTTCTCAATAGTGTCTTTTATATGACGATAAGGAGATTTTGCATGTTGCTTTCAATATTTTCTGCAACTATACTGTTGATTAAATTGTAGAACGTTTGATTTTGGAGGGTAAAATGAAAATTAGAACAGAAAGTATGAAGAGAGTTGAGTTTAGAGATATGGCGACACCTAACAGTGCAATATTTCTAAAGTTACTAGATCCGAGTGCAACACCAGAAGAAGTAAAAGGTTTAAGAGAAGTCGTACATGGACAAATTTCAGAAATGGGTTTAGGTATGCCTGATGATGAGATGATTCAGCAAGTGGATCACTATGAAGAAAGTATCCCTTATGAATTTGAAGGTCAGTCATCAGATATTGAACTGCTTGTAGTAGGACCTAAAGGCTTTAAGGAAAGTGGTAAAAAATATCCTGTAATATTCCATTTACATGGTGGTGGCTTATGTCTTTTACACCATAAGATTGACTTCAAAACAAATATTGTTGAAGTGTTAAAATTAGACTGTGTTGTTGTGAGTCCTAACTATCCTTTAGCACCAGAACACAAGTACCAAGAATGTATGTATAGCCTTGAGATGGTCGTTGAGTGGTTACTAGAAAATGGTCATAAATACAATTTGGATATGGATAATGTTGTTGCAAAGGGTAACAGTACTGGCGGACACTTAGCAGCTGCACTTTCACATAGGCTTAAAGACCGAAACAAGAATACAGATAAAAAACCTTACCAATTCAAAGCACAAATTTTAAACTGGCCTATATTAGATGATAGAGCAGCGTATTCATCAAGCACTATTAGTGCAGGTGGTGACTGGACACCAATGCATTCATTTTTATCAGCAAAAGCATGGTTAGGCAATGACTTTGGTAAGTTTGATCTACCAGGCTGGGCTTTTCCAATGAGAGAAACCGACTTTAAAGGTCTTCCAGCAACTTATATTCATACCAATGAGCTTGAACATGATAGAGATGCATGTAGAGCTTATATGGATCACTTACTTGAGGCCAATGTGTTTGTAGAGTTTAAGTTATGGGCAGGTGCTCATCATGCAGCTCAAATGTTTACAGACGGTCCAGTAAGTAAAAGGTGGAAGAGTGAAATGAGGGCACAAGTGATTGAAGCCTTTACATCAGACTTAAGCCGTTAAAATGTTATTAGCATCTTAATAAAAGTCCTGTAATTTTATTAAAGTGTTAAATGAGATTACCGACCTAGGTTTTAGGTTAAAGTATACATTGTCATTCGCTATAAAAGGGAAGTAATCTCAGATATAAATAGAGTTATGTTCTTATAACAAGGGCATAACTCTGTTACGTTTTTGAATAAGTTATCAGTGATTTGGCAAAATTAAACCGTGTTTCGACAATGGCTGTAAGGCCAAATGATTTTTATAATGGTGGAGACAATAAAATTAACCTAAAGGAGGAACTATGAAATCGTTAGCAAGTAAGTTGACCCTGGCATTATTAATATTTACGAGTGTAATTTTATCACCAATAGCCTTTATCAATATATCCAGTACCAATAAACAATTAAGAGAAGATGTCTATGAGAAAACATTATTACAAACAGATTTAGTTATCAGTGAGTTAAAGGCTATATCTCCTGATTCAGATGATTTATCTGTTCAGATCAGTCTAGTCATGAGTGAAAATCTGATTGGTGAGTATGGTAAGAACTTTCTAATCAATGAATCTGGTGAATTTCTTTATGCACCGCACGAGGAGTATTTAGAGGGAGGATTTACTGTATTAGATGTACCTGAACTAAGAAGCATCGGACAATCTCTTATGAGAGGTCAGTCATCTCAGGCAACTGTAAATGTAGGGAGTAAAGAATATTTAGGATTTTACAAGCCTGTTGGCAACGCTGGCTGGGGTGTTCTCCAGTTTGCAGAAGTTAATGAAGCCATGAAAAAAGGTAATGATTTTACTGTTTTCCAACTCTTGATTACAATAGCTGCACTGAATGTATTAGCAGTATTTATTTATATGACTGTACGTTTTTTTATTAAACCCATTGGTGATATTAATCAGCAGGCCCAAGTTATAGGAGAAGGGAATTTTACAACTGATTATATTTCTAAATACACGGACCGAAAAGATGAAATTGGAAGATTAGCACTTGCTGTATTAGATATGTCTGACAACATTTCAGGTCTAGTTGATAAAATTTCTAAATCGTCATCACAGGTGACCTCATCGAGTATAGAACTTAATTCTACTGCATCAGAAATTGCTCAAATATCAAAAGAAGTTTCTTCATCAATTGAGGAAATTGCAAAGGGTGCTACAGAACAAGCAGAATATACGGAGGCCGGTGTAGGCAAAACCTTGGAGCTTGGAAATCTGATTGAGTTAAATAGAGGTTATATGGATGAACTTAATCAAACATCTAATCAAATGAATACACTGATAAATGATGGATTGGATATCGTTAAAGATTTGAGTAGAAAAACAGATGAGACAACAGAATCTGGTCGCCTTATTCAAAAGGTGGTTAGATCGACACATGAAAGAACTGAAAGAATTGCTAATGCCAGTTCTGTGATTGCTGCTATTGCAGATCAGACGAATCTTTTGGCCCTTAATGCTGCTATAGAAGCCGCACGTGCTGGGGAAGCTGGAAGAGGCTTTGCCGTTGTAGCAGATGAAATTAGAAAACTAGCTGAGGAGTCAACTAAATCAACTTTCGAAATAGATGAAGTTGTTAGAGAACTTATAAGTTCGTCTTCAGAAGCAGTTTCAACCATTACACGTGTTATTGAAATATTAGAGGATCAAGCCACAAGTGTAAGCTCTACCGAAAATAATTACAGAGATATTCACGAATCGGTTCTTTTATCGAGACAGGCCATAAATGCCTTAAATGAATCTGAAGACAAGATGGAAGATAAGAAGACTGAGATTGTAGGAGCAATTGAAAATCTTTCAGGTGTTGCTGAGGAAAATGCTGCATCTACTGAAGAGATTACTGCTTCAATATTACAACAAGCAGATTCTCTTGAAATTATTTTGAAGGCGAGTGATGATTTAAAATCTCAAGCTATTGAGTTAGATGAGGCTATCAAAATGTTTAACATAGAGGATTAAGTAATTGTATAGAGTCTGGAGTAAGTTGATATGAAATATGAGAGTGAAATACAAGAAATTATAGAAAGAGTAATTCAGGATATTGATAATAGTGAAGGCATTATTCAGAAGTCGAAGCATGACGTCATGCCTTTAAGTCTGAGTGGTAACATGAAAGATCCTAAAGATGTTGCAAGATATTTGATAGAAAATATTTATTCAAACAGGATGGATACCAATAATGAAAATTATTTCTGTTTTATGCAAAATGATGTATCAGAGTATTCTGTTATAGGTGAAGTCATAAATACATTTTATAATCCTTATGCCGCTAGTGTAGATTTAAGTCAGGGTACAGCTTTAATCGAAAATTCTTTATTGGATTTTTTTGCAGAAAGAGTCGGTTATGATAAGGCCTTTGGTGGTCAGTTTGTATCGGGAGCTTCCGTTGGTAATTTATCAGCAATGATTCTTGCTAGAGATGACAAGCTTGAAGAAAATGAATTTCATAAAGGTGTTGTTTATCTCTCAGACCAGGCCCATTCATCTCTTGTTAAGGCTGCTAAAATCATTGGTGTGAAAAAGTCGCATATAAGGATTGTTCCTTCAAGAGAAGATTATAAGATGGATATGGAGGCTTTAGAAAGATTCATCATGCAGGACAAAGAGGACGGTAAAATACCATTTTGTGTTGTAGGAACACTTGGTACAACCAATACAGGAACCATTGATCCCTTAGATGAACTTTCTCATATAGCTCATAAACATAATTTGTGGTTTCATGTAGATGCAGCCTATGGAGGTTCTGTTTTGCTATCCTCTTACAAAGTATTAGGTCGAGGTATAGAAAAGTCAGATTCCATGACTTGGGATGCACATAAATGGCTCTTCCAGACTTATGGTTGTAGCATGATCTTATGTAGAGACAAGAAAAAAATGATGAAATCATTTTCTACTAGACCAGAGTACTTAAGAAATGTAGAATCTGATAATGAAAAGATTAACTTTTGGGATCTTGGCATAGAAATGACCCGACCTGCTAGAGGTATGAAACTTTGGTACACGCTACAAGTTATGGGTTTAGACCAAGTTGAAATGCGTATAGATCGTGTTTTTGATTTTGGCGATCAACTGCATCAGATGATTGATAAAAATCAGCATATTGAAATTGTTTCAGATGCCAGTTTGGGAATCATTAACTTTAGATACTACAACAAGTTCATAGCTGATACTGGGCTAAATAAAATCAATCAATATATTTCAGATAGGTCTATCCTTGAAAATGAAACGGTCTTTATGACAACGACATTAAAAGGCATTACAACCCTTCGTTTTAATTTCAAGAATCCTGATACAAAGTTAGAAACATTTAGTGATGTTATTTCAAAAGTTGAAAGTTGGGCTCAGGAATATTTACAGAAAGAAGATAGTCATATAACCGCTATAAGTTAGGAAGTGAAGATGAAAGATAAAAGAATTTCAGTGTTTGAATCGGTAGGCTTAATTGCATTTATTATGAGTGTGTTAGTCGGTGGCATTATGTTGCATGTAGAGATACATGTTCTCCTTTTAATAGCTCTAGTGGGTGTTTCATTATTTGGTTATCACAAAGGCTTTTCATATGAAGAGTTAGTAGAAGGTATGAAAGACAGTATAGTAAGAGCCATGGATGCATTGATTATATTCATCTTAATCGGCTGTATAATTGGTTCTTTAATTTTATCAGGTACAGTACCTGCAATTGTATACTATGGTATGGCGCTTATAAGTCCGGAAATGTTTTTGCCTTTTGGACTGTTATTATCTGCCTTGGTATCACTTGCAACAGGTACTTCATGGGGGACTGCAGGTACAGTAGGTATTGCCTTAATGGGCATCGGCATCAGCTTGGGTATTCCTGCTCCAATTGTTGCTGGTATGGTTGTTTCAGGTGCCTTCTTTGGAGATAAAATATCACCCATGTCGGATACAACAAATTTAGCAGCCTATTCTGCAGGTAGTGAACTTTATAAACATATTACAGGTATGTTATATACGACAATACCTGCATTTATCCTATCACTTATTGCCTACTATATTTTAGGCTTAAGCTACTCTGGCAATGCCATGGATCTGGAACAAATTAATTTGATTAGAAATACCCTATCAAGCAACTTCAATATGAACTATATTGTTCTCTTGCCTTTGGCTTTGATGTTGATTTTGAGTGTCAGAAGAGTGAATACTGTTTTTACTATGATTCTTGGGATGGTGTCTGCTATGATCATTTCTGTATTTGTACAAGGCCATGAGTTGACTGTCGTATTAAACACTTTAAGTATTGGCTATACAAATGCTACTGGTGTTGAGTTAGTTGATAAACTCCTTTTAAGAGGCGGTATGCAAAGTATGATGTGGACTTTTTCTTTGTCTTTTATAGCACTTTGCTTAGGCGGTGTTCTAGAAAAGATTGGTGTTTTGGAAGCCTTGATTGTAAGCATTATTAGTCGTGTCAAATCTGAAAGAGCTTTATCATTTATCACCATGTTCACGACATTTATATCAACAGCTGCTATGAGCGAAATTTATTTAGGCATTTTAATCAATGGTCAGTTGTATAGAAAGTCCTACGAAAAGAGAGGACTAGATAACAGGATGTTAAGTAGGCTTCTAGAAGAGGGCGGTACTTTAACTGGACCTTTGATCCCATGGTCTACAGCAGGTATTTATATGGCAAGTACTTTGGGTGTGAATACTCTTGACTATTTACCATATGCCTTTTTAAATATTCTTAATCCAATCATTTCACTTATTTTTATAGCTTTTGGATATAGCCTTTTTAAAAGAACTGAGTCTAAAGAAGACAATATAAGAAAGGTCAGTTGATTATGTACAGCATTATTACAACTTATAAAATAAAAGATGAATATCTAATAGACTTCATAGAGTTGTTTGAAGAAGTATCAAAAGGTATAGTCAAAGAAAACGGCTGCGTAAGATTTGAACTTTATCAAGACACATCTGATCGGTCAAAGTTAACCACTGTAGAGGAGTGGGAGAACGATTTGCTTTATAAGGAACATCTTGATACAGAGTTTATTTATTACTTATCAGAGCAAGTTAAAAGAATGACTGTGGATTCACATGATAAACAATACTTATGGAAAAAATTCTGTAACAGTCAAAATATCAGTAATCTGGCATAAATCATCCTAGATTTAACACTGTACTCAAAGAAAGTTTTTCCCATAAAATTAAACTAATAGAATAATTATATGATAAGGATTTTGACTATCTGGAGGTATCTTATGAATGGTTTTATGGGCAAGGTATTACACATTGATTTAACACTTAAAAAGTCTTGGGAAGAAGAAATATCGGATGATGTTTATAGGAAGTACTTATCAGGTATGGGGCTTGGCACCTATATGCTCTATCGAGAATTGCCACCAGACTGTGACCCTTTGGGTGAAGAAAACTTATTATGCTTTTTAAGTGGTGTACTGACTGGTACAGCATCATTTATGACTGGTCGGTGGATGGTCATGAGTAAATCACCATTAACTGGCGGTATTGGACATGGCAATTGTGGAGGGACTTTTTCTCCTGCCATAAAGCAGTGCGGTTATGATGGTATTTTTATAAGAGGAAAATCAAAAAAGCCAGTTTATCTTTATATCAACAACAATAAAGTTGAGATAAAAGATGCTGGTCATCTCTGGGGCGTAGACACAGTAGAAGCTGAGATTTTACTTAAAGATGAATGTAAAAAGAAAAAGCTACCTGAAGTTGCCCTAATTGGTAAAGCTGGTGAAAATCAATCTTATATATCTGGCATCGTAAATGATGGTGGTAGGATTGCAGCCAGATCTGGTATGGGAGCTGTTATGGGTTCTAAGATGCTTAAGGCCATTGTTTTAGAAGGCAACAAGCATGTTAATTATGACAATCCAGATGGCATGAAGGCCTACAGCAAAAAGCTTGCTGAAAAAGTCAAGTCATCTAATCTTCCGAGTTTTATTAATGACCGGGTTGTAAGAACCATGGGACGTGTTAGAAAAATGAACTTTAAACATACATCTGCTTCTGATTCATCTTCGTCAACTATCGGTTTGATGAAAGCCAAAGGAACAGTTGCGGTTACAGAAATTTCAGCTATGACAGGAGATATGCCTATTCATAACTGGAAGGAAAATCCTGATGTATTCCCAGTAAGAAAATCAAAAAAAGTATCTATGGATAAGGTACTTGGAAAAGAATTTAAGAAGTACAAATGTGTACAGTGTCCTATTGGCTGTGGCGGTGTATTAAGTCTTGAAGACAATACATTTTCAGGTGGTAAATACCAACATACCCATAAGCCAGAATATGAAACCATGGCGGCATTTACTGGTATGGTCGGCAATTATAATTTAGATGCGCTCTTATACTTCAACGAGTTTATGAATCGAACTGGTATGAACACCATTTCAGCAGGTTCAACAGTAGCTTTTGCCATTGAATGTTACACCAAGGGTATTTTAACCAAGGAGGATACATGTGGTTTAGATTTGACATGGGGCAATGCTGATGCCTGTTTAGAACTTCTAGAACAAATGGTAGAAAGGTCTACACCACTTGGAGACATGCTGGCAGATGGTGTTAGACTGGGGGCTCAAAGGATAGGCAAAGGAAGTGAAGCTTATGCCATCCATGCCGGAGGGCAGGAGCCTGCTATGCACGATCCACGTATCAAGCCGGGTTTGATTATTGATTATTGCGCATCACCAACACCTGGTAAACATACCAATGGTAATGAAAACTACGAACTTCTATTTTTATGGGAAAGGGTGTCATGGGCGCCGTCTTTTCAACGTCATTTATCAGTAGAAGATTATCAACCAAGAAATGATGAGTTTGCACTCCAGGCCTTAGCAGGTTCGACATTCAATGCTTTGCTAGACTGCAGTGGCGGCTGTTTAATGGCAGCAAACCTAGGTGTAGATACGTGGGACTTGTTTGAAATGTTAGAACTGGCAACAGGTTATGGACTTTCGCCTGATGAGTACATGGAAATTGGTCTAAGGGTTAATACAACGCGTCAGCTGTTTAACATAAAGCATGGCATAAAGCCTATAAACAACTTGATGCATAAAAGGTTAGAACAGGCAAAAACAATTGGTCCTATGGAGGGCAAAACATTTTCGAGTGAGCCAATTGTCAGCTTATATTGGGAAAAGGCTGGCTATGATCCGAAGAATGGCTATCCTAAAAAAGAAACCATTGAAGCGCTCGAAATTAATCGTATATTTAAAATGGAGGTCCAGTAAATGAAGGAAAAGAAGTTGCCTAAGTTTGATTATGTTACTTGTTGTGCATGTAAAGTTTGTGTTGGCGTATGCCCTGTCGATGCGCTTGATTTGACCATTTCAAAGAAAAATACTTTCCATATAGAATATCCGACACTTAAAAGCCATGAGGCTTGTATAGGATGTGGCATCTGTGCCAGTAAGTGTCCTATAGATGTTATAGAAATGAATGTGGTTAATTGACAATGAAAGTGAAAATATATGCTAGGTTGAAAGAAGATTTAGACTGTATTGACGCTAATGACATGATGGAACTTAAGGAAGGCGCTACTTTAGGAGATGCTTGCAAGAAAGCAAAAATCCCATTTGCCTTAAGACATCTTCATATTATTTCGGTAAATGGAAATATCGAAGCCATGTCATACCCTCTAAAAGAGGGGGACAAGATCGCCTTTATAGGTATAGCAACTGGTGGTTGATATAAATCACATTTCTTGGAGAAAACATGAATCAAATAATTACGATAGATTCAATTAAAGAGTTTCATGACTTATTAGGTTATTCAGAAGTCAATAACAATTTAGTTACTCTTATAGATCTGAATAAAGTAGAGCCAAAGGATTCTTTAAATAATATATCAGTTATATTGAATCTTTATACCGTAACATTCAAAGAAAACTCTTTATGTGAGTTTAAATATGGTAAAGAAAAGGTGGATTTTAGTAAAGGGACACTTGTGTGTACAGGACCTGGTCAAGTTTTTCAATTGGACGCTCTGTATAAGTCTAAATTGCAATGTTACGGCTGGATCTTGTGCTTTCATTTAGATTTGATTAGAAATACACATTTGGAAGATATAATTGATACTTATGCTTATTTTTCCTATGACATTCATGAGGCCTTGTTCTTATCTGATGAAGAAAAGAATGTTATTAAAAAGACGGTAGAACATATAAGAGAGGAATATATTGAAAGAGAAATCTATTGTAAACAAATGGTTTTTGCCCATCTAGAGTTACTATTGTACTCGGTTGCAAGATTTTATGATTATCAGTTTCGCATCAATCATACTTCAGATGAAGACGTGTTTGTTAAATTCGACAGATTGTTACATCAAATGCTATCAGATGACTTATATGTTCTAGGTGTTCCAACAGTAAAATCAGTTGCAGCTAAACTGGGTTATTCAGCCAATTACTTAAGTGATTTATTAAAGAAGAAAACAGGTCATACAACGTCAGAACATATTCAGAATCATGTTCTAGCAAGATCTAAAGACTTGTTACTAGATAGTAGATTATCAATTAATGAAGTAAGTAAGAAGCTAGGCTTTGAGCAGCAATCCAATTTTTCGAAGTTCTTCAAAAGAAAGCTAGGTATAACACCTAGTGCTTTTAGAGAAAGTAATTCTAAGACCTTTGACTATAAGATAGATGACAAAGATAAACTTGTTGTATAATCTAAAATCCTATATTTTGTATCTGTTTAATCTAATTAAGTGTTGATTGATATCAGCACTTTTTATTTTAATCAATGGTGAACTGGGTATCCTATAAATATAGTAAAGAAGATGTATGATGGATTATTTAAAAAATGAACTTGAAAGACAAATAAGAATCTACAATCTTTTTTTAGAAGATTGGGTAGATGTTAGATTGGGAAATAATCAAGAAGAAGTAATAAAGTGGTTTTATGAGCTGACTATGTTTATTGTCTATCATTTTTATACACAAGAGGTCTATTTATCAAATGCTGATGAATATGAACATATAGAGCAACATCATTTACTTTTAAGTAAGATGTTCTCAATCCTACTAAGTCAAGATAAGATTATAACTGTAATAAATGATTTCTTAGATAGTTATGAAATACACTTGAAAGACTTTGATCGAGCATGTGATTTTCATGTACCTGATGAATCCAAAACTTATTTTCAACCGAGTGATTCACACGGTGGTTTTATAGTCATATCTTTTAAAAAAGGTTACTACTCCGTTGCTTTTGGTGCACTTACAAATGAAGTGGCAAGTAATTATATATTAGGCCCAAGTGTCTTTGAAAGCGGATGGGTCAAGTTTGTTGATTTAAGAAGGTAGGGGTATCTTACTCATGACGCTGTAGAGGTATCTACTGATGTAAATGAGTTAGAAATAAGTCATGGACTGGATAAGTCTTACTTTATCATCAATGAAGATGGTATCAGTCAGTTCTCTGTAGACCAGTTTTTATTAGAAGAGCAGAAAATCAGATACATCTACAAAGTAGAGGACTTGGTGAAAAATGATGATTTACATGACCTTTTAGATTCTGAAATTCTTAATTACTTCGTTATATCTTCAAGAAGCTATATAGATGCCTATTTTGAAACTTATTTAGATAATCGACTTGATTAGTCGGTTGTTTTTTTGATAGGGTATAAAAGTAAAAGGAGAATAAGTTATGTCTTGTATGCATTATATTGGTGTGGCTTTTGAGCTAGAAGAAGGAACCTACTTTGAAAATCATGAATACAATAAATCTGTATTATGGACAAGTCAAACAACTGCTCTTGCAAGACCTGGTGTAGATTTTGAAGTGCCTGATGATAGAAGTGTTCTTGTGTTTGAGACTGATGAGAATCCGTCTATAACAATTGGAAGAAGGTTATATAAAGATAAGAGCTTTTCTGAGATATTTACACATGATTATGTTTACATATTATCTTCTGATTATACAGACCTTGTGTGGGATGAGAATATGAAGTATTCTGATACGAGCTACTTGGGTGCCTTGTATGATTACTTAGATGGTATCTTAGAAGCAGGTGAATCAGCTGAGCTCTTTACTTGTTTTGGAGAAGATGACCAAGTCAAAGAGAGAGTATATATTGATCTGGATGATCTAGTTGCGTTCAGAGATTTAAGGATTAGATATAAGCAAGTTGTGACCTTTACAAAACACTCATAATAGGGTGTTTTATTTTATATAAAAATTTCCTTAACTTTTGTTTAGGCATTTCTTGGAAAATCCATCATATGGTATATTTGTTTGTAAGAGGCTAGTATTAAAGGTAGGGGGATATGTATAAAGATAGAATGTGGTTATTTGAAGCGTTTAATGATTCAACGGATTTGATCAGAGCATCCTGGAAAAGATTTGCAAGAAACACCATCGTTATTGGTATTATAACTTTTATACTTAACTTATTTTCAGATGCCATCTTAGATGTTTTCATGGTTGATGGACAGATGGTATTAGAATCATTTGGTTCTTTTATCAAAGTGTTTATTGTAACTGTGCCTGTTGTGCTAATATTAAGGATGTTTAGAAATGTCTATATCGTTGCTGTAGACAAAGTGGACAAAGATACTTTTTATACAGATGATCTATTAGGCGTGCTAGAGAATTGGCAATCCTTGTTGATGGTGTTTTTAATTGTAAGAATACCCTTTATAATCGGATCAATTACCATACAGAGTATGTTTGACATGGAACAATTGCCTGTTTTAATCATCTCTGCTTTGTGTCTAAATGCACTAGGATTGTTCTTTGCTTTTACAGAGATAGCAGTAATCTTAGATGGTGTAACGAGTATTGAAGCCATTAAACGTAGTTTCAAAATGGTATCAAAGAACTTCTTTAGAATAATTGGATTCTTCATTTTTGCATTATTGGCATTTGGATTGATCATCGGCTTGTCGATTGTACTTTTGATGATATTCAGAGGTTTAAGCTTTTTAGTGTCCATAGGATTTCTTGTTCTAGTTTTCTTATTTGCGCCATTGCCGCAAGTATTTGGTGTAACCCTTTACCGTCAGATTTATAAGGAGGAAAGTATTGAAGTTAGAACTGTTTAAAGTATTAGGGGAATCTTTTTCATACCTAAAAGATAATTGGAAAAGATACATTGGTACCACACTCATTCAGATAGGTATCATGGTCCTCATTTTCATCATACCAATGTCTGTATGGGATAAGTCAGAAGCCGTTCCTACAAGCATTTTTTATGGTGCAGGTTTAAGTTTCTTATGGTTGTTTGTTATGATGATACCTTGGATTGTTTTATCTGTTGTGTTTAGAAATGTTTATATGGCTATTACAGATGATGCTTATGAAGGGAGAGAGATACCTTTTAAGGAACAGTGGAAGTATGCATTTAAAAAGTGTGGTTCAGTTTTATTAGCAGTGATTATTTATAGCGTACCTATTTTTATAGTTGCTTTTGTCATTCAATGGTTTGTTGTAAAAAACTCACCAGTTTTAGAGTTTGTATTGAATATCTCAATAAATATCGTAAGTATATTATTCATCTTAACTGAAGCAGCCATCCTCGTAGACGATTGTTCTGCGATTGATGGGATAAAAAAGAGCATAGAAATAATGAAACATAATATTTTTAGATATATTGGTTTTGCAATTGGGTTAGGATTTCTGATTGCGGTACCAATGATGTTGATACCGTTTATCATAGAAGTAGAGTTTATGATTTATGTAATGCTGATCCTATTTATTCCATTAATGATTTATCTTGCTCCGATTCATGATGTGTTTCAAACTCTCCTTTATAAATCTGCTACAGAACCTGAGGATATGTTAGAAGAAATGTTGATAAATGATGTAGAATAGGAGACTTATACACATGTACGAAACAAAATTTGAAATCATGCAAGGATTTGAAGATGGGATTGAAATGTTTAAGAAGCTATTGAAACCAGCTCTTTTACTTGCTCTCTTAGGATTTTTATTAGCAGGATTAAGACTTATTATAGATCCCACTTATATAAAACTACTAAATGGTCAGTTTGCTGAAGTTGATCAAAAGATGCGGTTGATCAGTCAACTATTTACGATAGTAATGGCACCTATAACTAGCACTGTGGGGATTATGATTCTATATTATCATAAAGAAGCGATTACTGAAGAAATTTCATTAGGTGAAAAGATTGTATCTTCTTTCAAAGTTGCTATAAAGGTTTTCTTAGCTATAATAGCACTCTTTATACCTATCGTACTTTTGGCCGGCATATTAATAGGTATTTCAGCAGCCATGGGATCCTATATATTATCAATGATACTCCTTATTTTGCTTATTATAGGGGCTATTGTTCTTTCACCTATGTTTATGTTTGTTCAGCAAGCCATGGTATTTGATGATATGGGGGTTTTCAAAGCAGCCAAACATTCCTTTAAGCTGGTAAAACACAATTACTTTAGACTTCTTTTGTTAGCTTTGATAGTAGGTGGTATTTTGATGGCTTTAACAGGTGCTCTAAGGTTTCATATAGTAGGCATTATTTTGTCCATGATGATTTCCTCTATTGCATCTAAGTTATATATGTGTATCAACTCATCGGTTTACCTGCAGGCTAGACCTGAAGAAGTTGAAATATATGAATAAAAATAACTCCCAAAAGCTTTGTCTTTTGGGAGTTTCTTGTTATTTAAGACTTTCTTGTAGACTCAGCTTTTCTCTTGAAAATGAGAAGCGCTTGTAGATAAAGGTAAAGACCAGACTTAACAAGATAAATCCTATACCTAGAGCTGTTCTTAATCCAAGTTGTTCATTTAAGACAAGCATACCTAGAATGCTGGCACTGGCTGGGCTGAGTGCAAGTAGAAGGCTTGCTTGTTCTGATTTGATTTTACTTTGAGCAAGTGGTTGAAGTGTAAATCCAAAGCCTGTACAAACAATGGCTAGTATAACAATAATCACAATACTTGTACCGCTTGTTGGTAGTTGAATACTTTCGAATGTCAGTGCTGTGGTAAAAGAAAAAACTGCCATTGAAGCGACCTGTACAATACCCAGTATGATAGGGTCATCTTTTTTACTGATCCTGTCAGTTGTAATGATGGCTACAGCATAAAGTATACCGGTAAGTATGCCTAGTAGCTGACCTATAGAAAAGCTTACGCCTGAACCGGATATTAAAACAACACCTGTAAATGCGATAAAAGATGATAAGATAGCTTCTCTTTTCGGCAACTTTCTTATGAGTATGGCTTCAAAGAGTGGTACTAGGATAATGGCCAAATGCTCAAGTATGGCAACGACTGACGACTTGGTATATGAAAGTGCTGTGACTTCTGCTGACATCACCAGATGAAAGATAAAGCCCAGTATCATGCCTCTTATGAGGGTGCGTTTGTTAAATTTCTTTCTATGTTTAATGGCAAATGGCAGTAGAAAAATCGTTGCCAAAATAAATCTGAAACTTAAGAGTGTAAAGGTGCCCATGTCTTCTAGACCAATCTTAGTCATAACAAATGATGTTGATCTAGCCATGATAACTAGGATAAATAAGATGCTGGATCCTTTTAAATATTTCATAATGCCTCCTTCTTGACTTGAGTATACAAGACTATTATAATTGAGTAAAACGAGAATAAATCACAATTAGGTTGACAAAATATCAAGGAGACTTTAATGGATTCAGATAAGTGTAAAGTTTTATTAGAAGTTATTCACTTAAAAAGTATTACAAAAGCAGCAGAAAAACTTGGCTATACGACTTCAGGTGTCAGTCGCCTGATTCAGTCTTTAGAAGAGGAAGCCGGGTTTCCTTTAATTATAAGAAATAGAAAAGGCATAGAGATAACTGGTGAATGTAGAGAGCTATTGCCACTGATTAAGGAAATGAGTAGAAATGGTCAGAAATATGAAGAAGCTCTTGCAAGAATACATGGTATAGAAATTGGAGAAATAAGGATTGGAACATCCATTCGAAACTATTATTTATGGTTTGCAGGGATCATTGCTGACTTTCAAAAGTCCTATCCTAATATTAAAATATCCATTGTAACGGATAATTCGACCAAACTTCTAAAATCCATGCTTTCAAATGAAATCGATCTATGTTTAATTTCTAAAAGACCTGGTTCATATGAATGGATACAAATAGCTGAAAAGCCTATAGTGGCTTGGTTGCCAGCCAGTCATTCGCTGGCATCACAAGCATCTTTTCCGCTTTCTATGTTTGAGACAGATGACTATATTTCTACCTATCCAGATCAGGAAACAGATAACTCTAGACTCCTAGAAGCCCATGGCATTAAACCCAATGTTAAGTTTACTTCGACGGATTCTTATGCAACTTATTGCATGGTAGATGCTGGTCTTGGTATTTCCTTAGACCACGGCATTATCGCTGAATCATGGAAGGGGAATGTGGTTATAAAGCCTCTAGATCCGCCGCTTTCTATTTCACTAGGGCTTGCTCATATGGCAAAAAGAGACTTGTCTCCTGCAGTAAGTTTATTTATAAAGTTTGCAAGACCTTATATAGATGACATTTCTTGACGTGATTTCATGCTACAGATAGAATAAGAGAGAGGTGTAATATGAAATTATATGTAGAGAAATCCCATAAAAGATGTAAAACATTTGGTATAGAAAGATCACAAGTCCTGTCTAAAAGGATTTTAAAGGACGATGAACTGATGAAACGCTTGCATAAGGAGCAGGCTTTAATCCAGGTTGCAGCACCTTTTTTAAATGATCTTTATGACTTTGTTAAAGGTTCAGAATTTTTCGCCATTCTTACAGATAGAGAAGGCTGTATCTTAAATATGGTAGGGGATGAAGAGATTCTAGAGGAAGCTTTTGCCTACAAGATGGTACCGGGTGCATTTATGGATGAACCGAGTATTGGTACCAACGCCATGGGAACAGCTCTTTACGAAGACCAACCGGTCCAGGTATCAGGTGAAGAACACTTTATCGAAGCCTATCACCAGTGGACCTGTTCCAGTGCCCCGATTCATAATGTAAATGGTGACATCATAGGTTCTATAGACTTAACAGGTTATTCATCTTCTGTTCACCCACATACCCTTGGTATGGTTGTAGCAGCCGCTCATGCCATAGAAAAAATTCTAGAAGGTGAAGATTACAATCGACAATTGTCTGATTCTAAAAAGTATGCAGAGACCATTGTAAACTCAATACCTTCAGCCATTCTAACTGTGGACTTAAAGGGGAAAATACATGCCTTTAATCCATCGGTAAATGAGATGCTTGGTTTTAGTGATAAAGAACTTCTAGAGCTGGATTTTCATAAGATTTTGCCATCTTTTGAGGAAATCAAATCTAAGATTGTCACTAAGAAATCCTTGTTAGATGAAGAGATCCCACTGAATTCAAAACTTAATAAGGTCCAGTTTAATGTTTCCATATATCCCATTTTAAATGCACGTGAATCTGTTTATCAGATGGTTGTTGTCATAAAGGATATCAAGAAGGTAAGAAAGCTTGCCAATAAAATAATGGGTAGAAGGGCCATCTATACCTTTGACAAGATCATAGGTTCAAATGAAAGCTTTCTAAATGCTGTAGACTTTGCTAAAAAAGTAGCCAATAGTAAATCGACGGTTTTAATCATGGGTGAGTCTGGGACTGGAAAAGAAATATTTGCACAGGCCATTCAAAACTACTCCAATAGGTCTGATGAACCTTTTGTGGCCATCAACTGTGGTGCCATACCTAAGAACTTAATAGAGTCAGAACTCTTTGGTTATGAAGAAGGTGCTTTTACAGGCGCTAAAAGATCGGGCCAGCCTGGTAAGTTTGAAATTGCAGACGGTGGCACTGTTTTTCTAGATGAAATTGGTGAAATGCCTTTAGATATGCAAACAAGGCTCTTGCGTGTTATTGAGGAGTCGACAGTATCGAGAATCGGTTCTTCAACAGAAATACCTGTAGATGTTAGAATCATTGCAGCAACCAACAAGGATTTGATTGCAGAGGTTTCAAAAGGTAACTTTAGAAAAGATCTGTTTTATAGACTCAATGTACTACCCATTCGACTACCATCTTTAAGGGAAAGGCGTGAAGATATCCCAGCCTTGGTGGATTATTTTATGGATAGAGTCTCAAGGAAACTTAATAAGAGTGCTGTTGTTTTACCAGAGGCTTATTTGTCTTATTTGAAAAATTACAACTGGCCTGGTAACATTCGTGAGTTAGAAAATCTAATTGAGTTAATCATCAACACTGAGACCATACCGGCTTATGAGTCCTTGCCAGAAGTAAAAATAGAGAAGAAGTCAGTCTTTAAATCAGTTGATCTTCATTCCTTGGAATCTATGGAAAAAAGGCATATTCAAGATGTTCTCAATCACTTTGGAGGTAACATTACTTCTGCGGCGAAAGTTTTAAATATCGGTCGAAATACCTTGTATAGAAAAATTGAAAAGCATTGTATCGATTTGGAACAATGTTCAATTGTGGAACAATGATTTTGTAATAATGTATCGAAATGGAACGTTTCTTAATAGAAAGGTTTCATTTTTTTTGGCATCATTTATGCGATAGTATTACTTGATTGAAAAAGGAGGTAATATGAACGGTTATGTAGGTAAGGTATTAAGAGTTAATTTAACAGATCTAACTTATAAGGTAGAGGCCTTAGATTTAGAAATGGCTCAGAAGTTTATTGGTGGACGTGGTTTAGGTACAAAGATATTTAAAGATGAAGTATCTGCTGATGTAGATGCACTTAGTCCAGAAAACAAGTTATTGGTTGTGACAGGTCCTCTCACAGGTACGCCAACACCAACAGGTGGACGTTATATGGTCGTTACCAAGTCGCCGCTTTCTGATACGATTGCATCTTCTAACTCTGGTGGTTATTGGGGTGCTGAGTTAAAATTTGCAGGTTATGATGTGATTATCCTTGAAGGTAAAGCAGACAAACCAACATACATAAACATTGAAGATGATAAAATTGACTTTAGAGATGCTGGACACATTTGGGGCAAGGTTGTTTCTGAAACAACAGATATTCTAGAAAAAGAGATTCCTGAAAAAGCCAAGGTAATGACAATTGGACCTGCTGGTGAAAACTTATCTATGATTGCTGCTATTATGAATGATAAAGACAGAGCAGCTGGTAGATCGGGTGTTGGTGCAGTTATGGGTTCTAAGAACTTAAAGGCCATTACTGTTAAGGGTTCTTCTAAACCTGCCATTGCAGATGAGGAAGGTTTAAAAGAAGTCTTTAAAGAGTGTTTGGCTAAAATAAAAGAAAATGGTGTAACGGGTCAAGGTTTACCAACTTACGGTACTGCTGTACTTGTTAACATCATCAATGAAAATGGTGCATTCCCAACAAATAACTTCCAAGAGTCATACTTTGATAAGGCAGAAGATATTTCTGGTGAGACAATGGAAGAAAAATTCTTAATTAAGAGAACGGCTTGTTATAGATGTCCTATCGCTTGTGGTCGTCACGTAAGAATCGGTGATGGCGAAGGTGGTGGTCCTGAGTATGAAACAATTTGGGCATTTGGTTCAGACTGTGGTATCAATGATTTAGATCAGATCATTAAGGCCAACCATATGTGTAATGAAGTGGGTATTGATACAATCTCTGCAGGTGCCACTTTAGCGGCTGCTATGGAACTTTACCAAAGAGGTTATGTCAAGGATGAAGAATTAGAAGGCCTTGCACTTAAGTGGGGCGATGCAGAATCAATTGTTGAGTGGATGAGAAAGTTAGGCCGTGCTGAAGGCTTTGGTAAAAAACTTGCAATGGGTTCTTACAGATTAGCTGATTCTTATGGTGTAGCTGATTTATCCATGTCAGTTAAGAAATTAGAAATTCCAGCTTACGACCCAAGAGGTATTCAAGGTCAAGGTTTACAGTATGCAACTTCTAATAGAGGTGGTTGCCATGTAAGAGGTTACTTGATTTCTCCAGAAATCTTAGCGCTTCCTGAAAAGCTAGATAGATTTGAACTTGAAGGTAAGGCAACTTGGGCTAAGATATTCCAAGACTTAACAGCGTCTATAGATTCTCTAGGTATGTGTTTATTTACATCATTTGCATTAGGTGCTAAAGAATATGCAGACCTAGTCAATGCTGTTTGTGGTACAGACCATACCGCTGATTCTGTATTAGAAGCAGGTGAAAGAATTTGGAACATTGAAAGACAGTTTAACTTAGAAGCAGGTGTTTCACCTGATCAAGACAAGTTACCAAAACGTTTATTAGAAGAGCCAATTCCTGAAGGGCCATCTAAGGGCTGGGTACATAAGTTATCTGATTTATTACCTGAGTACTATGAGTTAAGAGGTTGGAGTAAAGATGGTCTTCCAACTAAGGAACGTTTGGAGAAATTAGGTTTATAATGACTGTAGAAGTTAGATTATTTGCGACCCTTAGATTGGGTCGCTTTAAGAAAAAAGAAATGACCTTTGAAGAGCCAACACCAAGGTCAATTCTAGAAGCCCTTAAGATCGATTTAGAAGATGTGGCCATACTACTTGTAAACGGTAGAGATGGTGATTTTGATCAGAAATTAAATCCAGGAGATACACTTTCTGTATTTCCACCTGTAGGTGGTGGTTAAATGCGTTACTCAAAAAATATGAACATGTTATCAGAAGAGGAGAACAAGTCTCTTAGAAACTTTAAAGTGGCTGTTATTGGCTGTGGTGGACTGGGTGGTTTTATTGCAGAAATGCTTGCAAGACTCGGTATTGGTAATTTGATTTGTATTGATGGGGATGTCTTTGATGAATCAAACCTTAATAGGCAACTCTTAAGTAGAGAAAGCAACCTAGGCAAACACAAGGCCTTGATTGCACATGAACACCTGTCAGGTGTCAACTCGACTATTGATATTTCTTACAAGATAGAAATGCTTCATGAAGAAAATGCAGAGGAGACCCTAATGGGTTATGATCTTGTATTTGATGCAGTAGATGACATTGAAGTCAAGCTTATGCTACAAGGGGTTTGTGAAAAACTTGAGATACCCTTGATACACGGTGCAATAGGTGGCTGGTATGGTCAAGTATCGACTATTTTGCCGGGTGATCGGACACTGGATAAGATTTATAGAGGTGCGACTGGTATAGAAAGCCTACTTGGCAATCCATCATTTACACCTGCAACCATCGCTTCCATACAAGTCGCTGAAGGTTTAAAGGTCTTACTGGGTAAAGGGGATATTTTATCAAAGAAAGTTTTGCATATAGACCTATTAGAACATGAATATGAAGTGATTGAATTTTAAGAGGCCTCTGGCCTTTTTTTTTGTAAAAATAGTACATGTCCTAGTAAAAATAATTGATGTATTTAAATGAGAACTTTGGTTATGATTTTGGTATTAATTAAAGGGGGACTAATGAAGAACAAAACTTTTAGTAGAGATGTATTATTCGACAGTTATGTAAAAAAGGCATATAAACCAGAACATACCCAGGCAGCATTTTTATTAGGGGGTATAGGCACAGGGAATATTTCAATTGGATCAAGAGGTGAATTTAGAGACTGGGAAATCTATAATAGTCCAGGAAAAGGGAATACTTCTAATTATACTTTTTTTACAATAAGGACTAAGGAAGAAAGCAAAGAACCTAAATTAAGAGTTCTTGAATCTGCACTTAGACCGCCGTATCTTAACATGTCAATTGGATATTCAGCTGAAAAGTATGCTGGCTTACCTCGATTTAAAGATAGCAAAATGACCAGTGAGTATCCTTTTGTAAATGTTGAATTTGAAGATTCTGAGATGCCTGTTCAAGTGTCTATGGAAGCATTTACACCTTTTATACCATTAAACCCAGATGATTCAGGTATACCAGGGGCTATCATTAGATATAAAGTAAAAAACGTAAGTAATAAGACACAAGAGGTTTCGATAGCAGGTTCTTTGACCAACTCCATGGGTTTTGTAAGAAACTCGATATGGGGCTTCATGGATACTGTTGGAGAGACGTTTAATGAAAAGTGCTCTAAAGGCAATCTAACCGGTGTTTTTATGGGGTCAAAAAATATTGATAAAAAGAGTGTCAAGTATGGTAATCTTTCAATTATGACATCTGAAAAAAATGTATCATGTAGACCAGAATGGAACCATGATGCTTGGTGGGATGGTATACATGATTATTGGGAAGATTTATCTCATGATGGGCATTTGAATGAGGATTCGGCTAAGATTGGTTTAGCAACTCAGTTAGGCCATAAGACACATAAAGTAGGCGCAATCTGTGTCAATAAAACATTAAATGCTGGAGAAGAAGAAAATTTTGAGTTTCTTATTACTTGGTATCTACCGAATCGTCCTGATGAGTGGTCAGTTGACGTTTATGATATGGATGTCAATAGCATGGATACTACACAAAATCACTATGCAACTTTATTTGAGGATTCATGGCATGTAGGTGAATATATAATAAGCAATATGAAACGACTAGAAGAAGAATCGAGAATGTTTACAAATGCCTTGTATTCATCAACATTGCCTTCTTATGTGTTAGATGCTATTGCAAGTAATATTACAGTTATAAGAAGTACAACTTGCTTTAGGATAAAAGGCGGCGCATTTATGGCATGGGAGGGGAGTCATGACCAATTTGGATCATGTCATGGAACATGTACACATGTTTGGAATTATGCTCAAACTTTAGCCTTTTTATTTCCTTCATTAGAAAGATCAGCGAGAAAAACTGAGTTTTTATTAGAAACTGATGATAGTGGAAAGATGAACTTTAGAACTGATAAACTGTTTAACAAGCCTTTTCATTGGGATTTTCAAGTACATCCTGCAGCTGATGGACAGATGGGTTCAATTATTAGAGCTTTTAGAGAATGGAAATTATCTGGTGATGATGATTTTATAAGAACATTATGGCCAAAAATCAAGTTGGCTATGGACTATGCTTTTACACATTGGGACAAAGACGGTGATTATGTTTTAGATAGTCAACAGCATAATACATATGATATTGAATTTTACGGTCCAAATTCTCTTGTTAACTCCATGTTTTATGGCGCATTGAAAGCATGTACTGAAATCGCAAAGTATCTATCTGATGATGAAGGTTACAATAAATATTCTATAGCATTTGAGACAGGACATGAAGAGATGCATAAACTCTTATGGGATGAGGAATACTATATTCAACGAATTGATGATGTTAATAGATATAAGTATCAATATGGTAGTGGATGTTTATCAGATCAGTTATTTGGTCAGACTATGGCGCACATAGCAGGTTTAGGTTATGTACTACCTAAAGATCATGTTAAAAAGGCTGTAAAGTCTATATTTGATTATAACTTCATGACAAGTATGGAGAATCATGTGAACGTACAACGGACATATGCTCTAAATGATGAAGCAGGTCTTCTTTTATGTACTTGGCCAAAAGGTGGACGACCTAAACTACCTTTTGTATATAGCGATGAAGTTTGGACAGGCATTGAGTATCAGGTAGCCACACATTTGATATATGAAGGATATCTTGAAGAAGGTCTCACTATGGCAAAGGCCTGTAGAGATCGATACGATGGCATAAAGAGAAATCCTTGGAGTGAGGTAGAATGTGGTCATCATTATGCGAGATCCTTGGCAAGTTGGGGCTTGTTACTTTCCTTGAGTGGTTATAGATATGATCTGACCAAAGATTCGATTGAGTTCAACCCAAGTATCAATCAAAATAACTTTAAGACATTTTGGAGTAATGGGAAAGCATGGGGGACTTATCGCCAAGTCTTGGATGAGAAGGGAGAGCTAAACAAGAAAGTCGAAGTGCTTTATCAAGTATAGTATAATGAAGTAAATATAAAACAAATGGAGGTAAAAATATGACATTCATCAAAAGGACCTCTTCAAATATACTGGTATAGTAAAGAATATTGAGGAGGGAATATGAAGTTAAAGAAAACGTTATCATTGCTAATGCTTGTTAGTATATTGTTGAGTTCGCTATTTGCATGCTCTGACAATACAGAAAATACATCATCAGACATTAGTACAGGTACAGGAGAAGAAGAAGTCGTACAAGAAAAGATCATTCTTGATGTTGCCGCATTTGAAGGCGGTTATGGTCGAGCTTATTGGGATGCTGTTGTAGAGGCTTTTGAAAAGGATTATCCAAATGTAGAAGTAAAATTGACAATAAGTCCTAAGATTGTTGATATTATTAGACCACGTTTGGTAGCGGGTGATGCCCCTGATTATATTTATGCAGGTGAGCTTGATAAACTCTTATTAGCTGACAATGCATTATTACCTTTAAATGATGTATTTGATTCAGAATCTCTTGATGGTGATGGTGTTAAGTTAAAAGACAAAATGATACCTGGCTTCTTAGATTACTGTAGTCCACTTGATGATGGTAATATCTATTATGCACCGGTTTATATGCAAGTACTTGGTATGTACTATAATAAAGGTTTATTTGATGAAAACGGCTGGGATGTACCGGTGACATGGGATGAGTTCTTTGCATATGCTGAAAAGGGTAAAGCGTTAGATCGTTCCTTATTCACTTATGCTGGTATATACCCAATATATAACCAATTTATTTATGGTGCTATGCTCGCTTCTGGTGCTGGTGTAGAAGAAACCAATAAGATCTTAAATTATGAAAAAGATGCTTGGGATTCTCCAAAAGTAAAGGAAGTACTGAATGTATTTGGAAAAATTGCTACAGAAGGTCACTTGATGGAAGGGACAGTTGCTCTTAATCATACGCAATCACAAACAGCATTTATGCAAGGACAAGCTTTATTTATTCCTAATGGTAACTGGATGCCTAATGAAATGAAAGATGTTACACCAGAAGAAGGTTTTGAGTTTGGATTTATGCCTGCACCAAAATTAAATTCTGAAGATACATCTTATGTAATTACATCATATGAAACACATTACATTCCTAAAAATGCCAAGAATCCTGAAATGGCTAAGGAGTTCATGAGATATCAATATAAAAAGGAAATGATCATGTTAGCGGCCAAACATGGCGGTGCAATTATGCCGATTAAGAATGGTGTTGACATCGTTAAAGAATACATATCAGACTCAATTTATAATGTGTTTTCTGTATTTGACACTTATGGTGCAAGACCACTCAGTTTCCAATGGAAAGTTGTACAAGATGCAGAAGTTAGTGTAGAAAAAGAATTTTCAGACGCAATAAACAGTTTGATGAATGGTGATATTACTGTAGATGAATGGATTGAACGTACAAAAGAGGCGAATAAAAAAGTGCGTGAATCAATGACGAACTAATGATTTGTAGAATGGAACTCTTGTAGTTCCATTTTTTTTGAAAAGGTGGTATGAATGAAATCAAAAAAGAAAAGTTTTTTTATTGCAGTATGTGTATTGCCTGCATTTATACTGTATGTAATATTTGGCTTATATCCATGTTTACAATCGATTAAGATGGCATTTTATAAATGGAGTGGTCTTTCCCCGAATGTTGAGTTTGTAGGTTTAAAGAATTTTATAACTTTATTCAATGATGATAAGGTATGGCAGGCTTTTGGAAACAATATTATTTTGCTTGCAATTGTGCCCTTGATTACCATGTCCTTATCATTATTATTTGCATATGGTATCACGAAAATGAAGTTTAAAGAAAAGGATTTTTATCGAGTTGTATTCTTCTTCCCAAATGTATTATCTTTAGTTGTTATTTCAATTTTATTTATGTTTATCTACCATCCTACATTGGGTATTATGAACTCTTTTCTTAATTTTGTTGGATTGGGTAGTATTGCCAAGGTATGGCTTGGAGATTCAAAAACAGTTTTATGGGCTATATCAATCGCCATGGTTTGGCAAGCAGCAGGTTATTATATGGTGCTTTATACAACCGCTATGGAAGGTGTACCAAACCATCTGTATGAAGCTGCAGTACTAGATGGTGCAAGTCATTGGGTGCAGTTTAGAAAAATTACTCTGCCCTTAATCTGGGAAGTTATGCGTGTAACAATCATATTTAATATTATAGGTGTTTTTAATGGTAGTTTTGCCTTTGTTAACATAATGACAAAAGGTGGACCGGACAACTCATCTAATATTCTATCTGTATATATGTATTGGCAAGCATTTGAGCAAGGTAATTTTGGTTATGCCATGGCTATAGGGATCTTGATTTTGGCAATTTCATTGTCACTTGCTTTTTTAGCCAACAAGTTGACTCAAAGAGAAACTATACAATATTGAGGAAGGTTTAAATGAAAAAAAAATTTAGTTTTAGTAAGTTTACTGTTAGGCTTGTCTTAATTGTAAACACAGTATTTGTCGTATTACCGTTGTTGTGGTCGGTTCTGACGTCGTTAAAAACATCAACTGAGTTTTACGACAACCCTTGGAAAATGCCATCTGGTTTCCATATACAAAATTATATCAATGCTATTGGAAAAGCGAATATGGGAGATTATTTCATAAACTCTATTTTTGTAACGATATTAGGATTAATTTTGTCACTAACTTTTAGTATTGCATCAGCTTATGTTTTAAGTCGTTATGAGTTCAGATTTAGAAATTTTATTAAGAAAGTATACCTGATAGGACTTTTTTTACCACCGATATTTGGATTAGTACCTCTGTTTATGTTGTTAAAGGATATTGGATTATATGATTCATTAATTGGACTGAGTATGGTTTATGCTTTTACTGCAATTCCATATACAACTTTTATTCTTTCGAGTTACTTTACCAGTATACCAAAGGAGTATGAAGAGGCTGCGATAATAGATGGATGTTCATATTTTGGTTTGTTATTAAAAATTATGGTGCCAATTGCAAGGCCAGCGATTCTTACTGTAAGCATTTTCAATATCATGGCATTCTGGAATGAGTATATGTATTCATTGACCTATATCTCATCAGAAGCTAAAAGAACACTTCCAATAGGTTTGATTAACTTAATGGAGGTTCAACGTTATTCAACTGATTGGGGAGCTTTGTTTGCTGGTTTGGTAATCGTTATGTTGCCAACAATTATTGTTTATGCAATACTTCAAAAGCATATTACATCCGGTTTGACAGTCGGTGGTTTAAAGGGCTAAAATTAACTTATAAACTATTTGAAAGGTTGTAGAAGTGAGCTTTAGAAAAAAACTTTTAATGGCACTTATTGGGATTTCAATTGTTCCCATCATATTGATTAGTATTGCTTTTAGATTCGAAAGTAAAAGGGATATACAAAACAAGTATCTGATTTTATTTGATCGAACTTTAAAAGAAACTGCGAATCATATGTCAGTCCAATTTTCAACAATTGAAAAAGCACTGGATGAAGTAATGGTTCATGATGATGTGCAAGAGAACCTACACGTCTTCGATGAAAATGATACATATAGTCGTTATACAACTTCTACAGCTATAAAAATGACAATTTACAAAGATCCTGTCATGAATAATTATATAAATATATTTGAGATACTGACGAATGATGACGTATATTTTTACAATTATGGTTTTGATGAGATTGATGAGGATACGAGGAAAAGTATTAAATCAAAGACGTATGATTTGGCAGGAAAAAGTTACTATGATCCAACTTCTAGGGAGGGAGAAATTTTAATTAGTCGTGTGATTAACTGGAGATTCTCCCTACAACCTATGGGCTATATGATTATGTCCGTTCCTGAGAGTTATTTTAGTAATGTGTTGGACGGTTTAGACAGTATTAATGATGGTATCTTGGTATATGTGATTAATAAAGATGGGGTTATTTTATCTAGCAATAAAACAGAAAAAATAGGTAGTATTTTTGATAATGAAAAGGCAATTGCTGGCGTTATTGAGGACAAGCAAGTTGCTTTTTCAGTGAATGAGGATAATAGAACTTATTATGTAACCTCTGATTTGATTGAGGAGACAGAATATTATTTAGTTTGTTTGATTCCAAATAGTTATCTATCTGAAGAAACCTCTAGACTAGGTCTTTTGATTCTTATTTTTGTGGTTATCGCTATCCTTGCTGCGATTTTAGTAGCCTTTATATTGACGCGAGCAATTTTTAAGCCAATCAATCAGTTGGTTGATGTTATGAAGAATACGAAAGGTGGGAACGATTTAACTCCGAATATAGAATACCAGAAGAGGGATGAAATTGGTTATCTTATATCTAACTTTAATGAAATGCTTCATAGAATTCAAAGCTTAATTACAAAACTTGAGGTTGAAGAACGAGAAAAAAGAGAAGCTGAGTTAAGTATGCTACAAGCACAAATAAATCCTCATTTTCTATTTAATGTTTTGAACTCACTGAAATGGACTGCAAAGATGAGTCAATCCTATAGTGTTGCAGATGGTCTTGATGCCTTATCAAATCTACTTAGAGATACAATCACTAATAAGAATGAGTATGTATCACTTAGAGAAGAAATCAAGAATATCGAGAACTATATTGTCATTCAACAAATGCGATATGGAGATAATTTCTATTTAATTAATAATCTTAGTGAAGAAATGAATGAAACCGAAATACCTAAGTTACTGTTACAACCAATTGTTGAAAATTCAATCATACACGGTTTTGAGAATATAGATTATGATGGGAAAATAACAATTGATGGTTTTTTAGAAGATGGTATTTTAACTCTAAGGATTGCTGATAATGGCAAAGGTTTGATCGATAAACAAGTAAATAGAATGCCGTCAAAAAAGTTAACAAGCATTGGCCTTTCAAATGTTGAGGAAAGAATTAAACTACACTTTGGTCAGGAATATGGTTTAGAATTATTATTTGAAGATGGTTTTACTGTAGTAACACTGTGTCTACCTTATAAGAAGAGAGAAGATCATGTATAAAGTTTTAATCGTTGATGATGAAAAAATAGTGCGTTTGGCACTTAAAAATATGATTGAATTTGAAAGCTTAGATTTGGAACTGGTCGGAGAGGCGTGCGAGGGAAGTGAAGCTATATCAATAGTAGAGTCACAGCATATAGATCTTGTTATAACTGATTTAATGATGCCTGTCATGAGTGGTTTAGACTTGATTGACTCATTAAATAAAATGAAATATAATGGTAAAATTTTAGTTCTAAGTAATCATGACGATTTTGATTTGGTTAGGCAAGCGCTTAAATCAGGTGCTTCAGATTATTTGTTAAAAGGCACAATGGAGCAGAAAGAGTTTAAATCTGTCATAAAAAAAATTTGTGAAACACTGGATCAGGAGAAAAAAGATTTAGAAATATCCAAACAAGAGGTCCAAGAGATTTTAAGGGGGAAGAAGTTATTTAGAGAAAAAATACTAAAATCAATTCTTCTTGATAAGGATTTTAACGATATTAAACTGAAAGAGTACATTGAAACATATGATTTTAAATTAAGTTTAGGTACAAATCAAGTTTTTTTAATACAAGTGGATTCTCTATTAGATGCTATTGATAAGAAGATTATTTCTGACATTCAGCAAATGACATTTACAATTAAAAGCATTATTCTAGAAACAACACGAAATAGATTTGAAGGAGAGATTATTGATTTAACAAGCAACGAGTATGTTCTAATTGCACCGAGTAATACCGTTAAATTTCCAGAAAATCTTGCTGTGAAAATTGTCAAGAAACTAAATATGTACATCAATCAAACAGTAAGTGTTATACTACACAAAAGTTTTGGAAACAGTCTTTATAATGATATTAGAATGATGAAAAACTACTCTGTATACAAGTTTTATTTAGGTGAGAATAGTGTTTTAGACTTAAGTGAACTGACTGTATCTAAAGATACAATGATTGCGTATGAACAGTTGTTAATGGATGTTAAAGGATATGTTTATAAAAGTGATTATGGGCAAGTTTATGAGTTGATTTGTAACTTGATTGAAGAAGCTGAATCAAAAGGCACCTCTCCAGAAGTTGCAAAAAATGCTGTCGTGATTCTATTAAAACATATCATTAAAACAAGAAATATAAAAGTGACAGAAAAGATTAAGCAGAGGCTAGATGAGCTAAAATCTTGTAGATTTAAAGATGATTTTTTACTTCAGACAGATAGAGTTTTAGATGAAATCAAAAATGAAAAAGTTCTTAAAAATAATAAAGACAGGATAATGGAAAAAATTGAACATTATGTTATGAGTCATTTACAAGAAAAAATAACTCTAAATGACTTAAGTGCTTATGTTCATTTAAATCCAAGCTATCTGAGTCGTTTTTTTAAACAGACAAAGGGTGTCAGTCTAATAGAGTATATTAATAGTCTGAAAATTAATCAGGCAAAATATTTGTTATTGAATAAAGATTTGTCTATTGAAGAAATTGGTCGGGAAATAGGCATTGAAGACCCTTATTATTTTAACAAAGTATTTAAAAAAGCAGAAGGAATGAGTCCTTCTAGCTATAGAAAATCACGGAAATAGATCAGTTATGATCTATTTTTTTGCCTATAATAAGATGGTGAGACACCTTCGATACCCTTAAATGTTCTACTGAATGCATGTAAGCTGTTAAAACCGAGTTTATCTCCTATTTCTGTTAAACTGTAATTTGTAAACATGATGTACTCTTTTGCTTTTGAAAGTCTTACTTGTGAGTGGTAATGAATCGGTGTTGTTTGGTATATACGCTTGAATATTTTTATGAGATGAAACTTATTTGTAAAAAATTTATCTTGAAGATCATCAAGTGTTATAGTTTGATGAAAGTTGTTGTCTAAATAATATTTTATTTCTTTAGCCAAAGCAGTATTTGAGGCGTTTATATGATCTTTAAAATAATTTTCGCGAAGTAAATATGTCCATAGTTGGATAAACATGCCTTTGATATTACTTTCATAATATGGTGGTTTATCATGAAATTCATCGATTATGTTAAACAAGAGTCGCTCAAAAGTAGTTGTATCCTTTAGTCTAATTAGATTTGGCAGATTCATTTGATTGTCCTGAGTCAAATCTTCTCGAATAAAGTTTTTTTCTTCTTCTGACAAATCATTAAAGGGTCGAAAACACACCTTTACATCAGGGCTATTGTTTTGATAAGTTAAGTCAAAGTGCAAGTGTGGCTGTCTGAGTGGCTGGTTACCGATTTTTTTCATGGTATGTGTTTGACCTGGTTTGTAAAGAAAGATGTCACCTGCTTTTCCATGATAAACTTTATTGTCAATGACCACTTCAATAGTGCCTGACTTAATATATTGTATTTCGTAATCAAATATGATGCGTTCTGTCAAAGTCCAAGCTTCCATAATTGTATTGTCAAGAGCAACACGTACGTATGGTGAAAGGTTATTCAAATCAAACATCGTTTATCCTCCTTAGTCAATAATTGTTAAATTATACTCTTTAACTGGTAAAGATTTATTTGCTTAACTGTTGTAATATAAAGATATTAGAAATGTCGACTCATATCAAGCGCTGCACAATAATTGTTAAGGAGAAGAAATGTTTAATGGAATAGAAATGGGGTTAGGTAATTTATCAAAATTGTCAGATGCCAAAAGTAGGTCAATTAGTGCTGAAAACTTCAGCGGAGAAAAAGGTAAAGCTGGCATGGCAGAAGAGGGTACAGGAAAAGATCCGGGTCGATTTCTAGGAAAAGGATGGAAAATATCGCCTAGCATAATGGTGCCTGCAAAATCTACTGTAGTACTTGCCGACATAGAAGGTCCTGGTGTCATTCAAAGCTTATGGATGACAGGTTATATCGGGAGAGATTATATATTAAGAATATATTGGGATCATCAAGAACAGCCTTCAGTTGAATGTCCTTTAGGAGATTTCTTTGCAAGTGGCTGGACAGATACAGAAGCTTTATGGCCGGTTAAATTTGCGCCAGTTAACTCGGTACCTGTTGCTGTTAATCCAAAACACGGTCTTAACTGTTTCTGGAGTATGCCTTTTAGAAATCATTGCAAAATTACCTTGGAAAATAGAAATCATAAGGACAAGGTTTTGTATTATCAAATCAATTATAGCTTAACAGATGTATCGGATGATTGTGGTTATTTTCATGCACAATTTAGAAGGAGTAACCCTGTTAAATTTAAAGAAGATCATGTCATTTTAGACGGTGTTGAGGGAAAAGGGCATTATGTGGGAACTGCTTATCATATTGGATTAAATGGCGCCAATGATTGGTGGGGAGAAGGAGAAATAAAGTTTTATCTTGACGGTGACCAAGATTATCCAACCATATGTGGTACTGGGACCGAAGATTATTTTGGTGGTGCCTGGAATTGGGATGTAGATGGTGAATATAAAAAATATTCAACACCTTTTTCTGGTATGCATCAGATAATACAGCCTAATGGGCTTTATATTTCACAACAAAGATTTGCTATGTACCGATGGCATATTATGGATCCTATAAGGTTCGATAAGGATTTGAAAGTAACAATTCAGGACCTTGGCTGTCAATCTCATCATTGGAATGATGGAGGCGCTTATCTTGCAAGGCAAGATGATATTGCAACGGTTGCCTATTGGTATCAGACTTTACCAACAAAGCCATTTCCTGATTTTCCTGATCGAGAAGGTTTGAAAGTGATATAAATGTGTGTAAGAATCTTTATTATTTAAAGGTTCTTTTCTTTTGAAAAAATTAAATATGATTAGGATGGATTATGGCAATATGTAAAGATTAACATCCTGTGAAGTTGCTTGCTTTCTTTTTACTGAGATAGATTATATGATAAAGTTAATTGAGGAGTTGTTATGTTGAAAATTGATCCATGGTTGATTCAAAGAATGAATCCCATTCCCTACTTTCCTAGGTGGGGAAAGTTAAATGAAAACAAGCAGAAGCATATCTTATGTGAAGATGGCATTTTAATAGAAAAACCACTTGATTACATCAATCACTTGGAAATGAGTGGTCAGCAGATTTCAACCATCATTACTTATGGTGTCATCAAAGAAAAGTTAAAAATATCTAGACATTTGGCCTTTCCTAATATCAGGTCCAAGGTTATTCATACAAGAAATAACATGCGGATGAATATAGAAAAATCTCTTAGTGTCCTTGATAAGGGCAAAGAGATCAACTGGCATGTCGATAAAATTGTATTTAATGGCATTCTTACTTTTTATCTTTCTTATAAGAAGCTCAATCTCAAATGGTCTATGATGCCGTCTATGACCCAGAGGTGTTTGATTGAATCATTTTCTTTTTCTGGAGACTTAAAAGGCTATCAGATAAAGCCCTTTAATCATCATTATAGAATTAAATGTTTAGGCAGGTGTAAACTTGTGAGCCGAAGCTATGGCATGCATACCATAGAGGACTTAAAAGATAAAGTCTATTATCAATATCATGGTGAAGACCAGGTTGATTTAATAGCCCTTATGGGTGAAAGAAGAGCTTTTATGGATAGTTTAAGTCAAAGTTTAACTTTGAAATCGCCTGATAAGGAGTTAGATTACTTTTTTACTCTGACTAAAATAAGGACCTGTGAGTCTATCTTTAAGACCAAATCAGGATGGATGCATTCGCCAGGCGGTGGCTCTTATTATGGTGGCATGTGGACCAATGACCAGTGTGAATACACCAATCCTTTATTTGCTTATATGAATTATGAATTAGGTTATAAACAAAGTGTTAATGGCTTTGAAATGTTTTCTAGATACTTAGATAAAGGTCCTTTGCCATCAAGTATTATTTGTGAAGGGGATGCTGTAAAAGGTGTGGCTGGAGACCGTGGTGATACAGCCATGTACGCCTATGGATTAGGTCGCTTTTTATTATCATCTGGTGACAAAGACTTATGTCTTGACATGATCTCTTATTTAGAAAAAGCACTTTCGTTTTGCTTAAATAAACGTCATGCATCCGGTGTTATCTTAAGTGATTCAGATGAGCTTGAAAATAGATTGCCTTCTGGAAATACCAACTTGTTTACCTCTTCACTGGTTTATGATGGTCTAATCAGCATGCATTATTTGAAGACGTCTCTAGGTATGACTTCAGATTATTTAGACTTGGCAGAAGAGCTCGCTTCAAGCATAGAAGATTATTTCGGTATAAAAGTCGGTGATTATGAGTCCTATAGGTACTGTGAAGAAAATGATGAACTTAGATCTTGGGCTGTAGTCCCCCTTGTTATGGGTATAAAAAAGCGGTCTAGAGACATCTTAAAACTTGTTTTTTCTAAGTTTCTACACCATGATAAAGGTTTAAAATCCGCCTTAGGTCATGATATAGTTTGGGACAGATCCTTACTATATGCCTTAAGAGCAGCCTTTATGCACGATATGGATGATGCATATGACAAACTGATGGATTATGTTAGATCTAGAATGTTAGGCTCTCACGTGCCTTATCCCATAGAAGCTTATCCTGAAGGCAATCAGAAACACTTATCTGGGGAATCAGCTCTATTTATTAGAGTCATCTCTGAAGGTATTTTGGGTTATAGGCCTATGGGCCTGAATCAAGCATACTTTGAACCACATTTGCCAAAGTCATGGTCTTATATGACTTTAAAGAATTTTAGATTATTTGGTAATATAGTAGATATTAATGTTAGAAGAAAAGACACATATGTCTTATCACTTTATAAAGATGGAGAACTTATATATGAAGATCAGTCAGAATCCTTCCAGGTCAGTTTCTAAAGTCAGAAAGTATATATTTACAGCCTTTTTAGTTGCCCTAGGTGCAAGACTCTATGTCAACTTCTTTGTACCTGGTTTTATCATTACCTTTACTGCAATCATACTGGGGATAGCCCTGTATTTTTCTGATGATATCCATCCAGTTATTTTAGGCTGCATGGTAGCTGTTTTTTCACCAGGTATAAGATTTTTCATTGATTCCTTTTCTGACTATACCATGTCAGAACTTTTGATTAGAATTTATCCAGACGTATTTTTCTACGTTACTTATGGTTTGGTTTTTTATATACTGTCTCGGTTATTTAAAGATCAGTTTACCTCAAAGTATTACATCATCTTGTTTTTATCGGACTTCTTATCCAATCTTGTTGAGCTTTTGGTAAGAACCCAGCTCTTTGAAATCAAGTGGTCCATGATACAGGGGATTATATTGGTTGCCTTAGGTAGGACGGGCTTAACCCTACTGACTATATTTGTTGTGGTCAGGTATACTTCTTTGATTATGCACCAGGAACATGAAAAAAGGTATCAACACCTTATGATGCAGACTTCGCGTTTTAAAAGTGAAATCTACTTCCTATATAAGAACATGAATCAGATTGAAGCCCTTATGAAGCTGTCGCATCAGATTAAAGGTAGGGTTTCTGAAGATGAGGCCTTAAGATCTCTGGCCTTAGAGCTTTCTAAAGATGTTCATGAAATAAAAAAGGATTATTTAAGAACCGTCAAAGGACTTGAAGAGATCTATGGCGAAAACATGAGCCTGGATGAACTGGACTTAAAAGATCTTTTTAAGATATTAGAAGACAATACAAAAGAGTATATAAAAGACACACCTGGCATCAGCTGTCACTTTAAATGCAAATCATCTGTTATGGTAAAGGAACATTTTTACCTGATGTCGGTTATTAGAAATCTGATTAATAACGGTATAGAAGCCTGTGGTGATGCTGGTAAGGTATATATCTATGCCAGAGATGTAAATGATGATTTAGAAATTTTTGTCCGAGACAATGGCAAGGGTATATCACCGGAGGACATCGATTATATCTTTAACACGGGTTATTCAACTAAGTTTGATGAAAAGACAGGTGATATCTACAGGGGCATTGGTTTAACATTGGTTAAGGAAATGGTAGAAGAAGTTTTTAAGGGTAAATTGGAAGTTGAATCCTCTTTAGGAGAGGGGACAAGTTTTATTATAACAATAGGCCATAGTAATTTAGAGGGGGTTTCATGAATTATTTAGTTTTAGATGATGATATCAATGTTGTTAAAATAATCAAGACCATTGTTGAAGAAGATTTTAACAACCGTGTAATTGCTTATGGAACAGATCCTAAAAAGGCCATTGACGATATTTTGGTCCTCAAGCCTGATGTGGTCATCATAGACTATTTGATGCCAGAACTCGATGGTGTGGATGTTGTTAAGAAGATACGTGAAGTCCATAAAGATGTAGATTTTATAATGATCTCTCAAGTATCTGATAAAGAAATGATTGGACAGGCCTATAAGGAAGGGATTTCTTTCTTTATTTCTAAACCCATTAACCGCTTTGAAGTCCTGACAGTTTTAAAGCACATTACAGAAAAAATAGAGACCACCAGAAAGCTTGATCAAATCGTTAATTTAATTGGTCATGTACAGCCAGCTTCTCAAGTCAGACATGAAGAAGTTGCCAAAAGTGTTTTAAAAGATCTTGGTATTTACTCTGAAAAAGGCTCTAAAGACATCATGATGGTTATCGAGTTGAAGCAATCTGAAGCTGTGACCATTGATGAGGCCATTAAGAAAGTATGTAAATCTATTGGTGAAAATCCTAAGATAATCAGACAAAGAATGAGAAGAGCTGTTAATAAAGGGCTTAGAAATCTGGCTTATTTAGGCATAGAAGATTATATGAATGAGCTATTTATCAAGTATTCAAGCGCCTTGTACGACTTTGAATCTGTTAAAAAAGAAATGGATTATGTCAGAGGTAAGTCTGCTTATAAGGGCAGCGTCTCTTTAGATAAGTTTTTAGAGAACTTGTCTGAATTCTAGAAAAAGTCGTGAATATACCATATAATTCAAAGAATTCTGAAAATTTGCGAAGGATTTTGAAGAAGTTTGAATCTCTCTCTTTAAACTGTTTGTGAAGGGGGAGTTATTTTTATGAATGGAATTATTGAACACTATGGTATTTTATCTTTATTACCACCGCTGGTTGCGATTGTTCTTGCATTTAAAACAAAGCAAGTTTTACCTTCTTTGTTTGCAGCAATCTTAGTTGGGGCAACAATTATTGCTGGTGGTAACGTATTTGAAGGCTTTTCAAATACAGTAACTAAGTACATAGCAGGATCCGTAGCATCTGAGTGGAATGCTGGTATCATCGTATTTGATATCGGTTTAGGTGGTATGATTGGTTTGGTTGCAGCATCTGGTGGTGCTAAGGCAATTGCTGAGTGGCTTGCCAAGAAGGCAAGGACAGCTAAGTCTGGTATGGCAGCTACATGGGCTATGGGCTTATTGATTTTCTTTGATGATTATTCAAACACATTATTGGTTGGTACAACTATGAGACCTTTAACTGATAAGTTAAGAATCTCTCGTGAGAAACTGGCTTTCTTAACAGATTCAACGGCAGCACCTGTTGCTTCTATGGCACTTATCTCTACATGGATTGCCTATGAATTAGGTTTACTAAGAGATGCCTTTGATGCTATTGGTGTAGAAGCCAATATTTACGGTGTATTTATCGAATCTATACCTTTTAGATTCTACTCATTAATCATGTTAGGCTTCGTACTTATGATTGCTTTAACAGGTAGAGACTTTGGTCCTATGCTTAAGGCTGAAAGACGTGCTAGATATGAAGGTAAATTAGTTGCTGATGGTGCAACACCACTTGCTTCTAAAGAGTTAACAGAAATGGAAATCAAAGAAGGCACACCACTTAGAGTTATGAATGCTGTGCTTCCTATTGTAACAGTTATATTTATGGTTATGTTCGGTTTATACTTAACAGGTAAAAATTCGATTTTAGGTGGAGACAACCAAGCACTTATCGATGCTGTTAACAATTCACCATTTGCCTTTACGACAATCAGAGACATCATCGGTAACGGTTCTACAACTACAGCTATGATGTGGGCAGCTTACTCTGGTTCGTTGGTAGCATTTGTACTTGTACTTTCTCAAAAGATTTTAACTTTCGAAGAGGCTATGAAAGCTTGGATCGATGGTGCTAAATCATTAGTTATGGCAATTTTCGTATTAGTTATGGCTTGGGGTATTGGTTCTATGTGTAAAGATCTAGGAACTGCTAAATACTTAGTAGGTATCTTAGAAGGTAGAGTTTCTGCTTCTATTATTCCACTTGCAGTATTTATCTTAGGTTGTATCATTGCATTCTCAACTGGTACATCTTGGGGAACAACAGCTTTATTAATGCCTATCGCAGTACCGTTAGCATTTACACTTTCAGGTGGCGAAACTGGTACTATCTTATATGCAACAATCGGTGCAGTATTTACAGGCGCAGTATTTGGAGACCACTGTTCACCTATTTCGGATACAACCATTATGTCTTCTATGTCGGCCGCCAGTGATCATATTGATCATGTTAAGACCCAGATACCATATGCACTTACAGTGGCAATTATCGCTGTAATCGTTGGTTACTTACCAGCTGCTCTTATTGGTATCAATCCATTTATTTCACTTATACTTGGTTATGGTTTAGCATTTGCTGCCATTAAGGTATTTGGTAAAGTTGTGGAAAACACTTCAATAGAAGAAAAAGTAGAAAAAGTATCTGTATAAAATCTAGTTAAAAGCAAAGGGAGACTTCCTAGGAAGTTTCCCTTTTTATCTTAGAAATGCTTTTAAATTAAATTTCTTAGTGCTATCATAGAAGTAAGATTGTGAGGTGTCAAAGTGAAAGATTTTAACATCGATGAGGTACTTGAAAAGCTCTATGAGATTGATGAAGCAGGCATTGTTTTAGAGGAAAAGCTTGATCAAGTAGAGGATGAATATTATAAAAAATTATTAGAAAATTTAAAAAAATCTGAAAGAGAATATATGAAAGCTGCCCGTGTTCAGGCTAAAAGAAAAACAAAGGAGATTTTAGCCAAGACCATAGAAGAAGAGCAGGCCATAATGGAAACGTGTTATTCAGAAACCGATCGATTAGATGACATCATGAAAAATCATAAAGAAGAACTGATCAAGAAGGTTTTTGAGCATGTTTTTTTAGATGAGGTATAGTTATGTCTAATGTCAGACGCTTTGCTGCAGTGAACACTAAGATCAAGAGTATGGTGGGTAAACTTTTAACACATGAAGATTACTTAAACATGCTTACAATGACCAGTGAAAAAGAAATCTTCGATTACTTAAATGAAGAGACCTACTACAGCAATATTTTTAAGGATATGAATGAAGAGGATTATTCTATAGCCAATGTGGAAAGCCATATAAAAAACTATATTATAACCCTTTATAAGAAAATAAATTGCTTTATAACTGGTGACTATCAGAAGCTCTTTAGACTTTTAATGAAGCGATTTGAAGCAGAAGACATCAAGGCCTTTTTAAGAGGTTTGATTTTAAAACAAGACATTTCGGAGCTCTATCTTGAGTATCCCAATGCATCCTTTTATTCTAAGCTAGATTACAGAGAAATGTCTGCTTGCACAGATGTAGCAGAACTTGTAGAGATGTTAAAGGATACACTTTACTATAAGGTTCTTAAACTTTATTTAAGTGAAGATGAAGACCGTATGCTCTTTTATATGGAAATGAACATAGACAGGGTCTATTTTTCTAAACTATCTGTCGAGATTTCTAAGTTCAAAGGGGATGAAAAGCCTATATTTGAAATCCTTCAGATGAACATAGACTTTCTTAATTTCCAGTGGATCTATAGAGGTAGAAAGTTTTATAAGCTTTCAAGTGAAGAAATACTCAATTATACATTACCAAATGGTCATTTCTTAAACTATGATTTGTTAAAGAAGTTGTCATATGCAGAGGATGAGGAAACTTTGTTTGATTTGATGACAAAAACACATTATAAGAAGCTTTTCAGTCATGATAAGGATACAGAACTTTATCTAGAAAGAGACATGGACCGCTATTTATACAAGCATTTTCTTAAGAGTGAAAGAGAATCAAGTCTAAATATGATTACGGTGGTTACTTTTACCCATAGACTTGAGTTTGAAATGCGTGATTTATTTACAATGATAGAAGCAAAACACTATGGTGTCGCTCCAGAAGAGTTAAAGGAGTACTTGATTAGGGTTATATAGGGAGGTGAAATCTTGGCAGTAGAAAAAATGAAATTATTGAATCTTGTCATAGAGAAGTCAGAAGCCCATGATGTTTTGAGGGATATTGCCCTTCAAGAGAAAATACATCTTGTGAATGCTATGACTGAGATCAATGAGAGTAATTTTAAATTGAAAGTAGATGAAGACTTAATTGAAGAGGTTAAAGGTCTGTGTTTGATTGACAGTTTTTCTGAGAAAAGAGATTTCAAATCTGTTCAGGAAAAGCTCTACAAGCTGATGGACTATATGAACCTTGAGAGGCTATTAGATAAGAATCTATTACATGAAAATTACCGATTCGAAGATATGGAAGATGATATCAACCATATTTATGATGAGTTAACCCATATAAGAGAACGTATTGATGTTTTACAAGAAGAAAAAAATCGTCTTGAGGAAATGAACATACTGGATGGGATTTATGAAAATGTAGATTTTAGTCGACTCTTTAATCTTCACTTTTTCAATGTGAAATTTGGTATATTATCTAAAGAAAATATGGAAAGGCTGACTAAGAATTATGATAATATCTATGCGGCTATTTTACATATTGGTAGGAAGGGAACCAATGAGATATATATTGTTGTATCTCTTAAAGAATTAGAGTTAGAGACAGATAGAATTTTAAGGTCGGTTTACTTTGAAGAAATCAAACTTCTAGATGGCTATTTAGATACGCCAGAAAAGATGATTGCTAAGATAAAAGACCGTATGAACTTCATTGATACAGAATTAGATGGCCTTCATATGGAAGCTACTAATTATAGGGATAAACACGGCCAGTCTTTGATGATTTGTTATGCTCAATTGATGTTGGAGCTTAAAATTGAACAGATGAAAAAGCAGCTGGCAGTGACCAACAATTATGTTTATATCACAGGTTGGGTATCTCAGACCGATAGTGACTTTTTAGAAGAATATTTTGAGAAATATGGTTCGAGTATTGTTTATGGAACTAGGGAAGTAGACGATGTCACTAGAAAACTAAGGCCGCCGACAAAACTTAGAAACAAATGGCTTTTTAAACCATTTGAAGAGTTGGTGCATATGTATGGTACCCCATCTTATGATGAACTAGACCCAACATCTTTTGTAGGCCTTGCTTATATGTTCTTGTTTGGTGCCATGTTTGGTGACTTGGGACAGGGACTTATACTGGCCATTGCGGGTTTCTTCTTAAAGAAAAAAGTGGCATCTTATGGCGGTATTTTGATGAGAATCGGTGTATTCTCCATGATATTTGGTTTCTTCTATGATTCATTATTTGGTTATGAGCATGTGATTTCAAAGCTTATACCACTTAACATCTTTATTCGACCAATTGAAAACATCAACACCATGTTAATAGCGGGTGTTATTACAGGTCTGGTATTTTTAATGATATCTTATGCATACAGTGTGGTGAATAAACTAAAGAAAAATGATTTAAAAGAAGGTTTGTTTGGTCGTAATGGTATAGCAGGTATTGTCCTGTTCTTGGCAATTCTCTTATTTGCAGGTGCTTCATTCTTAGAATGGACCTTTATACCGACAGGCCCATTAAAAGTCATTATCTTTTTAATGGTTGTTTTAATGGTCGTAAGAGAACCCCTTGCCAATACCATCAAGAAAATTAAGCCTTTACACCATGAGCCACCATCAGAGTATTATGTGGAAAGTGGTTTTGAGCTTTTAGAAACATTCCTAGGTATGCTGAGTAATTCCTTGTCCTTTGTAAGGGTAGGGGCCTTTGCCTTAAACCATGTTGGTTTGTTTATGGCTTTCCATACCATAGCTGCTATTACAGGCACCTTGGCAGGTGAGGTATCTATGTTTATTCTAGGTAACCTCTTGGTTATTGGTTTAGAAGGTCTGATTGTTTTGATACAAGGACTGAGACTGGTTTATTATGAGATGTTTAGTAAATATTACACAGGTGACGGCTTGGCCTTTGAACCTGTAGAGATAGAGAATTTAGGAGGCGTAAACTAATGGAACTCATTTTAGCTTTAAATATTATAATTGTGACAGTTACTGTTGGATTTGGTATCCACTATTTGATAAGAAATAATGAAAAATCAAGAAAACTTCTAAAAAAGATGCTTAGAGTCAACGTCTTTACATTTGTGCCTTTGATGTTGATGGCTTTTGCGATACTGGTACCAGATGCAGTATTTGCCATGACTGATACGACGACTGAAGCAGCGGCATCTTCATCTTCTGGACTTGGTTATCTAGCGGCAGCTCTTTCAACAGGGCTTGCAACAATCGGTACAGGTTATGCCGTTGGAGCTGTTGGTTCATCTGCATTAGGTGCAGTATCTGAAGATCCAAAGATTTTAGGTAAGACTTTGATCTTTGTTGGACTTGCTGAAGGTATTGCTATTTATGGTTTAATCATTTCTATCATGATTATTGGTAGATTATAATGGAATCTTATTTAATCAGTGACAATGAAGATACCCTACTAGGCCTTAAAATGGCAGGTATAGAAGGGCAGTTGATGACAGATGATGACTTGATTATAAAAAAGATAGATGAACTCATCGATGATCCTAAAATAGGTATCATTATTTTGACCCATACCATAAAGGTGCGTATAGAAGATCAAGTCATGGCAAGAAAACTTCGTGCAAAGGATACGCTTATTGTTGAAGTGCCAGGACCGAAAGAAAGTATTCAAAGTGATTTTATTACACGTTATATACGTGAATCAATCGGATTAAAACTATAAGAAGGTTTGTTATGATAACAGTCAATGATAAATTGAAATTGTTTACTAAGAGAATCATCGATCGTCAACAGGATGCTTATGATGAAAAGGTGGAAGGACTAGAAAACAAGATGGTAATTGAACTTGCAGAACGTAAGAAAATGTTAGAAAGAGACCGAGCAAGATATGAGGATTCTCTTTTAAGAGGCATTAAAAATGAACGTTCTCAGAGACTTTCAAATGCCAGAAGTGAAAGAAAAAGACGTCTTTTACTTAAAAGAAAAACAATGATCGATGAACTTTTAAGTGGTGTAAAGGCCTATACCAAAGAGTTTGTTGAAACAGAAGACTACGAAAAGTATTTAAAAAATATCTTTGTAAAAAATCGTGATATGATGGCCTCTTTAGGTGCATTCACAGTTTATGTAAACGAGAAAGATACAAAGTATAAAGACATGTTGTTAGACCAGTGTAAAGCATTAGACTTATTATGTGAATCAGTTGAAAAAAGTGACAAGCGCATCCTAGGTGGTGTGATTATTCTAAAGGCTGATAAAACAACACGCCTTGATTTTTCTTTGGATTCTGTAATAGAAGACAACAGAAAATACATGGGTCAGTTGATCTATGACATGTTAGAAGAAGCAGGTGAATTCAGTGGAAAACAAAGCTAAAGTTATCATGGTCAATGGCCCAGTAGTCAAGGGTTGTCATATGTCTGATTTCAAGATGCGTGAAATGGTCATGGTGGGAGAAAACAAGTTAATAGGTGAAGTCATCTCCTTAGAAGGTGATGTTGGTACCATTCAGGTTTATGAAGAAACTGAAGGGCTTTCGTTGAATGAAGAAATTCAGTCGACTCATAAGCCCTTGTCGTTGAAATTAGGACCAGGCCTCTTAAAGAATATGTTTGATGGTATTGAAAGACCCTTAAAGAAGTTATTTGAGATTTCAGGAGACTTTATTGCAGAAGGCATCGGTCTTATTTCTATAGATGATACGGTTGAATGGGATGTAAATCTTATGGTTTCTGAAGGTGATTATGTAGATGAGGGTTATCCGGTTGCCTGGATACAGGAAACTGAAATGATCAAACATAAAGTCATGATGCCTCCAGGAAAGAGTGGCTATGTAAAGTCTGTTGTTCCTGATGGTCTTTATAAGCTTGAAGACGTTATTTGTGTGGTTGAAGATGAGTTCGGAGAATGTCTTGATATCAAACTCTATCAAGAATGGCCAGTTCGTGACCAAAGACCAGTTATGGAAAGAAAACCTTTGTCACTACCGCTTTTAACAGGACAAAGAGTACTCGATATCTTCTTTCCTATAGCCAAAGGTGGCACGGCTGCCATTCCAGGCGGTTTTGGTACAGGTAAAACAATGACACAGCATCAATTGGCCAAATGGTCAGATGCAGATATTATTGTTTACATAGGTTGCGGTGAACGTGGTAACGAAATGACCGATGTTTTACATGAGTTTCCTAAACTCATTGATCCAATGAGTGGCAAGTCCATTATGGAAAGAACGGTTCTGATTGCCAACACCTCTAATATGCCTGTGGCTGCCAGAGAAGCCAGTATTTATACAGGGATTACCATAGCAGAATACTACCGTGATATGGGCTATCATGTAGCCATCATGGCAGACTCGACATCTAGATGGGCTGAGGCCTTAAGAGAGCTTTCTGGTCGTTTAGAAGAAATGCCTGCAGAAGAAGGTTATCCAGCTTATTTACCATCTAGACTGGCTGGTTTTTATGAAAGAGCTGGTCTTGTAGAAACACTTTGTGGTCAAGAGGCATCGGTGACGATTATTGGAGCAGTTTCACCAGCAGGGGGTGATTTTTCTGAACCTGTTACTGAAAACACCAAGCGTTTTGTCAATGCATTTTTAGCCCTAGACAAGAGACTGGCTTATGCCAGACACTATCCTGCTATCAACTGGCTGGATTCCTATTCTGGTTATCTAAAGATGTTAGAAGGCTGGTATGCTGATTATGTGTCAGATAATATATTAGAACTCAGAGCAGAGATGCTTCGTGTCCTTCATGAAGAAGATAAATTGAAAGACATTGTTCAACTGGTAGGAGAAGATGTCTTACCAGATGATCAAAGATTGATTTTAGAAATCGCTAAGGTTATTAAAGTGGGCTTTTTACAGCAAAATGCCTTCCATAAGGAAGATACATATGTGCCACTTCAAAAGCAACACTTGATGTTAGAAATTATCAACTACCTTTATGAAAAAGGCCAAGAAGCCATAAAAATTGGCATACCGATATCTGTTGTTAAAGATCAAGATCTTTATAGTCGCGTGACAAGAATCAAGTACACCATTAAAAATGATGATCTTCAAGATTTTGGTTTCTTGATGCAAGATATTGATAAGTACTACAATGACTTGATGGCTAAATACAAGAATTAGGTGAAAATATGAGACAAGAGTATTTACAGATAGATAAAATTGAAGGACCACTCATTATCTTGGAAGGTGTTGATAATGCTTCTTATGGTGAGATCATTCACATCAACTCTGATGATGGCAAAAAACGTATGGGTAAGGTCATCAAGATAGAGGATGAACGTGTTATCGCCCAGGTTTTTGAAGGTACGCAGGGTTTATCAAGATACAATTCTGCTATTAAATTTACAGGTAAACCCTTTGAAATCAATATTTCTAAAGAAGTACTTGGTAGAACTTTTAATGGTGTAGGTAAACCTATAGACCAAGGTGGAGAAATATACAGTAAGGATACTTTCAACATCAATGGTCGTCCGATTAATCCCGTTGCAAGGTCTTATCCACGAGACTATATTCAAACTGGCGTATCTACCATTGATACATTAACAACACTTATAAAAGGGCAAAAGTTACCTATATTTTCTGGTAATGGTCTACCCCATAATGAGCTGGCGGCTCAAATCGTCAGACAAGCTAAGCTGAGAGATTCAGAAAAGAAGTTTGCAGTTGTTTTTGCAGCCATTGGTATCAAAAATGATGATGCTGCTTTCTTTAAATCATCTTTTGAGGATGCAGGTGTTTTAGAAAACGTGGTGATGTTTTTAAATCTAGCAGACGATCCTATCGTTGAACGTATTTCTACACCAAGATGTGCCTTAACAGTTGCTGAGTATCTTGCCTTTGAACAAGGCTATGATATTTTAGTTGTTATGACAGACATTACATCCTACTGTGAAGCTTTAAGAGAGATTTCTTCTGCAAGAGAAGAAGTGCCTTCAAGAAAGGGCTATCCAGGTTATTTGTATTCAGACTTGGCAACCCTTTATGAACGTGCAGGGGTCATTTCTGGTAAAGAAGGTTCTATTACTTACTTACCGATTTTAACCATGCCCAATGATGATATTTCTCATCCAATTCCTGACTTGACGGGCTATATCACAGAAGGTCAGATTGTACTAGGAAGAGACCTTCATAGAAACAACGTTTACCCGCCGGTCAGTGTTTTACCATCTTTATCTAGATTAATGAAAGATGGTATTGGTGAGGGTTATACCAGGGATGATCATCCAGATGTCGCCAATCAGTTGTTTGCTTCTTATTCAAAGGTACAAGATGTAAGAGCCTTAGCTCAAATCATTGGAGAAAATGATTTATCTGAAGTAGACCAAAAGATACTTGAGTTTGGTAGAGCATTTGAAAAACAGTTTGTGACTCAGCATCATACTGAAGAAAGACAAATCAGTCACAGTATTGATTTGGCTTGGGACATATTAAGAATCTTGCCAAAATCAGAGTTGGATAGAATTGATGATGAGATTCTAGATAAACATTACTAGGAGTTTGTATGAATAAAGTTGCACCTACAAAAGCCAACTTAATGAAATCAAAGTCTATGCTGTCTTTTTCTAAGAAAGGTTATGATCTCTTAGATCGAAAGAGAAATGTCTTAATTAGAGAAGTGATGAGTTTAGTTTCTAGAGCAGAAAATATTCAGACGCAGATTGCTGAGATTTTTGACGAGGCTTATAAGTCTTTACAATACACAAATATCATACTTGGAACAAATGTTGTTAAGGAACTTTCTAATTCTGTTTCTAAAGGAGAAGACTATGATGTCTTATTGCAGTCGGTTATGGGTGTAGAGATTCCTAAAATAAAATATGAAAAGCAAGCGATTCAACCATCGTATGGTCTTTTTAGAACCAATGCAACCTTTGATAATGCACTGACTAAGTTTCATGAAGTCAAGTATTTGATTTATGAGCTTGCTGAGATAGAGACGGCTGTTTATAAGCTTGCTATGGAGATCAAGAAAACTCAAAAACGTGCCAATGGCCTTGATAAGATTCAGATACCTAAATACACTGAAATTGTAAAAGACATTGAAAATGCTTTGGAAGAAAAAGAACGTGAAGATTTCTTTAGACTCAAAAAAGTAAAATCTAAGACAAGAGGTTAGCCAGTACATTGTACTGGCCTTTTTATGTAAAAATTGAAAGGGTAAACTTAAATCTTTTGTGTTTGATGGATTAGAGATATATTTAAAGGAAGTTTTTAGTTTACCTTATTAGTGAATACACTGCTTCGGTGTATTTTGATTTTGTAATCAAATTCTTAACAAAATTTAAGTGACAATATTGTAAATAGATTTGTGAACTCTTGCGGTAGAGATAGTTACTTGTTATAATGTAGTTGTTTTGTGCAAGGAAGCTTTATTTTGCAATGTTTCAATAAATCTGATACAATGCTAAATGAAAATAGTTATCAATGAGAATTTTTATATAAAAGGAGTCGAATATGAACGTTTCTAAAGTGACTGATGGGATATACCAACTTTCCATCAACATAGAAAACATGTTATTTGAAGGTTTATGGGAAGTACCAGATGGCGTATCTATGAACTCTTATATTGTTAAGGGTGAAAAGACAGCAATCATCGATGGTGTATGCGGCTGGGACGGCGTTCCTGAGCATTTCTATGACCTGATGAAACAAATGGATGTGGATCCAAAATCTATTGAGTATGTAATCTTAAATCATATGGAGCCAGACCACACAGGTTGGATTGAAGATTTAAGAAAATTCCACAAAGACTTTAAAGTACTATGTACGAAAAAAGCAGCACCTATGTTAGAGGCATTTTTCAACCATACTGAAAATATCACAGTAGTAGGTGATGGTGATACTTTAGACTTAGGTGGAAGAGTACTTCAGTTTGCAGAGGTACCAAATGTTCACTGGCCAGATACAATGGTTACATTTGATGAAACATCAGGCACATTATTCTCATGTGATGCTTTCGGTTCTTACGGTAAAGTAGATCATGGTAACTACGATGACTTATTAGAAGAAAAAGATTTACTATTCTACGAAGAAGAAGCTAAAAGATATTATGCAAATATCGTTGCTGCATTTTCTATGTTTGTAGATAAGGCTATTGCAAAGTGTGCAACACTGCCAATTAAAATTATTGCACCAGGTCATGGTGTGGTTTGGAGAAAAGATCCAAACAGAATTATTGAAGATTACAAGCGTTATGCAAGTTACCAAAAAGGCCCTGCTAAAAAAGAAGTTACAGTTATCTGGGGTTCTATGTATGGTATGACTGAAATGGGTGTTAAACATGCCATTGCTTGTTTAGAAAAAGAAGAAGACATTAAAGTGAATGTTCATAGAGTACCTCAAGAAGGTTGGGGCCATATCCTAGGTTCAGCTTGGTCTTCAACAGGTCTTGTACTGGCAATGCCAACTTATGAGTATAAGATGTTCCCACCAATGGCAGCAGTGCTTGAGGAAATGGGGAAGAAGAAGGTTCAAAACAGAAAAGTATTCAGACTTGGATCATTTGGTTGGTCTGGTGGTGCCCAAAGAGAACTAGACGATATCAATACACGTCTTAAGGCTAATTGGGAATTCATCGAGCCTGCTGAGTTTAAAGGTGCGCCAACTGAAGAAGATTATAAGAACATTGAAGCTGGTATAAAAGCTTTATGCCAAGCTGTAAGAGAAGCAGTTAAGTAATAAGAGTCCGTAGCGAAAGCTGCGGATTTTTTCAATTACCACTTGAGTCCATTCAAGCAGTGCTTTATAGGATTATTCTACTCATAGGTCTACAATTGAGTTACAATAAAATAGAAAGTGAGGATCGAGCATGTTTGATACGAGAGTGGTAGGACAAAAAATTGTCTCTTTAAGAAAAAAACGAAATTTAACACAAATGGACTTAGCAGATAATATAGGAGTTAGCTTTCAAGCCGTGTCTAATTGGGAAAGAGGCAATTCTATGCCTGATATTTCTAAACTGCCTGAGTTGGCAAGTTTATTTCAAGTATCTATAGATGAGCTACTGGGTCATTCTAAAGAGACTGATATTGTTGCAAATATAGTTGACAAACCAGAGAAACTTGTTTTGACTGCACAAGAACTTGAATCTGTAGCACCGATTATGAAACCTGATAAAGTTGATGAATATTTTGACAAACTTGATTTTTCCGGTGATATGTCAACATTGATGGGCTTAGCACCATTTGTAAGTGCAAAACAATTGGAAAACTTAATAGATCGAACTGAGGGCGAGGTTGAAATGATGAACCTACTGCCTTTTTTATCTAAAGAATACATTGATAAGAAGGCTAGATTTTATGCAGAACAGGGGCTTTTTTCAGAAGTAACAAGCTTGGCACCTTTCTTATCTAGGGGACTATTAGATGAACTCGTTGACAAGTACAATGGCATGGATGATTTATCAGGCTTATATCCATTCTTAACTTCTGAAAGTATTTATAGATTTGTAAAAAAAACAATTGAAGAAAATGGAACTTTCCATCTCTCTAGTGTGGCGCCATTTTTAAAATCAGACCAGCTAGAAGCGTTGATTATAGATTATCCGAATATGGGCATTGATATTCAGTCTTTATATCCATTTTTATCAAGTCAAAGCATCCAATCACTCTTAGATAGATGGATGAAAAAACAGAAAGAATAGATTGTAATTATGTGTTGAGATATGCCTGAATCCATTATATAATCGATATGAAGGATATATAATGAGGAGGAAACATGGAAAAACTAATTATTACGGCGGCACTTACAGGAGCCGAGGTGACAAAGGACATTCAGCCTAGTTTACCTGTAACGCCAGATGAGATTGCTGATGCAGCTTACGAGTGTTACTTAGCTGGTGCATCTATTGTGCATGTTCATGCAAGAGATGAAGAGGGCAATCCTACACAATCTTACGATGTGTACAAGGAAATCAAGGAAAAGATTGAAGCAAAGTGTAATGTTATTGTTCAACCATCTACAGGTGGTGCTACATGGCATACACCAGAAGAAAGACTTCAACCAGTCGAGTTAAAGCCTGAAATGGCAACTTTAAGCTGTGGTACTTGTAACTTTGGTACAGATGTGTTTATGAATACTCAAGAAGCTATGGAGAAGTTTGCAACAAGAATGAAAGAACTTGGTGTAAAGCCAGAGCTAGAAGTATTCGAAAGAGGTATGATTGAAAATGGTAAGCGATTAATTAAAAAAGGACTAGTTGATTCGCCTGCACACTTTGATTTCGTACTAGGTGTACCAGGAGCAATGTCAGGTCATCCAGAAGATTTAATGTATATGAGATCTTGTTTACCTGAAGATGCAACGTGGACAGTAGCTGGTATTGGTAGATTTGAGACACCACTTGCTACTATGGCTATCTTATTAGGTGGTCACGTAAGAGTAGGATTCGAAGACAATGTTTACTATTCAAAGGGCGTATTAGCGAAGTCTAATGCTGAATTAGTAGAGAGAATCGTAAGAATCTCAAAAGAACTGGGTAGAGAAGTTGCTACACCAGATGAAGCTAGAAAAATTTTAAACCTATAATTAAAACCCGCTATTATGCGGGTTTTATTTGAATACATAACCTTCACCTCTTATGGTGATCAGGTATTCGGGTTCAGTTTTATGGATTTCAATTTTATCTCTAAGTCTCATAATGTACATATTAACGGTGTTTTCTGTGTAGATATGAGACTTCCATACTTTTGTTAAAAGTTCTTGCCTTGTTAAGATCCTATTTCTGTTTTCGCTTAAATAAAGTAGTAGAGCATACTCTGTGGAAGATAACTCTATGGCTTGATCTTTTAGGGTGACTTCATGAGTTTTTTTGTTGATGGTTAAGTCTCTGATCTCAACCGTATCTAGTTTTTCATTGTCATAGATTTGATACCTTCTGATATGTGATTTAACTCTTGCGACCAATTCTAATGGATCAAATGGTTTGGTTATATAATCGTCTGCACCGATACCCAGACCCAGTATTTTATCTGCTTGTGTGGTCTTGGCCGTTAAAAATATGATAGGTACATGGGTCGTTTTTCTTATTTCTTTACATACCTCGAAGCCTGTCATATCAGTCATGTTAATGTCCAGTATAATGAGTTCTATGCTGGGATCCTTTGATAGTTCAAGGGCATCTTTACCATTGTAGCAAGACATAGTTTCAATGTTGTTAATCTTCATGAAGTCTTCTATCATAGACACTATTTTTTTATCATCATCGACAATTAAAATTTTCATTGGCCACCTCAATTCATTGTACCCCTTAATGAATGTGGATTTCAACTGTAAAATAACGCCAGTTTATAACAGTTTGATAACAGGCGATAAATCTTCCTTATAATTATGAAAAGAATATTCAGAATATTTATACTTTAATTAGACAAAGGAGGGGTTATGGAAAAATTAAAAGAAAAAAAGCGAGTCGTTATCACTAGCACTGATTGGGTGAAGTTTATTTTGTTAAGTGCATTCGGTATTTTTATGTTTTTTGTTCCAATTACAATTGGTGAAAAGAGTACGATTCCGCTAGACCATGTGGTTTCCTTTATTAAAGGCATATCACCATCACTGGGTAAATATTATGCATTAATCGTCATCATTTTAGGGGCTATCTATCCGTTCTACAATAAGTCGTGGAACAAGGATAAGGTAACCGTATTTTTCTCAGTGGCTAAGGTTGTGGGTATGTTTGTAGCCTTTATGGCAATCTTTAATGTGGGTCCTGCATGGATGTTTGAAAAGGACATGGTACCATTTTTATACGACAAACTGGTTATATCAGTTGGTATGATTGTACCAGTAGGTGCTGTTTTCTTAGCATTCTTGGTTGGTTATGGTCTACTTGAGTTCATCGGTGTGATTATGCAGCCTGTTATGAAACCGATTTGGAAGACGCCAGGTCGTTCAGCCATTGATGCTGTTGCATCATTTGTAGGTTCTTATTCTATTGGTCTTCTTATAACTAATAGAGTTTATAAAGAAGGTAAATATTCTGCAAAAGAAGCAGCTATTATAGCAACTGGTTTTTCTACAGTATCTGCAACATTTATGATCATTGTTGCCAAGACACTCGGCTTAATGGATATGTGGAATTTCTATTTCTGGTCTACACTTGTGATCACTTTTGTAGTTACTGCATTAACAGTTAGGATTTTCCCACTTAGTAAGAAGTCTGATAAAAACTACTTTGGTGAAGTTGTTGAGGAAGAAAAGCGTACAGGTAACATCTTTAAGAATGCTTTAGACGATGGTTTAGAAGCATCTCACAATTCTTTGCCACTACTTGAAAACATCAAAACAAACTTTATTGATGGTTTTAAGATGGCCATGGGTATTTTACCATCGATCTTATCAATTGGTCTATTAGGTCTAATCCTAGCTAAGTATACACCAGTATTTGATATTGTGGGTTATATCTTCTATCCATTTACAGCTTTATTACAGATTCCTGATGCTATGTTGGTGGCTAAGGCTTCTGGTTTAGAAGTAGCAGAAATGTTCTTACCTGCACTACTTGTAAAAGAGACAGCGTTATTATCTCGATATGTAATTGGTGTTGTTTCAGTATCATCGGTACTTTTCTTCTCAGCTTCAATACCATGTATTGTTTCTACAGAGATTCCACTTACAATGAAGGATATCATCATTGTATGGATTGAACGTACAATTTTTGGTCTGATATTAGCTGCAGCTATGGGTCATCTATTCTTATAGAACATGAATCTCTGCTTGATTGCAGAGTTTTTTTTGTCGTACAATAAAAGTGGAGGAAACAATATGACCATTAAAGAGCGTATGATTATTATAATAAGTGTTGTGTTTTCTATAGTAATCTTAATATCAACTTCTATGTTTTATAGACAATCCAGTGAAATTATGAATCGTGATGCAGAAATTCGTATGCAAGAGCAATTAGAACGAGCTAAAGAAAATGTCTCTTTACTCCTTTCAAATATCATACTGGAGACTGAAAAACTCAGTTATGATGCATATGTAATTGATTATTTTAATGGAGAAAAAACACAAGATGAAATGGACACTTATTTGGATCATTTGATGTTAGAGAAAAACAAAGAGCGTCCTTTTTACATGGACCTGTTCCTTATGTCCAAAGAAGGTTATATTGTTTCTGCTGCTGTAGATTCAGCCATCGGTATCGTTGATGGTAATAAGAGATGGTATTTTAAAAATGCCGTTGAAACAGGCCAAACAAGTACCAGTGATGTTATTTCAAGTCAGGCGACATTTACCCAAATTGTTATAAATATGACACCAGTAATTGAGGATGAGAGGGTATTGGGGTATTTTGGATTAGCTATTCATGTTTCTTATTTTTCTGATTTCCTAAAGAACTTCGAAGTAAATAACAATGAGTATATCATTGTAGATTCATACGACAATGTTTTGTCTCATCCAGACAAATCTAAGATTGAAACTACCTTAGATTATTTTGGAAGAGATAAAAATCAGCTTTATGATTTTACAAGAGTAAAAACAAGTGACCAAGATGCTTTTGTAATGATGAAAGATTTGGGTTTAAAAGATTGGAAAATCATATCCATTCTAAAAAGGGATGAAATTTACTCTAAAAGTAGAGCGCTCGCTTATACATATGTTAAAGTGGGTGGTGTCCTTATTATTCTTGCAATTTTAGTTGGTTTTTATATAACAAGCTATGTGACAAAACCATTAATAAAAATCACTAATAGTATCAACAGAATCATTGAAGAAGAAGATACGCATAGAGGCAAAATGATTTCTCAAGTGCCAGATGAGCTGATGGAAGTTGATGAAGAAGCCATAGAGATAGGCAATTTTAAAAAGGCGGTGCTGGGTTTTAAAGAGACATTAGAGAATTCTATGAAGAGTTTTGAAATTGAACATAGTAAATTGAGAGACTATGTAAAAAATGTAGATTGTGAACTTTCAAATATGAATAGAAGAAACTTGGAGTTTATCTCCACACTTTCACATGATATACGCACACCTCTAACGTTAGTAAAAGGTTATGCAAGTGGATTAAGTTCTGATATTTTAATCAATGAGACCATGCTTGAAAAGTTTAAGGAAAATATTATTGAAAGCACCAATAGCATAGAATATTTGGTCTACGATGTTTTAGATTTTGTGTATGAAGTATCTGATAAACATATATACCAGATGAAGTCTTTATCAGTTTCAGAGTTTGTTGATAAAATACTTCTAGATATGAAACAGCTCTACAAAGATGAAACAAGGCTGCAGTTTACTGTAGATGAGTTTTCTGATGAGCTGGTTAAAGTAGATTCAATGCAGGTTTTTAGAGTCATCATTAATCTGGTTAATAACTCTCTCAAGTATTCTAATGAAAATGATTTAGTTAGAATCGCATTCAAACATCATCTGAATGGACTCGCTATTAGTGTATATGATGAAGGGATTGGCGTGAAAAAAGAAGATCAAGCCAATATCTTTGAGATGTTTTATAGGGGTGAGAACAAAGGTGATACAAAGGGCTATGGTCTGGGTCTTTATATTTCAAGTGAAATCATTAAAAACCATGATGCTTATATTTACTGTGAATCAGAAGTGGACCAGTTTACAAAAATGTTCTTTGAACTGCCTTATATAGACTAGGTGATTAAGAAGCTCCTTTTCTAGGTATTTATTGAGTGAAGATAGGAGGTAACATGTTAGAGTGGTTATTAGAAGGTGATCCTGTTATACAGTATAAGGTTTATAAGGAACTTTTACAGGATGAATCAAAGCTTGAAGATATACAGAATCAAATGCTGAAAGAAGGTTGGGTAAAAGAATACTTGTCTAAGAGAAATGAACATGGTCATTGGGGCAATAAGTTTTATCATCCTAAGTGGACATGTAGTCACTATACGTTGATGGACTTATGTTTGTTTGCTGCGCCATGTACACCTGAGATCATGGCAACTATTAACAAGATTGCAGATGAGAACAAGTCACCTGATGGTGGTATAAATCCACATACTGAGCTTCAAAAGAGTGATGTTTGCATCAATGGCATGTTTTTAGATTATGCTTGTTACTTTGGTATAAAAGAAGAAAAACTTCATTCAGTTGTAGACTTTGTTATCTCTCAGGCCATGGCTGATGGCGGCTTTAACTGCCGTTTAAATCGGTCGGGTGCTAAACATTCTTCAGTTCATACAACCATAGCCATGTTAGAAGGCATTGAGAGATATAAAACTAAAGGCTATCGCTATAGACTTGATGAACTTCTTAAGCTGCAGACTTCTTCAGAATCGTTTTTACTGGATCATCATCTATTTAAATCTGATAAAACAGGTGAGATCATTCATCCGTCCTTTACAGTTTTTACTTATCCTTGGCGGTGGAAATACAATGTCTTAAGAGCCATGTATTACTTTGCAAGTGCAGACAGGCCTTATGATAAGCGGATGGATGACGCCCTTGACCTTATTGAATCTAAGGCGAAAAAAGGCAAATGGCCAGTAAGGAGCAAACATCCTGGACAGGTCCATCTTGTTTTAGAAGCTCCAAGAACCATGTCTCGCATGTCAACCATTATGGCCCTTGTGGTACTTTCTAGGTATAAAAAAAGCCAACAGTGGTTGGCTAATGTTCTAAAATTGTAATGTTTGAATATTTATTTTTATATAGACCACTAGACTTGTTAAAGCCTGGCAACAACTCTAGTGTAGGATTGAGTTCGTTGTCGACAAGAGTCTTGTCACCAAATGGGTCGATGGTAATCCAAGAACCGTTTAAATGGCATTCTATCCATTGATGACTGTTATAGAGTGTCTGACCTTCTAAGATCCTTGTAGGGATGTTTTGAGCTCTTAAGAGGGCTGTGAAGTAATAGAGAATTTCTTCTTCAGTACCTTTAAATTGTTCATAAACATCTCTTGCTGAAAAATTCACTTCATTGATTGTGAGTACTTCAATATCCGTTTGAATAAAGTCATAAATAGCCTTGGCCTTAGAATAATCTGTATGGTACTTTCTCGTTAAAAGATTAGACATAGACCTGATATAACGGTCGTTACTCTGAACCAATCTCGTTGGTATCACGTATTTAGTTGACTTTTTATTTAAGTTGACAACTGAGTATCTTAAGAGCAGCTCTTCCTCATTTAATATTTGGCCAGAACCATCAAAGGCTACCTTTTGTTCTTCTGGCGTGATGGCAATCTTTATGTTGTGTTTGCCTAAACCAAAAGGAATGTAGATAGGTGTTTTAAATGAGTTGTTTTCAACGGGGACATAAAAAGACAATTTCTCATCCCCCTTTGAAACGGATATAGTCAGTGATTCAATGACTTCTTCTGTGTTAAAATAGCCCTCTAACTCCACCTGATTGTCAACAGTCATATTTGAATAAGCAACACTTGATAAGGTCAATTGATAGTCTCTGGCAGCTTTAAATTCCATATAGTGTTCTGAATTAGAATCAAAGCTTGATTCATCAATGTAAAAGGTGTTCATAACATTTTCAAATACCTGAAGAATAAAGGATTCTGATATGTATTCAGGGTACTTAAAATGCATGATGTATACTTTGTCCTCTGATGGTATGAAGTGGACAAGTTCTTTTATATCAATATCGTTGACATTCGATTCCAGATATAATACATTACTAGTAAGGTAATTATATATTTTTTGATCTGTATCTATTACAGCAAACCTATCTTGATACGTCATAGTTAAATGTTCTATGAAGGTATCCATTATGACATTAATATCAATATTTTCGTTCAGCTGCCTTGTAGAAAAATTGGCGCTGATACGACCATAATTAGAATCATATCCATATGTAGTATCATCGAGTTTATTCCAATCTAAAGGAATTGAAAAACGTGCACCATCATCTTCAAATGCTACCGAACGATAAGGTATAGAATTGTAATTCTTATATTGTATAATATCGTTGGCCTTTAAGTATATTTCTTGATCCGAAATCTCTTGAGTCGTCAAGTCAAAGGCTGTTTTTAATAGTTTTAAAGGTGCATATATAACGTCATTTCTAACTTCGAATTCATGGTTATATTTTTTCCCATTAATTGCATAATAATTGTTTTGAACATCAATCTTTACAAAGGTATTTAAATAGTAAGTAGAGATAGTCTTGTCTTTTATAACCTGAGCACCCAATGTGCTGAAGGCTTCTTCAAGGGGTATAAAAAACTGACCATTTACATTCAAAACAGGACTTTCTAAATCAATGGGGATTTGATTGATATATAAGTTCATTTGACTTTCTTCACTATAGGCTGTCATACCTATAAGAAGTCCAATGATGATAATTAAACATAGTTTTTTCATATCGGCTCCAATTCGTATGCATACATTTTATCATCATTTACAACAAAAGAAAACTAAGGAGAATAAATTGGATATTAACAAATTGAAAGATAAGACACTTCTAGATGTCAAAGCCATTGCAAAGGCCATGGGCATGAAAAATGTCTCTAAATACAACAAGGCTCAGCTGATTGACTTGATCATTGATGGCAACATGACCAAAGAAGAAACTAAGCCTGTAGAAAGAGAAGAAAAACCTCAACCCGTCGTGAAAGCGCCTGCGGAAAAGGAAATCAAGTTTGATTTAGAAGAAGATGACAACCGTGAGATCTTAGAACAAGATGAAGCGGAAGGTGTACTAGAAATCTCTGACTCAGGATTTGGATTTTTAAGATTTTCAAACTTTTTAACAAGTGAGCTTGATGTTTATGTATCACCATCTCAAATCAGAAGATTTAGAATGCGAACAGGTGATAAGGTACAGGGGAAAGTTAGAAGGCCAAAACGTGGTGAGAAGTTTAGAGCCCTTGTTAGGGTAACAAAAATCAATCAAATGCCACCTGATATGGCATCTAACAGAGCGAGATTTGATAAACTAACGCCAATGTATCCAGATGAAAGATTTATTCTTGAGGGTGATTCAAAGGACGTTGCTATGCGTATCATTGACTTGGTATCTCCTATTGGTAAAGGCCAGCGTGGTTTGATTGTTGCGCCGCCCAAAGCCGGTAAAACAATTCTTTTACAGAAGATTGCCAAGCAAATTACAAAAGAGTATCCAGAAGTTGAACTGATTGTACTTTTAATTGATGAAAGACCTGAAGAAGTGACAGAGATGCAAAGGTCTATTGATGCAGATGTTATTTACTCGACATTTGACCAATTACCTTCACACCATATTAAGGTGGCTGAAATGGTTATCAGTCGTGCAAAGGCTTTGGTAGAACAAAAGAAAGATGTTGTTATCTTACTTGATTCTATCACTAGACTTGCTAGAGCTTACAACCTTGTCATTCCTACAAGTGGTCGTACTTTAACAGGTGGTCTTGACCCAGCAGCCCTTCATAAGCCAAAGAGATTTTTAGGAGCGGCTAGAAATGTAGAAGAGGGTGGTTCCTTAACGATTTTAGCGACTGCTTTAATTGAAACGGGTTCAAGAATGGATGATGTTATCTTTGAGGAGTTCAAGGGTACAGGTAACATGGAACTGACCTTGTCTAGAAAACTTTCTGAAAGAAGAATTTTCCCAGCCATCGATGTCAATAAGTCAGGCACAAGAAGAGAAGAACTTCTATTGAGTAAAGAAGAACTGGATATTATGAGAGACTTTAGAAGATCCTATTCAACTGGAAGAGATTCCAATATGACTGAAGCCATCATGTCTAAAATAGTTTCTACAAAGAATAACAAGGCTTTTGTTGATGCAAATAAGAAAAAGTAGTTGACTTTAACTTGTGATGATGTATAATATCTATGTTAACAAAAGGTTTGCGCTATAATATAAATTGTGGTATACTATTATAGCTTATGGAAAAAATGATGGATAAGAAATTCATTAGTATAAAGAATTTTAAAAAGAAAGAGGTGAATTAAATGAGAGCAGGCATTCATCCAGATTACAAGACTGTAGAAGTACATTGTTCATGTGGTAACACATTTGAAACAAGATCTACTAAAGATGAAATCAGACTTGAAGTATGTGCTAAGTGTCATCCGTTCTACACTGGATCACAAAAATCGTTAGATCGTGGTGGTAGAGCTGAGAAATTCAAGCAAAAGTACGGTTTATAAGAAAAAAATGTTTACCGAGACATATGTCTCGGTTTTCTATTGCAAAAAAGCAGTTTAAGAGGCTTCTTCAGGCACTTTGTCTGAAGAATTTATTGTTTTTTTTTGCTTAATTGTGTATGATAGTTGTGAAGTGTTCATATTCAAACTCGTTTTGGTACAATTCAATAACCGGGATAATCAAAATGGAGTGTATGTCAGGCAAGGCATATAAAATGGAGGTAAGAACATGAAACAAATGCCAAAATTAAATTTGGAAAAATCAATGGCTTTATATGAAGAAGCTAAGAAGTTATCACCAGGTGGTTTATTAGGTATCAGAAGACCTTATAACTTTATCGATGGTGAATACCCTGTATTTATTGAAAGAGGATACGATGGCCATATCGTAGACGTAGATGGCAATGACTACATCGATATGCTTTGTGCATATGGTCCAATTATCTTAGGTTATCATGAACCAGAGATCAACGATGCTGTTAAAGCTCAAATGGACAAAGGTTTTTGCTTTACAATGGTACAGGAAGTACAGAATGAATTAGAGAAGAAATTAATCGATTTAATTCCATGTGCTGAAAAAGTTGTACTTGCTAAAACAGGTTCAGATGTAACAACAATGGCAGTAAGAATTGCCCGTGGTTACACTGACAGAAACTTAGTTTTAAGATGTGGTTACCATGGATGGCATGACTGGTGTGTTGAAGGTCATGGCGGTGTACCTCAAAAGACTTTAGATATGACTAAAGAGTTTGAGTATGGTGATTTAGAAAGTCTTGAAACTCTGTTAAAAGAGCATGATGGCGATGTAGCATGTATCATTGTTACACCAGTAGGTCATCCTCTTGCTAAGCCAGTTGTTGCACCACCGGAAGGTTACCTTGAAGGTGTTAGAGCGTTAGCTGACAAGTATGATGTTGTATTAGTATTTGATGAAATCAGAACTGGTTTCAGAGTATCTATGGGTGGTGCTCAAGAGCGTTATGGCGTAACACCAGACTTAGCTGTATTTGGTAAGGCTATGGCAAATGGTTACCCAATCTCTGCTTGCGTTGGTAAAGCTGAAATTATGGATGTGTTAGAGTCTAAGGTTTTTGTATCTTCAACATTCTTCCCTAACTCATTAGAAATGGTTGCTGCACTTAAGTGTATCGAAATCCTTGAAAGAGAAAATGTTATTGATGACATTTACAAGAAGGGTGAAAGATTCTTAGTTGAGTGTGAACGTCTTATTAAGAAGTATGATGTTCCAGCAACAGTATCAGGCATTCCACCAATGCCATACATCACATTTGATAAATGTGTGGATTACAAAGAAAGAAGAACAAGATTCTTTACAGAAACAATCAGACGTGGCTTGTTCATTCAACCATATCATCATGGTTATATCGCATATAGACATACAGATGCAGATATCGATGCTTCTTTAAAGGCAATTGAAGAGGCACTAGAAATCGTTGCAGCTGAATATCCAGAAAAATAAGATTTAGGATCAACTTTTGTTGGTCCTTTTTTTTAGTTAACAGTATATGGATATTGTTCATTATTATCAGACTTTTATGACAATTCGTTGGCTATTATGTATAATGAAAGAAAACGTATGATGAGGTATAAAATGGTATCAAATATTATATTAAGTGAAATAGAATCCTTTAACAAAGTATTTTTAGAAGTTATTGATGTACTTGTCGATGAAGATTTGGTTAAGTTGATGTCTTCAGTTTTGATCAGTCCTGATACGGGTGAGTTTTTTATGCAGATGGACATCGAGTATATGAAGGCCTTAAAGGACATGGCTATCAGTGAAGATTTTAGAAAGTACAGACACCTGACCTTGAGCGATAGGGTCTTGTTATGTCCTTTAAAGAAAGAGCATAAGACCAGTGAAACAGACTTTGAATTTGTTTTGGTTGTTTATAACAACAATGAAGACATCATGGGTCTTATTTATATGTCTGTAGCCCCTGAAAAACAATCTGAAGTGATTTCTTCTTTAAACAACTCCGTCAATATGCTGCTGTTAAAAAATACCATTGAGATGATGTGTCAGAAGTATGCGGTTTATAACAGACTCTTTTATTCAGTTAACTCTTATATGGAGATCCTTTCTGTTAAAGATAAGAATATGCCTTTTCATACGACAAATGTTGCCAACTTATGTTTAAAGATGGCTAAAAAACTTCACTTGAGTGTATTGGATGGTGTCAAAGTTTATGTTGCAGCACTTCTGCATGATATCGGTAAACTTTATGTACCAGATGATGTCATTAATAACAAGAAGAAGTATACATATAGAGAATACGAGATGATTAAGTCACACGCTGGATCAAGTGCAGATATGGCCAAGGCTGAGATTTCAAACTTACCTCTTTTAAGAGATGTACCAGAAATCATTAAATGCCATCATGAAAAATATGACGGCTCAGGTTATCCTGATGGTTTAAAGGGTGAAGAAATTCCTTTCTTATCACGCATTCTATTAATGGCGGATGCTGTAGATGCCATGTTAACGCCAAGACCCTATAAGAAGCAGATGACAAGAAATCATGTAATCAAGGAACTTGAAACTTGTAAAGGCACTCACTTTGATCCTAAGCTGGTACCTTATATGATCGATGTATTAAAAGAAACTAGAAACCGTTATGACATTGAATCAGTTGTTGGTTCAAATTACATACACAATGTGGCATTGATGTTTTTCCATGACAATATGGATGAAATTGTTACCCTGACAGGTTCTATGATCATGCAAAAGAACAAGGGTAAGTTCTTCTTGAATCAAACTTTTGATTATGACATTAAGAAAGTGGACGGGGCTAAGATTTGCTTCTACTATTTAAATGATATCTATGAATACAACATCCATATAGATAGAGTCATTGGTGAACAACTGATGATAGGCAGCTTTAAGTTTGAACCTTTAGAAGAGCAGTTTGCCTTGCCTTGGCGCATGAAGACTTCTATGTATTACAATAGGGGACATCGCTGGGATGCTGAAGTTATTAAAATTGGTTCTAGCTCTTTGGTGATGGAGGTAGCAAAGAAATACAAGGATGAAGTTCTTGAAAAACGTCGTGAGATGCTGACGGTACCAATCCATCTTAGAGTTGATGAGTTTAATGAGTTTGTGGAGATTGAAACCAAGCTTATGCAGTTTTTTGATTTTAGTGAAAAGACTGTGATGGTTGCCAAGTATCTAGGCATCAAAGACAATAAAAAAGAAGCCCTTATTCGAGGCTTGTTTAAAAAGCAAATAAAAGATAGAAAATTACTGTAGCCTTCTTGGCTACTTTTTCTTAATTATGTCTAAAGGAAAAAGCCACCTGTTTTAAAGCGGTCAGATTTATGCTATGATAGGTACGTGTATAAAAAATATGAGTGAGGGGTTAAGATGGCGAAATTATATTTTAGATATGGTGCAATGAACTGTGGTAAGTCTACTGCAATTATGCAAGTTGGATACAACTATTACGAGCGTGGTATGAATGCCGTGATCATGAAACCTATGGTTGATACAAAAGGTGACAACAAGGTGGTTTCTAGACTCGGTATTGATAAGCCAGTAGATTTCTTAGTTGGTAATGATGACGATGTTTTCGAGATGATAGATCTTTATCAAAAGGAAAACAAAAAAATTGATTGCTTGTTGGTCGATGAAGTACAATTTTTTAGGTCATACCATATTGATCAAATGTTAAAGGTCGCTGTTACATTAAATATACCAGTTATCTGTTACGGTTTAAGAACCGATTTCTTGATGAATGGATTTGAAGGTTCTCAACGTCTTCTATTGATTGCTCATACAATTGAAGAGTTGAAAACCATATGTACATGTGGTAGGAAAGCTACATTGAATGGAAGAAAAGTGAATGGCAAGTATGTTTTCGAAGGAGAGCAGGTAGCCATTGATGGTGAAAATCATGTAGAATACCAGTCATTATGTACATCATGCTATTTTGAATATCGAGGTGAGTAAGTATGGCTAAAGAAAAATCAAAATACACTTCTATAGGTGGTCAAGCCTTAATAGAGGGTATTATGATGCGTGGCAAAGATAAGATTGCCATAACTGTCAGAAAATCTGATGGTGAGTTAATAACAAAAGTAGATCCAATAAAAAAGAGCTTTTTAACAAGTTTTTCTAAGATTCCAATTTTAAGAGGTATCTTTGGTTTTATAGCATCTATGATTATAGGTATCAAGGCTCTTAACTATTCAGCAGAGTTCTTTGATGATGGTTCAACGGAAAAAGGTAAATTCGATTTATGGATTGAAGATAAGTTTGGAGACAAGGCAGACAGTATTTATGTTTTAATCTCCATGGTATTTGCACTTGTAATAACGGTCTTATTCTTTTTAGTATTACCTGCTGGTGTAAGTTCGATTTTGAGTTCATATATTCATAATGATTTATTATTGAGTTTGGTAGAAGGTATTTTCAAGTTTACCTTGTTCTTGGCTTACATCGTTTTAATCTCTAGAATGAAAGAAATCAGAAGAGTATTTGAGTATCATGGTGCTGAGCATAAGACCATCAGATGCTTTGAAGCTGGTGAAGAGTTAACACCAGAAAATGCTAAGAAGTATACAAGACTGCATCCAAGATGCGGAACGTCTTTTCTACTGATTGTTGTATTACTCAGTGTGGTTATCTTCTCTTTTCTAGGGAACTTTGGAAACCCACTGTATAGATCGTTTTTAAAACTAATATTTATGCCTTTAGTGGCAGGTATTGCATATGAGTTGATTCAATATGCAGGTAAACATGATAACTTTATTGTAAAGATCATCTCTTGGCCTGGTATGATGTTTCAAAAGATTACAACTGCAGAACCTGATGACGGGCAATTAGAAGTAGCTATTACAGCTTTAAAGGCTGTTTTAGATGAACAGGAAACACTGGAAAATGAAATCAATTAATGATATATTAAAATACGGTGAAGAAAAACTCAAAGAAGCAACTGAAGACTATCTGATAGATGCCAAGCTTCTTTTAGAGTTTGTTTTAGACAAAGATAGTCTTTATATCTTTATGAATAAGGATAAAGATTTATCAGATGCTGAAATAGAAAAGTATGAAGCCGTATTAAAAAGGCGATTTGCTGGAGAACCCCTTCAATATATAGTGGGCCAGCAAGCCTTTATGGGATTAGACTTTTATGTAGCACCTGGTGTTTTGATACCTCGAAGTGATACAGAAAATCTTGTGACAAAGGTCATAGAGAAAATTAAATCGAGCGGGTATCAAACAGTTTTAGATATAGGAACAGGTTCAGGTGCAATTCATATTTCCTTGTGTCATTATCTTGAGAGTATCCACTGTACAACAGTGGACATATCAGAAGATGCCATTAAGATTGCTAAAAAAAATGCTGAGGCATTGAATGTAAAGGACCGAGTTAAGTATGTAAAAAGTGATGTATTTGAAAATATTGATGAAACCTTTGATGTGATTGTTTCAAATCCACCATATATTCCAACTGAAGTAATAGACGGCTTACAAAAAGAATTGTTTCATGAACCGAAAATTGCGTTAGATGGTGGTCAGGACGGGTATGATTTTTATAGAAGGATCATTAAGGAAAGTCCTAAATATTTGAACAATCATGGCTTACTTGCCTTTGAAGTAGGTCATGATCAAAGTAGAGTGATAGAAGCATTGCTGATAGAAGCGGGCTTTATAGATGTAGAGATACATCAAGATTTAAGTGGTATTGAACGTGTTGTACTGGCACGTTATGAAAGGTAATAGGTGTAAGAAATGTTTGAAAAACTAGATTTTATTGAAGAAAAGTACGAGAGTCTAAGTCATAAAATCGCTGATCCGGAAGTCATTTCAGATCAGAAACAGTGGATGAAATTATCAAAAGAGTATTCTGATATCACGCCGATTGTAGAAAAGTATAGAGAATACAAAGAGATAATTGAAGGTATCAATGAATCTAAAGAAATCATTGCTGAAGGTGATGACCCAGAGTTTGTTGAAATGGCAAAGATGGAGTTGTCAGAGCTTCAGGAAAGAGTACCTGGCTTAGAAGATGAGTTAAGAATTTTACTGCTTCCTAAGGATCCTAATGATGACAAAGATATTATTGTTGAACTTCGTGCAGGTGCCGGTGGTGATGAAGCAGGTTTATTTGCAGCGGAGCTTATGAGACTTTATATCCGTTACGCAGAAAGCAGAAGATGGAAAGTAGAGATGCTTGATTCTAATGAAACTGGCGTAGGTGGTATCAAGGAAGCATCATTTATGATCAAAGGTAAGGGTGCTTATTCTAGACTCAAGTATGAGTCGGGTGTACACAGGGTACAAAGAATTCCTAAAACCGAGTCAGGTGGTAGAATTCATACTTCAACAGCGACAGTTGCGATTATGCCTGAGGCTGAAGATGTTGAAATTGAAATCAATCAAAATGATTTAAGAATCGATGTATTTAGATCATCAGGTAATGGTGGTCAGTCTGTAAATACAACAGATTCAGCTGTTAGAATCACGCATTTACCGACAGGTATGGTTGTTTCATGTCAGGATGGTAAGTCGCAGTTATCTAACAAGGAAAAGGCCTTACAAGTATTAAAGGCAAGACTTTATGATAAGATTTTGTCTGAGCAACAGGCAGAAATCGCTGAAGAAAGAAAAAATCAAGTTGGTACAGGTGACAGATCTGCTAAGATCAGAACTTATAACTTCCCACAGGGTAGAATCACTGATCACAGAATTCCGTTAACACTTTACAAATTAGATTCATATATGAATGGTGAAATTGATGAAATGATCGATGCCATCATTACACATAACCAGGCAATCTTATTAAAGACACTTGGTGAAGATTAAAAATAATGCCTTCTATATGCGTATAGAAGGCTTTTTTTGGGGTATAAAGAACTTGGAGGTTTGTATGAAAAAAATTGTCTTAGTTTTTTTACTAGTTGTGGTGATTGGATTTTCTGTATATCTTTTAAGGGATAATTCAGAAAGACTTTTATCAAATTATATAAATGAGCCTTATGAGATTATTTCTATTTCTGAAGGGGATGTTTTTTCAACTTACCTAATTCAGGTAGGTGATAAGAAAAGACAAGTGGTTGTCGATCATGAAAGTAAAACCGTAAGAGAATATAATATGTTAGATGAAACTTTCAGACAGTGCTTAGATAATGAATGACGATTTGGAATATTTAGAATTTAGATTCCCAGGGGTCTGTTTTGTCTTAAAAAAGTTGAAAAGTTAGTTAGATTTGCAAATTAAATTGATAAAAAAATAACGATGTATTAATTTAGAAACGTTGAAATTTCAACGTTTTTTTATATTATTTAGTTAGGGTTGTACTTACTGTATACAGGTATGCACCATAGTGATTTGAGAAAACGTTTTACATAAAAAAAGTCCTTGAAATGACTTGAAAAAAGGCGTATAATTGCAACTGTAATTTAATAGAGCGCATATGAATCATCAGTCGTTTCGTTGTAAGACACTCTGTATAAGTAATATAAATTCGGGGGTATACCATGCATTCAAATTTGGATTTCTTAGTGCAGTTGAGTATTATACTAGCAGCGGCTACTTTTGGTGGTTTTGTGTCAAAAAAGTTGGGTCAACCAGCTGTGTTAGGACAAATTATAGTGGGGATTGTTTTAGGATTATTATCTATTGAGAAGATAGAGTTTATAGATAATATTGCTCAAATAGGCGTCATTTTTTTAATGTTTATAGCAGGTCTTGAGACAGATGTTAATGAGTTAATTGAATCAGGTAAGTCATCTTCCATGATTGCCTTGGGTGGTGTGTTAATGCCTGGTATCTTGGTATTTGGCGGTATGTATTTCATCAATCCTGAAAATCTTTCTATGGCTCTATTTATGGGTGTTATTTCTACAGCTACATCTGTGAGTATTTCGGTTCAAACACTTCGTGAGATGAACCAGTTAAGAACCAAACAAGGTATCAGTATCCTTGGCGCTGCAATTATAGATGATATAGCAGGTATCATTTTATTAACTTTTGTTGTAGCTGCTGTTCAACCTACAGAAGGTATGAGCATTGGTAAAACACTTTTAAACATTGGTATGTTCTTCGGTATAGCTGCCTTAGCAGGTTATGGTTTAACAAAACTAAGCCAGTACTGTTTAGGCAGATATAATCTAGAAACTAAAATAGTAACATATGCGATTATTGTATGCTTTGCACTTGCCTTCTTATCAGAGGAATTAGGTGTAGCTGCTATTACTGGATCGTATTTTGCAGGTGTTATGTTCTCAATGACACCACATAGACATAAGGTATCACATGAGATCAACAAGATTGCTTCTGCCTTGTTTACACCGGTATTCTTTGTTTCCATTGGTATGGGCGTAGATTTAAAGGCTGCAGCTTCTGCTCTTGGACTAGGTACAATCTTTATTATCTTGGCAGTACTTGGTAAGTTGATTGGTTGTGGTGTTGGTGCTAGATTATCTGGCTTCTCCAAAGAGAAAGCCCTTCAAATTGGTATTGGTATGATACCAAGAGCCGAAGTGGCCATCATTATTGCAACACTAGGTGTTAAGATGAATGTTATTGGTGATAAAGAACTGGCAGCAGTTATCTTAATGGTACTCGTAACAACAATTGTTACGCCATCGCTTTTAAAGATGGCATTCTCGAAAGAAATGAAAAAAGAATCACAAGTTGCTTAAATACAAACGTATCTTCGGATACGTTTTTTTTTACCTAATAATTATTGGCATATGCTATTGACATATGTTTTTTTAGTATTATAATGAAATTAGCATATGCCATATTAAAAAGGAGTGATATTATGAAGTTGGTATTAAGTAGTCAAGGTCATAATAAGAATGATCTTGTAGATGTTAGATTTGGTCGTTGTAATTACTTTGCAGTTTACGACGATGTTTCAAAGACTTTTGAGTTTGTTGAGAACAAGGGTGCTGAAAGTAGTCAAGGAGCAGGTATTGCTGCTGCACAGGCGGTGCTTGATTTAAAGGCGGACGTGCTTTTAACAGAGAGACTAGGCCCAAAGGCATATAGAGTGCTTGCTGAAAGTGGTATGAAACTCTATAAGTGTCATGGCATGACATTAGAAGATGCAGTCAATCGTTTTGAAACGCATACATATGAAACAATAGATGGACCTTATAGATAATGGATATTGTAATCTTAAGTGGAAAGGGTGGCACTGGAAAAACAACGGTTTCAACCAATCTGTCACAAGTGATGGATTATGCCTATATCGATTGTGATGTAGAAGAACCAAATGGCTATATATTTCTAAAACCTGACCATACCAATACACATGAAGTGTGTCTGTTAAACCCCGAATTTACAGATGCTTGTACATTTTGTGGCAAGTGCGTTGAGGCTTGTGAATACAATGCCATTGTGAGCATGTTGGACCGCATGATGTTATTTGAAGACTTATGTCATGGTTGTGGTGCTTGTAAACTGGCATGTCCCGTGGATGCAATAAGAGAAATTGAGAGGCCGATTGGACTTGTGAAGACAAGTGATGATTTTGGCATGGGTCTATTAAATTTAAAAGAACCTATGGGTGGTCCAATAATCTCTAAATTAAAATCAATTACCAAAGATTATAAGAATAGAATTCTTGATGCCCCACCAGGTGTATCATGTTCAGTGGTTAAAGCATGTGAAGATGCTGATTTTGCAGTTTTGGTAACAGAACCAACTCAGTTTGGCTTACATGATTTAAGGAAGGCTGTGGATTTGGTCAGAACATTAAAGATACCTTTTGGAGTCGTCATAAATCGTTACGATGGACCAAGTTTTATGGATGAATACCTTTTAGATGATAAGATTGAATGTCTTGGTAGGATACCATTTTCAAAAGAGGCAGCTGTGATGTACTCAGAAGGCAAAATGCTCATTGAAGATGAAAAGCTACATGGTACTTTTTTAGAGATTGCAAGAGCAGTCCAAAGGAGGTTATCATGAAGATTGTCATTATAAGTGGTAAAGGTGGCACTGGGAAAACGTCTATAGGCGCATGCTATGCAGACATGAGTGATGATCAAACAGTAAAGGTGGATTGTGATGTAGATGCTTCTAATCTTCATTTGATGTTTGAAAATAATAACAAGACCCATTACCCCTTTATAGGTGCGAAAGTGGCGCATATCAATAAAGATTTGTGTATTGGTTGTCAAAATTGTGTAGAAGTCTGTCGTTTTAAGGCACTTATAAAGGCTGATAAGCCTATTGTTAATGAGTTGAAATGTGAAGGTTGTGGTGCATGTAGATATGTATGTATGGCTTCTGCGATTAAACTTGAGAAAGAAGTCACTGGCCAGGTGATTATGTCTCAAACTGAAAGGGGACATCTTTCTTATGCTGAAATGTATGCAGGTGCGGAGGGTTCTGGTAAGTTAGTGACCGAAGTGCGAAAGCAGGCAGAGAGTCTACTATATAAGGATCAATTACTAGATGGATCCCCAGGCGTGGGTTGTTCTGTGATTGCATCCATAACTGATACAGATGTGGCAGTAGTTGTAACAGAACCGACCTTTTCTGGTCTAGAAGATATGAAACGTGTTTTAGACCTGGTAAAGCATTTCAATGTAAAACCCTATGTGATTGTTAATAAGTTTGATATTAATGTGAAAAACACAGACCTAATTGAGGCGGTTTGTAATGAAAAGGATATAGAAGTGATTGGTAGGATTCCATTTGACGGTTTAGTTAAAAAGGCCATCAATGAGGGGGTGCCTGTGAGTCTGTATAAAGATTCCATAGCAGGCAAGGCCATCAAAGAGTCTTATGATTTGTTACAAGAAAGGATAAGAATATGAGAGTAGCTATAGCAAAAGATGATAATAGAGTAAGTGGACATTTTGGACATTGTGAAGGTTTTCAAGTATATGAGGTAAATGGTCAAGAAATCATGGGTTCCACTTTTCTACAAAATCCAGGACATAAACCAGGTTTCTTACCAAAGTTTTTATCTGAAAATGATATCCATGTAATTATTGCAGGTGGCATGGGTGCAAGAGCCCAGCAGTTATTCTCTGCTGAAAGCATTCAAGTCGTAGTTGGTGCCCAGGGCCAAATCGAAGATGCGATTAGAGGTTTTGTAGATGGTAAGCTTGTTTCTACCAACTCGGTTTGTAAAGAACATGAACACGCTGGAGACTGTGGCGGGCACTAATGTATGCATATTACAGTCGTTTGATTCAGAAAGAGTACAAAATGACCCATGCAAGAAACCGACTTTTAAATGAACTTATATTGATAACAGAGTATATAAGCGCAGATGCTTTGCACTTTAGGTGCAAAGATATTGGTATTGCAACTGTCTATAGGACTTTAGACATATTCGAAAAACTTCAAATTGTTGAAGTCATCAAAAGAGACAAATGCAAACTCTATAAAATACGCCATCCACGCAAATATTTTCATATACAGTTCGTATGTAAGACATGTGAGCAAGTTTTCCAATACGATGACCCGGAGATGATTCAAGCTTTTTCTATATTTAAATCATACATAGAAACCCAATTCCATCATATGCTTGATGATTCTCTTGTATTGGAGGGTGTCTGTAAATCATGCCTTGCAAAAGAATAAACGACCTTGTGTCGTTTTTTCTTGCCTTTAAGAACAAATCTCTGTAAAATAGGAATGATATAGAAGGTGAGTTATGAAGAATACTAAAGTGTGGATAATAAAAGATGAACATGATGAGCAGTTGATTGAAGCTGCTAAAATATTAAAAGAAGGCGGTACAGTCGCTTTCCCTACTGAAACCGTTTATGGACTTGGGGCCAATGCCCTTTTAGATGAAGCTGTGAGTGGTATTTATGAAGCGAAGGGCAGACCTAGTGACAATCCTTTGATTGTTCATATAGCGGATTTAAGTCTATTGGATGAGCTTGTTGAACACGCGCCATATCAGGAGGAATTGATTCAGGCCTTTTGGCCTGGTGCTATTACTTTGATTTTTAAAAGTAAGGGTAAGGTTGCAGCTCGGGTTTCACCAGGACTGGATACACAGTCTATTCGTATGCCAAAGCATCCAGTTGCAAAGAAACTGATTCAACTGGCAGGTGTACCTGTGGCAGCACCGTCTGCTAACTTGTCAGGCAAGCCATCGCCGACAGATGGCAAACATGTTATAGAAGATTTAAATGGTAGAGTGGATGGCATAGTTGTCTATGACCAATCAGATGTGGGTTTAGAATCGACAATCTTAGATTTGACTCAATCACCACCCATGCTTTTAAGACCAGGTGGGGTTACTGTTGAAGACATTGAAGCTGTGATTGGCAAGATTCAAATAGATCCAGCGCTTGAAAAAAAGATGTCAGAAAACGTGCAACCAAGAGCGCCGGGCATGAAGTATACGCATTACTCACCAGAAGCAGATGTAACAGTTGTGAATGGTCCTTTAGATGAAATGGTAAAAAAGATTCAAGAACTTCATGATAGTCACACATCATCTGTGGGTATTATGTGTTCTGACGAAACAAAAGACAGATATAAGGCTGAAAACATCATTTCTTTGGGCTCTAGAGAGTCATTAGAAGAGGTTGCTTCTAATTTATTTAAGACTTTAAGACAATTCGATGAAATAGGGGTTGATATTGTTCTGGCAGAAGGGTATGATACTGTAGGAATGGGTAAAGCCATTATGAATCGTTTGAATAAAGCGGCAGGTTATCAAGTTATAAATGTCTAGGAGGGAATCATGAAAATTGCATTAGGTTGTGACCATGGTGGTTATGAGTTAAAAGAAGCTATTAAAAAGTACGTCACTGACAAAGGGGTAGAAGTCGTTGATTTCGGTACACATTCAACAGATTCTGTTGATTACCCTGAGTATGGTTTAAAAGTTGCTGAAGCAGTAAGTCAAGGCCAAGTAGAGCAAGGTATTTTGATTTGTGGTACGGGTCTTGGTATGTCATATGTGGCTAATAAAGTAAAAGGTGTTCGTTGTGCATGTGTTAGCGATGTCTTTAGTGCAGAGATGTCAAAGCTTCATAATAATGCAAATGTATTAGCACTAGGTGCAAGAGTTGTAGGTTTGGGTTTAGGCCTTAAGATTGTTGACACTTGGTTAGGTGCAGAATTTGAAGGTGGTAGACACAATAGACGTGTTGACATGATAACAGCGGTAGAAGATAAATATTTTAAATAGAAAGGATCTAAAATGGCTAAAGTAATTGAAATGAATCATCCATTGATTCAACACAAGGTAACAATTTTAAGAGACAAGAACACAGGAACAAAAGAGTTCCGTGAAGTAGCAACTGAAATTGCGACTTTAATGGCTTACGAAGTTACAAGAGACTTCCCATTAGAAGAAGTTGAAATTGAAACACCAATCTGTAAGACAAAGTCAAAAGTTATTGCTGGTAAAAAAGTTGGTATCGTTCCAATCTTAAGAGCTGGTCTAGGTATGGTTGATGGTTTTATGAACCTAATTCCATCTGCAAAGATTGGTCACGTTGGTCTTTATAGAGATCCTGAAACATTACAACCTGTAGAGTATTACTGTAAAATGCCTACTGATGTAGAGCAAAGAGAAATCATCGTTGTAGATCCAATGCTTGCAACTGGCGGTTCTGCTATTGCTGCAATTCAGTTTATTAAAGACAGAGGGGCTAAGCAAATCAAGTTTGCATGTCTAATCTCTTGTCCAGAAGGTATCAAGGCTTTACAAGAAGCACATCCAGATGTAGATATCTATGTAGCTGTTATTGATGAAAAGTTAAATGATCACGCTTACATCATTCCTGGTTTAGGTGATGCAGGTGACAGATTATTTGGTACTAAATAACAAGAACTTAAATAAAAAAATAAAGATAAACAAAAAGGTGAAGGATCTTGAGATTTTTCACTTTTTTTTGACTTTATGGGTTTATAATAAAAATAGATGATTATTTAAGGGGGAAAGAATATGAGTCGAAAAGACAAAGAAAACTATTATTTAGACATTGCAGAAACCGTTCTTGAAAGAGGAACCTGTAACAGAAAAAACTATGGTGCCATCATTGTTAATAACGATGAAATAATATCTACAGGCTATGCAGGTGCACCAAGAGGTCAAAAAAATTGCACTGATCTGGGCTATTGCAACAAGGAAAAACACAATATGGAAGCCCTTCACTGCAGGTCTGTCCATGCAGAGGCCAATGCCATCATCCAGGCAAGTAGAAAAGAAATGTTAGGTGGGACGCTTTATCTAGTTGGTAAAGATAAAAATACAGAGAACTATGTTAAAGAGACCAATGCCTGTATGATGTGTAAAAGGATGATCATCAATGCGGGCATCGACACAGTTGTCATTAGGGATACAAAGAATTCTTATAGAGTATTAGAAGTATGCGACTGGGTTTATTATGATGACACATTTGAACACAGAAATGGTCATTAAAGACGTCTTTGACACTATATGAGAATATTTAACCGTAAATAGGCTGAAAATGACACGTATAGAGAAATATTATGTGAAATTGTGAAAGTTTAATAAATATTAGTTTCATTTATGTTACTTAGCCATCAAAAACTTGCTTTTTTGAGATGATAGGTATAAAATGAGTTGACCTTAAAGTGAGGATGTATAAGGAGACTTTTATGGATAAGTATTTATTGCCAATGACTGTGGCATTTGTGTTGAGTTATTTTTTAACACCAGTTGCCAAGAAAATTGCGATTAAGATAGGCGCCATTGATGTGCCAAAAGATGATAGACGTGTACACACAAAGCCAATTCCTAGAATGGGTGGTTTAGCCATATATGCAGCATTTACCATTGCTATGTTTTTGTTTTCTGATATAGAAATGAAGAAACTAGTTGGTATCTTTTTAGGCTCTACGATTCTTGTTATCACAGGTATGATTGATGATGTAAAACCTTTAAGAGCCAGTTTGAAGTTGGTGATTCAGATTGTAGCTGCACTTGTTTTGGTACAGTTCGGCTTTAGAATTGAGTTTTTAACAAACTTCTTCCAACGTTCGGGTTATATATTCTTTAATGGCCTGAGTATTCCAATTACAGTAATATGGATCGTTGGTATTACAAATACAATCAACCTAGTAGATGGTTTAGATGGTTTAGCAACAGGTATAGCAACAATAGCTGCTGGTACTTTTGCATATGTATCATACACAACAGGTAATATTCCTGTAGCTATTTTATCATTAACGCTTGCAGCATCAAGTTTAGGTTTCTTACCACATAACTTTAATCCTGCCAGCATCTTTATGGGAGATACAGGCGCTTATTTCTTAGGATTTGCTTTAGCGGCTATTTCCATTGAAGGTACATTAAAAGGAACAACAGCTTTAACGCTTATTATTCCAGTACTGGCTTTAGGCCTTCCGATTTTTGATACAGCTTTTGCTATTATCAGAAGAGCCTTTAATAAGAAGCCAATCTTTGGTGCGGATAAAGGTCACTTCCACCATAGACTGCTTCATATCGGTTTAGACCAAAAAAAAGCCGTTTTAATGATTTATGTGATTTCTATCTTAATGGGTGGAACCGCTGTTGCATTAATCAACCATGATTTAGCCAATGTATCTGTACTTGCGATTGCAACATCAATTTTAATATTTGTACCGATCTTTAGAACATTTGGTATGGAAAACAAATAATGAGTATTTAGCTTAGATTCGTCTAAGCTTTTTATTTTGAAAAGTTACATATAAACCTTTAAAAATCTTTGGCTGAATGCCAAAGTTTTTTATTTTTCCTATTGACAAGTAAACTTGTCAGAGTTATTATTATGACAAGAATAATTGTCATAATATCAAGAAAAGTTGTCAGGAGGATCTATGCCTTTAAATAATACTTTAAAAGTACAAAGGGCTAAGCTTGGAATCAACCAAGGGGAGCTAGGGAAACTGGCTGGTGTGTCTAGACAGACCATTTCTTCTATAGAAAGAGGAGAATACAATCCGTCTATAACTCTAGTTTTGAAATTAGCAAAAATATTTGGTGTGTCGGTTGAAGAGATATTTAGTTATGAGGAGAATCAAAATGAATAAGAAATCATATTTGAGAGCATTTTTATTAGCGTGTATGGGCGGTGTACTTGGTGTATTCATTTCTATATTTTTAAGAAAGTTTGATGAGGGTAGTTTGGATTTAGGTAAGTTTATAGAAAGTCTTATGATGAATAACTTACATTTCTTTATGATTGGTTTGATTGTCCTAATACTGGTACCGGCACTTTGCTTCCTATCTAAAGGGCGTCGTATAATGATGACTCTAGAAGAAGCGAATGATGATGATTTTTCTGATATAGAACAAAGAGGCAAGAAAGCACTGGATATGGCCTTATCTTTCAACATGGCTTTTATGATTTTAAATTTCATGACCTTTGGTATTGGTTTTTCTAGAGAAATGCCTTTATCGGTTATGTTGATAAGTGTTTTTATCTTCTTTGTAACGATGACAGCTACAACCATTATAGAATTTAGGGCAATTAAGCTTATCCAGACATACGATAGTCGTCTTAAAGGTGATCCGTCTAAGTTTAATTTTCATAAAGAGTATTTAAATTCTTGTGATGAGGCTGAAAAATATCAGATTTACAAGGCGGCTTATAAGGCCTTTCAGTTTACTAAGATTATAGGGATGGTTCTTCTCCTGGTTGCAGTTTTAGGAAATATGCTCTTAGATACTGGCATAATGCCAGTTGTGCTAACAGGTACCATGCTCCTTGCCTTAATTGGCTCATACAGTGGCCATGCCATGATGAAACAAGTCTAATGCTTTTTTACAATTTAATAAAAAGAAATTAAAATAGGGCAGATTGTTTGAATCTGCTCTTTTGATATGGTATCTTTTAATGGCTAGTAAAGGAGCTTATTATGAAGAAAAAAATCGTGTCGGTTTTTGGTACAAGACCAGAAGCCATTAAAATGTGCCCTTTGGTAAAGGGATTAGAAAATGACCCAGATTTAGAGTCAGTTGTACTTGTGACTGCTCAGCATAGAGAAATGTTAGACCAAGTATTAGAAGTTTTTGATGTAAAGCCTGATTATGATATGAATATCATGAAGCAAAACCAATCTTTAACTCAGATTACTTCTAACATCTTAAATGGTATAGAAGAATTGTTAAAGGAAATTAAGCCAGATATGATCTTGGTTCATGGTGATACTTCTACAACATTTGCAGGCGCTTTAGCTGCCTTTTACAATCAAATAGATGTGGGTCACGTTGAGGCTGGTCTTAGAACCTTTGACAAATGGTCGCCGTTTCCAGAGGAAATGAACAGGTCCCTGACAGGGCGTATCGCAGATCTACATTTTTCACCAACTCAGTCAAACAAGAACAACCTTTTAAAAGAAGGTATTTCAGAAGAGAAAATCGCCTTAACAGGTAATACAGTAATTGATGCTCTAAAAATGGTGATTTCTAAAGACTATGAGTTTGGTCATGACTTTTTAGATAATGTAGATTTTGAGAATGAAAAAGTGATTACCATGACGGCTCACAGAAGAGAAAATCTTGGTGAACCTATGAGAAATATCTTTTCAGCGATTAAGCGTCTAGTTGAAGATCATGACGTCAGAGTCATATACCCGATTCATCTTAATCCTAAAGTTCGTGAAATCGCAAATGAAGTATTTAAAAACATGGATAAGGTCCATCTAATTGAGCCACTTGATTATGTTCAATTTGCCAATTTACAAGATAGATCTTACATGATTATGACCGATTCAGGTGGCCTTCAGGAAGAAGCACCTGCACTTGGTAAACCAGTACTGGTTTTAAGAAAAGAAACTGAAAGACCAGAAGCCATTGAAGCAGGTACAGTTAAATTAGCTGGAATAGAAGAAGAAAGAATTTATGACTTAGCGAGTGAGCTAATTCTTGATTCAAATGCATATAATGCTATGAGTAATGCTGTGAATCCATATGGAGATGGGCATGCTGTAGAGAATACAATTAAGGCAATAAAATCCTATTATAAACTGTAGAATTGTCCTTTTGTATACCAACATCCAGAAAAGCTTGTATTTTTACGAGTTTTCTGGTTTTTTTCGTAAAAAAACAGGAACTTGTTATTCATAAAGTGGTCAAAATATGATATCCTATTTCAGTAGAGGAAGCTGACTGTATAACATTGTCTTTCGCAGATTGACAAGGTTACGTCTAATAGACTTAGGACACCTATATGACTGTAAGTGGCTTCTAACTAGGATATATAATGTATAGGAGGACAGTATGAATAAAATTTCAACTGTAGATCAAGTAATTGCTAAATTAGAAGATGGCATGACACTTATGGTAGCTGGATTTTTAGGCTGCGGTGCACCAGAATCTATTCTTGATGCAATTATTGAAAAAGGTACCAAGAATCTGACTGTTATTTGTAATGATACAAGTTTTCCAGACAAGGGTGTTGGCAGACTGATTGCAAGTAAGCAAGTAAAAAAAGTCATAACTTCTCACATCGGTACAAATCCTGAAACTGGTCGTCAAATGAATGAAGGCGAGATTGAAGTGATTTTAACACCACAGGGTACAATTGCAGAGCAAGTTAGAGCTGCAGGTGCTGGACTTGGTGGTGTGATTACACCAACAGGTGTTGGTACGATTGTAGAAGAAGGCAAACAAACAATTGAAATTAAAGGTAGAAAGTATTTAGTTGAAGAGCCTTTAAAAGCTGACCTAGCAATTTTGCATGCTAGTAAAGCAGATAAAAAAGGTAATTTAGTTTATGATCTTTCAGCAATAAACTTTAACCCATTGATGGCTATGGCTGCAGATACAGTTGCTGTTGAAGCAGAAGAAATCGTAGAAGTTGGCGATTTAGATCCTAACTTTGTTCACACACCACATATCTTTGTAGATATGATTGTGAAAGGAGGCCAAAATGGATAAGAAAGAAATTCGTAAGATTATCGCTACAAGAGTTGCTAAGGAATTTAAAGATGGTGACCTTGTAAACTTAGGTATTGGTTTGCCTACATTAGTAGCAAATTATGTACCGGGAAATATCGATGTGACTTTCCATTCAGAGAATGGCTTCATCGGTATGGGTCCTGCGCCTGAAGAAGGCGAGGAAAATAAAAATTTAACAAATGCTGGCGGTCAGCCAGTTACATTATTAAAAGGTGCAGCAATATTTGATAGTGCAATGTCATTTGCTATTATCAGAGGCGGTCACTTAGATTGTACGGTATTAGGAGCATTACAGGTAGACGCAAAGGGGAACTTGGCTAACTGGATGATTCCTGGTAAAAAGGTACCGGGCATGGGTGGTGCGATGGACTTGGTAACAGGTGCAAAGAAAGTTATTGTTGCAATGGAGCATACAGCAAGAGGGGCAGTAAAGATATTCGAAGAATGTAATCTGCCTTTAACAGCTGTAGGTGTTGTAGATTTGATTGTAACTGAAATGGGTGTGATGAAGGTAACGGATAAAGGTTTAGTTTTAACAGAATATAATCCTCAATTTACTGTAGAAGACATTCAGGCGGTTACAGAAGCAACATTATCTATAGATGAGAATCTTAAAGAAATGATGTAATAAATAGGGGTAGAAGTACCCCTTTAATTGTACACTTTTTTGATGGGACGATTTGGTCCCTAACAAAACATGGATATGAAACCATGTTATGGGGTATAGACGGGAGTAAAGATGGACTTTAAAGCGATTAAGAATTTGACCTACATATCACAAGTCGCATTTATTATGTTAACACCGATTCTATTAGGGGTTTATTTTGGAAACTGGGCTGATGAAAAATTAGGTTCATCACCATGGATTCTAATGGTTGGTATTTTCTTAGGGGTATCTAGTGCTTTTTTAAACTTGTATAAGTTTGTTATGAAAGCTGCTAAAGACAATGAAAAGGAACGTCAGGAAGACTACAAACCGAATTCGAGGGAGTAAACATGGAATCAATTAAAACATTAACGTATGGCATAATGAAGTGGGTAATTATTCTGACAATTTTAGCGTCACTCATCTTTATCGCATTCTTTAACCAGGATGCATTCAGTCTAATTATTGGTTTAGTATTTGGCGCATCGATTGGGATGCTAGGATTTATAGATTTGAGTATGACCCTTCAGCGGGCAGTTCTTAAGAACCCCGGAAAAGCTCAGGCCTATACAGTCCGGAAGTATTTCATGAGATTTGTCATGAATGGTATTGTTTTATATGTAGCAGTGGTGACACCGCATATTCATATAATCGGTACCGTGTTAGGGATGTTGTTAATCAAAATGTCAATCATGATAACAAATCTTTTTAACGATAAACAGTTTTACAAAAATATCATAAGAGGAAAGGAGGTGTAAGGAAAGTGAATGGTCCTGAGATAATTTTCGTGATCCCATTTGGTGAAAGAGGGATTCCGGTTACGCAGACTGTTACAACTACATGGTTCATAATGCTGGTACTATTTGGTTTATCTATTTTCTTAACAAGAGGTATGAAAATCAAACCTGGTAAAAAGCAAGTGATTGCTGAGACTATCGTTGATGGTATCTACAATTTAACTGAATCAACTATGGGTAAACAGTTTAAGCATTTCTCACCGTATATCGGTACATTGTTATTGCTTGTAGGTTTTGCAAATATCTCTGGTTTATTAGGATTGAGACCACCGACATCGGATTTAAATACGACACTCGGTTTAGCCTTAATCACATTTTTCTTGATCCATTTTACAGGCATCAAGGCAAAAGGTGTAGGTGGCTATTTAAAAGGTTTCTTAGAGCCGATGCCATTCTTACTACCAATTAACATTATGGGTGAAATTGCAACGCCGATTTCATTAAGTTTCCGTTTATTCGGTAACATTCTTGGTGGTTTGATCATCATGACTCTAGTGTATCAAGCACTGGGTTGGTTCTCACTAATACCTGTTCCAGCAATACTTCATATGTATTTTGATCTATTTGCAGGACTGTTGCAATCATTTATTTTTGGTATGTTAACGATGGTATTCGTTTCATTGGCTAGTGACTAAGAAAGGTGAGACACATGTTTACAGATTTAGATATCTTAAAAGTCATTATGGAGTGGTTCTTTGAACAAGATCCACGAAGTGTGGTTCTCGCTGCTTCAGCTATTGGTGCTGGCCTTGCCATGATTGCAGGTATAGGTCCTGGTATTGGACAAGGTTTTGCTGCCGGAAAAGGCGCAGAAGCCATTGCGAGAAATCCACAAAACAAATCGTCTACGATGGTAATGTTATTAGGTGCTGCAGTAGCAGAGACATCTGGTATTTTAGCACTTGTTGTAGCAATCATCTTAATGTTTGCTAATCCACTTGTAGACAAGGTTAACGGTAGCGCGTTTGATTTAGTCTTGGTAGGTGCTGCAATTGGTGCAGGTTTATCAATGATTGCTGGTATCGGCCCTGGTATCGGTCAAGGTTACGCTGCTGGTAAAGCAACAGAAGCTGTAGGTAAAAGACCTAAGTTTCAAGCGTTGATTATGAGAACTATGTTTTTAGGTCAAGCAGTTGCACAGACAACTGGTATTTATGCCCTAATTATTTCAATGGTTCTGATGTATACTAATTTATTTGCGAATTTTATACCACAATAGTTACATAATTTTGAGGAGGACACAGAGATGTTAAAAGAAACAATGAGTAATGCTGCAGATGTTGCAACTAACGGTAAGGCATTAATTTTAGCTGCTTCAGCAATCGGTGCTGGTTTAGCAATGATCGCAGGTATCGGTCCTGGTATTGGTCAGGGTTACGCTGCTGGTAAAGGTGCAGAGGGTGTTGGTAGACAACCTGAAGCTCAAGGTGATATCGTAAGAACTATGTTATTAGGTGCTGCAGTAGCAGAGACAACTGGTATCTACGGTTTAGTAGTAGCAATCATCTTATTATTTGCAAATCCATTAATCGGAAAATTCTTGGAAGTAATGTAGTATAACATAAGGAGGCGTAACAGATGGTATCTAATTTAATAGGTGCATTAGCTTTAACGGGTGCAGAGCCTTATGAAGCGGGCACTATATTGGGATTGGTTAACCTAGATGCAACGCTTGTTTTTCAGATTGTTAATACGATTGTTATATTCTTAGTATTAAGACACTTCTTATTCCAACCAGTTAAGGACATGATTGAGAAGCGTCAAAATATGATTGATGATCAATTGGATGATGCGAAAAATAAAAATGAAGATGCTGAAAAGCTAATTGCTGATTATAACAGCAAGTTAGATGAAATCGAAGAAAAAGGTAGAGTTATGATTAGAGAGGCTTCTACCAAGGCTGAACAGAGGGCATCTGAAATAATTAAAGACGCTGAGAAAGAGGCAGAATTAATTAAGAAGCGAGCAGAAAAGGAAATCGAAAGAGAAAAGCAAAAAGCGGTTAATGAGCTTAAGGAAGATATTGTTTCATTATCACTTTTAGCTGCTTCAAAAGTTCTTGAAAAAGACATTGATGAGAATCAACATAAACAGTTGATTGGTAAGTTCCTAGATGAAGTAGGGGAGACGAAATGGCAAAATTAGTATCTAAAACATATGCTAAAGCTCTATTCGAATTAGCAGTAGAGGGGCAAATGGTAGATCAAATTTTAGCTGAATACGAGTTTGTCAAGGATTCGTTTGATGAATTCCCTGAATTTTTAGAAATCGTTAAATCTCCAAAAATTGCAGTAGAAGATAAAAAGAATATATTAGTTGAAACCTTCGGTGAGAAAGTTTCAGAGACTTTGATAAACTTCTTTAAAATTCTAGTGGATAAAAAGAGAAGTGACGTAATTCGTGAAGTTTACGATGACTTAAGTGTTCTCGTTGACGAAGAAAAGGGACTTGTCGTTGCTAGAGTAGAATCGGTGATTCCCCTTGAGGCAAACGAAATTGAAGCTTTAGAAGCAAAGCTTAGTAACGTGACAGGTAAAACTGTGACAATTGATAATGTAATCAATCCAGATATTATGGGTGGACTAGTTGTAAAAGTAGGTGATCAAGTTTTAGATGGTTCTGTAAAGCACAAGCTTGACAATCTAAAGCATGAGTTGGCAGAAATTATAATCTAGTTTAATAGGAGTGATAATAAACATGAATTTAAGACCTGAAGAAATAAGCTCAGTAATTAAAGAGCAAATCAAGAGGTATTCAAACACACTCCAAGTAGATGATGTAGGTACAGTTATTCAAGTTGGTGACGGTATCTCAAGAGTCCATGGCCTAGAAAAATGTATGGCGGGTGAATTATTAGAATTCCCTGGCGAAGTTTATGGTATGGCTCTAAACTTGGAAGAAGACAGTGTTGGTGCAGTACTTCTTGGTCCAGATAATGAAATCAGAGAAGGCGATATGGTTAAGAGTACTGGCCGTATTGTGGAAGTACCAGTAGGTGACAACCTAATTGGTAGAGTTGTAAACTCACTTGGACAGCCACTTGATGGCAAGGGTCCAATTAAAACTGATAAATTTAGACCTATCGAGCAAAATGCGTCTGGTATCATCGAAAGACAATCGGTATTCCAACCCCTACAAACGGGTATCAAAGCGATTGACTCAATGATTCCAATCGGTAGAGGTCAAAGAGAGTTAATCATCGGTGACAGAGAGACTGGTAAAACAACTATCGCTACTGACACGATTATTAACCAAAAGGGACAAGATACAATTTGTATTTATGTAGCAATTGGTCAAAAGAAATCAACGGTTGCACAGATCTCTAAAACATTAGAAGAAGCTGGTGCAATGGACTTCTCGATCATCGTATCGGCATCAGCATCAGATCCAGCGCCATTACAATACATCGCACCATATGCAGGTGTAACGATGGCTGAGGAATTTATGTATGCTGGTAAAGACGTTTTAATCATTTACGATGATTTATCTAAGCACGCGGTTGCTTACCGTGCCATGTCATTACTACTTAGGAGACCACCAGGCCGTGAGGCATACCCAGGTGATGTATTCTACATTCACTCAAGATTACTTGAGAGAGCTGCTAAGTTAAGTGATGCGTGTGGTGGTGGTTCAATCACAGCACTTCCAATCATCGAGACTCAAGCGGGTGACGTATCTGCGTATATCCCAACTAATGTTATCTCAATCACAGATGGTCAGATCTATCTTGAGGCAGAATTATTCAACTCTGGTCAAAGACCTGCGGTAAACGCTGGTATCTCTGTATCAAGAGTTGGTGGTGCTGCTCAAACGAAGGCAATGAAAAAAGTTGCTGGTAAGATCAAGATTGAGTTAGCTCAGTACAGTGAGCTTGCAGCATTTGCTCAGTTCGGTTCAGAACTTGATCAAGCTACTCAAAATACACTTAAGCATGGTGAAAGATTAATGGAAATCCTTAAGCAGAACCAAAATGACACAATGTCAATGGAGCACCAGGTAATCATCATTTATGCTGTAATCAATAAATATTTAATGGATATTCCAGTAGAAGATGTTAAGCGTTTCGAATCTGAATTAATTAGATTTACAGATGAAAACTATCCAAAAATTGCTGGTACAATCCGTGATACAGGTAAACTAGAAAAAGAAACCGAAGGATTATTAGACGAGGCGATTGCTAAGTTTAAAGAGAAGTTCGAGATCCGTAACTAGTAACGGAGGTAAATATGGCAGGTATGGGAACACGCGATATAAAGCGTAAAATTAAAAGTGTTAACAACACCCGACAAATTACCAAAGCGATGGAACTTGTATCTACTGCCAAGTTGAAACGTGCGAAAGACAGAATGAACTTGACAAAATCTTACTTTGAAACTGTTTTAGATGCAGTACAAAGTATCATTGAGAGCGAGAAAAGCTTAAAGCATGACTTTGTAACTAAAAGAGAGGTTAGAAAAACTCTTTATATTGTCATCACAGGTGACAGAGGCCTTTGTGGTGGTTACAACGTCAATGCTATTAAGGAAGCTATCAAGGATATAGATGACCCAAGTAAAGCTGTTATCGTGACAATTGGTCGTAAAGCCGGCAGTTTCTTTAGAAATAACGGTTTCGAGGTTTATGAAGCATTTGAAGGTATTTCTGAAAAACCAGAATTCCTTCATGCACAAGCAATTGGTAGACTAGCACTGAATCTATATAAACAAGAAAAGGTAGATGAAATTAAATTCGTTTACTCTAAGTTTATCAGTACAATCAGCCAAGAGCCTGAAATGCTTAAATTATTACCTGTAGAGAGTCGCGGGGTACAAAAAGAAGAGGTAGAAGCAGATGAGTATGAATTTATTACTTACGAACCTTCTCCTGAAGAGGTATTAAGTTTTATCATTCCTAAGTATGTATCATCTACCGTATATGGTGGTTTGATTGAGTCTGCTGCTGCAGAGCAAGCGGCTAGACGTGTTGCGATGGAAAATGCATCTAACAATGCAGACGATTTAATCGGCGATTTAACTTTATCTTACAACCAGGCAAGACAAGCTGCTATCACTCAAGAGATCACAGAGATCGTTGGTGGTGCAGAAGCGCTTAAATAATATTGGAAGGATGTGTTTAAATGTCACAAGCAAAAGGTAAAATTGTGCAAGTAATCGGACCGGTACTTGATATCAAGTTCGATGCATCTTCATTACCTAACATCCTAGATGCTATTGAGATTATCAATGGTGATAATAGAATCGTTGCAGAGGTTGCACAGCACGTTGGTGATACAACTGTAAGAGCAATCGCGATGAGTTCTACTGACGGATTAGTTAGGGGTATGGAATGTACTGCACTAGGTCAACCTATTTCTGTGCCAGTTGGTCCTAAAACATTAGGCAGACTGATCAACGTATTAGGTGAGACAATAGATAACAAAGACCAAATTGAAAGTGAAAAATGGTCAATTCATAGATTAGCACCAAGCTTTGAGGAACAAGAAACATCTACTGAGATCTTTGAAACAGGTATCAAAGTAGTTGACTTAATTGCTCCATATGCTAAGGGTGGTAAGATCGGTTTATTCGGTGGTGCAGGTGTTGGTAAAACAGTACTTATCCAGGAATTAATCAACAACATCGCAAAAGAGCATGGTGGTTTATCAGTATTTGCTGGTGTTGGTGAGAGAACAAGAGAAGGTAATGACTTGTATCATGAAATGATTGAGTCAGGCGTTATCGATAAAACAACATTGGTATTCGGTCAGATGAACGAGCCACCAGGAGCGAGAATGAGAGTTGCGCTTACTGGTCTTACTATGGCTGAGTACTTTAGAGATGCAGAGGGTAGAGACGTACTTCTATTCATCGACAACATCTTTAGATTTACACAAGCAGGTTCAGAGGTATCGGCACTTCTTGGTCGTATGCCATCTGCCGTTGGTTACCAGCCAACACTTGCTACAGACATGGGTGCTTTACAAGAGAGAATCACTTCAACTAAGAAGGGTTCAATCACATCGGTACAGGCTATTTACGTACCTGCCGATGACCTTACTGACCCTGCTCCAGCGACTACATTTGCCCATCTTGATGCAAAGACAGTACTGAACAGAGCTATTTCTGCTAAGGGTATCTACCCAGCGGTGGATCCACTTGATTCATCATCTCGTATCTTAACACCAGATGTAGTTGGTGCTGAGCATTACGCTGTAGCTAGAAGAACTCAAGAGATTCTTCAAAGATACAAAGAACTTCAAGATATCATCGCTATCTTAGGTATGGATGAATTATCTGATGAAGATAAGAAAGTTGTTTCTAGAGCTAGAAGAGTTGAGAGATTCTTATCTCAGCCATTCTCAGTTGCTGAGCAATTTACTGGTACACCAGGTCAATATGTACCTATCAAAGAAACAATCCGTGGTTTCAAGGAAATTCTTGATGGTTTACATGATGATGTTCCAGAGCAAGCATTCCTATTAGTAGGTACTATCGAGGACGCTTTAGAAAAAGCTAAAACTCTATAAGAGGAAGGTGGATCTTTATGCGTACTTATTTACTAGAGATTGTTACACCAGATAAGAATTTCTTTGAAGGTGAAGTTGAAATGGCAATTGTCAGAACAACTGAAGGTGATATCGGTATTTTGAAAGATCATGAACCAGTTGTCGCGCCAGTTTCTGTTGGTGCAATTCGAGTAAAAATTGATGGAGAGTTTAGAGATGCTGCTTGTTCAGGTGGGTTCTTAACCATAGATTCTGAGCGTGTGATTGTTATTACTGATTCTGCTGAATGGGCAGATGAAATTGATGTTAATCGTGCCAAAGACTCTGCTGATAGAGCTGCTAAGCGTCTTGAGGATCCTTATGATGACTTAGATATTCTAAGAGCTAAGGTTTCTATGGAACGTGCTATGAACCGTATCAGACTTTCTGGTAAGTCAATGGATCATTCAAATTTATAAAAAACTAAGCAGTCCCTATTTATAGGGGCTGTTTTTTAGGTCGAATAAAATTAGACTTTTTAAGTATACTTTATAAAAGACTTATTTTTTTTATAAAAATAGTCTATAATAGTTGTAGATGCACATATATTGGGTATCCTTGTACAGAAGGAGTGTGATAGAGTGAAAGGTACAGTAGTTTCAACTTGGGTAAAAACATGTAGAAAAGTTTATGATGATTCAAAAGTAGACGAAGCTTTAATGAAGGCTGGTTTTACTGGGAATGGCACATTTTCACCACTAGTAGATGTAGATGATAACAAGGTATTTGATTTTGTTAAAAAGATCTCTTCTTTAACAGGTGATTCTTATGATACAGTTTGGAATAAGATTGGTATGGATAATATTTTGACATTCAGTGCAGATTATCCAGCATTCTTTAGACATGAACATGCATTTCATTTTTTAAGTTCAATGAATGATGTCCATCAGATTGTAAGAAAAAGATTTACAGGGGCAAATCCTCCGGGACTTGATATGGAGCCTTTAACAGGCAATAAAGCAAGATTTACATATAGGTCTAAACGTGGTATGTTCCCATACTTCTTAGGCTTATTAGAAGGTGTACAAAAGCACTTTAATGAAAAAATTCAAGTCAAAGAACTCACGAGAACTGCTGATACTTTAGAGCTTGAGTTGACATTTGAATATGAAACAAAAATCATTAGAAATTATAAGTTAAATAGATTACTGACACTTGGTTTTATTAAATCAACGAGTATGAAGGTGGCTTTATTCTCAGCTGTATTAACTCTTATTCCAATGATTCCTGTAAGTTTATTTGTGGATGCTATTGATATGACCACAGTACTTCTTACAGCGGGTGTTAGTGCGGTGACGACCTTTATACTGTCTAAGCTGATTCATCGTCCTATAACTTATTTATTCGACGAATTAGACCAGTTATTAAAGCATGATTATAGTCATAAGACGGTTGTTAAGTCTGGTGATGTTTATGAGTTGATGTTTGATAAGATCAACAAGTATAAAGAATCTAACGGAAGAAACTTTGTTGGCTTTAACAATATGTCAGATGAAATGAATACTTTCTCTGATGGTTTAGGTGGCATTGCTGAAAACATGTCTGTAACGTCAGATGAGATTTCTGATGTTGTTGAGCAACTTGCAGAAGCTGCAACAAACCAAGCGCATGAAACAGAAGCTTCTATTAACACACTTAGTGAAAACATTGAAGAAGTTAAAGTGATTGCTGATGAAGAAAATAAAAATAAAGATCTACTTGAAGCATCGGTAGAAAAAATAGATGTCTCTTTCTCACATGTGGAAAAGACAGCGGACGAAATCAACCTAGTTCTTCAGAAGTTTGAGGTTGTTAAAGAAAATGGTATGAGTCTACAATCGAGTGCAAGAAATATTACTGAAATTGTATCTATGGTATCAAGTATATCTGAACAGACAAACTTACTAGCCTTAAATGCTTCTATTGAAGCGGCAAGAGCAGGTGAAGCTGGTAGAGGTTTTGCAGTTGTTGCTGAAGAGGTAAGAAAGCTTTCAGAAGAAACAGGTCATGCTGTAGAGCAAATCAATGATTCTTTATCAAAGTTTGTAGGTGAGATTGAAGATCTAGTAAGTGATGTAGATACGCAGTACAACGTACTTGCAGGTGAAAATGAGCAGTTATCTAAAGCTGTAGATGAGTCATCTGAAGCTAAGGCGACGATTAAAGAAGTTGCTGATGTTATGGTTAAGACATCTGCCAAGCTCATGAGTGAAACAGATAAGATTACAAGTGTCTTTACAAACATTGAATCTCTTGCAGCCATTGCAGAAGAAAACTCTGCTTCTGCTGAGCAAGTTTCTGCTAATGTAAGTATCTATACTGATCAAATCAAAGAACTTGGTACAAACATTTCAGACTTTAAAGAGTTAACAACTGAGTTCAGTAAAGAGCTTAGCACATATAAGATATAATTTAAGAAACCTTCGGGTTTCTTATTCTTTAGGAGCATTATGTTTGAGAACAGTATATACGATAAACTATCTAGTGACTTATTCAGTAAGACCATTTTAAATGAAGTAGAACATGTCAAGACTCTATCTCAATCTTTGGGTTCAAGTGTTTACTTGGTTGAATCAAAGAAAAAATATATTCTAAAACACGTAAAAGGCTTTAGAGATTATTTTTCCGAGGAAATAATTAAAGAAATTACAGGCATCAGCCATCCTAATATCGTCACAATTGAGGATTACATCATAGATGGAGAGGATATCTACATCATTAAACCCTATCTAGAAGGGATAACACTTGATGACCTGTCGTCAAGGCCTATGATCGAGTCGGATTTACTTATGATTCTAGAAAGGATGCTTGAGATTGTAGATCATCTTCATAAGCATTCCATTATAATAAGAGATATTAAACCATCTAATTTTATTTATACAAAGTCTGGCCAAGTTATCTTAATCGATGTCTTAAGTATAAGATTGTTTAAGGAAGAGAATTCTACAGATACTGTATTGATTGGAACGAGCGGTTTTGCAGCACCAGAACAGTATGGTTTTAAGCAAACAGATGAAAGAACAGACATCTATAATATTGGTGCTACCATGTATTACTTGATAACTGGTAAAACACCGGATAAAGAGCCACTAAGTACCTCTAATGTTTCAAAAAACTTTGAAAAGATGGTGAATAAGGCGCTTGCTTTTAATCCAAAAGACAGATATCAAAGTATTGAAAAGATGATGAAAGCTCTGACTAAACACAGGCGTGGTAACACGAGGCGACTATTTTTTTTAACAGGAACATGTATCGTTTTAGCTACGTTACTTTTGGGCACGTTTATAAATGATCAGTCTGCCGAAGTTGTGGATTCTCTTATAGAAGAAGTTGAATATGAACCTTCCAATCATGTTATTTATAAGGATATGATTATTTATGATTATGAATGGATATATGCTATAGGTGCTAAAGAGGATCCAATATATGATAAGATAAAAGAACTTTTTGGTGATAGACATATCAATAAAATGGGTCCTTCTGATGCGGATGATATGAAATGGCTAGAAAGAACATGTGATGTTTACATATACTCTAGTAAAAATCCTTATTATGATTTGCCATCAGCTTTTAAAGAGTTAATTGATGAAAATGCATATAATAATCTTAAACCTGATGATTTTTTATCATTTTCTTATCAATTCGAATCTGGAAAGGGTATAAAAATACTCATCGTTAACGAGTTTTAATCGTTTTCGATGAGTGTTTTTTCATTTTGATCGTTTAGTAAGTTTTCAGTTTCCATGACACCAAGCTGTTGATCTATGGCATACATGATAATCGCGTCTCTTCGATCTCTTATGTAAAGTCTGCTGTTAGAAGATGATGAAAGTAACTCTTGTGTTTCTTTAAGTGGTAAGAGCATGGCAAGTCCAAGTTGTATGACTTTATTTCTGTGAGGCTTTCTTCTTCCGTTGAGAATTTGATAACCGTAATTTAAGTCGATATGAGCATCATTTAGAATCTGATATTTGGAAAATGTCTGATTGTCTATATGTACTTTCATTAAATCTACGAAATTACTGTCGATAAAGTTAATCTTATTAGACTCAAGGAACGTATTTAAGTTATCTGTCGTAGTTAAAATTTCTTCTAAGCGTTTAGTTGATTTCATGTGCTCCCCCCCTAATAAGAATTATATTTTACAAGAGACTATCGTGCAAGGTGCACTATAGATTTTTGGGTTAAAAAAGTTAAAATAAGGTAAGAAATAATTGGAGGTGGAAATGAAAAGGATTATCTTATTAATTATAGCTGGTATGTTAAGTCTGAGTTTGAATGTTTATGCGGAAGAACCTAGCTCATGGGCTGAAGAAGCCATAGAGGAGCTAAAGAATTTTGAGGTTGTTGATGAATCAATCTTTTCTTCTTATCAGGACTATATTACAAGATTGGAGTTTGCCTCTTTAATGGTGCATTTCTATGAGTTATATAAGGGTGAAATAAAAGTGGATGCTTCAATAGTATTTTTAGATACAAATGATATCATGGCTGTAAAAGCCGCTACAGTAGGAATTTCATCAGGTGTAGGAGATGGCAAGTTTGATCCATCAGCTTCGATAACCAGAGAACAAATGGCAGTTCTTCTAGTCAATACTTTAGAATTGTGTCAAATTGAATTAGGTGAAGGTGGCCATTCTTATGTTGATGAGGCAGCAATATCATCATGGGCTAAAAAAGGTGTTAGTATTTGTAGTGGTGAAGGTTTGTTAAGTGGTATGGGAGAGAATAAGTTTTCTCCTAAGGGGACTGCAACAAAAGAAATGGCTTATGTAGTGTTTGATAAGATGATTAATGCAGTTCCTATGGCTAAAAGACTTGCAATTAGAAAGCTTATTGAATCTGAAAAGTATCCTTTAAATGAGATAATTAGATATTACAATGCTTGTGATGAAGTTATCCTGGAAGTGAATAGGTTAAGTGAAACCTATGATTATGACAAAGATGGTATAAGTGATTATTATGAAATTTATAGAAATTTTACTGATCCCGTTTTAGCCGATACTGATGGAGATGGCTTGTTAGATGGAGACTGGTTAGAGAGAACTGAATACACTTATGTGATAAAATTACAAGTTCGATTACTGGCACCTTATGATTTAGACTTTATTGAGAGCCATATAGAGCAGGATATGAAACTTCTAGAAGAAACAAAAGATTATGCTGATATAGAACTGATTATTTATCCTTATCATAAGCTAGATCAAACACTTGTGGCTAATAAGAACTATAAAGAAGATAATGAAGAGATTATGAATGGTATACAACCTGGTTTAACAAATGACTGGGATGAGAAGTATAGAGACGATCTGATTGCCTTGTTAAAGGAAAATAGTATCGATCCTGATACAATGTCTGATCAGGACTTGATTTTTAGTATTCTTTATTTTTTTGAAATGGAAGATTACAAAGGGGATGAAGGTTATATTTCTGAGTTTAGTGATATAACGGAAACAGGTTATCATATGTATGACTGGTACACTTCATTTGTAGATGGGAAAGCCGTAATCAATCCCTTAATATTAGATAAAAGACCAAAAGTTACTCAGGAAATCGAGGCAACCTTGGATATAACAACAAAGGACTTTGAGGCATATACTGGCTAAAAATGGACCAAACAGGATTTGCTTGATTTAACAAGCTCTAGTAAAGAAATGTTTTATCAACGGGCTCATGGTTCGTGTTCTGGTACTTCAGAGTTCTATGCTTCAGTTTTTCAAGCGCTGGGTATTCCAGCAAAGGTGATGCCGATTGCAACAACCATTGATACAGGTAAACTTCACGATGAAGAGGGAAGTAAACACCAATCATTGTACCAACTAAGGGTGGATCAGGCTGACAATTTTTCAAATAAAAGCGTTAGAAATGCTTGGTTAAGAGGCTTAGATGACTTTGGAAGTAATCATGTCATGTCTTATGTTTACTTAGGTAATCGCTGGGTCAATGTTGATATAGCAGGTGGTATGAACTTTAATAGGCAACCTGTGATGGGAAATTTTATAGTTTTTCATAAAACTGCCGATTATGATTTCTATGAAACGCTTCAAAAGATTTCAGAACAATGGCTTATTACTGATCATAAGTATTTTGATCAGTTTGTAAAATCAGATAACTTTGATTCTAAGACAAATGATGTTTATCATTACTACGGAAATTTTTCATTGAAAGTGTTTGAAATCTATGATGCATATGGCAGTCACATAACATCTGAAATCAAAAGACTGGCTGACAAAGCTGAGACAAATGAAAGAGATATGCTTAATATGGGGCGTGAATTACGATTAAATTCGGATGATGAGGTATATTATGCTTTTGATAATCGAGACAACTTTGATTTAGTTTTAGACAAGTATTACCCTAATGTTAATCTTTCTTTTTTCGGTATTTATAATCATTTACAAGAGAATCCTGAAAAGTTTATACATGAAAACGCTCATTTAATGATTTCTACAGGAATCAGCTATAATGATTTACCTGATGTCTTAAGGAATCGAGTTTCTTCAGAAGCATATCAGACACTAATATCTGGTGTAACAACCTATGAGATAAGTGGTGCCTTTGTTCATTTTCTTAAACCATAAATGTAATATAACTCATCACATAATGTATCCTGTGAACTAGTTGAAATATCAAACTTTCTAAAGATTGGAAGTTACCTTGAATCACATCGAAAAATAGTATATAATTGTATGTTGTATACACGTTTTATGAGATAGGAGGACTCCAATTGGATAAATTGGTGGTAAGAAAGAGTGGCCCACTTCATGGTGAAGTATTAATCAGTGGGGCTAAGAATTCGGTTTTAAAATTAATGGCTGCTTCAATATTAGCAGAAGATGTTTGTGTGATAGAAAATGTTCCTAATCTACAAGATGTTAGAGTAATGGCTGAGATCTTGGTTGCATTAGGTATGGGTGTTGAGTGGACGAAGAGAAATGAGATGACCATTACACCAGCGAAAGAATTAAAGACAGAGCCTCCTTACGAATTGGTTCAGAGAATGAGAGCTTCGATTGTAACCATGGGACCTTTATTAGGTAGAACAGGTCAAGCTAGACTTGCACAGCCTGGTGGATGTGCTATTGGTGAAAGAAAGATTGATTTACACCTTAAAGGTTTTGCAGCACTTGGTGTAGATGTTAAGCAGACGCATGGTTGTGTAGAAGGTTATGCAGAAAAGTTAGTAGGCGATACAATCTACTTAGACTTCCCATCTGTTGGTGCGACTGAAAACATCATGATGGCTGCAGTTTTAGCAGAAGGTGTTACAACAATTGAAAATGCTGCTAAAGAGCCTGAGTTAACAGACTTGGCGAACTTCTTAAATAAGTTGGGTGCCAATGTTAAGGGTGCCGGTACAGATACAATTAGAATCAAGGGTGTTGAGTCACTTGGTGGTACAAGACACATGGTTTTACCAGATAGAATTGAAGCAGGTACTTATATGGTTGCTGCTGCAGTTGCTGGTGGTGATGTTATGGTTAAAAACGTTATGCCAAATCACTTAAAAGCGGTTGTTGCTAAACTTCAAGAAGCTGGCTGTGAAGTGGATGTATTTGATGAAGATATCCATGTGAAATCAAGTGGTCAATTAAATGCCATTGACATTAAGACGTTACCATTCCCAGGTTTCCCAACAGATATGCAGGCTCAATTTATGGCCCTTTCGTCTGTTGCTGAGGGTGTTGGTACAATTACAGAAACAATATTTGAAAATAGATTTATGCATGCAACTGAGTTTTCTCTAATGGGTGCACAAATTAAAGTAGAAGGTCACAGTGCTATTATTCAAGGTGGATCTGCCTTAGAAGGTGCCAATGTAAAGGCAACGGATTTAAGAGCGGGTGCAGCCCTTGTTATTGCGGCTTTAGTTGCAGATGGCCCGACGACAATTCATAATATTTATCACATTGATAGAGGTTATGATTTGTTTGAAGAAAAGTTAAGAGGTATTGGTGTCAATATTGAGAGAGTAGGAAGTTAATCTTCCTATTTTTTTTGCTTACATATTGAGAAGTTTACTGTATTTTCTGACTAAATGGTAAATTCTAGACCTGTTGAAATGCCTATAAGTGGGACGATTTATAATTTTCTTCATTTTCTATTAAAAAAAATCAAAAATACTTTTCTTTAGACCGTTTTATATTGTACAATAAGATAGTAAGTATTGAATTTAACAAATTGTGATGATTTGTCTACATATAGTAAGGAGTAATAAATGTTAGGATTAGGCGCTGAGATTGGTATAGACTTAGGTACAGCAAGTGTTTTGGTATATATAAAGGGGAAGGGAATTGTATTACAAGAACCTTCTGTTGTTGCGATTGACAGAAATACCGATAAAGTGTTAGCCGTTGGTTCAGAAGCAAGAAGAATGCTTGGTAGAACACCAGGTAACATTGTTGCGATCAGACCTCTTAAAGATGGTGTTATTTCTGATTATGAAGTAACTGAAAGAATGCTTCGTTACTTTATCAATAAAACATGTGGTAAGAGACGTTTCTTCAGACCTAAGACAATTGTATGTGTACCAAGTGGTGTTACAGAAGTTGAAAAACGTGCTGTACTTGAAGCAACAGTTGATGCAGGTGGCGGGAAGACTTTCTTAATAGAAGAGCCTATTGCGGCAGCTATCGGTGCTGAACTTGACATTACTAAGCCAGATGGTAACATGATCATCGATATCGGTGGTGGTACAACAGATATTGCTGTTATCTCTTTAGGTGGTATCGTTGTTAGCAAGTCGATCAAGGTAGCAGGTGATAAGTTTGATGAGTCTATCATCAAGTATATGAGAAAAGCTCATAATCTCTTAATTGGTGAGAGAACTGCTGAAGAACTAAAGATTAACATTGGTACTGCTTCACCTAGAGGCAAGTCAATTAAAATGGATTGTAGAGGACGTGACTTGATAACAGGTCTTCCTAAGAATATTACAGTGACAAGTGATGAAATGTTAGATGCTTTAAAAGAGCCTGTAAATGCTGTTTGTGATGCTGTACATGCTGTACTTGAAAAGACACCACCTGAACTGGCGTCAGATATCTCTTCAAGAGGTATTGTTATGACAGGAGGCGGGGCTTTACTGCACGGTCTGAACAAGCTTGTTGAAAAGCGTATGGGTATTCCAACTTATATTGCTGAAGATGCTGTTTCATGTGTAGCTAAAGGTACTGGATTATCCCTTGAACACTTCGATGTGATTGAGCAAACAACCGCTCAACCTGGCAGAAGAACTTCTAAAAAGAATAAATACTAAAAAATATGCAGTTTATCGAAAGATAAATTGCTTTTTTTATTAAGAAAAATGTGTTTTCGTCCGATACTATTAGTAGTAAAGGAGAATGTCATGCTTAGAGGTTTATATACTGCCGGTTCGGCAATGTCAGTTAATGCTAGAAGAATAGATGTGGTGAGTAACAACTTAGCCAACGTAGATACAATTGCATTTAAAAAAGATGAAGCATTATCTGAATCATTTGAAGAAGTACTGGTAATGAAACGTGGTGGCACATCTAAGAATTACAATTATTCAAACGATGGCTTTACTGCTTCAGAGTATGATGGTAAGTTTCTCTTAAATGCTCCAAAAGGCTTTATCAAGATGGATGGTAAGACTGAACTGAATTACAGCCACTCAGCAGAAGTAAGAGTGGATGATGAAGGTTATTTATCTACCTTCTACAGAGACGGTAATAAGAGTCTTTATCCAACCAAAGGTCACAGAGTCTACGGACAAAACGGCTACATCCAAGTAGGTGATGGTCAAGTATCTTTTGACGATTCAGGTAATGTCTTAGTAGATGGTGAAATCGTTGACAATATAGTTTATAAACCAGCCGCTAATGTTATTGGTACCATGGGGCATGGTGTAAGAATAGAAAGAACAGAAACCTTGTTTGAACAAGGTCAGCTTGAAAGAACAGATTATGAATTTGATTTAGCCATAGACGGTAAAGGCTTCTTCGAAGTAGAAACAACTTTCGGTACAGCTTATACAAGAGATGGTAGATTTAAGATAGATCAGTTTAATGAGTTGGTAACAACGGAAGGTTTTACAGTAACTGGACTCAATGGTCCAATTATTATAGATGGCGATAACTTCCAAGTGAATCAGTTTGGTGAAGTTATTGTAGATGGTGAGACAGTTGATAAACTTCAGCTTCACAACATCACAAATACATTTGACTTAGAAAAAGTTGGTTCTGGTTATTTTGTATATGAAGAAGGCTTTGACTTAGCAGAAGATGAATTTGATGCTGCTGTAAGACAAGGTTACATTGAGAAATCCAATGCCAACAATCTAGAAGAGATGATCACATTGATGGAATTATATAGGACGTATGAATCCAATCAGAGAATGGTAACAGCATATGATTCGACACTTGATAAGGCTGTTAATCAAATTGGTAGACTATAGAATAGGAAGTGAAGTATGAGAGCGTTATATTCAGCTGCACAAGGTATGAAAGCACAACAGGTTAACTTAGATACTATCTCTAACAACCTGTCAAATGTCAATACAACAGGTTTTAAGAAAACAAGAGTAGAGTTTAAAGACCTATTATACGAGCAAATCAGACGATCAAACTTCGCCAATGATGAAGGTAGACCAACAGCTATGGAAGTTGGTAATGGTGTTGCTTTATCGGCTACATTAAGATCCTTTGAAGGTGGTTCTTTTACTCAGACTTCCAATTCATATGACTTAGCCATTGACGGCCCTGGTTTCTTTAAGATCAGAGATGAAAACAACAACCTTTTCTATACCAGAGATGGTTCATTTAAGGCAAGTGTTACTGCTAATGGTACTAAGATGGTTAACTCAGAAGGTGCCTTTTTACAAGGTGAAGCTGGTGATATCGTTTTAGGCGAAGATGTTGCTGAAGTTTCTATATCTAAAGATGGAGAAGTTAATGTAAAGAGAACTGATGGTACTGAAGAATCAGTTGGTATCATTCAACTTATGAAGTTTTCAAATCCTGCTGGTTTAGAATCAGCTGGTGGTAACTTATTTAAAGAAACCAATGCATCTGGAATAGCTATTTCTCCTGCTGATGGCTCAGCTGGTAGCGTGCTACAAGGTATGCTTGAAACATCAAACGTTCAAGTCGTAGAAGAAATGATTAATCTGATTACAGCTCAGAGAGCATATGAGATGTCTTCAAAAGTTATCCAAACAGCGGACCAAATGTCTGAACTTGCTAACAATCTTAAGAGATAGGTGAAATTATGAAAGTTGATGCAATAGTAGCAAACGCTCAAATAGAACAATCTAAACAAGAAGCGCCTGTATCGTCTACAGATTTTGATAAACTTTTAGAAGAAGCTAAAAAAACTGGAGATACAAGTGAGCTTAGAAAAGCTGCCAATGAGTTTGAAGCTGTCTTTCTAAATATGATGATGAAGACCATGAGAAACTCTATTCCTGAATCAGAAGGTATCTTTAAAAAGAGTGAAGCTGAAAAAACCTTTGAGGGGATGCTTGATGAAGAAATGACCAAGCAAATGGCTCAGGCAGGTGGTATAGGTATTGGTGATATGATTTATGAGCAATTTGAAAAATACGTTGAGGAAGAGGAAGTATCTTCTTTTGAATTAAAAGGTTAGACCAGTTCGTTGAACTGGTTTTTTTGTGGTATAAAATTAGTTGAATATCAAAGAATTGACCACGAAGGCAAATATAGATATAATAGTTGAGAAAGTAAACTATTCAGAGGAGGCTTCAATGCTTACAAATCAAGAGATACAAAAAATCATTCCACATAGATATCCATTCTTATTAGTTGATAAAATTGTTGAAATGGAAGTGGGTAAAAAAGCAGTTGGTATTAAAAATGTAACTTTCAATGAGCCGTTTTTCCAAGGTCATTTCCCTGGACAACCCATTATGCCAGGTGTTTTAATTGTAGAAGCTCTAGCACAAGTTGGTGCAGTTGCTTTATTAGCATCAGATGAGTTTAAGGGCAAGTTAGCTTTATTTGCAGGTATCGATGGTGTTAGATTTAAAAAACAAGTTGTGCCAGGTGATGTACTTGAACTTGAAGTAGAAATTATCTCTGTAAGAAGAGGTATTGGTAAAGGTAATGCCATTGCAAGAGTAGATGGAAAAGTTGCTTGCAAGGGTGAAATCATGTTTGGTGTAGTAGACAAGGAATAACACGTAAGTGTTATTTTTTTTTGAATTTTAAATGGAACTTGATTCAGGTTCTTTTTATTTGCAATATATTATGGTCAAAACAGATAAAATTTCCTGTAAGAGCTTCATCTTAAAACGATTCATACTATAATAATAAATAGGACAAGGTTTTCCTATGTCAGATGTAACAAAATAGGGTGATTTTGCTTTACAAACCTATGTGATTTGGTAAACTTAAACTGATGTGTTTACGTAAAAGTTTATCAAATATCATTTTGGATATATATAAACTGGAGGACTCAGATGAAGTACGGTGTTGCATTAGAAGGTGGTGGCTCTAAGGGGGCTTACCATGTTGGTGCTTTAAAGGCCATTGAAGAAGAAGGTATAGAATTAAGTGGTGTTACTGGCACATCTATAGGTTCGATTAATGGTGCCTATTATGTACAAGAAGGTATTGAAAAAATGTATGAGTTTTGGGAAAATATCAAACCCGAACATCTTATACCAGACAATTTAAATGTTTTTAGAAAGTCACTGGAGACTGGTCAAGTAGATGATTACAGAAAACTTATGAAAGAGTTTAGAGAATCATTTGCTGCAGGAGGACTGGACTTAACCAACTTTAAAAAGACACTTTATGACCACATTGATGAAGAAAAAATCAGAGCCAGAGGTATGGACTTTGGTTTGGTGACCGTATCTTTAACGGATATGAGGTCTATTGAAATCATGTTGGATGAGATTCCTGAAGGCAAACTCATTGAGTTTTTAATTGCCTCATCTTATTTGCCGGGTTTTAAAAGGGAAAAGCTTTCTGGCAAGTCATTTATTGATGGTGCTTTTCACGATAATCTGCCAGTGAACCTTTTAATAGATAATGGCTATAAGAACATTATTGCCATAGAGCTTCTTGGTCGTGGATTAAAGCAAAAGGTTAAAGATAAGTCAGCCAACATCACCTATATAAGACCATCTGATGATACAGGTGGCACAATTGAGTTTAGAAAAGAAATCATAGAACGTAATTTAAAGATGGGTTACTATGATGCTTTAAGAGCCTTAAGAGGCTACTATGGACAGTGGTACTATATAACAGATATATGGTCACCTGAAGAAACTTATCAAATGCTGGATAAGTTTTCTAAAGAAGAAGTAGAATCTTTGGCTTCAATATTAAATATAAAAATGATTCCCTACAAACGATGTTTATTTGAAAAGATTGTTCCTAAGTTGATGGATCTTTTAGATATTCCAGACTATGCAGACTACAATATGATTGAACTTTACATACTGGAATATGTAGCAAAACTTCTAGACATTGATCGTTATCAACTTTTAACCATGGATGAACTAGCAAGTCAAATCATGAAGAAGATATCGAGTTTTGAGAACCATCACAGAGATTGGGGAGACTCATTTATTAAGTTTTTAAAGTCTTTAGGCTTATACACACATACCTTTAAAGACCAAGTTTTAATAGGATGTGTCAAAGTCATAGCTTCAAGTGAAAGAGGAGGATTTCATGGATTATAAAAAAAAATACAATGAATGGTTAAATAATGATTATTTCAGTGATGAGTTTAGACAAGAACTTAAATCAATTGAAAACGATGAAAAGGAAATCGAAGAAAGATTTTATAAAGACATGGAGTTCGGCACAGGTGGTATGAGAGGCACAATTGGTGCTGGTACCAATAGAATGAACGAATATGTTATCAGAAAAGCAAGTCAAGGTTTCTGTAACTTTGCCTTAAACAGATACAAGGAAAACTCAATTGTTATTGCTCATGACTGTAGACATAAGTCACCTGAGTTTGCACTTGAAACAGCTCTAGTATTTGCAGCAAACGGTGTAAAAGCTTATTTATTTGAGTCATTAAGATCCACGCCTGAGTTATCTTATGCAGTTAGACATTTAAATGCTTCAGTTGGTGTTGTTGTTACTGCAAGTCATAACCCGCCAGCTTACAATGGCTACAAGGTTTATGGTGATGACGGTTGTCAGTTACTACCTGTAGATGCTGATAAGGTTGTAGAAGAAGTAAATAAGATTCAGTCTTTTGATGAAGTAAAATATATGACTAAAGAAGAGGCTATTGAAAAAGGTTTATTGGTTTATTTAGATGAACAACAAGACAATGACTACTTAGATATGGTTGAATCAGCTGCAATTGATCCTAATGTTATAGCTGAAGTTGAGGACTTAAAGATTGTTTATTCAGCACTTCATGGTACAGGTGCTAGACCAATAGAGCTTATTATGAAGAGAAGAGGTCTAAAGCATTTCTATCCTGTTAAGGAGCAAATGGTTGCAGATTCAAACTTCTCAACTCTTAAGTCGCCAAACCCTGAAGATGTATCTGCCTTTGAATATGGTATTGAATTAGCTAAAGAAAAAGATGCTGATGTTGTCATTGCAACAGATCCTGACTGTGATAGAGTCGGTGTGGTTGTTAAACATGAAGGTGACTATGTAGCGCTGAATGGTAACCAAACAGGTGTCTTATTAGTAGACTATGTACTAGGTAATACAAAAGACATGCCTGAAAAGCCATTTTTAGTAAATACAATTGTAACATCTGGTATGGCAGAAAAAATCATCAAGTCATACGGTGCTGAGCTTATGAGTACATTAACTGGCTTTAAGTTTATCGGTGAGCAGATCAAGTTACATGAAGATGGTTCAAAACAATTCTTATTCGGTTATGAAGAATCATACGGTTACTTAGCTGGTACACATGTTAGAGATAAAGACGCTGTTATTGCAACCATGTTGGTTGTAGAAATGGTTGCAACATATAAAAAACAAGGTAAGACGCTAATGGATGTTTTAGATGGTCTATATAAGAAGGTTGGCTATTATCAAGAAAGCTTAACTTCTATTGTATTAGAAGGCAAGGCTGGTTTAGAAAAGATTGCTCGTGTGATGTCTTCTTTAAGAGAAAATCCAATTCAGTCTGTTGCAGGATTAGAGATGGACAAGGTAATGGATTGTCTGGATCAAACAATTACCAGTAAAGAGGGTAAAGTAGACAACGGTCTTCCAAAGTCAAATGTACTTAAGTACTACCTAGAAGATGGTTCGTGGTTTGCAGCTCGTCCATCTGGTACTGAGCCAAAACTTAAAGTTTACTTCTCAGTAGTAGGAGATACAAGAGAACACTGCTTAGAAAAACTTGCAAAAGTAGAAAAAGAAGTATTAGAAATAGTTAAGTCTATTGATTAGCCCAGTCCCTGACTGGGCTTTTGCCATTAAGTATGATACAATAGGTCTGGTTAGGAAGGGATTATGCCAAATTTAATACATTTAAAAGATTATTCTCGTGTATATGAACGAGATGAACACAAGTTTATAAAAGCTGAGTCAACCAAATCAAGATTGATGGGTGTGATTGGTATCAAGTTGTATTTTGAAAATATGATACTTTACTTTCACCTAGATTTTGAAGAGTATGGTTTTGACAGATTTGAAGTGACTGTAAAAGCATCAGATGAGGGGGCCATGACAGCCTCTGTGATGGGGGGACTGGGTGCAGGCTTTGTTCAGATTACAAAATCTGAGGCAACAGCTTTAATTTATAGAGCCATTGAAGTTGGTCAAATCTATGCATATGACATTCCGCTGGATTTCTTTGATTATGAGTATTTATTGGATGAAGAAGTTCTTGAGATAGACCATGATCTTCATTATAAGATAAGTGAGCCTATTGATTCTGATCTTATGCTTATCAATTATTATATGATGAGAACAGCAGGTTTGGATCATATATATAAGAAAAAGGTATTACAAGCTGGTGATTTTGATTATGAGTTTTTAGATGAACCTACCGTACTACTAAAGAATGAAATCATTCCTTATGAAGGTGACTACATTTGTCGGTCTATCATAGATTTCTTTGATGCTTATAAAATGATTGTAACCAAAGTGCGGGTAAGAGACCATAAGGTGGTATCTTGTGATTTGATAGAAGATCTGGTTATGTCGCCAAGAGAGGCTTCTTTTCAACTCAACAAGAAAGAATACATTGGTATGTTTTATTTAGAGTCATCTAAGGCCTTCAGGTTTGACTTTGAACGTCCAGAGATGATGAAAAACTCATATGATTCAGGCACACTGTATACTGTTTTTAACAAAGACAATGACCATGTTAAAGAAGATGTCTACTATTTAAATGGTGATGTCTATGGTTCGTATTTTATTACTGATAATCAACTTGTTGTAACATGTTTTAAACATGAACAACTTATGAAAATAAAGAATGATTTAAAAATCCAGTATGGTTTAGATGAGATTGCAGAGTTGGAAGCTGAAAATCCAATTCTTAATCAGTTCATCACTTCTGGCTATACCGACTTTTTTAAGTTTTTAGGAGAGTAAGATGGATCCAAGTAAAATCGTATCGTTATTTCTTTTAATAATGATAGGCTATATAGCCAAAAAATTAAATGTTGTAAAAAGTGATATAAAAGGTCATTTGTCGACACTGGTCCTTAATATCACCTTACCACTCTATATATTTACAGCCATGCAGTTTGAGTTTTCAACTGATGTTTTACAAGAAACAGGCATGCTTGTTATTATATCTTTTATCTACTATGCAGTGGTTTACTTACTAGCAAATGGCTTTACTAAGTTAACAGGCCAAAAGGATACAAGAAGAGACATCTTCCAGTATATGATTACATTTTCTAATGTCGGTTATATGGGTTATCCTGTTATGTATGAACTTGCTGGTGAAAAGGGGATGTTCTATGCAGCTATCTACAATTTATCCTTTAATATTCTGACTTGGACTTTAGGTGTTTATATTATGTCTAGACATAAGAGCCAGGAAGAAAACCAGTCTATTAAAGAAAGACTGGTGCATGTATTAAATCCGTCACTATTTGCTGTCATCTTAGGCTTTATGTGTTTTCTGTTTTCAATAAAGGTGCCATCTGTTTTAATAGATACATTTAAAAATGTAGGTTCTGCAACAACCCCTCTGTCTATGATGTTTATTGGTATCATCTTGGCAGAGATTAAGCTTCAAAGTATCTTCACGGATGTTTGGGTATTTATAGTAAGTGGAATTAGACTCTTGGTTTTACCGATTATGACCTTCTACGTTTTAAGATTCTTAGGTTTTGATGGCCTACTTTTAACCATACCAGTGGTCCTATCGGCTATGCCTGCTTCAGCTAATTCAGCCATTATTGCTTCTAGATACGGCAATGACTCTCAGCTGGCATCCAAGATGATATTTGTATCAACTTTATTCTGTATTATAAGTGTGCCATTTATATTGAGGCTACTGACATAAAAAAACAAGAAAACATAAAAATAATGCTTGCAAACATGAATTTCATGTGATATAGTTAAGTCCGAATTAAATATCCTATTAAGAGTGACTGAGGGAATAGGCCCGATGACGTCCGGCAACCGGTTTAAAGCACGGTGCTAATTCCTACAGAGTAATCTGAAAGATAGGCTAGATAACACCTTTTCTTTCTGAAGAGGTTTTTTTAATTTCAACTATTCTAGTGTAGATTACGTTAATTATAAAGGAGGAAGACATGAGAAGATTATTTACGTCAGAGTCTGTAACAGAAGGCCATCCAGATAAGATGTGCGACCAGATTTCAGATTCAATTTTAGATGCGATTTACGCACAAGATCCAAACGCAAGAGTTGCATGTGAAACATCTATTACAACTGGCCTTGTTTTAATTGCTGGCGAGATTTCTACTAACTGTTATGTAGATATCCAAAAGACAGTAAGAGAAACAGTAAGAGAGATTGGTTATGATAGAGCTAAGTTTGGTTTCGACTGTGATACTTGTGGTGTTATTGTTGCACTTGATGAGCAATCAGGCGATATCGCTATGGGTGTTAACGAAGCATTAGAGTCAAGAGAAGGTGAAATGTCAGAGCTTTCTACAGGCGCTGGTGACCAAGGTATTATGTTCGGTTTTGCATGTAACGAAACTGAAGAATTAATGCCACTTCCAATTTCATTAGCTCACAGATTAGCTAAGAGATTAACAGATGTAAGAAAAGACGGTACACTTAAGTACTTAAGACCAGATGGTAAAACTCAGGTGACGATTGAGTATGTAGATGGTAAGCCATCTAGAGTAGATACAATTGTTATCTCAACTCAACATGCACCAGAAGCAACTAGAGAGCAAATCCAAGAAGATTTAATCAAGCATGTGGTAACACCTATTGTTGATCCAAGTCTTTTAGATGAAGAAACAAAATACTTAATCAACCCAACAGGTCGATTTGTAATTGGTGGTCCTCACGGTGATGCTGGTTTAACTGGTAGAAAGATTATCGTAGATACTTACGGTGGTTACTCACGTCACGGTGGTGGTGCATTCTCTGGTAAAGACCCTACAAAGGTTGACAGATCTGCTGCTTACGCTGCTAGATATGTTGCTAAGAATGTTGTTGCTGCAGGCCTTGCAGACCAATGTGAAATTGAGTTAGCTTACGCGATTGGTGTTGCTCATCCAGTATCATTATTTGTTGAAACATTCGGTACAGGTCATGTTGCTGATGAGAAGATTCAAGAGTTAATCTTAAAGCACTTTGATTTAAGACCAGCTGCAATCATCAGAGATTTAGACTTAAGAAGACCTATCTACAAGCAAACTGCTGCTTACGGTCACTTTGGTAGAACAGATATTGATTTGCCATGGGAAAAAACAGATAAAGCTGCTATCTTAAAAGAAGAAGCTGGATTATAAGATTTAAGCCACGTTCAATGAACGTGGCTTTTCTGCATCTCATATTTTAGTTATATAATGTTTGGAAACTTAATATTATGTTATATTACTCAAGTAAGAAATCAATTACATTTTTATGTTGAATCCCATTTCTTGAAAAATCAATTTTATCAAGAGATAAAACATACTTTGGATGGTTATCTTTTATCTTTTCTAGGACACGAAATTCACTTTCAATTGTACTTTCGCTGTTTAACAAATAAGCTACTTGAAAATATTGAATTTTATGATTCTTCTTAGCTATAAAATCAATCTCATATTCGTTATTTTTTCCGACACGCCTCATACCTAGAATGACTTTGATGAGTGGTACATCCTTTACACTTGAAATTTTATCTAGGTAGTAATGACGAAATATCATAAACTTTTCCTTCAAGCATTAAGAATACTATAAAAAGTGCAGGTATACTAGCAAAAAAGGTTGATAGTAATAAAAAAAGATAATATACTAGCAAAATTAACATTTATCTAAAGAAGTGCCAGTATATTAGCAATGAATCATAGGGTAATGAAAAAATAGAGTATGCTGAAAAAAAGGAAATGATTCAAGAGTTAATCTTAAAGCACTTTGATTTAAGACCAGCTGCAACCATCAGAGACTTAGATTTAAGAAGACCTATTTACAGGCAAACTGCTGCTTACGGTCATTTTGGTAGAACAGATATTGATTTAGCATGGGAACATACAGATAAAGCTACTATCTTAAAAGAAGAAGCTGGATTATAAGTTTTATGTCACATTCATTGAACGTGGGTTTTGATGTTTATGGATTTTGTAATTATGTATGGGTTATTTCTTTTGAATGAAATATTACTAAATTACGATTTACTAACTTTAGATTTACTAATTCGTAATTTAGTAGTATAGTAAGTATATAAAGGGGGGAAATCTATGTTTATTGGAAGAGAAAGTGAAATAAAGGCATTAAACAAAAAATATTCATCAAATAAGTTTGAGTTTGTAGTCATGTATGGAAGACGTCGTGTCGGTAAAACAAGGCTTTTGACAGAATTTTGCAAGGATAAACCATCACTGTTTTTTGTCGCAGAAGAACATAGCGACCATTATGCGTTAAAAAAGTTTTCCGACTTAATACTTAAAGACTCTAAAACATCTAATTATATGGACAGTTTTCCTGAATGGGAGAAAGCACTAAGATTTTTAGCTGATCACTATAATGGAAAGAGACAAGTTCTAGTAATAGATGAGTTCCCATATATTGCACAAGCCAATAAAAGTATACCTTCCCTATTTCAAAATCTTATTGATCATGTTTTTAAGGAGACTGATTTATTTATCATAATATGTGGATCGCAAGTGAGTTTTATGGAAAAAGAAATCTTGTCATATAAAAGTCCTCTTTACGGTAGAAGAACTATGCAGTTGTTTATAAAGCCATTGGATTTTTTTACTAGCAGAAAATTTTTCGAAAACTATGATATTGAAAATCAGATTGTAGCTTACTCAATACTTGGAGGTGTCCCTCATTATTTACTTGAGTTTGATGACAACAAATCAATTAAGGAGAACATAATAGATTCTTTAATCAATAAACATGCTTACTTATATACTGAACCCTATGATTTGCTGAAACAAGAGTTAAGAGAAATCAAATTTTATAATACTTTAATTGAAACAATAGCTAGTGGCGCAACAAAGCTTAATGAAATTGCTACAAAAGCCAATGAATCCACAGCAAAGGTAAGTCGTTATCTTTCAGTATTGGAAGATCTATACATTATAAAAAAGGAAACGCCTTTATCAAATAACTCTAGTCAAAGAAAATCTATATATATGATTGATGATGCATTGTTTAGATTTTGGTATCGCTTTGTTTTTTTGAATAAAGGATTAATAGAACAAGAGTTAGAAGAAGAAATGTATCATGACCATATTGAAAGTCATTTATCGACTTATGTTGGAACTGGGTTTGAAGAAGTTTGTAAAGATTATTTACTAAAATTGAATAAAGAAAAAAGTTTGCCTTTCATTTTTAGTCAGATAGGTAAATGGTGGGGGAAAAATCCAATAAAGAAGTGTGAAGAGGAAATAGATATAATTGCAAAATCATCCAATAAAGTTATTGTAGCAGAATGTAAATGGACTAATACCTTGGTTGGTGTATCCGTTTACAATAAACTGGTAGATAGATCTAAACTAATAGGGGTGTTTGATGAGTATGTATATTATATTTTCAGTAGAAGCGGATTTACAGAGGATTTGATTAGATTAGCAAGCAATGAACCTTCTTTGAGGTTGATAGATTTAAAAACCATGTCAGAATAGGCATGGTTTTTCAGTGATAAAAATCGTACATTATGATGATTCAGATATAGCTATAATGAAATCTAAAATTAAACATCGTTTCAGTTATAACTGTAACAACTGATTTAATTGATGTTTATTTCACTTATAAGTGAAGCTATGTAAGATTACTTGGAAATCAGATTAATGCAATGACTTTCTTTTCAACATAAAAACCTAAGTCAGTATACAACTTTAAGGCGTGTTCATTGTCAGCATTAACACTCAGCTCTAAATCTCTCTTGATATTGTTGGATGCATGGATGAGTGATGATAATAGATACCTACCAAGTCCCTTACCTTGATAAGAAGGGTCTACTGCAATAGGTCCGACAAAGATGATGTCATCTTCGTAAGCACCTTTTATGACAGCAACAGGCTTGTCTTCATGGTAAAGCATCAATGTGCCTTCTTTAAAGTAGGCTTCTGACTGAAAGCCTTCTAGGTATTCTTCAGGTGCTCTTTTTCTAGAGCCTTTTAAGTTTACAAAAGCTGTGTTTCTTATATTTGTAAAAGTTTCTACATCATCAGGAATTTTTAGCTCCTCAAGTCTATATGAACTTGCAAGTGATGGGACTTCAATGTCCCCAACTTTTCTTCTTAGGGCATAAACTTTTCTTTCTACAGTAAGACCTAAATCTAAAAAGATGTCTAACATGTCAGAGTCGTCTTCTAAGAAAACCTTATAGCTAGATACTTCGCTTTTACAGGCTTCATGAAGGTCTTTAAGATCATCGTCTAATGCATATGCATATCTTAGTCTAACATCATAAGCTTTCATAATGGTCATCAAGCCTATGATTTGGTTGTTTTCGTATCTTAAGTAAGAGATGTTATCTTCAATATTAAAGTCATTAAGGGCTTTATCACATGTAAAGTAGTCATCCATCTTAATGGGATGTTGTCTTATAAAATCTTTAAAATCATCTAGTAAATCTTCTGTAAGCTTTTTTATCATAGAGCCTCGCTTTCTCTTATATGCTAATTTTACATCAAAATCAGTCTATTAGAAAAGTTAAGATATAGATAAAAACTAAAGTTTACATGATGTGATTTTCTTGATGTGCATTAATTATAAATATGATATGATTGTATAGAAACTATCAAGGAGTATTTATGGAAATTCAGGGCATTGTAGAAGAGATTATATTTAAAAATGAAGAAAATGGTTATACCATCGCATCTATAGAACATGACTATGAGATTTTAATTGTTGTGGGTTATATGCCTGTTATAAAAGAGGGCGAAATGATGCGTTTTGTTGGTGAGCCTACTTTCCATAAAACTTATGGTGAACAGTTTAAAGTATCTTCATGTGAGGTTATAGAGCCTACTGAAGTCAAAGCCATTATCAAGTATCTGGGTTCAGGTATCATAAAAGGCGTTGGACCTTCTTTAGCAGAACGTATTGTAGAGAAGTTTGGTGAAGATACTTTAGATATTATACGTTTTAATCCTAATAAGTTATTAGATATTCAAGGGATTGGTAAATCAAAGTTAGACCAAATTGTTAAGTCTTATGCAGAAACCCGTGCCATGAGTGATATAGTCATGTTTTTACAGAAGTATGATATATCTCTCGCTTATGCAACTAAGATCTACAATGAGTTTAAAGAAAAAACCATTGAAAAGGTGACAGAAAATCCATATATTTTAGCTGAAGAAATAAAGGGCATCGGTTTTAAGATGGCCGATGATATTGCTAGAAAAATGGGGGTGGATTCTGATAGTCCTTATAGAATCTATTCTGGTATCAAACATGTTATGACACTCATTACACAACAAGGTCACACTTATGCTTATGAAGACCAGCTTGTCAAAGAAGCTTGTGATGCTTTAAGAGTATCTGTGGATGCTGTTAAACAAGAAATGACTGAGCTGATTATAAAGGGTGAGCTTCATAGAACCATGTTTGAAGATCAGAATGTCATTTATCTAACCCCTTATTACAATGCAGAATTAAATGTATGCAAGAAGATATCCAAGCTTAATTATTCACAAATAGATATGTTAAGTGTGGATGTCCATAAAGAGATAGAAGCTTGTGAAAAAAATGCATCCATAACCCTAGCTGACCAGCAAAAAGAGGCCATTTCCCAGTCTGTTGATCATGGTGTTATGGTTATTACCGGTGGTCCTGGTACAGGTAAAACCACCATTATAAACTCTATTATTGAAATATTTGAAAGACAAAATCTAAAGGTTCTACTTGCAGCACCAACTGGTAGAGCTGCTAAAAGAATGTCAGAAGCGACCCAACATGAATCTAAGACCATTCATAGGCTATTGGAATATCAGTTTTCTGATGCGGGCTATTTAGCCTTTAACAAGGATTCAGACAATCCCTTGGTTGCAGACATCATCATCATCGATGAGGCATCTATGTTGGATATCCTTTTGATGAACAGCTTTTTAGATGCTGTTTCATTTGGCACAAGACTGATCTTCGTAGGTGATGTAGACCAGCTGCCAGCAGTTGGGGCAGGCAATGTCTTAAGTGATTTGATAAACTCAGGTTTTATCAAAACCGTATTTTTAACAGAAATCTTTAGACAAGCCCAGGAATCAATGATTGTTACCAATGCCCATTTAATCAATACAGGTAAAATGCCTAAGGTTAATGAAAAAGACAAGGACTTCTTTTTTATAAAGGGTAAGTCTGCCAATCAGGTCATTGATACCATTGTGGGGCTTTGCAAAGAAAGACTACCTAACTTTTATAAGTTTGATCCTATAAAAGATATTCAAGTCTTAGCACCTATGAGAAATTCGCCAACTGGTGTCTTAAATTTGAATCAATGTTTACAACATGCCTTAAATCCACCTTCTAAAGTCAAAGAAGAAAAATCTTATGGCGATACCATCTTTAGGGTGGGAGACAAAGTCATGCAGATAAAGAACAATTACAACATAGAATGGAAAGGCCGTTATAACTTTGAAAAAGGCAAGGGTGTTTTCAATGGTGATATCGGTTATGTGATAGATGTGAACACAAATAACAAGTCTTTAACAGTTATCTTTGATGAAGATAGAGAAGTTATTTATGAGTTTGGTGGTTTAGATGAGCTTGTACTATCCTATGCAGTGACAGTTCATAAGAGTCAAGGCTCAGAGTTTCCTGTTGTAGTCATGCCTATGTTTTCTATACCACCTATGCTTAGAAACAAGAATATACTCTATACAGCCATTACAAGAGCCAAAGAACTGGTTGTTTTAGTAGGTTCTGAAGTACAACTAAAGTCAATGATTGAGAACATTTCACATGTTAAACGTAACTCAGGATTAACCTATATGTTTAAGCTTATCGAAGAAGCATTTAAAGAAGAGTAATTCTTAGATGCTTCTTTTTCAATGGTTATTAATTCATCGTTCGGGTATAATATAAGCTAGAGAGGAGGCATTATGAAGAATAATTTCAGAAAGGTAAGTTTCATATTTGTAGTTGTTTTTTTTGCATTAATTGTAGTTGCGGTCTTTTTTAATCTTGAAATGAAAAGATCTCTTGAAGACAATATTGTTTATCGATTAGAAAATGAAATTCATAATGCTGCTAATGAAGTCAGTGAGTATCTTTTTTCTATGACTGAGTTGACACGTCAGATGTCTTTTGAAGAAGATTTTATTAATATTATCAAATCTGCTGAAACTGTTGAGGATGTCCAATCTTTTTATAAATACAAACATGTGCTTCAAAGATTGGATGACATCAATGCATCTGCATCTCATCTAAACTTGGTTTGGATAGGTATCAAAGATGCCAATCTATTGGTGACCAGTAACCATGATATTAGAATCACTTCTGATTATGTGTTTGAAGAGAGACCTTGGTACATAGATATGGAGGCTAAAGGTGATTTAACTTATACAAGACCTTATTTCGATTACTTTACTGAAGATAAGATAATCACAATCGCAATTCCTCTTTACGAGGAAAACGAAGTGATAGGAGCTTTTGGTATAGACATTGAAGTATGGTATTTGGAATCGCTTTTAAACTTAGGTGATTTCGAGAATACATCCAACTTAGGTTTAATACTGGATAAAGATATAACTTATTACAACGAAGTAGCACAGGATAGAATAGAAAACGAGAATTTTTCTGAAGAAGTTAGATTTCTGTGGAATGAAATTATTACTAAGGAACTGGGGGTAATTGATTTAGCAGAATATGGCATTGATGAGTTTCTTGCTTTCTCGAGTTTGTCTGTAAGCGATTATAGAGTGGTTGGAGTTAGAGAAAAAAAAGCCACAGAAAATCAGTTGACTCTACTTAATAATATGACCATTGCAGTGGTTGTAGCTGTACTCATTGGTTTTGCCTTTTTAATTTACACTATTAGAGTCAAAAAGAGCAATGTGTCTTTGGCTGCCGTTAACAAACGCCTTGAAGAAAATGAAAGAGAACTTTATAGAACCAATTTAGAAATGGAAGCTGCTCATCAGCAACTTGCGGCCTCAGAAGCACAATTACAGGCCCAGTATGATGATATCAAAGTATATACAAATCAACTAGAAACAATTAAAGCCCAATTTGAAATGGCTGTTGAGTTTACTTCAACAACGGTATGGGAGCTCAATTATGATACGTCAGAGGTCAACCTTTTACTAGGCGCTTATACACTTAGAAATATGGATGTAGAGATTCCAAAAGACCCAATTGGCATCATATCATTGATGTTTGATAAAGAGAGTGTGGATAATCTTGTAGAAGCCTTAGAAGCTTGTAAACAAGGTTTAACAGATACTATATTTTCACAAGCTAAGTACAAAGACCAGGAAAAATGGGCCTTGGTTAGAGGCAAAACCGTTGACCAAGAAGGTACTGGTAAAAAGATACTTAGGGGTGTTATTTTAGACATTACTGAAATAAAGAAGCACCAGGCGCAAATTGAGACTCAGGCCAACACTGATTTTTTAACAGGACTGCCTAATAGAAGGATGTTTGATAAGGTCTTAAATGAAAGACTTTTTATGGGTAAATCTGGTGCAGTTTTACTAATGGATTTGGATAATTTCAAAGAAATCAATGATACTTTAGGTCATGCCTATGGTGATGAAGTTTTAAAGGCTATTTCAAAACAATTAAAGTATACAGATTTTAGAGACCAAGAAGTCTTTAGATTTGGTGGAGATGAGTTCTTGTTTATCATTGATTATGAAACAAATGAAGAAATTGACCACTTTACCAATAAGGTTTTAGACTTCTTTAGAAAGCCGATTAAGGTAGGACGTGAAGAAGTCCAAGTCAAGTTCTCTATTGGTGTGTCAAAGTTTCCTCAGGATGGTTCATCCGTTAACATCCTACTCAGAAATACTGATCTTGCCATGTATGCTGTAAAGGAAGAGGGCAAAGACAACTATAAGATGTTTGATAAGTCCTTACTGGATAGGATTCAAATACGTTCTGATATAGAAAAGACAATCAGACAGGCTCTAGATAATAATGGTTTTAAACTGGTCTATCAACCTCAAGTTGAATCTATCAGTGGTGAAGTCAAAGGCTATGAAGCACTTATCAGGTTAAAGAACAACAAGTATTATCCTGATCAGTTTATTGAAGTGGCTGAAACCACAGGCCTAATAATAGATATTGGCAGGTATGTGATTAAAGATGTCATCAAGTATCTTTCAAAGCTAAAGGTGATGGGGATAGAAATGCCTATAGCTGTAAATATTTCGCCTAAGCAACTTGGTGATAAGTCTCTGGGTGACTATTTGAAAAGACTTTTGAAGGAATATGAAGTTGATCCTAAGTACATAGATTTTGAGATAACTGAAAGTCTTTTGGTAGAAAATGTGGATGAAGTGCTCAACTTCTTAAAGTATCTAAAATCTATTGGCATAAAGATGTCTTTGGATGACTTTGGTACAGGTTACTCTTCAATATCTTACTTGACCTTCTTACCGATTGATAAACTGAAACTTGATAAGTCTATTATCGAAAGGTTTATAGAGCAAAAGAGAGAGGAAGTCCTTAAAAACATTATTGAAATGGCCCATAACTTTGACTTTGAAGTTGTGGCAGAAGGTGTAGAGACAAAAGACCAGTTCAAACTCTTAAGAGACATGTCCTGCGATTTTATTCAAGGGTATTATTTCTCTAAGCCTGTGGAGCAAATAGAAAAACAAGTTATACAATATAAACTTTGATACCTCTTTAAATATAAGAGGTATTTTATTTTAGTCTTCCAACATATTTTGCACATTGAAATATTTTCTCAAAGGCATCTTGGGGATATACTGAGTTGAATGCTGTGAAATAGATATTACAAGATGCTTTCAATAATGATGAAAAGCTGTCAAGCATTTTTCTGTCAGATATTCTTTCTTGTAGATAGTCAATATGTACTTTTTCTAAAATATCAGTATATTCATAAGAGCAACTGATTTTGCCATTGACTTCTTTTTCCACTAAACAGTGATAATAGGTTAAATTTTGAAGGTCAGACAAAAAGTCGATTACGTCATCTATTTCTTTAAAAGCATCTAGACTATTTCCTGTTATTAAAGAACGAAATTCAATGTCAATAGCTTTTACTAAACTAGGTTTGTTGGGATTGCTTATTAAATAACTTATTTTATCAGTCCAAGTCTCTAAGTATATGAAAAAAAATCTTGCTCTAAATTATATTGCTTTAGTATTTCAGCTTCTTCAGTAAGCCAAAACTCTTCTATAGCTTTCTTATAGGGTTCCTTAATTTTCTTATATACATCTAAGAAGTAACTCATATCAAATGTTTGAAATAATGGTAGCATATAATTTTCGGTATCTTCATGCTTTATGTATTCGTTTCCATTAACCTTTAGTAGTTCCATATTACACACCTCTTTCGTTATTATTTTAACAAAATTATTGATATATATAAAGTCTAATAGTAATAATTTTGGGCATATGATAATAATGAATGGGTGTTTGGAAGGATTATAAGGGGATTGTGTAGTTTTTACAAAAAAATGTAATTGGTGAGTGAACTGAAAAAAGTGTGGTATATAAGGATTACGTTAATTATTTATCAGGGAAGGTGACCTATGGAGCTTGAGGGCAAATATTTATATAAGAATCTTTATGATTATGACATGATAAAAAAGATGGATCCCTTTATCAATAAGTTGTTATTAATTGGTGGTGTTATTAGCCTAATAGGTGGTCTGTATGTACTTTATTTTTCTGAATCACTCTTAGTTTTTGCGATAATTGATTTTTTTATTGCTTGTTTGTCTATAGTTATGTTTTTATATAGAAAAAGCATTAAGACCATCATTAAGCTAATAAGTGTTGTTTTTGTATTATTAATTTATGGCATTTATGCTTTCCAATACCAGGGGATATATGGTACTGGAATCTATATGATTTTAACATCTATTGTACTGTCGAGCGTATTCTTAAATATTCGAGTGGGTATATGTATATCAGTCATCTGTAGTTTCCATGGATTTTATATTTTGTCTAAGATTATTAGTCGTGATTTGGTATATCTTGAGAACTTAACAAAAAGTAATCAAATTGTGGTTTCGTACGTCCTGGTCTATTTTGGTATAGCTATTGTTTCTATAGCAATGTTTGTTGCATTAGATGCCATCAAAAAACATTTGTATGACAACATTGGGGCATTAAATACTCAAATGACCAAACTTGAAACAACTAATAAAGAGTTAGTTGAGAAAAATAAAGAAATCGAGTACTTGGCCTATTATAATAAGTTAACAAATCTACCCAATATAGCATATTTTAGAAATGTAGTTGATGAGTATTTGATTGGAGATGCTCATGGCACATTTGGTTTAATTGATTGTAAAGAATTTTATAAGTTTAATGCTTTTTATGGTATGGATAAAGGAGATGAATTGCTAGCTTATCTAGGTGATTGGTTAAAAAAACTTGTCCTTGGTAAATATATCGTGGGCTATTTTGGTAACAACACAATAGGTGTTTGGATAAACACCGAAGTAGATTCAGCCTCATTTGAAGATTCTTATCAAGTTAACTTAAAGTTGCTTCAAGAAAGTTTGCCATTTAATTTTAACTTAGATGCATATGTAGTTGGGGTGACTAGGTCTAATAAAATGAATACATTTGATGACATATATAATGTTGCTGTAAAGGCCATGAAGATGCTTAAAAGAGAAAAAGGCCATCAGTATGTCTTCATTGATTCAGATTACTATAAAGCATTAAGTGATCATAATATAATTGAGTCTTATATCAAGGATTCTATTGATAAGAGTAAGTTTGAAATATACTATCAAGAGAAAGTTGATATAACAAGAAATCGAGTTGTTGGTCTTGAGGCTCTATCGCGACTCAAAAAGGATAACTACTTCTTATCACCAAATATGTTTATTCCGATTATTGAAGAGAATAATTGGTCTATGGATTTTGGACAAAGAACGATAGAAAGAGTTTTTAAAGATATACCAGAAATTCTTAAAATCTACGGAAATGATCTTCTTGTATCAATAAATGTATCACCACAACAGATTTCTCATCCGAGTTTTATTGAAACATTAGAAAGAAGCATAGAAGAATACGATGTAGAAGCTAAGTTTATTGAACTTGAAATTACTGAGAATATACTTCTCATGGATATAGAGCGTTCAATCAGTATTTTGAATGCTGTAAAAGATATGGGATTTATCATATCAATAGATGATTTTGGGACGGGTTATTCATCTATGAAATACATAACAGAGCTTCCTTTGGATGTTATTAAAATTGATAAATCATTTGTTGGGAAGTTATCTTCTTGTAACAAAACAAAGGCTATTGTTAAATCCATTATTGACATTTCAAAAGCATTAAACATCTCTATTGTTGCAGAAGGGGTAGAATATGAACATCAAGTCGATGTTTTGAAAGAGCTGGGTTGTCCTATAGCTCAGGGATATTATTTTTCTGTACCGAAACCTATGAGAGCTTTTGATAAAGATAGGAGGTCAAATGCAGAATGAAAAAACGCAAGTTCATCACTTTCCTATGAGTACATACTTTGATAGATTAGATAATATGGTATTTATTCTAAATGATAAGTTTGATATTACTTACCATAATGATGCATTTTCTAGTCGTATACTTGATGAAAATGAATCAATAAACGACCAGCAAGTTGGACAGGTACTTAAGTGTTCAAATAGTATTAATGGATGTGGCAATAGTTATTTATGTAAAACCTGTGATATCTTCTTAAGTGTGTGTGAGGATACTCAAACAAGTTTAGATAAAAGAACTTGTAAAATGATCTTGAAAGAAGGTCAAGTTATAGAATTAGAATTTCTAGCTACAACTTTAAAAGTTGGTCAAGAATCTCATACTGTATTTGTAATGGATAATTATAAAGGACCAACTTATAACAGAGAAGTCTTTTATCAGCTGTTCCAGAATTTCAAAAGCGGTGTTGCGATTTATGAGAGAGTAGATAATCCCTACACTGACTATACATTTACCTACTTTAACAATGCTGCAGAGCGTATAGATAATATCGATAGTCAAAGTGTCTTGTCTAAAAAGGTAACTGAAGTATTTCCAATGGTAAAGGATTTTGGTCTTTTTGATATATTTGAAGAGGTTTGGGAAAGTGGCAGACCAATGTCATATCCTATAACCTTTTACAAAGACAATAGAATTTCTGGTTGGAGAGATAACTATGTATTTAAGCTGCCAACAGGAGAACTTGTTGCTGTTTATGAGGATGTTACAGAAAAGAAAAAGGCAGAAGAAAGAGTTTTAGAAGCTAGGAACTGGTCAAACTTGATATTGAAAACTGTTGATACAAGCATTTTTATAGTAGATTGTAACAGTCATCTTATTGAAGATGTAAATGATGCTGGATGTAAGCTTTTAGGACTGCCAAGGGAAGATATTATCGGTTCAAATTGTAAGAGTCACATATGTTTTCGTGATGTTGATGAGTGTCCAATTAAACATAAGAACTTTAGTTTAGAAGCAACCGAGGGTGTTTTGAAGAAAAATGGACAGGAAATTTCAATATTAAAAACAGTAACTCAAGGTATTTTCAACGAAAAACAGTATTTTATTGCATCTCTTGTTGATATTTCACTGCAAAAGGAAATGGAAAGAAAACTAGAGAAAATTTCAATGATTGATGAGTTAACTCAGGTAGGCAACAGAAGAGCCTTATTCAAAGAGTTGAGTAATACAATAGAATACTGTAGATACAACCATAAGCCTTTATCAGTGGCGATATTAGATATTGATAATTTTAAGGATTATAATGATTCTTACGGTCATGTAAAAGGTGATGAATGTTTAAGTAAGATTGCAGGTATTATCAGAGACGAACTAAAAAGACCATGTGATAAGGTCTATAGATATGGCGGAGAGGAGTTTGTTGCAGTTTTATCAGATACAGGTACAGATGGTGCATATGTTGTGACTGAAAAGTTGAGAAAAAAGATATATGATGAGCAAATTCAGCATGGTTCCACTTATGTTTCTGTTAGTATTGGGGTTATGACAGTGAACAATGCTAATAACAATATGATCAATAGTATCATTCAAATGGCTGATGAGCAGCTTTATTTAGCTAAAGAAGATGGCAGAAACTGTGTAAAAACAATTTTTCTATAATATGTATTTCAAGGAGGGATTATGTTAAGAAAAAAATTGCAGGTCAAAGATAAACCAATTTCAATATTTAATCTACCAGAGGAACTAAAGGGTATCACATCTGAGCTTGAACCAATCTCAGAAGACACAGAATGTTTGATTGCCTTTCACACAAGTGAAGACCAACTGTTTGGTGAGTTTGAAAAGTTGATGAAAGAGTATAAGATAGGCAACATCTGGTGGTTTTGTTATCCTAAGAAGTCTTCAAAGAAATACAAGGGTTCTGACTTATCAAGAGATACTTATATGAATGGTTTTACTGACTATGGTTTCAGATCAGTTAGGCAAGTCTCACTAAGTGATGATTGGACAGCGACACGCATGAGAAAAACTGAAGAGGTTAAGAAATAGAAAAAACGATGAAGAGCTAGGCTTTTCATCGTTTTTTGACTTGTTTTATAAAGTTTTCTCTATTAGATGGTTTGTGATAATAATAACCTTGTACATAGTCACTTTTTAGTGATTTTAAGATTTCTACCTGCTCTAAAGTTTCTATACCTTCAACGACAGTATCTAATTTTAAGGCATTGAACATGCTGATGATACCAGACATAAGACCATAAGCTCTCACATCTGTTGAGATGTTGTTAAGAAGGCTTCTGTCTAGTTTGATACAGTTAAACTGGTAGTCGTTTATATATGACAGAGATGAATAGCCTGTACCGAAATCATCTAATGATATAGAAAGGCCTAAGGCTCTTAACTGTGAAAGTTGGTCTACAATATTAGCCGTTGAATTGATAAAGGATCTTTCCGTTATTTCAAGTTCAATGTGTTTTGGTTCAAGGTGTGCCAAAAGGAGTTCGCCTTGAATATACTTAGCAAGGTCTTGATGTTCGAGTTGATATGGTGCGATGTTGATGCTGATGACGAAATCAGGATCGATTGTCTCAACAATCTCCTTACATAAGTGGATGCTGTCTTGTATAACCTTTTTAGACAGCTCTATGATAAGCTCTGAGTTTTCAACCTTAGGTATAAAAGCACCTGGTGGTACGATGGTACCATCGTCTTCCCATCTGATAAAGGCTTCACAACCAACAAATCTGTTTTTACTAAGAGACCATTTACCTTGAAAATAAGTAATGATGTGACCTTTTTCTAGAGCAGCTGTCAGTGCATTTTGGAGCTCAAAGTGGTCTTGTAGCTCTGATTTTTCAGAAAGCTGTTGTAGCTGATTGAGTCGCTTTAGAAGTATATGGTTGGTGTCTTTTAGTTGTTTAAGCTGAGACAATTCTTTCTTGATTTCATCTTTATCTTTCTTTTGTCCAAGTTGGTCTTGAATAGGTTCAGCTTTAGTATTACGAGAAAAGAATCGATCATAGTATTCACATGCTTTTTGGTAGTTGCCTGACTTCTTATAAAAGTCTACAAGCATTAAAAGCAAATCTGAAAATGGATAGTCATGGTCATACTTTTCAGACAAAGCTATGGCTTTAAGATAATACTTTTCAGATTCTTCTAGCTTACCACTTAACATTAAAACTTCACCATAGTTTAGGTGTAGCAGGTAGTAAAGCATATCTTCTTCATAACCTTCCATGTTTTTTATGGCATTAAAGGCATTGTCATAGGCCTGGAGTGCATACTTGTACTCTTCTAAATCAACGAGTATAACGCCATATAGGTTATAGACATTGGCTGCTAATGAATCATCATCACATTGACTGACTTCTTTTATAGCGCAAGTAGAGTAATAAGTGGCGTTTTCATAGTCTTTGTTATTTAAATATACAGATGAAATAAAACGATAGGACTGTACAATACCACAGTTGTCATTCATCCTATAAGCCAAATCGTTAGACCTTAAGCAGTGTTCTATAGCATTGGCACTATCACCAGAATGCTTGTAAAAAGAGGCGAGTGACAGATGGTAATAGTACATATAGTCTAAGTGGTCATGTAAGTCAGGTAAAGCTTCAACGACAGAAACCAGTTTATAAAATGTATCAGGCATGTCTTGATAGGCTGTCGCCATCATCAAACAGATGATATCATGGATATCGTCCTGGTCTGTATAAGTTATTATAGGTAATACTGCAGAAACATAGACTTTGGGTCTTTTTCTTGAATAAGCAACTTTTTCTTTTAAACTCATAGTAACCTCCACACATAATTATACCCATAAAGAAGTGGAAGTCTCAAAGGTAAATCTTGGATGATTGAAATGTAAAATTTTGACACTATGCTATATTTTCCATATACTGTTAGTATGAAGATGATAATGAAGCTTATAGATAACTTTTTAGAAGTCTTATATCCTAGAGACTTAACTTGTGTACTATGTGGGGACGAATCAGATCACGAACTTTGTGATATTTGCAAAGGATCATTACAGTTTAATATAGGGTCAGTATGTCGCTTTTGCGGCAGGATGATTATGAAGAGTGACTATGAGGTCTGTCATCATTGTAAAGGCATAAAAAGATATTATGATAGAGGCTTATCAGTGACTGTATATGATGAGTTGTCAAAGAAGCTTCTATTTAACTTAAAGTATCATGACAAACGCTATATTTCTCATACAATAGCAAAGTACATGCTCGATTATATAGTGAGAAGTGATATAGATATAGACTTTGATGTAATTGTACCGGTACCGCTTCATACAGAAAGGTACAAAAGTCGTGGTTACAATCAAGCTGAACTCATCTGTAATCACTTAAGTTATCTGTCAGGTCTACCAATATCTAAAGCTTTAGAAAGAAGAAAACACACTAAGCCTCTTAATAAGTTAACGGCTGATGAAAGATTAGTAGTACTACATGAAGCGTTTGAGTTGAGTTCAAAAGTTGAAGGTAATATAATTCTAGTTGATGATATATTTACAACAGGTTCTACATTAAATGCATGTTCAAAGGTGTTAAAAGAAAGTGGTGCAGGCTATATACTCATTATAACGTTTGCAGTAGGTGAGTAGCATATTCCAATATTTTGAAAGAATCATTGAAAATAAAACTCAAAGTAGTATAATAAAAGTAAGCCTAGTGGGCTAACACTAGGCTTACAACTGAGATGTTGTCCTACATGGACGACCGAAGAGTTTTTCTTCAACCGTTACCCGGCAGGATTAACGGTTGTTTTTCTTTTTATCAATATACCGAACAACATAAGTTGCTAGGACAGTACAGACAATAGTTGCTAAAATAGTCAACAAAAGAATGTCCATAAGGCTTCACCTCCTTCAAAAGATAGTGTCGCCCTGCAGAATCAACCGACCTCAGTATGTTTAGTTTATCACCACGGAATGAATATAACAACAAAAATGTATTTTATTAACAATCATTCGAGATAGCTTAATGAATGAAGTTCCATGTTTTAATAAAGTATTTCATAACTCTTTTAAGCTTCTGTGTTGAAACGATGTTTTGTGGGTAACATTATATTAGTAGATGATATTTTCACATCAGGTTCAATACTTAACATGTGTTCAAAAACACTTAAAGCAAATGATGTAGTATATAAATTATTATCACATTTGCTGTCGGTGAATAGAGGAGATGAGACTTTGGAAGTTATTAATTGTAAGTCATGTGGTAAGATGTTTCATTCTGTAATGGGCATCAAAAGGTGTCCTGCTTGTAGACAAGCTGATGATGCGAAGTTTAAAATGATAAAAGAATACTTGTATGATTGTCCAGGAGCAACCATAGAAGAGGTGGTTGAAAACTTAGGCGTAGAAAGACGACTTGTCTTGGATTTTCTAAGGGAGGGTAGATTAGAGACAATTGGACCTAATATGGTCATTCAGTGTGAAAACTGTGGTGAACCGATTCATTCAGGAAAATACTGTGACAAATGCCATAGAGAGATTACTTTGAATTTAAGAAGCGCTGCTAACGCCATTAAAAAACCACGTAAGTTGGATAAAGGCACAGGTATGCACATAAAAAATAAAAAAAAATAAAAAAAGGTTAAATAACACCTCTGTACTGCCGATATACTTTTTAGAAGGTATCGGCTGAATGGAGGTGTTTTGTATGAAAATAAATACAAATATGAGAGTACAGAAAGTATTAAACAATTATAATAAAAATGTTGGAAAAGTAAAAAAGACTGGAAAAACTGAGATGAAGAGAGATCAACTAGATATTTCGCAAAGCTCAATTGATTTCCAAACTGCAATGGATGCCTTCAAAAAACTACCAGACGTGAGACAAGATAAGATTGATGAAGTCGAGTCACAGATCGATAAAGGTGAATACAAACCGTCTGCTGAAGATATTATCAAGAAAATGATGTCAAACGCAAAATAACAGTAGATAAGGATAACAGCCGAATCCTTACTACTGTTTTGGTATATGAAAAGGGGCATAAATGTCGAAAATGATAGATCAGCTAATTTTAGCTTTAAGAAAAGAACAAGAAATTTATGATGAGATTATCCTGCTTGCTAAAGAAAAGCAAGCAGCAATCGTTAATAACAATTTAACTGAAATACAGAGAATTATGGAAAAAGAAAAAACTTATTCTATAAGTCTAGTCAAATTAGAACAAATACGAGCAAAGATGCTCAGCGGGTTAGTAAAGGAATACAACTTGGTTGAGATTAATGCCTTAACAGATTTGTATCCATTTATGAGTGATCATGAAGTGAGAAACATAGATGGTATAAGAACGAAACTTGTTAATACAGTTAAGATACTTAGTCAGAAAAATGACTTAAATAGACAACTACTTGAACAATCCATTGAACAGATTCAATTTGATTTGAATCTTATGACAACGGTTGGTGAAGGTAACGTTAATTATGAACATGACGCTAATGACATGGATGTTGAGCGAAAGAGTATATTCGATAGAAAAATATAGGAGGATATTATGGCTTCAACATTCTTTGGATTAGGTGTAGCATATTCAGGTTTATCAGCTAATCAAATGGCACTAAATACAGTGTCTCATAATATTGCAAATGCCAATACACCTGGCTTTGCAAGACAAAGACTCACCATGCAGGCAAATCAACCAGATACATTTCCATCAGTACCAGGCACCATTGGTAAAGGTGTTGGTATGGATAATGTACAGCAAATCAGAGATGAGTTTCTAGATGAGAAATATAGAGGTGAGAATACAAAACTTGGTGAATATTCATCACTATCAAGTGTGTATTCTACTTTAGAAGCTATTTTCAATGAACCATCTGATTCTGGTATTACAACTGTTATGGATGAGTTTTTTAGTGCTCTTCATGAGCTTAATAAGGCACCTGAGTCACTTACTACTAGAGCACTTGTACGTCAGAGAGCTATCGCTCTTCAAGAAGCAATTGGTGGTTTAAGTGAATCTCTAGAAAGAGAACAGAAAAACTTAGATTTTGAAATTGAAGTAGTTTCTACTCAAATCAATGGTTATGCTAAGCAAATTGCAGATCTAAACAAAACAATTTATAACACAGAACTTAATGGTCAAACTGCAAATGACTTAAGAGATCAAAGAAACCTTGTATTAGATAAATTATCTGAGTTAGTAGATATCAATTATTATGAAGATTCCATGGGAAGATTTTATGTAGATGTAACAGGTAGATCTTTGGTGTCTCACTATGACTATGATCAACTGAAATTAGTTGAAAGAACTTCACGAGATAATCCTTATGATATTGATCGATTAAATGATTTAGAATGGGAATCAGGTTCTACTTTTACAACAACAGGTGGTAAACTTAAAGCCCTAATCGATATGAGAGACAATATCGACGGTGAACAAAAGGGTATTCCATACTATGTAGATAAACTCAATGAGTTTACAGATACATTGATTACCGAAATGAATAGAGTTCATAAATCTGGTTATGATTTAAATGCTGAAACTGGAACCAACCTTTTTACCATTAATAATATGACAACTGCTGAGTTTGAAGATTATCTTTTAACATCAGGATTTAATGGTCAAGCAGGTATTGATGTGACAACAGCAGTATTAGAAGATACAGCTGGTATGACTGATCAAGAAGAAATTGAAGAAAAGATTCACGATAACATCACTGATATTCTTGAAAATAACCCAGCATATGATGGTAAATCAATTAAGTTTGTTCAAGGTAAATATATCGTTGTAGATAGAATAGAAGCAAAGGAATTAACTATTTCTAAAGATATAGAAAGTGACTTAGATAAAATAGCTGCTTCTGCTACAGCGGAAGGTGCACCGGGTGATGGTGGTAATGCTTTGACTCTTGCTGAAGTTAGACATAATACTGGTCTTTATGCATGGGGTTCTCCTGATGACTTCTTGAAATCTTTAATTTCAAACTTAGGTGTTGATGCACAGGATGCTTCAAGAAATGAAGACAATGAAACAGTATTATTAAAACAGATTGAATTTAACAGACAATCGATTATGGGCGTTTCCTTAGATGAGGAAATGACCAATATGATCAAGTTCCAGCAGGCATACAATGCGAGTGCTAGAATGGTTAACGTCATTGATGAAATGATTGACTTAGTGGTTAATAGACTTGGAACTGTAGGAAGGTAGGTAAGTTATGCGCGTTACAAATAATATGATGACATCGAATCTACTTTATAATGTGAACAAGAACTTAGAATATATGTCAGAAAGACAAGATGAACTTGCAACGGGTAAAAAAATTCAGAGACCATCTGATGATCCTGTTTTATCATCAAAAATATTATCAAGAAGAACAGATCTTGCGGAATTAGAGCAATATGACAAAAATACTAGAGATGCTTTAGGCTGGTTAGAGGTTACTGAAAAAGCATTAGAAGATAATGGTGATATATTTCAAAGAATTAGAGAGTTAACTGTACAAGCGGCTAACGGGACAAATACAGCTGGTGATACTCAAAAAATTAAGCTTGAAATAGAGCAGATGAAAGAACAGTTAATAACAAATGGAAACACAACATTTGCTGGAAGATATGTGTTTTCGGGATTTGAGACAGATAAGAAACTCTTAAATAAAGACGGTTCATACAATTTGGATTTAGATGCATACACAATTAATGAGAAACCAGTTGTCAAGTATGAGGTTCAAGTTGGTGAATCTATGAACGTTATGACATCAGGTCTAGATGTTTATGGCACTGTAGACGAAGTTAACATTTTAGATTCTATCATGCCAGTGGATGGTACAGATCCTACCAAAGCTGCAACTGATGAGGGTGTAGCTGCAACCAAATCTTACATGCAAGGGTCATTTGATATGTCAGGAACGTATGGACCAGGCTCATTAAGCATGACAATCAATGGTACTGCAGTAGTTATTCCACCGACAGCACCTGCACCAGGTGTGACTTTAGACGGTTCTGTTGCACCACTAAATAAAGAATTAGTTTTGGATACAATCAATGGTGAACTAGGTACAAATGGTACGGCATATTTTAATGCAAATGACCAATTAGTAATTGAGTCTGCAGGTTATGGTGCTGCTAATTCTATTACAGGTTTTACAGCACCAGCTGGTTATACTTTAGCAGCACCAGGAGTTGTTGCAGGTGTAGGTAAAGTTGAGGCAACGGTTTCTGGACCAGCTTATCCTGTTCAGCCACCAGCACCGAATTTTACAGCTGCAGAACAGGATTTATTAAGAGATAATCCCATGATGGTGGTTGTGGATGGTGTTTCGAAAAAATTATCACCACTTCCAACAGATACGTTGGACACCTTACAAGATTATGCAACTGCGATTAACAACAGAGCTATAGCAGAGTTTGGAGCTGATGTAGTTACAATAAGTGTTAATGGTGCAAATGAACTAACAGTTACAACTGCTAGTCCGGCTCCTGATACAGAAATTCATAAACAGCCAACTTTAACAGTAGATTTTCCTAGAACGAGAACATCAGAGATGATGGCGGATTTGGATGAATTAATTGCTGCGCTTGATACTGGAGATCAAGCAACCATTGATGCCAGTTTAGGCAAAATAGATGGCCATATGAATCGTATGCTTTCTTTAAGAGCAGATATTGGTGCAAGAGTGAATCGTATGGAGATGATTGCTAAAAAGATTTCGGCTAACAATGTTTCTTTTACATCGTTATTATCAGATGCTCAAGATGCAGATATGTCTGAAGTTATTATGAAACTAAAAAATGCTGAGAATGTTTATAAAGCATCATTGAATACAGGGGCAAGAGTTATTCAACCATCTTTAATTGATTTCATCAGATAGTTTAAAATATCTTGATAGAGGTATATAATTAGAGTAGAGGTGAGACTATGGCTTTGGAAATAAGAACAACCCCTGCAATACTGGGTCATAATATTACTAAACCACAGCATTCTATTGAGCAACCCAAAGCTCAAGTAGAAGGCGGTTTTACCTTGCCGACAATTAAGGTGGAAGTATCTTTACCTACAGTAGATATTGATCAGAATCAGTCGTTTAATGAATCAGGCCTAAAAGACAATCAGTCTTTTAGTGCCGATTATGTCGCTTACGCAAAGCAAAAAATGCAGGAGAGTATAGGAAGAATCGCTGACCAAGGTAACGAACTCACTAACGTTCATGAGGGTGGTAATCAAATTGCTGATCAAGCTCTCTACAATGCCTTTGATCAATTTTACAATGAGTTTGGCATGGTAACTATGCCGAGAACTAGACCTCAAATAACACTTATAGAAGGACAAGTAGATATTCAAGTTACTGAAGGTCAAAATAATCAAAGAGTTATAGCACAGAAACCAAGAATAGATTATCAACCTGGAAGGGTTGAAAGATATATGGAACAAAAAAATAGTATTTCAATAAAGTATATAGGCGAAAAAGTAGACTTGCAAGTTTGAAAAGGAGGTCAAAGTTGAAGCTAGTAACGGATTATAGAGGTGAAGTAGAATACACAGAAGAAGATGTAATAGAGTTTGTAGATTCTATATATGGATTTGATGGTAAGACAAGGTTTCTTTTAATTGGTAATGTAGAACCAGGACTTCCATTTCATTGGTTACAATCAATTGAAGAAGAATCACTGACATTTGTAATAACAGATCCATTTCTTTTTGTTGAGAATTATGACTTTGAACTTGATGATTTTACAGTAGAGCAATTAGAGATTGATACTGTTAATGATTTAATCGTTTATACAACTGTTATCATTCCAGACGAAATAGAGGATATAACAGTTAATTTGAAATCTCCAATTGTGGTAAATGCGAATAATAGAAAGGCAAAGCAAGTTATTTTGAAAGAGGAATTTGCCTATAAACACAAAATATTTGATAAAGGAGAGGATTAATGTTAGTACTCTCAAGAAAGAAAAATGAAAGTATAATCATTGGTGGTAATATTGAGATTAAAATAATTGAGTCTGATGATGGTAAGGTGAGAATCGGTATTGATGCTCCTAAAGAAATCGAAATACATAGAAAAGAAGTATTTGATTTAATTATGGAAGAAAACAAGGCTGCTATGAACACCAAATCGAAATTGGATCAACTTAAAGGTAAAAAGTTAAATCTTAATATGAAAACTGACAATAGAAAGAAACAGGATAAAATGTTAAAGTAAGTTTGGATGATTTTATTCAAACTTTTTTCTATAAATAGGGAGGAAAGATGTTAGTAACTCAAGCTTATCAACTATCTCAAAAAATTGCAGAATTATTTTATATCGGTGATGATCAAGTTGCATGGAATTTAGTTATTGAGTTTGTGGATGTTTTAGCGAAAATTGAAGCAAAAAACTCTGGAAGATTAAATGAAGTGTTTCTTGATTTAGAGAAAGTTTATGTTTATAAGGAGTCAATAAACTATCCTTTAATTGCTGATATTTTTATGTATAACATTGGACGACATATTTTAATGTTGGAGGAAGCTTAATATGATTTTAAAGAATTATGAATACTTAAAGAAACACATGTTACCTTTACATAATTTACTTAAGCAAAATCCATATAATATGGAAAATGCTATGATCAAGAATGATGATAAGGGAATGTATGTAGTTAGAGACAAGAAAGCAGTCTACCTTCATAGTACAGTTGATTCTTCAAAAGAAGCAGCTCTTGTGATAGATCAAATTGAAGACTTATATTCAAATGACGAAGTGGTAATATTTGGTGTAGGGAATGGTCAGATTCTGAAAAAGATTACTGAAGCTGTTAATGAGAGTTGTAAGATATATGTTATTGATTATATGAACACAATACAGTTATTGTTGAATTATTATGATCTTGAAGGTATTAATTTTGACAGAATAGAAACAGTTACTTTGATGAATAAAGACTCTATTTATGGTACTTTTTTTAAACAATTTTCAGAAAATACAAAGGGGAATTTTGACATAATTATTTTGCCGCAATACAAGAGACTGTTTAGTAGTGTTATTGATGAGTTTTACCATGACTTGACAAAAGTGGTCGAACATAAAAGAAGAAGTACAGTAGCAAATAATGCATTTGAGAAAAGATGGATTCTAAATGCTGTAAGGAATTTTCCTAAAGTAATGAAGACTTCTAATTTTATGAACCTATCTAATTATGATTTAAGTGAATCTACAGCAATTATGATTGCATCAGGACCATCACTTAATTATGATCTTGATATACTTAGAGATATATCTCAGAAAAACAATGTATATATGTTTGGAGTGGGATCGGCTAATAAGACACTACTGAAGAATTCGATTAATCCTGATGGTATAATAACTTATGACCCTAAGTTTAGAAATCAGTTTGTTATTAAGGAATATCTTGAATCAGATGTGATGACGCCTATTATATTTGGTTCCACTGTCGGTAATGAAACACTAGAACCCTTTGATGATCGATTTATGTATCATATTCTAATTAATCAGGACACAGTGTCAAATATTTTGATTAATCAAGAATATAACACGACAGTTATAAACGATAGCCCAACCGTTGCATTAATAACACTACAAACCTTAATTAAACTAGGTTTTAAGGAAATTATTTTGTGTGGACAAAATCTTGGTTTCCACAAAAAGAAGAAGTTTGCAGATGGTATTGATTATGCTCACATCCCAACTGCTGTTAGTGATAAAGAAATGGAAAATAGTATTGAGATAAAAGATGTTTATGGCGAAACAATGTATACTAATGATATGTATTTTACAATGAAGAAGCAATTAGAGATGTTAATAAATAGCAACCCTAATGTTAAAATAACAAATACTACTAAACATGGTGCTTCTATTGAGGGAACAAACTTTGAGGCATTAGAAAACATACTTGATAGACTGGAGTTATCAAAGAAACCTTTTGATTTGAAGAGTGATAAATTAATTAATGAATACGAAATTGATGAAATTCAAAAGAACTATAATTCATTAGATTCGGAAAGATATAAATGCAGAGAGGAGTTTAAAGTAATCGATCAAGTACTAAATGAAATCGGTTTTGCATTAAAGAATGGAAACATGACAAAACTTGATGGTCTGGATATTACTTTAGAGAAATCTATAAATAGGCTATCGAAAAATAAGTACTATGTTTCGATATTAAGACCAATGAATCGTACATACTATTCAATACTCCTAAGTGAACTGAAAAAGATTAATATTGAAAAAGATGTAGAAAAGAAATATTTGATGATTTTCAGCAAAATAGGAGGCTATTTTGCAAAAGTTTTTAATGACTACAACTTTATGAACAAAGAGTTTGAAAACATCAATAGTATTTTTTAAATCTATTCATAAAACTCCTGAGTCGAATGCGATTCAGGAGTTTTTATATTATTTTAGATTTTGATGTAACCAACTTTGAAGTGATGTGTAATAATCCCTATGATCAGATTCAAAACGAGTTGTTCTTTTTTTATAAAGAGAAGCTATTTCCTCACTATTTTCGATACTTTGATTAATAAATCTACTCAGTTCTACAATTTCGAGAGGATCATTTACTTTTATTAATCGGTTTTCTAATGAAAGAGTAGTATATAAATTTTCAACTTTTTCATAACTATTTAATCCAATAGAAGGTATTGCCTGGCCTATTGAACACACATTACTATGAAATCTCATACCTAAAATTAAGTCACATTTTTTATATAATCCAAAGATATATTCTTCTGAACCAGGTCCAGATAAGTATGGAGCAACTGATATTCTAGTACGTCTGAACTTGTCATCAATATGCTTTAAAAAGTCATTGATGGCTTCTAAATCGCTATAAATATGTGGGAATAGAACTAAGTTGTTCTTAGGATTTTCAATTAAAAAATTGTTCATTATTTTTGCAAATTCTTTTATAAATTGATCATATGTCCAATTGGTATTTGGGAATCTAAGTTCTTTCATATCTGTTACTATGTTAATACCAATCAAGTTATCCTTATACAATTTATATGATTCAAAGTTCTTGTCAGTAGTTAGATACATTCCAGCGTCTGGTATATAATGAATATTTGGGAACATATCATCATATAACGCCTCTATATTCTTTTGTGATCCATCATTTCTTAGACTAACAAAGAATTGATCACTTTCGGAAAGTATCTTCATAAAATTTTCGAATTTTTTTATTGAATTATTTGTAGTACCTTTAGCATAGTCACAACCTAAAGCATTAAATAGTATTGGTGTCTTAATTTGCAATAATGTTTCTTCGCTAATATCTATTGTTGTACCTGTATGTGAGTATTCCCACTGCAGTTCGAAAAAGTTTCCGCCACCAATTATGACCAAATCATGAGCATTACATAGATCTGTAAACTGACTTGTATTAAAAGACCTCAGATTCCATGACTTGTAGAATTCTCGTATCTCTAGCTCTGTAAATTCTAACTCATCTTCAATTAGCTTTTTAAGTAGATTACGAAAGCCGCTATGATTTGCATTGTCTCCAATGTTTCCATGAAAACTTGCGATATGCAATATTTTGTATTTGTTCATTTGCCTCTCCATTATGTTCTTCCATATATATCAGAGTATCGAATTATGTCATCTTCTCCAAAGTATTCACCAAGTTGTACCTCAGCAACAATTAAAATATTTTTAGTATGATTTTGTAAGCGATGCTTGCACCCTTTTGGTATATAAACGTGGTCTCCTGCATGTACTTCTTTTACTGTTTCACCAAGAGTGAGTTCACCGACTCCTTTAATAATAACCCAATGCTCCTCGCGTTTTTTGTGTTCTTGTAGACTTAGAGCGCCACCAGGAAATACCTTGATAATTTTTGATTGAGAGAAGTCACTAAAGAATGTAGTCTTATAGATACCCCATGGTCGATTATATATTTCGTATTCTAAAGTGTTTTCATCTAACTCGTCAAAGTTGTAAGATAAATCAAAACTGATATCAGACATTAATAGTATATGAAGATGTTTTTTAGTTAAGAAATTAACAAGATAACCTTTAGAATCCAGGATAGGCAAAAATCCAATTTTTTTGTTCTTAAATTTTGAGATTAAATCATCAATAGAACTGTCTGTTTGTAGATATTCATAATCAGTAGACATTATGGTTGTTATTGATTCTTCTAAAGAAGTTTCATTAAGCAAAGCTCTTCTGATATCGCCATCAGTCACTGTACCGAGCAGTTTATTACTCTTATTAGTCACGAATACAAAACTTTTCTTATTTAACTCAATTTGCCTAATTGCATTAATAATTTTTTGATCTTCTAGAACTATATAGTTTGAGTTCATAGTCACCATCCTTAATCAGCTAAGTATTTCAAAATCATATCAGATGCTTCTCTAACAGCACCATTGCCACCTTTGTGTTTTAGAATGAAAGTAGCTTTCTCTTTTACATCAGTATGTGCATCAGCAACTGCAAATGATAATCCAACAATCTCTATTGCAGGTAAATCATTAATGTCATCACCTATATAGGCAATTTCGTCTAATGGAATACAATACTTTTGGGAAACTTCTTGAATACAAGTTCTTTTATCTTTTATACCTAAGTAAACATCCTCTATCCCTAATTTTTTTGCTCTGGCTTTGGCGATGGGCGAGTTTTCTCCAGTAATCATTACAACAGGGATGTTGCGTTTAATCAAAGAACCTATTCCCATACCGTCTCGAGTATTATATTTTTTAAACTCTTCTCCAGACTCGCTGTAATACATTCCACCATCTGTTAACACACCATCGTTGTCTGTTACAAATAGTTTGATTTTTTTCATCGGATTGTCTATTCTTCGGTTGGAAAGAGTATTCTCTATTACGATCCAGTCATTTGGTTCATCAATTTCAAGATAGTTCTCATCTGACATTTCATAGAACCCGATTTGTCCAAACAAACGTGACTCTGTACTAATTAAACCTTTATAGTTCATGAAATAGAATGAACCATTTTCTACAAGGTAACCATCAAACTCTTGTCTGCGTGGTCTTTTGTTATAATCATAGTTTACTGGCGAGTAACCGAGGTCACTTTTCTTCCAAATGAAGCGCTTTTGTCTTACTCCTGTTAACATTGAATCGTATTTGTTTTCTACGAAATCGTGATAGGCTTCTTTAATGTCAGTTGCTGATGTGAGAGGGCTAGTGGCTTGTAACAAGCATAATGTTTGACATATATATTGATCTGCAAACTCAAGCAAGACTGATTCTGTAGAAGCTTCATCTGTAGAAGTTTCTATACTACGAGCAATAATTGTAATATTGCTCGAGTATTTATATAGAAATTTATTAATGTAGTCTATACAAGTTTTCTTTATTTCATCAGAATCTGTTGAAATAAAAATGTGATCAAAAACCTCGCTTTTAGCAGAAGCTTCTAGTATCCAAGCTAAAAGTGGTTTACCGGCTATAGTTTTAATGTTCTTTAAAGGGATAGATTTAGAACCTCCCCTAACTGGTATTATTGCTATGTTGTTACCGACATTTTTTTTCAAAATTACCTCTTTCTATACTTTAGCTTATCTCTTTGAACTTTTTCTATTTCTAGAATTTCTTCCTTTTTATATGTTAACGCTTCAAAAGTAGACATTAAGTTTCTTTTGAGTAGTCTAACACCATTAGGCTCTAGGGAAGCAGCATGATCTGTACCTTTCCAAGTACGATTAAGTGTATAATGCCTTTCAATCGTGCTAGCACCTAATGTATATGCTGCCACATCAATAGCAATACCATTATGATGTCCTGAAAACCCCACTTCTTTTACTCGATGACCATATGTGGAAATCAATCGAGTAATTTCAAGTAGAGATACATCTTTGAAAGGCACAGGATAACCAGAGGTACAACTATAAATAACAAGATCTTTGTTACGTTTTTTCTTTTCGAATAACTGGATGATTTGCTCTTCTTCTTCGTGAGTTGTCATACCGAAAGATAGATGAACATCTCCTTTGTAGTTGTCACATAGCCATTCAAGCATTTCAAAATGATTGTTGCAAGCTGATGGTATCTTAATCATTTTAGGTTCCAGAGATGATATTTCTTTAGCTGATGTCAAATCCCAAACAGAGGTACTATATTCAATATTGTACTCCTCGCACCATTCTTTTAATTGTCGATGTTGTTCTACATCGAATTCGAGAAATTCTCTATGAGCACCGTACGTATTACCATAAGAGTTATGTGGAACTGGATGAGGTGTATTATATTGTTCTTCAGTTAATAATTCCTTGTTGTTTCTTTTCTGAAATTTTACAGCATCAACCTGACAAAAATATGCAGCAACTTTTATAAACTCGTGAGCTAACTCCATATCGCCTTTGTGATTGCAGCCTATCTCTGCTATTACTTTTGGTTTTTTATAGTTCATGTTATTCTCCTTTACTTGTTAAATTTACATTAATATCATACCCATAACACTAGTCTCAAAACTACTCCACTTCAAATATTAGTATTATGGTATCTGAGATAAAGTTATCAGTTAGATAGCTTTTGAAGTAACTTTCTAACCATTGGTATTCGTTGCATAAATTAAAAGATGTATTGGTAATCTGTGGTTGTTTATTTATAAGCCAATTAAATGTATTCTCTATACTATATCTTTGAATACCAGAGGCTGATATAAGTCTAAAACCGCGATTTTCGAAGTAATCAATTAGTATATCTTTAGTAAAATATGATACATGAGCACTTTGATAGTAAAAATCAGAATATTCCTTACAAGATTTAACGAGTAGATCATCTGCATTAGGTACTTCTATTATTATTTTACTCTTATTGTGGGTTATAAACTTTAGACTATTAACGAATTTATCTAGGTCGATAATATGTTCGAGGACATGGAATAAGAGAATACCATCATACTTTGAAAGATGCTGGACCATATCAGGATGCGTGATATCAATATCTAATAAATCCACATTGTATCTTTCTTTTGCAATTTTTCTCCTATCATCTCCTAGCTCACAACCTACAACGTTAAATTGATTAGCTAACGCTTCATTAATAAAAGTACCATATCCTGAACCAATTTCAAAAATAGATGACTTTTGATGGAACTCTTTTTTTAAAAGCTCGAGTCTTCTTTTAGTGTCAGCAGTTGCTTTTTTTTCAATTAAATCCATATCAATGATTTTATATATTGTTTTCGCTTGTTTATTATTGGAATAGAAATCCTTTGCTTCATCATCTGTATATATAGGATGTAACTGAATGTGGTTACAATTATTACAGATATAAACTGATTGCTTATCAGAATCTCTTAATGTTTCCTTTACTAACTGAAAGTTGTTACTATGACAAATAAGACAATTTTTTTCCATAATTAAATCCTCCCAAAGTTTTATCGGTCATTTTTTAATAATTTTGAAGAAATTTAATAAAAGATGTAAAGTAAATACAGAAAATGACGATAATACTTATGAAGTCATCAATATATCGGCCGTAATATTGATGGTTTTGATTGGTAATGGACAAGGATGTCCTAACTTATAAATATATTCAAGGAGGAATATTATGAGAATTAATAATAACTTAATGGCTATGAATACTCATAGACAACTAGGCATGAACTCAGCTAATGGTGCAAAATCTATCGAGAAATTATCATCAGGTTACAGAATTAACCGTGCCGGTGATGATGCTGCTGGCTTAGCAATTTCTGAAAAAATGAGAGCTCAAATTAGAGGTCTTAACCAGTCTTCTAGAAACGCTCAAGATAGTATTTCATTAGTACAGACTGCAGAAGGTGCGTTAAACGAATCTCAAGCAATCTTACAAAGAATGCGTGAACTAGCTGTTCAGTCTGCCAACGATACTAACGTTGATGCTGATAGATCTGCTCTTCAAAATGAAGTAGACCAATTATCTACAGAGTTAACTAGAATTTCTAATAACACTGAGTTCAACGAAAGAAAACTTTTGAATGGTGGTTTACAAACAGGTAACCTTGATGGCGAATTAACTTTCCATATTGGTGCTAACCAAAGCCAAAATATGTCTTTAGGTATTGGTGCAATGGATGCTAAGTCATTAGGCGTATCTAGAGATGTTACTGCTGGGACATTAGATGCTACTAACGCTGCTGGTGTTTCTAGTGTTGCTGCTGACTCTGTTGACGTAGACAATGTATTAGCTGCTGGTGATTACCAAGTAACAGTAGCTACTGTAGCTTCTGGTGCAACAGCTTCATTCCCAAGTGGAACAACTTTAGCTGATGCTGGTTCATTAATTACTGGTACTCCAACTGCAGATTTTACTTCTACATTCACATATAATCATACAGTTGCAAACACTCCAGCTACAGCTACAGGTATTACTGTAGGTGATCAAAATGACTGGGCATTTGCAGGTGGTACGAATGGTAATATGTCAGGGATTTCGATTAAGATTCATGATGGTAATGGTGCATCAGATGGTGCTGCATGGTCTGGAAACACTTTAGTAGTTAATGTAAACAACACAATTGCAGTATCAGGTGGTTATGTTGAAGGTTTAATTCAAGCAGCTGCTGCTGGACAACCATCTGGCATAGATGTAACTCAAATAACAATAACTGCAGGTTCTGATGCAACCGCGGGTTCTGCTGGTGATACTTCAGGTGCTGCTGCGGCTATCAACTTAACTGGTGGTGTAGATGCTGCTGCTGCTAATTTCACTATTACTGGTGATGGTGCTCAAACAGTTGCTGCTTCAGGTACAGTTGTTATTAATGGTACTTCTATTGATTTATCACAAGTAAGTAACCGTGCTGCTGGTCAAAATGGTGACTCATTCACAATTACTGGTTATGCATCTGCTGGTACTACTGTTCAATTAGCAAATTCAAGTGGTACTGCTATTGGTTCAGCTGTAACAATTGATCAAGCTGCTGGTGGAGAATACACTATTGGTAACTCTGGTACTGGTCAAATGGACGTAACATTTGCTGCTGGTGGTGCAACTGTAGGTACAACTACTGTAACTGTTGCTCAAACAACTTCAGATGCTGCTACATTCACAGGTGGTAATACAACTGCTGCGACTGTACAAGGTGGTTTAAGTATTTCTAGTCAATCTGATGCTGATGCTGCGATTACTACAATTAACAGTGCAATCACAAAAGTATCTGATGAAAGAGCTAAGCTTGGTGCTGTTCAAAACAGATTAGAGCACACTATTAAGAACTTAGATACATCTTCTGAGAACTTACAAGCTTCTGAATCTAGAATCAGAGACGTTGATATGGCCAAAGAAATGATGAACTTCACTAAGAATAACATCTTACAACAGGCTGCTCAATCTATGTTAGCTCAAGCTAACCAAGCACCTCAAGGTGTACTTCAGTTATTAAGATAATAACTATATAGTATAATTAAAGGGATGCTTATGCATCCCTTTTTAACCTAGGGAGGTGTGATCATGCGAATTAATAATAATTTGATGGCTATGAACACACACCGTGTGCTTGGAATTAATCAGGAGAATGGTAGTAAGTCAATTGAAAAACTATCTTCAGGATTTAGAATCAACCGTGCTGGAGATGATGCTGCAGGTCTTGCAATCTCTGAAAAAATGAGAGGGCAAATTCGTGGTCTTAATCAGGCATCAAGAAATGCCCAAGATGGTGTTTCACTTCTTCAGACCACTGAAGGTGCATTAAACGAAACTCATGCAATTCTACAAAGGATGCGTGAACTTGCAGTTCAAGGTGCCAATGATACGAATGTTGATGAAGATAGAAAACAACTTAATGCTGAGATTTCTCAGTTAAAGAGTGAAGTTGACAGAATTGCCAACGCGACAGAATTTAACACAAAAAAAATGTTGAATTACGGTGCACAACTTCAAGCAGATGGCTTCGATGGTATTAGTCAATCAGTAATCAACACATTGAATACAAAAATACCGGAATGGATTAACGACTCTATGGTCGCTATTAATGAACGGTTTGGTATTGAGTTTCCAGATAGTCCAACTAATAGGACTATGAATATAATCTATGAACAAGGTGCATCTTACGGTGCTGCAATGGCTTCGCCACCAGATGCTTCTGAGTTAACTCTGAGAATTAATTTAGATTCTTTTGTAGATTCTAATGGCAACTTAAGAGATGAAGGTACCTTGGATACTTTAATAGCACATGAAGTCATGCATGCATTTGAGTTTACCGAGATGTCATCACTGCTTAATGCGGGTACATCACCAGAAGAAACGTGGTTTATGGAAGGCTTATCAATGTTAGTTCAAGGTGGAAATGGTTGGACTGCAAGTGAGTTAGGTGGTGCTGAAAACGCTGTTGTTTCAGGGGCATTTTCTAATTCATTAGCTGATTATGCTTCTGCATTTGTAGCCTTAAAGACGCTACATGAAATAACTTCTGGCGGTATCAACTCTGTTATTGATGCTATGGAATCTGGAGCTACATTAGATCAAGCGATTCAGGCGACAAGTCAAGGAGATAGAGGTGAAGTAACTTCTACTGGTACTTATGATCATGTGGCTAGTGGTGATACTGGTTATCACAGCTGGGCTGAGTTTATCACTGACTTTAATGCTGGTGATTTTGATAACTATTTAAGTAGTAGTACGGATTTTACTCAAGGTACAGGTACAATTGTGAGTGGTTCTGTAGCGGGTTCATCAAGTAACTTGTCTTTAGATGCTACAATACCAAATGGTACTGGAACGGCCGAAGTGTATACACACTATACTTTGAACTTTACTTCTGATAGTGCTTCAACCACAGAAAGCGATACTCCTGAGACTATTTTATTCCATATAGGCGCAAATCAAGGACAGAATTTAACATTTAACACCTTTGATGCAACATCTAATGGACTAGGAATTGACTCTGTGAATGTATCGACTCAAGCGACATCTGATTCTGCAATTAAAACTATTAATGATGCGATTATAAAGGTATCAGATAAGCGTAGTGAAATTGGTGCGATTCAAAATCGTCTAGAGCATACAATCAAGAGTTTAGATATTTCTGCTGAAAACTTACAAGCATCAGAATCTAGAATCAGAGATGTAGACATGGCAAGTGAGATGATGAACTTTACGAAGAACAACATACTTCAACAAGCGGCTCAATCCATGTTAGCTCAGGCAAATCAAGCGCCACAAGGTGTGTTACAGTTATTAAGATAAGATTTAGACATGATTTTTTAATCATGTCTTTCTTTTGCTAAATATTTTGAATTAAATGCCGATAATACTATTAGGAACCGTAAATAATTGTATAGGTGGTGAAATAATGAGTGATATGCTAAGAATCACAGGTTTGGTATCAGGAATGGATACTGATACAACCGTTAAAAAATTGATACAAGCTGAACAAACGAGAGTAGATAAAGCCAAACAGGAAAAGCAATTTTTAGAATGGCAGAAAGAAGATTACAAAGAAGCAGCCAATGTACTTAGAGCATTTAATGATAAATACTTTGACTACTTGACGCCTGAAACTAATTTTAGATCTACAACAACATTCAATATGTTCTCTGGTTCTGCAATTATGTCTGGCGCTTCGACAAGTGCTATTGGAGTGAGTACAACTGTGGACTCAAAGGTAACTAGTTTTACTATTAACAGTGTGTCAAAACTAGCGACTAAGGACAAGTACACATCTTTAAATGAAGTGATTGGTGAGATGACAACAGGGAATATCGATATCAATACTTTGAATACAGCTGTAGAGGCTAATAATGCCTTATCTTTTACCTTAGATGGAGTAACTAAATCTATTGCCCTTGATAAAACGGACTATTCTACAATTGATGATTTTATTTTAGATATTAACACTAAATTACAAGATGCTTTTAAAAACGTTGATATCACAGGTGTAAAAGATGGATCTACTGTAAAATTTGAAATAAGAGAAGATGGTGGGGCTTCTGTTGAAGAAGGTCATAGTTTTTCATTGAATAACTCTAACTCAACTCTATTAAGTGCTTTAGGATTATCAGGTGGTTATGAAGGGACGTTAGATACTAATAAGACGCTAGCGAGTGCATTTGGCTTAGGTGGCGAAAGTAAAATGGCCATCAATGGTGTTGAGTTCACCTTTGATGGTAGTGATAAAATAACTGATGTTATGGAAGAAGTGAATAAGAGTAGTGCAGGTGTGACGCTTTCTTTTGATAGTTTAACAGATCGGTTTACATTAGAAGCCAACCAAGAAGGGTCAGAACATATCATATCAATTACTGATACATCTGGGCTACTTGAGAAAATGAAGTTACAAGGCGCAGAATCAGATTATTCAGCGGCCGACAATGCTGTATTTGAATTAAATGGTGTAACAACTTCTAGAACAACCAATACAATTGAGTTTCAGGGCACAACTATTACACTAAATGAAATTCCTGATTCAGCTGTCACAATTAACGTTGAAGCTGATACCTCTGATGTCAAAGATATGATTGTTAAGTTTGTTGATGAGTATAACGAAATGATTAAAAAAATCAATGACATGACAGATACATCAAAAAACCGAGATTATGATCCATTAACTGAAGCTCAGAAAAAAGAGATGTCCGAAGATGACATTGAAGCATGGGAAAAAGAAGCTAGAAAGGGGACTCTTTATAATGATTCAACTCTTGAACAATTTACAAGTTCAATGAGACAAGCCCTATATGCTTCTGTAGATGGACTAGATATAACACTTTATGATATTGGTATTCAAACCAGTTCAAATTATAAAGATGCTGGTAAACTGGTAATTGACGAGGGTAAGTTAGATGCAGCATTAAAAGAACGTCCAGACGAAATTGTAGATTTGTTTACCAAAGAATCTGATATTGAGTATTCTGATTCTAGTAAGAGAAGTGATAGAACTAAAGAAAATGGTATTGCCTATAGAATTTTTGATGCTTTACAAGATAATATTAGAATTATCAGAGATGATAATAATAAAAGAGGTTATCTAATTGAAAAGGCAGGACCTGAAACAGGTGTTGATGTAAACTCAGATATAGCTAAGGCTATCCTTAAGATGGATGATGAAATTGATCGTTTATTAGAACTATTAGCTGACCAAGAACAAAGATATTATGAAGAATTTGCGGCTATGGAAAGTGCCATGAGCAGATATTCATCTCAATCGGCTTGGTTAACACAGCAGATGGGAGGATAAGTTGGATAAACTGAGCTTATTCGAGGCTTTTGAAAAAGTGACTGAAAAAATAATTAACTTAAATGTGTCTGACAAAAATGTTGTATCTCAAGTAGAAACTTTAATTGATGAGCGTGACAGTCTTATCAAGAAAATTGATGAGACTGACGGTCATGTTACTGAAGAGGTACTCAATCGCATTATGCAAAAAAATATTCAAGCAGAGACAAAACTTCAAGAGATTATGATGAATATCAAGGAAGATATCAGATCTGTTGTTAAAGAGAAGAGTCTGTCATCTAAAAAGAAAAAGGCTCATAGGGGATATTTTTATGCTGGACATCAAAATGATGGTTATTTTATAGATAAGAAAAAATAATTCTTAAGAATTATTGGGGTTGTGACGATATTAATATTAGGACATTAAAATAGGAGGTATTGTGATGAAAATCGATGGTATGAGTGGCTTACAAGGGACGGTAGCTTCAGCTGATAAGGTTTCGGTTGAAAAACCAGCATACCAACCAAAAGTGGCTAAATCATTAGAAACAAAAGATGTCTCAGGAGATGCACCAGCATTTCAAGAAGGTGTCGAACAACATCAAGATGTTATCAATGATGAAATGCTTGATAAGGCAATAGAAATGGCAAATAAGACATTAGCTAAGCATAATAACTTTATTGAAAGAACTGTACATGAAACAACTAAGACGATGATGTATGTTATGAAGGATACTGAGACAAATGAAGTTATCAAAGAGTTTCCACCAAAGAAGATTCAAGATATGATTGCTAAGATGTGGGAAATCGCTGGTTTATTTGTAGACGAGAAAGCATAATCTATGAAAAATGAACTAGCAAATCAAGTTATAGAAGAACTTATAGAACTAAGTAGTACAAAGCTTGGCTTTCTTAAAGTCGGCCGAGACACACTAAACATTGATATTCTATTTATTGAAAAGTACGCAACTTTAAAAGAGACACTAGGTTCTGATTTAGACACAATCGATATGACACAATTTCCTAAAATGAAGACTTTAAAAAACTTGATAGAAGAAATATCTTCTAAGGAGCAACCAAAAGAACGAAACGTTCGTATGGCAAATGCAACTAAGGCCTACCGGAAGAAATAGAATGGAGCGAATTTTATGGCTATGCAAAATATTTATAATTACTCGAAACCGAAAGTAATGCCTAAAATCAACAATAATTTTGGTAAGAAGCCACCAGTATTCGAAGCAAAAAAACAAGAAACTAAAGCAGATCCTTATTTAGAACAAAAGATTATGGCAGCTAAGCCTGAAGAGTTAACCTTAATGCTATACGAGGGCATGGTTAAATTCTTAAAGCAAGGCATACTATATAATGACCAGAAGAATATCCAGAAGACTCATAACTCTATTATGAGAGCTGAAGCGATTATCAATGAACTGAATGTTACTTTAGATGAAAACTATGAGATTAGTAAAAATCTAAGTGATATCTATATGTTCATGAAATCACGTCTAATGGATGCAAATCTTGAAAAGGACAGTGGTATTATAAGAGAAGTATTAGACTTAGCAGTAGAGTTAAGAGATACTTGGAAAGAAGCAATGCAGCTTGCTAAGTAGAAACCATGTTATATGGTTTTTTTCTTTTTTTTTTGTTAATTTACTCTTAATTTTATATACATATTTTATGGGGTATAATGGTATTATCTGGAGGTGGATTATGAAGATTCGTCATAATGTTTCTATGATGACCATTATTAATAATAGGTCTAATATCATGATGGAGTGGTCTAAGTCTTTTAGAAGGCTTTCATCAGGTAAAAGAATTACTTGTCCTGCTGATGATCCTGCTGGTTTTATGATATCAGAAAGAATGAAATCACAGATTAGAGGACTTCGTCAAGCATCTAGAAATGCTCAAGATGCCATATCACTTGTTCAGACTGCAGAATCAGGTATGGGGGAGATGGTTGATATCTTGCAGCGTATGAGAGAACTTTATGTACAGGCTTCTAATGGTACCTTAACAGATTCAGACAAAGAAAAAATTGGCTATGAAATAGATGAACTTAAAGAAGCTCTAGTAGGTATTCATGATCATACTGAGTTTAATACAATGGGTCTTTTGGACGGAAGAGACTTTACTTTTCTGACAGGTGGCAATGAAGGTGATTCCAGAGTATTACATATTGAAGATATGTCTTTAAGCTTTTTAGGTCTAGATAATCTAAAAGACATGTCATCTGATGATCTTGATTCAAATATTACTATAGTAGATGATGCTCTTAAAAGAGTTTCTAGTCAGAGGTCCTCCCTAGGTGCTCAGCAATCAGGTTTAGAAGCGACTATCAGACGATTAGATATTCAAGCAGAAAACCTTCAAGCTGCTGAATCGAGGATAACTGATTTAGATATTGCCAAGGAAATGATGAACTTTGCAAAACTTCAAATGTTGGCACAGGTCAATGATTTCTTATTGGCTCACGCTAAAAGCGATGCTGAGATGGTGCTTTCCCTTTTAAAACCTTTGAATTGATTAATACACTTTTTTTGACTATAATGAAATGGAACTTCAGATAGTTGAAAGAGGTGTTTTTATGTATAAAGAGAGAGAAGAGAATCATAATAACGATAAGAATGACTACTATGACGAACTGGTTAGATTTACATCGGCATGCTTAAACTTGTATGGTCTTATAAGCTTAAGTGATTATAAAGATCTACTTAAGAAGGTACTGGCACCAAGTGAGGACCTTTGTAATGAGTACATGTCTTATTTTGATAGACACATTGATCATGTTTCTGGGTGTGTATTAAAAGAAAATATACTGGTTACAAGTGATTTGGCTATTGATGAATCAAAAGACATTAGAGACCATCTTCTGTCACTTAGAATGAATCATTTTACATGTAACAAGGAAAACTTTCTAAAATTCTCTGAGAAAACTTATATAGAGCCTAGAAAAGAGTTAGAGGATTTAGTAGGTTTCTTGAATCATGTGATAGACTTATCTGATTCAGATTTAGATGAAAAAGTCATTCAGCTTACAGCAATGCTAGAAGCCTTATCTGTCAATAGGGCTCTTATGCTCATCAATGCGGACTTCTTTAACTTAAACAGAAAAGAAACTAAAGAGTTAAAAAGAATTTTAAATGCTTATAAGCCATGTATCAGGTCCTGGATGAATAGAGGACATACCAATAAAGAAATGAATCAGTTATACGCTGGTGTTAACAAAAGGGATTTATGTCCATGTGGATCTGGTAAAAAGTATAAGAAATGTTGTTATAGATAGAGAGCCTCTGCTCTCTATTGTTGTATATAAGAGAGACTTGTTAGAATGCTTTTTATAGAAAAAAACGAAACTCATATCTGAGCTCCGTTACTATTATTATGGCATAAAATAGTTGTATATTCAAGGTATTTTATCCATCTTTAAGAGGCCTTATTTTTCTCTTAAAAATCTTTGATAAACGTGATTATTTACCCAAAACTAGGGTATCATTATGTTAACAACAAGTTAAACTTGTTAGAAAGATTTAGACGAAACAGCAATAAAAAACGGGAGGAGAAAATCAAATAACAGGCGCATGTTTCTACTAAGTTCTTTTTAATTTTTTAAAATGAAGGGAGCTGGATGTATGAGAGTAATCGTAAGCGGAAAAAATATTAGTGTAAGACCTAGCATTAGAGAATACATTGAAGGAAAGTTGGACAAGTTCGATAAGTACTTTAATTCAGACGTAGACGTAAAGGTGACACTAGGTGTTGAAAGAGATCGACACACCGTAGAGATCACAATGCCGCTTAAGCATGGCGTAACCTTTAGAGCTGAAGAGACCAGCGAGGACATGTATTCTTCTATCGATATGGTAATGGATAAACTAACCAAACAGATGAGAAAACATAAAACTAAGATAGAGAAGAGATATCATAAACATGACAGCATTAAAACTGCTGCAATTCCGGATTACGAAGGTGAGACAGAAGAAAGTAAAATTGTGAGAACAAAATCATTCCCAATTAAACCAATGGACCCTGAAGAAGCAGTGCTTCAGATGGAAATGCTCAACCATGATTTCTTTGTATTCTTAAATGGTGATACAGATGAAGTTAATGTGGTTTACATCAGAAAAGATGGTAACTACGGTTTAATTGAACCGACAATGTAAATAATAGTCCCTAGGATATAATCCTAGGGATTTTTTAGTGGATGCCTTCAATATTGAGTAGGTGTCTTTTGACTGGGTATAAACTTGATTAGACTTGTTTCATAAAATGATAATTATTCTTGTAAATACCACATAATTGTATATAATAGTGAATTGGAAAGTATTGGCCGTTTGATAGGCGAAAAGAGGTAATAATGAAAACATTTATTGCAAGGCAACCCATGTTTAATAGTCAAGGTGATATAGTAGCATACGAACTGCTTTTTAGAAGCAGTACAGTCAATAAAGCTGATGTTGTAGATGATTATTCAGCGACTTTAAAGGTAATCAAAGATTTGATTATCAACTTTGACATACAGGAAATGTCTAATAATAAGAAGGTTTTTGTTAACTTCAACGATGAGTCCATTATTCATGGTGCACCAGAACTCTTCAACATTGATCAGTTGGTCATTGAAGTTTTAGAGGATTCTGTCATAACAGATGAGTTAATAGAAAAACTCCAGGACTATAAAAGCAAAGGCTATTTAATCGCTTTAGATGATTTTGTCTATGATGAAAAAATGGATAAGTTGATAGAAATAGCAGATATTATTAAGCTTGATTTTATGATACAGAATTATGAGGAGTTAACTGAGACTGTAAAAAAGGTTAAATCATATGATAAAATCCTTTTGGCTGAGAAAGTTGAAACTGAAGAGGATGTAAAGTTTGCTGAAAAGCTTGGCTGTTCAATATTTCAAGGTTATTATTATCAAAAACCTAAAGTGTTTGAAGGATCAGACACATTGACTCTACCAAGCATATACTTAGAACTTTTGGATATAGTAGATAAGCCGGTTGTTAACTTTGAAGCTTTGGCTGATGCTATAAAAAAGGATTCAAATTTAACATTGTCCTTTCTAAAACTTTTGAACTCACCAGCCTACTACTCACAAAGAAAAATAACCGATGTTAAACAGGCGCTTGTAAGGCTTGGTACTTCAGAATCTAGAAAAACGATTGTCATCAACATGCTTAAGTCATTTACTGCTATGGATACCTACGATGAGTTAATCAGTCTGTCTTTAAGAAGAGGCAAACATGCAGAGTTACTAGCAGTAAGCGCTGGTATGTCTGATAGAAAAGAAGAGCTTTTTATGTTAGGGCTTTTGTCATTAACCAATGTTATTTTAAAAAGACCTATGGAGAGCTTGTTAAAAAACGTACCTCTTAATGCTGATGTCATTGATGCACTGCTTGGTAAAGAGAATCAACTCAGTAAAATGCTGAATGCCATTATCCTTAATGAAAGAGGCGACTTTTTATTAAAGGAAAGACTAGAAGAATGCTATGTTAGTGTAGATAAGTTTAATGAGGCATATGTAGAAAGTATTAAATGGGCAGATGCCATACTCATATAAAAAAGATCACAATTCAATGTGATCTTTTTTTGTTAATAGCTGGTGCTCTTTAATTCAGTTTAATTTCTATGGATACAGGATTATGGTCACTGTTTTTAAACTCTAGGTCATGGTGAGTGATGGTTACAAGTTCAATGTTATCACTTAACATAAAGCCGTCTATGATGCATTCATAGTTTTGACCTTTAACATATGGTGTTTCCATTGATCGGCTGGTAGGTTGTGTATTGTCTACATACCATGAGTAGCCTTCAAAGCTTGTGTCCATTGTTTTTAACCAGTCCGGTTTAGGAATATCGTTAAAGTCATCAGCATTTGTGCCTGGTAGTTCATGATTGAAATCACCACCGATAATGACATAAGCATTTTCACTTTTCAGTTCTTCTAGATGTTCTTTAAGATAGGCAACTTGTTGTTCTCTTATAACGCCACCAGAATCGTAAGCTGACATATGAACATTTAAGACTATGACTTCCTTATTCTTGTATGGATACCTTGTTTCTGTAAAACATCTGTCTAGAAGAGCCAGTTGTCTTGGCCAAGCTTCTTCACCTGGAAACTGATATCTGTTTGCTATACCTTGATATTTTGAAAGTACAACTATACCACTGTCGACATAGCCATATGGCTTAAGGACAGGGACCGGCACCCAAGGGACCTTATAGTTAACAGCATAAGTCGATTCATAATCTGAAAAGCTTTCTTTGATATAATCGTATTGGTTGATATTCTTGGTTCTAAGGGATTTTTTATCAACTTCTTGTAAAAGATAGATATCACTTTCTTCATTTTTAAGAAAATCTACAATCTTTTCAAGGTTACTCATAACAACTTCTTTACTCTCAGCCTTAGACTGCTTGCCGCCTTCCATAAAGAAGTCTGCATTTTCATCTAAGGTTGCATAACCAATGTTAAAGGTTGTTATCTTTAGTTGTTTGTTATCAATCACTTTGTCTGTTTGTTGATCTGTTTTAAGCGAAATGATTTCATCAGGCTTGAAATCTGTCAGTGTCATCAATAATAAATAGAGTGCAATTAATCCGACTAGTATAATCAGTATTTTAAATATTGTTTTCATTCTTTCACCTCATCACACTTTATATTACACTTTTCCCCATAAAATCACAAGATTACGACACCTTATCGACACATATTTTTTATATAATGTTAATGGTCACACCGCTTGTAACTGCCTATTATATACATTATAATAAAGTAGTGTAAGAGGAAAAATTGGAGGAAACAATGTTTTTAGAAGCTACGCTATTAGGCATGTTTATCGGTGGATTTAGAGGTGGTCGTTTGACCAATATTATAGATATGAACATTAGAGGCTGGTATTTGATACTGTTGTCACTGATTTTATCATTTAGTCCAGTCTTTTTAAGAAATTTTGATGCAGGTTCGCTGCCAGTATTTCTTATGTTTTTTTCAATGATTATTATGTTAATCGTACTTGCGCTTAATTTAGATAAAAAAGGTGTATGGCTGATACTACTCGGTGGTGTTATCAATGTCGTATTTATGCTTTTGAATAATTTTAAAATGCCAGTATCAATGTCTGGTTTAGAGGCTGCAGGTTTAACATCTATGTATGAAGGCATAATGGATGGTTCCATCATCAATTATGTAGCAGCAGAAACAACAGGTGTGATGCAATTTTTATCAAAATTCATCGTCGTACCAAAACCTTATCCTATTCCTAGAATCTTATCAATTGGTGATATCATGATGACCATAGGTCTTATTTGGTTCATCATCGGAGAGATGGCGAGACCATCTTATTCTGGAAGAGGGAAAATGGTACAATATACATACAGAACAGGCATAAATAGATGAGACATGGCAATAGATGATCTATTGCCTTTTTATTTAGTATATAAGGGGTCAAACCGTCAAAATATAAGGAGTGTAAAATGGGATTATTTGATTTTTTAAATGACCGTTTCAATGACAAAGAAGTTAGAAAGATCATGGTTACGGTTAAAGAAGTGGAAAGTTATGATGCAGAATATTCAGCACTTTCTGATGAAGCATTAAAGGGGAAGACAAACGAGTTTAAGAAAAGATTATCAGGTGGAGAAACATTAGATGATATTTTACCTGAAGCCTTTGCGACTGTACGTGAAGCAGCTGTTCGTACCTTAGGTATGAAGCACTATCCAGTTCAGATTGTTGGTGGTATTGTACTGCATCAAGGTAGAATTGCTGAGATGAAAACAGGTGAAGGTAAAACATTGATGGCAACTTTACCAGTATACCTAAATGCTTTATCTGGTGAAGGTGTTCATGTTATCACAGTCAATGACTACCTGGCATTTCGTGATAAGGAATGGATGGGGAAACTCTATGAGTTTTTAGGCTTAAGTGTAGGCTGTGTTATTCATGGTGTAGCAGGTCAAGATAGAAAAGATGCTTACTTGTCTGATATTACTTATGGTACCAACAATGAGTTTGGTTTTGACTACTTACGTGACAACATGGTTATTGAAAACTCTAAGTTAACACAAAGACCACTGAACTTTGCCATTGTAGATGAGGTGGACTCTATCTTAATTGATGAGGCTAGAACACCTTTGATTATTTCAGGTGAAGGTGCTAAGTCAACAGAACTGTATTCAATTGCTGATATGTTCGTTTCTACACTAAAAAGAGATGTAGATTTTGATTTGGATGAAAAAGCAAGAACAGTTATCTTAACAGATGAAGGTGGTATTCCAAAAGCAGAAAAATTCTTTAACATAGAAAACTTAGGTGATCCTGAACATATGGAGAAGTCTCACCATATCAATCAAGCCCTACGTGCTAGACATATGATGAAACGTGATGTGGATTATGTTATTAAAGATGGCGAAATCGTTATTGTAGATAGTTTTACTGGTCGTTTGATGTTTGGTAGAAGATATTCAAATGGTCTTCACCAAGCCATTGAGGCAAAAGAGCGTATTGAAGTACGTAAAGAATCACAAACGCTTGCGACAATTACTCTTCAGAATTACTTTAGAATGTACAACAAGATTTCTGGTATGACAGGTACAGCTAAGACGGAAGAAGATGAATTCCAGCACATCTATGGTATGGATGTTGTGGTGATTCCTACAAATAAACCAATTGCAAGAATTGATAAGCCGGATGTAATCTTTAAGTCTATAGAAGGAAAGTTTGCTGCAATTATTGAAGATATTAAAGAAAAACATGAGACGGGTCAACCAGTACTTGTCGGTACTATTTCTATTGAGACCTCTGAGTATTTATCTAAGCTTCTTAAGCGCCAAGGCATCAAACATGAAGTTTTAAATGCCAAGCAACATGAAAGAGAAGCTGATATTGTTGCTCAAGCAGGTCGATTTGGTGCTGTTACCATTGCAACAAATATGGCGGGTCGTGGTACAGATATCGTCTTAGGTGGTAATGCAGACTACATGTCTCAAAGAGACCTAGGCAAGATGGGTTATGAAATTGATGTCATCAACAAGGCCATTTCACCTTTAGATTATGATGATGAACTTATTTTAGAGTGTCGTGAAAAATACAAGATAGCACTTGCAGCACATAAAGAAGTAACAGATGAGGAAGCAGAACGTGTTAAAAATGCTGGTGGTCTTCATATCATCGGTACAGAACGTCATGAATCTAGACGTATCGATAATCAGTTAAGAGGTCGTTCAGGTCGTCAGGGTGATGAAGGTTCTTCGCAGTTCTTTATTTCATTTGAAGATGACTTGATGAGACTATTCGTTTCTGACCGTGCAAAGGATACGGTTGCAAGACTGGGTATCAGTGATGATATGCCAATCGAAGCCAAGATGCTTACACGTGCCATTGAAGGTGCACAAAAGAAAGTGGAAGTTAAAAACTTCGGTATTAGAAAACATGTCCTTCAATACGATGATGTTATGAACAAGCAAAGATCCATCATCTATGCTGAAAGAGCAAAAGTCCTTCATGGCGAAGACGTGAAAGAACATATTTTAGATATGCTTGAAAAACGTATTGATGATGCCATTGACATGCACTGTTCAGGCAATGATTATCCAGAAGAGTGGGACTTAAAAGCATTAGAAGAATACTTACACCAAGTCTTCTTACCGATGAACTCACTTGTTTATCCAGACATTCAGTCTTTGACTAAAGAAAAGTTAAAAGAAGATATTCATAAGATTGCACTAGATAAATACGAAGCCAAAGAAAAAGAAGTAACACCTGACCGTATGAGAGACTTCGAAAGATTTATCCTTCTTAAGATTGTTGACCGTGCATGGATGGACCACATCGATGCTATGGACCAGTTAAAGCAAGGTGTATCTATGAGAGGTATTGGTCAGGAAGATCCAGTTAGAGCTTATCAAATGGAAGGTTTTGATATGTTCGACGAGATGATTCGTGACATTCAAATGGATACAGTTAAGTATGTTTTAAATGTAACCATAGAAACCAAGACTACAAGAGAAAATAAAATTAGAATCACAAGTGAATCTAATAAGGCTGCACCTGTTAACAAGACAGTGGTACGTAAGCAGAAAAAAGTTGGTAGAAATGAACCTTGTCCATGTGGCAGTGGTAAGAAATATAAGAAGTGTTGTGGCATAAACGAGGGTTAAGATGATTTTAAAAGACAAGTGTTTACATGAGATTAAGGAGCTGCATGCAGCAATAGAAGAATTAGGGAGGTCACTTTGACATCCCTAGTCTTGTACAAAGTGTTAAGGAGCTAGATGCTAAAATGTTAGAATCAGACTTTTGGGATGACAATGAAAAGGCCCAAAATATACTGAGAAAGTCTAAACATTTAGGCAAGAAGGTCAAGCGGTATGAAACATTAAAGGATGATTTAGAAGAAGCAGAGCTTATGATAGAAATGGCTGATGAAGAGCCTTCTTATATCAAGGATGCTGATAAGCTTTTAGAAGATATACAAGCTAGGTGTGAAGAGTTAAGACTTGAAACATTGTTATCTGGTGAGTATGATCATTTAAATGCCATTTTGACCATTCACGCAGGTTCTGGTGGCTTAGATGCACAGGACTGGGCTGAAATGCTTTTTAGAATGTATTGTAAATGGTGTGATAAGGCAGACTATGGTTATAAGATCCTTGATTTGATCAGAGATACTGAAGCTGGGGTTAAGACCGTATCCATTTCCATTACGGGTGACAATGCCTATGGCTTTTTAAAGTCAGAAAAGGGTGTTCACAGACTTGTAAGAATTTCACCATTTGATTCATCTGGTAAAAGACACACATCCTTTGCCTCTGTAGACATTATGCCTGAGTTAGATGATTCTATTGAAATTGACATCAATCCTGCTGATTTAAAGGTGGATACCTTTAGAGCATCTGGTGCAGGTGGTCAGCATATCAATACGACAGACTCTGCTGTAAGAATTACACATATTCCGACTGGCGTGGTGGTTTCCTGTCAGAGTGAAAGATCTCAGCTTAATAACAGGTCAACTGCTATGAAAATGCTGATGGCTAAGTTGATAGAATTAAAAGAACAAGAGCAAAAAGAAAAGATTGAGGATTTGAGTGGTGATTACTCTCAAATTACATGGGGTTCACAGATCAGGTCCTATGTATTTCATCCTTATAACATGGTCAAAGACCATCGTACAAATGAAGAAATCGGGAATACTTCAAGTGTGATGGATGGTAATATAGATTTATTTATCAATGCTTATCTCAAGCAAAAAATTAAACTATAGGAGGGGCTATGGGTAAAATTATCAAGATTCTCGCTGGAGAACTGAAGATTAAAGAAAGACAAGTCAGTGAAACAATTAAGTTATTAGATGAAGGCAACACAGTGCCTTTTATTGCCCGTTACCGTAAGGAAATGACAGGCGGCTTATCTGATGAGATTTTAAGAGACTTATTTGATCGTTTGACTTATCTGAGAAACTTAGAAGATAGAAAAGAAGAAGTCTTAAGACTGATTGACGAACAAGGCAAGTTAACTGAGGACTTAAAGGCTGAAATCCTTGCAGCAGATGTTCTTAGAAGAGTAGAAGATTTATATAGACCATACAAGCAGAAGAAGCAGACAAGAGCCTCTAAGGCTAAAGCGAAGGGCTTAGAGCCACTGGCTATGCTTATTTGGAACCAGGAGACGCTAGAGGGTGATTTAATCACACTTTCTATGGATTATATTAACGAAGAGCTTGGTGTCAAGACACCTAAGGATGCCATTACTGGCGCTATGGATATTATCGCTGAAATGATTTCAGACAATCCAGCCCACCGTGAAGTGATTAGAAACATGAACTTAAACACAGGCTTCTTAACCATGACAGCTACAGATGACAAGGCTGAGTCTGTCTATGAAATGTACTATGACTACAAGGAGTCTGTAAAGACCATTGCCAATCATAGAATCTTAGCAACCAACCGTGGTGAAAAAGAGAAGTTTATTAAAGTAAAGCTTCAGAGTCCTGATGAGCAAATTGTCGATTATTTAAAATCAGAAACAATCAAGAATGTAAATGCCCTTGGTAATCATGAGTTAAATGTTGCCATAGAAGATGCTTATAAGCGTTTGATTTCTCCATCAATAGAAAGAGAAGTTCGTTCTATGCTAACGGAGCGTGCTGAAGAAGAAGCCATCAAGGTATTTGCTAAAAATACAAAGCCACTTTTACTGGTACCACCAGTAAGAGACGTGATTATTATGGCCATTGACCCATCTTATAGAACAGGTTGTAAGTTAACTGTTCTTGATGCAACGGGTAAACTTCTAGATTATGCGACCATTTATCCAAATGAGCCGAGAAATGAGATTGAAAAATCTAAGAAGGTCATGAAGCAGATGATCAAGAAGTATAAGGTAGATGTGATTCCAATCGGTAACGGTACAGCTTCTAGAGAAACTGAGCAGCTGGTAGCAAATATGTTGGCTGAAATGGAAGAACAAGTTTATTATACAATTGTCTCTGAAGCAGGTGCTTCTGTTTACTCAGCTTCTAAACTGGCAACACAAGAGTACCCAGATTTAGATGTTTCTATCAGAGGGGCGATTTCTATTGGTAGAAGACTTCAAGATCCACTTGCTGAACTTGTAAAGATTGATACCAAGCATATCGGTGTTGGTCAGTACCAGCATGACTTAAACCAAAAGAAATTAGACGAATCCCTTACAAATGTTGTAGAGGATTGTGTAAACAGTGTTGGTATTGACTTAAATATTGCATCACCATCGCTGTTACAGTATGTATCTGGTATTTCATCAGCTGTTGCTAAAAACATTGTGGCTTACAGAGATGAGAATGGTAAATTCCATTCTAGAGCGGAACTGAAAAAAGTTAAACGTCTTGGTGATAAGGTATACGAGCAGTGTGCTGGTTTCTTAAGACTACACGAAAGTGACAATATTTTAGACAACACATCTGTCCATCCAGAATCATACGATCAGACATTTAAGTTGATAGAAATCCTAGGTTATGATTTAAGTGCTATTGATGTTAACAACATAAACGATGCATTTAAAAACATTGATGAGAAGATTTTGGCTTACAAGATTCCTGAAGTGCCAAAGAAGAAAGAAAAGCAGAAGTTCTCTTCTAATCAAAAGTCTCTACATGGCTTAAGTGCACTTAAGAGTTTAAAGTTTGAAGAGCCTAAGAAAAAGAACAAGGGCAAAGAAAGACTAAAAGACATTGAAAGACACTTAAAAGGCATAGCTGGAGACCTAGACATTGGTTACTTTACACTTAAAGATATCGTGGAGGAACTGAAAAAGCCTGGTAGAGATATCCGTGATGAGATGCCAAAACCGATCTTTAGATCAGATGTCTTAAAGCTTGAAGACTTACGAGTAGACATGGTTTTACCGGGTACTGTAAGAAACGTTGTTGATTTTGGTGCATTTGTAGATATCGGTGTTAAGCAAGATGGGCTTGTTCATATTTCTCACTTAAGTGATAAGTTTGTAAAAAGACCAATGGACGTGGTATCTGTAGGAGACCAAGTCAAAGTTAGAGTCATCGACGTAGACTTAGACAAGCAAAAAATTGCCTTAAGTATGAAAGGTATTAAAGAATAATAAGTACTCTAGGCTGGCCAGTACATGTTCCTGCGCGCCCTTGCATTTTGGGCATTGAGCCTTTTGTTACTTATGAAAACCCTGTTTTCAAACCAATTAATGAACTTATGCATGCTTGCATAAGTTTCTTTTTTGGTATAAAATTAACTTAAACGAAATTAACTTAATTTGAATTAAGTTAATTTCGATTAAGTAAAGGAGTTCTTATGTTTATCGGAAGAAATTATGAATTGAATCATTTGAATAAAATGTACAAGCGTTCTGGTTTTCAGTTTACAGTTGTATATGGACGAAGGAGAGTTGGAAAAACTAGACTTTTGACAGAGTTTGTTAGAGATAAATCAGCAATTTTTTATGTAGCAGAAGAACATAACGATCTTCTTTCATTATCAAAATTTTCAAGAGTTATTTACAAGTATTTAGGACTTCCTGATACTTTAGGAACTTTCGATAGTTGGATTGATGCATTTGAATTTTTGGTTAAAAGTGTAGGAGAAAAAAAAGTTGTATTAGTTCTTGACAAGTTTCCCTATCTAGCCAATGGAAACAAGAGTATACTGTCTATTTTGCAGAATATAATCGATCATAAAATGATAGAAACGAATATATACTTGATCCTTTGTGGCTCCTCTGTATCATTTATGGAAAATGAAGTATTGTCTAATAAAAGCCCTCTGTATGGTAGAAGAACATCTCAACTAAAGATTAAACCATTAGATTTTTTTGAGACAAGTAAGTTTTTTAGTAATTACTCATACAATGATCTGCTAAAAGTATACGGTGCCTTGGGAGGGATTCCGCAGTATTTGATTCAGTTTGATTCTAGCCTAAGTGTGGATGAAAATATTGTTGAGAATATGTTCGATAAATCAGCATTTTTGTATTCTGAAGTCAATATGTTACTCAGACAGGAGTTTAATAATCCTGCTGTTTACAGAAGTATAATTGAAGCAGTTGCGAGAGGTGCGAGTAAGTTAAATGAGATTGCAACAAAAATTGGTGAGTCAACTTCTAAAACAGCTATTTACTTAAAAGCTCTAACAGAATTAGATATAATTGAAAGGCTTGTGCCGATAACGGAAAAAAATAATTCTAGAAGAACCATTTATCAGATTTCGGATTTATATTATTTATTTTATTATAGATTTGTTTCAAAGTATACTGATGCAATTGAGCAAGAACTTGGCAGACATGTCTATGATACTAGAGTTTATCAGGAGTGGTCGACTTATCTTGGGTATGTATTTGAAAAAGTGTGTGTGATGTATTTGTCTAGGGAGAACACTAAAATGTCTTTACCTTTTTTAATCTTGAAATTTGGAAAATGGTGGGGAACTGATCCAATAAAAAAGACCCGGGAAGAAATTGATATAATAGGTTTAGGTGATGACGGTATGATTTTTTGTGAATGTAAGTACAAAAGTGAAAAAGTCGATTTATCTGTATTGAATAAGTTGATAGAAAGAAGCAGGCTTATACCCACGGATAAAAGAGTGTACTATATTTTTTCAAAATCAGGATTCACTGATCAATTACTTGAAAGAGCCAATGATGATATACATTTAATAGACTTAAGTCATATGTAAGAAAACACTGCATCAGCAGTGTTTTCTTTAGTTAGTTTATTTATTAGGATTAGATGAGTTTTTCTATATCCTTTGGCTTTAATACTTTACCCTTAGAAACAACTTTACCGTCAATAACTAAAGCTGGTGTAGACATCACACCATAAGCGATGATTTGTTGTACATCTTCTACTTTCTCTACGTTAGCTTCTTTACCAGTAGATGATAAAGCTGTTCTTACATTCTCTTCTAATGTTTTGCACTTCTTGCAACCAGTGCCTAATACTTTGATATTCATGTTTGCCTCCTATATGAGTAGATAGCTAAATGCATTAAACAAATAACCGATGATTAATATACCGACAGTTACTAAACTTGCGAAGATGACTAGTAACTTTGTTTTTACAACTTTCTTTAATAAGATCATTGATGGAAGTGATAAAGCTGTAACCGCCATCATAAATGATAGAGCTGTTCCTAAGCCAACGCCTTTTAGTACAAGGGCTTCAGCAATCGGTAAGGTTCCAAAGATATCTGCATACATTGGTACACCTGCAAATACTGCAAGAACTACCGAATACCATTTATCCTGACCCAAAACTGCTTCGATGATATTTTGTGGAATCCAGTTATGGATAGCTGCACCAATACCTACACCGATTAGGATATAAAGCCATACCTTTTTAACGATATCTAGAACTTGTTCTTTTGAGAAGTTCAGTCTATCTGCAACGGTCATTGCATCCTGTTCTTCTTCAGTCATTGCATTTTGGTAAACAAAAGGCTCTACGTACTTTTCAAGTTTCAGTTTAGAAATAACTGAACCACCGATTACTGCCAGGATCAGACCAACGACTACATAAGCGAAGGCTATCTTCCAGTTGAAGATACTAGCCAGTAGGAGTACTGAGGCTAAGTCTACGAGTGGTGATGATATTAAGAATGAAAATGTAACACCGATTGGTAATCCTGCACTTGTAAATCCAATAAAAAGTGGAATAGAAGAGCAAGAGCAAAATGGTGTGATTGTTCCCAATAAAGCACCTAAGATATTAGCAGTAATACCATTGAATCTTCCTAAGATACGTCTTGTTCTTTCTGGTGGAAAGAAAGACTGGATATATGAAATTGTAAATATGAGCACTGATAATAAGATGAAAATCTTAATCACATCATATATAAAGAAATGTATACTACCACCAAGACGTGATGTTAAGTCTAATTTAAAAACGTCTGTAACCAGTTTTGCAACAAGGTCTGATAGCCATTCCATTTTTAGAAGATGAGCATTTAGCCATTTAAAAATGAACATAAAGCCTCCTATAATTTAACGATAGATGAAGCACAGTTTGATAGAAATTCATCTTTTAATTCAACGCGATTTTTATCTTCTTCAAGCTGTGTATATAAGTTGATGTTATTTTTAAGATAATCGAGTATATGGATCAAGAATGGATTATCTTCATTGAGTGTATAATACACAAATTTATCTTTTCTGGTATCTGTCACTAGATTCAGATCTCTTAACTTAGACAAGGCCTTTGAAGCTTTAGGTTGAGAGATGTTTAAAATACCCGTCATTTGGCATACACATAACTCGTTGTCTTTTAACAAAAGAATGATTCTTAATCTGGTTTCATCAGATAACAGTTTAAATATATTGATTAGGTTGTTCATAGGATATCCTTTCTCATATGCACTTATAAGTATATGAGAATATTAACATGTCAATTTACATCTGTCAACAAAAAAAGCAGAAAAAATCTGCTAGTTTAAATACATTAACAAGTCTATTGGTGTTTTTAAGTGGATGTTAGGTGCAACAAGGTCAAAATCTTTATTCCCCCAAGCTGCCTTAAAGAATCTGATGCCAGCACTTGTAGCTGCCTGATAGTCATAAATGGAGTCGCCGATATAGATGGTTTCTTCTGGCTTGTAATCAAATTGATTTATGGCTTTTAGAAGGGGAGCTGGGTGCGGTTTATGTTCTTTTGTATCATCATAGCAAATAAGGCCATCGAAGTAGGCCATGATATGATTAAGTTTTTTATCGTATGCCACTTCTTTTTTATTACGTGAAGTAACCAAAGAGAGCTTGTAGTCTTTTGACAAGAGCTTTAAAATAGTTGGAATGGCATAATAGATGGTGAACTCATCTTTATGATCTTGAACATAGTCATGCCACTTTTTCTCTACTTCAGTTAGATTATCGATTTTTAATTGACTAAGCGTCACAGAAGAAGGCAAACCATCATAATCGGTAAGTTCTTCTATGGTTTTGTAGATCTTTTCTTTTTCAAGAACTGATTGAAGGCCTTTCATATTGACGTGTGTCGTGTTGATAAGTGTGCCATCGATATCGAAGATGATGTTTTTGATCATAAGGACTCCTTTGCATACATTTGCAGTTTTGTGCCGTTTTCTACAGTTTATACGAATTATCTATAAATTTCAAGCAAAAAACGGTATAATAAAGTATAAACATGCAAAAATGATGAAAGGTATGTCTAAGCTGATATGCTTTAGACATAAAGAGGTATTATGCTAACTCAAGAAAGATATAAGAAAATCATGGACCAACTAGATAAGAAGCAGACCATAAAAGTTGGTGAAATGGCTGAATTACTAGATGTGTCTGTTGATACCATTCGAAGAGACCTCAAGTACTTAGAAACTAAAAGACTCCTTGTCAGGACCCATGGTGGTGCAGTTGTATATGATATGGCTTATGAAAATACCAGTATTCCTGAAAGAAAGAAGAGGATGACCACGAGCAAGGTCAATTTAGGCAAGGAGATCATAGATGAACTGAAAGATGGGGATGTTCTATTTTTAGATGGTTCAACTACAACCATGTTGATGGTGCCTTTGTTAAAAGGTTTAAAAGATCTGACAATCATTACAAACTCTATGTATACAGGGATTGAGGTGGTTGAAAATAAGCTGGATGCCAAGCTTCATATTTTAGGGGGTGTTGTACTTGATCCTATAGGATCAGTTGTTGGTATAGAAGCCTTAAAATCACTGAGTCTGCATACTATTGATAAGGCCATCTTGTCTTGTTACTCGGTTACTCAAGAAGGTTTTTATGATATAGACTTTGATGAATCTGCTTTTAAAAGAGAGATTATTGAAATGTCAGGGGCTGTATATTTCTTAATGGATGCTTCGAAGTTAGTCGCTGAAGGTAAGATGTTTATCAGTCAAATGAATGACAAGATGACATTGGTATTAGAAGAACCTGCTTTTAAAGTTCATAAGGGAAGACTTTTAATAAAGAAATAACGCTTCAGATGAAGCGTTATTTTAAGCTAAAGTTTCTTTATAGTTTTTATCTAAGTGTAGCTTTAATTCTATCGGAGATAGAGGGGTAGAGTATAAATAACCTTGGTAAAGGTCGCAGTCGTAAATCTTTAGAAGATCGAGTTGATCGTCAGTTTCTACACCTTCAGCCACAATTTTCATTTTTAATCGATGGCCCATACCCACGATAAATTCGATGATAGGTTGGTCATCTTCAACCATGCCATCGATAAAAAGCTTATCGATCTTAAGTACATCTATCGGCAATTGTTTCAGATAGCTGAGTGATGAATAGCCTTTACCAAAGTCATCAAGTGCTATTGAAAATCCAAGTTCTTTTAGCTGCATCAGTACTGTAACAGCAGCATCAAAGGAGTTGATAAAGACATTTTCTGTTATCTCAATCTGAATCTTATTTGGATTAAAGGTGTACTTGGCAATCAAAGTTCTAACGTGTTTTAAAAGCTCCTGGTCCATTAAAAATTCTGGTGACATGTTAACAGAGATATAGTCAAACTGATAACCGTTTAAGGTCCATTCAATGACTTGTCTGATACTTTCCTCAAGTACCCATAAATCTATCTTGGCAATCAGGCCTCTTTCCTCAGCGATAGGTATAAAATCATTTGGAGGAATAATACCTTCTTTAGGCGAACGCCATCTGATAAGGGCTTCTACTGCCTTTACCTTATTAGAAGCTACATCAACCTTTGGTTGATAAACCAAGAAGAATTCATTGTTCTTTAGTGCCAGGTTAAGGGCGTGGTCAAACTGTCTTAGTTTGGTCAACTTCTCCTGCATGCTAGATGTAAACTTGGTTATATGATTCTTACCTTTACTTTTAGCGTCTTTTAGAGCGGTAACCCCGTTGAGTAATAATCTATCTGGATCTGTCCCACCTTCAGGGAAGATTGAGATACCAACACTCGCGGTTAAGTTATAGTTTTTCCCTAAAAGTTCAAAGGGATCATTAAATAAACGCAGTATTCTTTCAGATGTCTTTTGAATAACCTCAGGATGGTCTTCCTTCATAATAAAGATAAACTCGTCACCACCATAACGGTACAGCTTTAATCTTTCATCAGATATCTTGTTAAGTCTGCTGGCGATAGAAGTTAATAACTTATCACCTAAATGGTGGCCGTAAAGATCGTTGATGTCTTTGTAGTTATCAACGTTTAACAAGATAACCGATAACTTGCTGTCGTGATGAGACTTTAAATAATCAAAGGCATCTTCTAAATCATTGAGCATTTGATTTCTGTTATTAATACCTGTAAGGCCATCTATGTAGGCCATATGTTTGATGTAATTTTGATGGTTGATGTGTTCAGTCACATCATCTAGAGAACCACCAATGCGAATTGCCTGATTGTTTTCTCTTAAGATCTTACCTTTAGCATGTATCCATTTGAGGTTGTTGTTGCCATCAACAATCCTAAATTGATCTTCATAAATTTCATCATGCTCAAGGGCGTCCTCAAATATGTAAATGGCCTTATCGATATCTTCTGGATGAATCAAATCAATAAGACTTTTCATCGGTTGTTCTTTTATGTATTCTATATTGGTTATGTTCTCAAAACTTTTAGACGTATCAAGCATCATGGTTTCTATATTAAGATCCCAAATGACTGAACTGGCACCCTGAGCGACTAGGCGGTATTTTTCTGTTGCCTCTTTTAGCTCCTGATTTCGTTCAACTAACATATCGTAATGGTTTCTTAACTCATCTTCTGTGGCAACAAGCTCTTCATATACAGCTGAAAGTTCTTGGTTTTGTTCATGTAACTCAACATTAGACTCACGCATCTTTAAGTTGGCTAGGCCCATATCAGCAATAAAACCACTTAATTGAACCAGAAAACTGATCATCTCTTTCATTTCTTCTTTAGAAACTACAGCCGTTTCTTTAATGGCCTTTATATAAGCTTTCTCATCAAAGTTGGCCAAATAGGCTTGTTTTTTAAAGTATTCAAGATCAGGCTTTTCAAAAAAGAATTGACCTTGGAAGATAACTGCTATTTGCTCGCCATCAATAATGATAGGAGCACCAATGTCAATTAAACCATTTCTACACTTAGAAATAGCATACTTGCCTGTTTCTTTTATGATTCTATTAAGTTCTCGATCACTCTCGATACACCTTTGACAAGTGATCCCGTTGACCCGATGAAATTTAGAACAAACATCACGCCAAGGTGTTGAGACCACTTTAGATCCATCTGGATTAAATATTGCAATGGGTACACCATTGGATGCAAATAGGTGATCTAAGATAACTTGTAAACGCTGAATATCTATTAAATCAGATAACTTCATATATACTCCTGTCATTAATCTTTCTCTTTCAATTATACAATAAAAAGAAAGCATCCTCATCATATATCGACAAAAATGCTCATTTTGTGAAGTTAATTATTCAATTTCCATCATTTTTTCTATTTGTGAAGCCAGCATAGGTTTAGAATGGAAATAGCCTTGATACTTGTCGCACTTATACTTCTTTAAGAGTTCCAGTTGCTTATCTGATTCCACACCTTCTGCAACCACTTTAAGTTTCAGTCGTTGTCCCATACCAATGATGAATTCTATGATTGGATCCTTGTGTTCTAAACCATCTACAAAGTACTTGTCTATTTTAAGAACATCGATTGGCAGTGACTTTAAGTAGTTAAGTGATGAGTAACCTGTTCCAAAGTCATCCATGGCAATTGTAAAACCAAGCATTTTTAAAGTGGAAAGTACTGAATAAGCCAAATCGAATGACTCAATGATGATATTTTCAGTGATTTCTATCTGAATGTCACTTGGTGAAAATGGATATTTTCTAATCAGTCCTTCAAGCTTTGTCATTAAGTTTTCTTCCATTAAGAAGTTAGGAGAAACATTGACTGAGATGTACGTAAAATCGTAACCTTTTTCTCGCCATGCAACCAGTTGTTTGATGGCTGTTTCTAAAACAAAGTAATCGATTTGCCTGATAAAGCCATTGGCCTCTGCTTGTGGAATAAACTTAGCCGGTGAGATGTACTCGTAACCTCTTTTCCACCTGATGAGTGCCTCAAGACCATCAATTTCACTCGTTTGTGTATCGACTATAGGCTGATACATAAGTTCAAACTCCTTGGCATGAAGGGCAGCTTCCATAGATTCATCTAAGTGTTTCTTTTCTACCAGTGATTCATGCATGGCAATATCAAACTTAGCATATTGATTTCTACCACGATTTTTAGCCTCGTACATGGCTGTATCAGCATTCTTAATAAGGATATCTGCGGTCATACCATCTATGGGATAGGTTGCGATACCAATAGAGCCTGTTAAAGAAAAGGACTGGTCATTGTGTATATATGGCAGTTCAAAGTCTCTTAATATCTCTTCTGTAAGGGATATAATGGCGCCGTTAGGATAGGATGAGACAAATATGAACTCATCACCACCAAATCGATAGACTGTAGTATCTGTAGAACAGTGTTGCTTTAAACGATTGGCAACTTGTTGTAATATATCGTCACCTGTTGAATGACCATAGATGTCATTGATATTTTTAAAGTTATCTAAATCAAGAAAAACTATGGCAAGTGATTCCTGGGGATGCTCTTTTTTTCTTTTTAAGTGGTCATGTAAGTCCAAGTACATTTGATTACGATTAGAGATACCAGTAAGATTATCGGTATAAGCCATCTGTTTGATGGTCATTTCATTCTCTAGCTTTTCAGTAATATCACCAATTGAGCCAGCAACTCTAATGGCTTTTCCATCTTTTCTCTGTATTTTACCTTTGACATGAAGCCATTTAACACCAGAAGGTGTATGGATTCTAAATCGATCATCGTAATTAGGAGCATCCGCTAATGCAGAAAAAAAGTTGTTTTTAACAGAATCAAGATCCTCTTGGTGAATGATGTTTTTCATGATGTCAGAAACTTCTGGTACAGTGTCTCTTTCTATAATATGAACAATGTTGGATGAAAAATAAGGCTCTTTGCTTAATAAGTCTACATCCCATGTGGCATCATAAGACCCCTCTGATATAAGTTCATAACCAGCATTGGCAAACTTTAAATCGTTGTTTAAAGTCTCAAGTGAATCATTTCTTTCATTGATGAGCTTGTAATTGCCTCTAAGTTCCTCTTCGGTTGCAACAAGCTCTTCGTAAACAGCACCGAGTTCCTCGTGCTGAGTTTGTAGTTCTAAATGCTGCTTTTCGACTTTTAACCTAGAATAACCAAGATCCGCAATAAAGGATGCCAAATCTGTTAAAAATTCAACAACAGGCTTAATTTCTTCTTCTGTGATAATTGGTGTTACCTCGATTGCTGACAAGTAGCTTGTTTCATCGAAGCCTACTTCACTGGCTAGGGCTCTATAAAAATCAAGGTTGGGTTTTTCGAAGAAAAATTGGCCTTGAAATATAGTGGCTATATGTTTGTCATCGATGATGATAGGTGATGCAATATCAACCATACCATTTTTACATTCTGATACCACATATTTTTTCCCAGACTTTATATCAATCTGGATGCTTGTATCACTTTCGATACACCTTTTATTGGTGATATCATTAACCCTATGAAATTTGGTACATATATCTCGCCAGCCAGTTGCTGTTATGACCTCACCGTCTGCCCCGATAATACCTGAGGGGATGCCAGAGGCGTCATAGAGATTGTCCAGTAATTGTTGTAATCTTTCAATATCAACCAAGTTTTGTAATTTATAGTCCATAGTTTCCTCTCAATCATACTTTATTATATCAGTAGACTTAAATTGATGGAAGGCTATTGTCTTCAATTTTTTGTTGAATGCTACTAGATTTTTTTGAAGTTTTAAGCTACACTAGTCATATATGAAAGGAAGGGTTATGAATCAAAATAAAGTAAAGTCAATGATGCGCTATAGATGGCTTGTTTGGGGCTTATTAGCGACAGCATACATTATTGTATTTTTTCACAGATTTGCAGCAGGTGTTGTTAAAGATGATTTGATTAGAGATTTACAGATTTCAGAATCAGCTTTTGCTAGTCTTGGGGCAATGTATTTTTATGCTTATATGTTTATGCAGATTCCAGTAGGTTTTTTAGCCGATTCACTTGGCGCTAGAAAAACTGTAACAATCGGTTCATTACTAGCAGCGATAGGGTCAATTATGTTTGGTTTAGCACCAAATGTATTCTTTGCCTTTGCGGGTAGATTCGTTGTTGGTTTAGGTGTGTCTGTTGTATTTATATCTACACTAAAGATCTTATCGCAGTGGTACAAGGAATCTGAGTTTGGTACCATGTCAGGTATCACATCATTTGTTGGTAATATGGGTGGTTTAATTGCCCAAACACCACTGGTATGGATGGTAGCCATGTTTACATGGAGAAATACCTTTATAGCTATCGGTGTTGTAACCTTAGTTGTCACTGGACTTATTTATTGGTTGGTAAGAAATACACCACAAGAAAAAGGCTATCCATCTATTGCTGAAATAGAAGGTAAAGAAGAAAAGCATATTACTAAGGAAAAGGTCAACCTTGTTAAGGCTTTAGGTGAAGTGTTAACCAACTGGAGAACATGGCCACCATTTGTTATCTTTGCAAGTTTCTTCGGTGCATTTACTGTCCTGTCAGGTTTCTATGGTACATCTTATATGATGAATGTATATGGTTTAGAAAAGGGTGCTGCAGCCAACTATATGATGGCAGCTGTTTTAGGTCTGGCAATTGGTTCTATTGTTATCGGTAGAGTATCAGATGCACTTAAAAGAAGAAAACTGCCAATGCTTATTTCAGGGGGATTGTTACTCTTAACATGGACCATTCTGATATTTGCAGGTGGGGGTAAACCGCCAATCGGTATCATGTATCCTTTATTCTTTGTATTAGGTCTGTCAACTTCAACATTTGTTTTAGGCTGGGCATGTGGTAAAGAACTTAACAACCCAAAGGTAGCTGGAATTTCTACATCAGTTGTTAATATGGGTGGCTTCTTTGGATCAGCTGTACTACCGACAATTGTTGGTAATGTCTTAAATGGCGGTACAAGCGTAGCGGACTACAATGCAGCATTTAAGATTGCCTATATTTGTGTAGTCGTAGGTTTCTTAGCCATCTTCTTAGTGAAAGAAACCAATTGTAAAAATATTTATCAAGGTTAATTTTGTCCCATGTGTTTATACATGGGCTTATTTTTTTCTTATATTTCCTAATTGGCTAGACTTGCTTATTTTATAAGTGGTATAATGATTTTGGTATTTAGTGAATCGAAACAAAGGGGGAAAGCATGTTATTTATTAAAAATGGTAAAGTATTGACCATGGCAGGCGAAACTTATGATAATGGTTCAGTACTTATAAAAGACGGCAAAATCTTAGACGTAGGTAATATTGAAGCACCTGAAGGCGCTGAAATTATTGATGCTAAAGGGCATTATGTACTTCCGGGATTTATCGATGCTCACTGTCACTTAGGTATGTGGGAGACAGCTATCGGCTTTGAAGGTGATGATGGTAATGAGATTACAGATCCTGTAACACCTCACTTAAGAGGTATTGACGCCATCAATCCTATGGATGTGAGTTTTGAAGAAGCAAGAGCCAAGGGTGGTGTTACAACTGTAGCAACTGGTCCGGGTTCTGCAAATGTTGTAGGTGGTCAGTTCTGCGTTATTAAGACTTATGGTGATGTAGTAGATGAAATGGTTGTTAAAGAGCCACTGGCTATGAAGATTGCTTTTGGTGAAAATCCAAAGAGATGTTACAACGCTAGAAAAGAAACACCAACAACAAGAATGGGTACTGCTGCTAAATTAAGAGAAATCTTATTTAAGGCAAAAGAGTATAAAGAAAAATTAGAGTTGGCTAAAGACGATCCAAGTAAGAAGCCAGCATTTGATATGAAGCTAGAAGCATTGCTACCGGTAATGAACAAGGAAATTCCTTTAAAGTCACATGCTCATAGAGCAGATGATATCATCACATCTTTACGTATTGCTAAAGAGTTTGATGTAAACATAACTTTAGAGCACTGTACTGAAGGTCACTTGATTGCTGACTACATCAAATCACAAGATGTTGTTGCAGTTGTTGGTCCAACATTTGGACACAAGACAAAATTTGAGCTTCAAAATCTATCGTTTGAAACACCTAAGACATTAATTGAAGCGGGTGTTAAGATTGCGATTATGACAGACAGTCCAGTAATTCCACTTCACCACTTAAATATGTGTGCTGCACTTGCAATGAAAGCTGGTTTAAGTGAAGAAGATGCACTTAAATGTATCACAATCAATGCGGCTGAGATCTTAGAATTAGGTGATAGACTTGGTTCATTAGAAAAAGGTAAAGATGCCGATGTTGTAATCTGGGATAGACATCCATTTGATTTACAGTCTTCACCACTTTACACAATCATTGATGGCGAAATCGTTCATAGACTATAAAATTCAACCTTCGGGTTGTTTTTTTTGACTTTTTCTGCCAGTATTTTTAATATTATTCCCATTTAGTCTTAAGAAAGCTTTAATAACTATCTGATAGAATCGGGTAAACACTTGAAGTTCCTTAAAAAATTATATACTATAATAGAGATATATTATAGAAAAGAGGAAATCGAGTGATTAGTTTAATATGCCATAATGAAGCTGAAACAACTGCTTTTGGTCATGCTTTTGCAAAAATACTTGGACCTGGTGATTTTGTTGGATTAGATGGAGACTTAGGGGCTGGAAAGACCTTTTTAAGTAAAGCTATAATCCATGCACTAGGGGTCGATGACTATGTGACAAGTCCTTCTTATACCATTGTGAACGAATATCAAGGACTGTATAAGGTCAATCACTTTGATGTGTATAGAATTGATGATATCGATGAGATGTATGAGATTGGTTATGAGGAATACTTTTTCTCTGACGGCATATGTCTTGTGGAGTGGTCTAAGATGGTTGAGGAGCTCTTACCAGATGAACACTTTAAGATATCACTTAAAATGGGTGAGGACTTTAATACAAGAGTGATTGAGATACAAGGTTCTAGCAAGCGTTTAGAAGATAAGTTGGAGGCTTTTTATGAAGATTTTAGGCATTGATACAGCAACAAGTGTTGCAACTGTGGCTTTAATGGACGATGACAAGTTAATAGGTTTAATGACATTAAACGATAAGAAAACACATTCTCAAAAGTTGATGGTTTTAATAGAATCTCTTTTAACACAAACAGGAAACAGCATGGATGATATCGATCGAATTGCAGTGGCTGTAGGACCAGGGTCTTTTACAGGATTAAGAATTGGTGTAACAACTGCCAAGGCACTTGCTCATGGTTCTAAGAAGCCTGTTATAGAGATATCTGCCTTAGAGAGTCTGGCTAGAAATGTGATGCATGAACATGTTTGTGCAATGATGGATGCAAGACGTGATACTGTATTTATGGGTCTATATGGTAAAAGTCCACTTGCAGAAGATCAGATTCACATTGATGACTTATTAGAATCATTAAAAGCGTATTCTTCAATTTGCTTTATAGGCGATGGTGCGACTAAACACCAGGCTAGGATCAGTGAAGTGCTTGGAGAGCGTGCAGTATTTGCACCGAGACATCTCAATATTTCATCGGCGGGTTCCTTATGTGAAATAGCTTTTGATAGAAGTGAAGAGAAAAGATATGATGATGTACATGTAACATATCTAAGAAAGTCTCAAGCAGAAAGAGAATATGAGGAGAAGCAGAAATGATTAGAAATATGACTGTGGAAGATTTGGATCAGGTGATGTCGTTAGAACTAGCCTGTTTTTCTGTTCCTTGGACAAGAGAATCTTTCGAAAATGAGCTGACTAAGAATATGTTGGCAAAATACATTGTTATTGAAGAAGAGGGAGAAATCATTGGTTATGGTGGTGTCTGGTATATTATGGACGAAGGACATATCACAAACGTAGCCATTCATCCGGAACATAGAAAAAAAGGTCTTGGCAAACTTTTGGTTGAGAAGATGAAGCATAATGCAAGGATACAAGGTATCAAGCATATGACACTGGAAGTTAGAGTCTCTAATGTTGCAGCCATTACGTTATATAGTAGAATGGGTTTTGAAAAAGCTGGTATACGCCCAAAATACTATACAGATAATAACGAAGATGCATTGATTATGTGGGTGGAGTTAGGAGATTAAAAATGAAGAAGAGAAAGATATTTCTTATTATTGTAGTGATTGCAATTTTAGCTATGATTGGTTTAGGATTTGCATTTGGAAATAAGGAGGATGTATCTACAACTTATGTGACTACAGGTATAGCAAAATCTGAAGATTTAACAGCCTATGTCAACACAAATGGTATGATCACAGCAAAGTCGTCATACATTGTTTATCCCAAGGCTACTGGAGAAGTAACTGCGATTCATGTTAAAGAAGGCGACAAGGTAACAAAGGGTCAAGTCCTTTTAGAACTAGACAAGTCGGGAATAGAAAAGCAGATTACAGAAACAGAAATTCAACTTGAAATAGCAAAAGAGTCATTACTACAAATCATCAACAGAGGCAGCAACAATTATAAAACATCTTATAAAAATGCTGTTTTAGCAAGAGATGATGCTAAAAAAGCTTATGATGATGCTTTGGCTTTGTATGAAGCGGGGGTATCAACAAAAACATCTAAAGATGCAGCATACTCAGCTTATCAGCAGGCTTTAAATGCTTTTGAAGAAACTAGGTCCAATTACAACAATGAAAATTCTGATTCTGAAATTAAAATCCAAGAACTTAGAATTCAATCATTAGAAAATACAATTGCTGATTTAAATGAGCAGTTAGAAGATACATATGTAAAAAGCCCAATTGATGGTTTTATTACAACAGAAGATGTTAAGCTCTTATCAATTGTTGGTATGACGACACCTTTATTTACAGTTGAAGACTTAGACAATCTAATTGTCAACATCAATGTGAGTCAATATGATATTCATAAGTTACAATTAGGTCAGAAGGTGACCATCAAGGCCAATGGTTTAGAAGATGAAACTTTTGAAGGTCTTGTGTCTAAAATCGGTTCAAAGGCTTTAGCCAAGGTGGTTGGTGCCAGTCAAGAAATGGTAATTGAAGTTGAAATCGATGTAACTTCTAAAGAAACGCCTCTAAAGCCAAACTACTCTGTAAAAGCTGAAATTGAAACAGCGCATGTAGAAAGTGCACTTGTTCTGCCATACGAATCAGTATACGTCAACAAAGATGACGAGCTTGTTGTCTTTACTGTAACAGAAGGTAGTGTTAAAAAACATATAATTGAGCGTGGTGTGGAAGGTATCTTTAACTTCCAGGCGATTTCTGATTCTATTCAGGCAGGTGACCATGTCATCTTAAATCCAAATGAAGAAATTTCAGAAGAAATTGCTGTGTTTGAAATGGAAGTGAAAGAATGATAAAGATAGAGAATCTATGGAAAGTTTACGACACGGGTGCTATTCAAGTAAATGCACTAAGAGGCGTTAACCTACACATTGAAAAGGGTGAATTTGTATCAATCATTGGTCCATCGGGTTCTGGTAAATCAACACTTATGAACATACTTGGTTGTTTGGATAAATCAAGTGATGGGTCATATTCACTAGATGGCATCAATGTAGAGCACTTAGATGATTTAAAACTTGCTCGAATCAGAAATGAAAAGATAGGATTTGTATTCCAATCCTTTAACTTATTGTCACGTGTCCCTTCTATACATAATGTAGAAATACCTTTGATTTATGGAAAGGTTAAAGGGGATGAAAGAAAAAGACTGGCAAAAGAAGCACTTGTAAAGGTCGGTCTTGGTGACAGAAGCCACCACAAGTCCAATGAACTATCAGGTGGTCAAAAGCAGCGTGTGGCAATTGCAAGGGCACTTGTAACCAATCCATCTATTATTCTTGCAGATGAGCCGACAGGTAATCTAGATACGGTTTCTACCCAAGAGATTATGGATATATTTAAAAAACTGAATGCTGAAGGTGCAACAGTAATTATTGTTACACATGAAGATGACATTGCTGCTCAAACCAAACGTATTATAAAATTTACAGATGGTGAGATTGTCAGTGATGTAAGACAGGAGGCCAAATGAACTTTTTAGAAAGCGTAAAAACGGCCCTCCAAGCCATATGGATCAATAAGCTGAGATCGTTATTAACCATGCTAGGTATCATCATCGGTATCTCATCTGTTATAGCGGTTGTTGCCCTAGGTAATGGTACTGAAAATGCCATTGGTAAAGAGTTTGAAAACTTTGGTGCCAAAAGAATCATCATTTATATGAATTGGTCTCAAGATGTCTTATCAAGAGATATTTTAAACCATGATGATGTGGATGCCATAGATGACAACTTTTCTGATAAGCTGTCTGCTCTGAGTGTTACAAGAAATGCTTCAGGTACTGTCTATTCAAACAGCAATAAGAAAAAGCAGTCTGGTGTCAATCTGAATGGTGTAGATGATGACTTTAATGAAATCGAAAACATCAACATGATTGATGGACGTTTCTTATTAAAGAATGAAATCGACTCTAAAAGAACATCGATTGTTATAAGTGATAAAATGGCTGAAGATGTTTTTGGTAGAAAAAATGTTATCGGTGAAGAAGTTCAACTAGAAGTAGGTGGTCTTTTACAAGACTTTAACATTGTAGGTATCTATGAAAAGAAAAACTCCATGTTCGGTGGCTTTATGGAACAGTCATTTGAAACTTATGTACCTTATACCTATGTAGAGAAAATTTACGGCAATGAAGATTATGTATATACCCTACAGGGTAATATAGCTGAAGGTGCTGATTCTCAAGAAACCTTGAACCAAATCATTACCTTTGTAGAAAGACGACACAACAATGTTGGTCAAGACAAGTACAACTCATATTTGCCTGAAAACGAGCTAGAATCCATTAACAAGGTTATGGGTATCATAACAGCTGTTATCAGTGCTATCGCCGGTATATCCCTTCTTGTAGGTGGTATTGGTGTTATGAACATCATGCTTGTATCTGTAACTGAAAGGACGAGAGAGATTGGTATCAGAAAAGCACTTGGTGCTACCCATAAAGAGATTTTAAGTCAGTTTCTGATAGAGGCTGTCATCATTTCTTTGATTGGTGGTATGATCGGTACACTATTGGGTATCGGTATTGCAGAGATCATTTCTAAGTTTGCCAAAATACAGGCAAGTGCAGATCTTGTTACTATCATTATAGCTTGGTCATTCTCAGCACTTGTTGGTATCCTATTTGGTTTACTGCCAGCCAATAAAGCGGCAAAACTCAATCCTATAGATGCCCTAAGATATGAATAGAACTTATAAAAGAGACTGTTTAAGTCTCTTTTTTAGTGTCTTTTTACTTTATTTTAGAAAGTTTTTAGAATTGCATTATAAGGCTTTTAGTATCTTCTTTTATCATGTAAGTGTAATAAGAAATCGAAAGGAGATTAACATGAAAAAAAGAACAATAACAATTATTGCAGTTTTAGCAGCAATATCTATGTTATCATTTGCAGTCTTTGCAGGTAATGATACATACGCAGGCTATGAAAGATTTAAGGATTTACTTAGAAATGACCAAGAGTTTGAATCGGGTCAAGGACAAGGCAAGCTTACAGTGATCGACAACGGTGAGGAAATCTTATCTTTATCAGGTAACTTTGTTGGTGACAAAACATCAGAAGAAGGTTTTGGTAACTTAAACATTCAAGCTGGAGATTTAAACAAGTCTTTAGAACTCTATGGCCAAGATGAAAAGATGTATATCGTTGATGGTGATGATGTTTATATTACATCACATGATGAGTCATTAGAAGAAAGAGACTACCATCATAAGTATGATCAAACTGAATATGATGGCAAAGAATTTGATGCAAAATCGGAAGCAATCATGGATATCTTAATGGCAGACTTTAAAGATGACTTCTCATTAGAAGGAAATAATGTAGTCTTTGAACTTAATAAAGAAGAGATTCCTGCTCTTGTAAACTTAATGGCATCAAGTGATTATGAAAAAGAAACTTATCATGATGATATGTCAGAAGAAATGATGGCTTATCCATTATTTGAAGAACTAAGTTCACTAGAAAATCTTGTTCCAGAATTAACTGAAACAGAAATTGAATACATCAAATTTGTTTTACTAGTTGAAGATGATGTCGTTAATGGCTTTGAGATGAATGTGATTGTAAAGGGTTTAGACCAAGCAGGCGAATCTCACCAAGTAGAGGTTCAAGGTCATTTTACAAAATCAAGTGAAAGTGTTGAAATGAAGACGTTTGAATTAACAGATCAAACAGTTTATGAACTAAAAGAGAACAGATAGCTCCTTGAGAGCTATCTAAGGAGGTAGCGATGAATATTTTGAAAACGAATAATCTAACAAAGGCTTATGATAGCTCTCATGGTATTTTTGGTCTTGATTTAAGTGTAGATGCAGGCGATATCTTGTTGCTTTTAGGGCCTAATGGTGCTGGAAAAACAACAGCGTTTAACGCTATTTTGAACTTAACACCTTCTACTTATGATACATTAAATCTTTTAAATGAGCCTTTAACAGATAAGAGTAAAATTCATATTGGTGCTATGGTTTCAAAACCCAGCTTCTATGAAGAGTTTTCTGGTTTAGCCTATTTGGAGCTTTTTAAGGACATCTATGGTATTTCATCTACTAGAATTATAGAAGTACTGGCCTTAGTTGGACTGAAAGTTGAAATGAACAAAAAGATTAAGACTTATTCAACGGGCATGAAACAGAGGTTGGATTTTGCAAGGGCCATTATGCATAATCCTAAACTACTCATGTTGGATGAACCTTTTTCTGGCATGGACATTGAAGCTAAGGCAGATTTTAAGAGGATTTTAAAAGGTTTGAATCAGACCGGCATCGTTATTTCTAGTCATATGGTTGGAGACTTAGAAAACATAGCCAATAAGCTTGTCATCATTTCACAAGGTAAAACATTATATTCAGGTTCTATGGATCAGGTAAAATCATCTGGTTTAACACTAGAAGAGTTTTACTTAGAACGTATTCAAGCTTTGAAGGAGGTCAGCTGATGTTTAAAATAGAATTTAAGAAACTTTTAAATAAGAAAAGTACTAAGACACTTTTGATCATATACGGCCTTTTGTTTTTAGGCTTAATGGGCATTTACGCTTATGGAGAAGCTGGACTAGGACTCAGTATTTATAACAGTGGCCAGTTTACTTTATCTTCTTTAAATGCAATGATGACCTTTGTCCTACCCTTTATCGTTCTTTATATGACGGCAAGTACATTTGTATCTGAATTTAAAAAAGGTACCATAAAGAACTTATACCTTTTACCAGTTCAAAAACATGAAATATATATTTCAAAGCTTTTGAGTGTTCAATCACTAGTCGGTATTCTATTGATTGTACAAATGGTTCTTTCACTTATAGCAGGTGGTTTACTAGATGGCATCGGACTTAGTTTAGCAACGATTACAGGCTACATTGGTGCATTTATTCTATTGGGTTTAATCAATGTCTTAAGCTCACTGCTATCTATGTTTTTAAATACATCAGGTATGGTTGTTCTAGTTACTTATATAGCTTTTATGGTATTAAACGTTGTGGGTATCATGGTACCATCATTACAGACCATTTCAATCAGTCATATGATGGGACAGTATCAAATGATTTTTAGCTCTTTTAGCTTGTTGTTATCTGTTATTGCTTACTATATACTTTTAAGTGTAGTAGGTTATCAATTATTTGACAAGAAAGAAGCAATGATATGTCTATCAGAATAAAGTTGATGATAACTTATGCAGTACTCGTTTTAGTGAGTGCTGTTGTTATCATTTTTTCGGGTATAAGTTTATTTACTATGGCTATGACAGAAATCTCTGATGCAGTTCTTCAGGATGTGCCTGTAGAAAGAATGTTTACAGAAGTGGTAGATCTTTTGGCTGACTTAAAGCAGGCTGAAAAGTATGAACCTGACCAGCTTATCGAGCCGTCTTATGTAAATGACATCAGCAGTCATCTCGATTTTACGAAGGGTGGCGTTGTGGTCAAGTATTCGGATCAAGTGATTGTTTCGGATAATTTATCAGCTGATAAGATTATCATTGATAAGTTAGAAAAAAGCAGTGAGTACAGAAAACATGATAATTATGTTACTTCTGGAGACATTGAATATGCATTTATGGACTATGTCTTTACAGTAGATAATAAAGAAGTGGTGTATTTCTTCTTAATTGACGTCAGTCAATTGGGAGACGTTGAAGCGACTGTCGGTAGACAATCCTTTAGGGCATTTATAATGGTTCTTTTGATTGTTATGTTACCAATTTTGTGGATCATTACTAGAGATATCATCAAGCCTCTTAATCAGTTGAGTAAGGGTGTTGATAATATAACCAAGGGTGATTTGGATTTTCAACTGACCACTAAAAAGAGAAATGAAATCGGTTCTGTTATCAAGTCTTTTGAAACCATGCGTGCCCATCTTAAGGATTCTTTAGAGAAACAGGTTAAGTTTGAAGAGAATAGAAAAGAATTGATTACGAGTATCAGTCACGACTTAAAGACGCCTATCACATCCATTAAAGGTCATGTAGAGGGCATTCGTGATGGTGTGGCCAATTCACCTGAAAAACTTGAAAAGTACTTAGATGTTATTTATCAAAAGAGCCAGGATATGGACCAGCTTATAGATGATTTGTTCTTATTTTCAAAGTTAGACTTGAATAAGGTACCATTTGAATTGAAACAAGTACCTATCAAGGAGTTTGTTGCAGAAATTGTTCAAGAGATGTCTTTTGAATTTGACAAAGACAATGAACATATTCAGATGCAGTCTCATATATCTGATGACACACTTGTGAATCTTGATGTGGTTCAGATGAAACGTGTTTTGGTAAACATCATTCAAAACAGTATGAAGTACATGGACAAGGATCAAAAGAAAATAGATGTAACCCTTAATGATCTAAAGTCAAGTGTTCAAATTGTGATCACAGACAATGGACAAGGAATCTCAGAAGATCATCTAGAGTTTATCTTTGACAGGTTTTATAGAGTGGATGAATCAAGAAACCCTGAAACAGGTGGTACTGGTCTCGGACTTGCCATCTCCAAGCAAATCGTCATTCAGCATGGTGGAAGGATTCAGGCCTACAGTAAGTTAAATCATGGTACTAAGATGGTAATTGAGTTAAATAAAGAGGTAAAAAATGACTAGAATTTTGATTGTTGAAGATGAAAAAACCATAGCAGAACTAGAACGAGATTATTTAGAAATAGAAGGCTTTACTGTAGAAATTGCCTCAACGGGTTTGATGGGGCTTGACATGGTCAATAAAAATGAATACAACCTGATTATATTAGATCTTATGTTACCTGGTATGAATGGCTTTGACTTATGTAAAAAAATTCGTGAAAACCATAATATTCCACTCTTGATGGTGTCTTCAAAAAAAGAAGATATCGATAAGATAAGGGGACTGGGATTGGGCGCTGATGATTATATTACAAAACCCTTTAGTCCAAGTGAACTGGTGGCTAGAGTCAAAGCTCATTTAGCCATTTATAAGAGACTTGTGGGTCAACCTAAGGAACAGGAACTTCTTATTAGAAACTTAAAGATCATTCCAAAGTCAAGGCGGGTCTATTTAGATGATGGTGAAGTATCTTTAACTACAACCGAATACGACTTGCTCTACTACTTGGCCACCAATCCTGACCAAGTCTTTACTAAAGATCAGCTTCTAGATAAAATCTGGGGTATGGATTATTTTGGTGATGGTGCAACTGTTACCGTTCATATAGGTAAGTTAAGAGAAAAAATAGATAAACATGTAACTAGCCCCTTTATAGAAACTGTATGGGGAGTCGGGTACAGATTTCAAATTTAAGCCAGCTTTTGCTGGCTTTTAGCAAGTTCAGACATGTTTGTGGTTTAATGGGATGTTATACTGTAGTCAGTACTGAAAGGAAATATTCATGGATATTAAAACAATCAACTTAAGTTTAGACTATATAGAAAAACACTTACACAGGCAGTTAACCGTAGATGAAGTGGCAAATCATGTATTGTATTCTTCTTATCATTTTACAAGGATGTTTTCTGATGCAGTTGGTATGACTGTAAAAAGATACATCAGTAAAAGAAAGGTCCTTCATGTCTTGTATCAAACACAAGAAGGTAAGTCCATGATTACAGCAGCCTTTGATTATGGCTATGAGGATTATTCAAGCTTTTATAAGGCTTGCAAGCGGGTATTTGCTATGTCGCCAAAAGCTTGTTTATCTGAGCTCAACTTTGATAAGCCTGTGGTGTTTTTTATAGGAAAGGAGAAATATCCTATGATTACAGAACAGAAACTAAAAAATTTATTGAAGAAGTGGTCTTTAGACCAAGAAGAAATCAGACCAGTTTTTTCTGAGAATCATCAAAAGAGAAAAGATTTATTTTTAGTGGGTGATTATAGAGTCATTATCACAAACAATTATAATAAGATATTAGAAAGCAAGCGCATCTCTGATGCCCTTAACATGGACGGTATAAAAACACCTAAGTACATTGAAAACAGTGAGGGTGATTATTATCTTAAACTAGATGATCTCTACCTTGTTGTAAAAGAAGAGTTTAACTACTCCACATACTCAGTCGAGGAAATTGCCTCTTCAAAAGACATAAGATTTAGGTTAGGACAGTCAATTGGCAAACTCCATTATACTCTAGGATCTATGCCAGACATAGACCAGGAATCAAATTCTTATGAGGTTTGCAAAAACTGGGCCATGCCTATTGTAAAAGGCCTGGACACAGACAATATTCTTGATAAAGCGTTTTATGTAGATTATGAAGAGTTTGAAGAGCTTTCTAAGACCATCCCATATGGTATCATTCATAGAAATCCTCATATGCACAACATTTATTTTAAGGATGATGAACTTGTCGGTTACGGTGATTTCTACCTGACGACTCAGAATATGAGAATTTTCGATATTTGTTATTTAGCCACTTCTATATTGGCAGAAGCTAAGATGGATAAGTATCTTTGGTTAGAACAATATCATGATTTAATAGATGGCTATAAAAGTGTGATTGATTTAAGTGAAGATGAAAAAAATGCCATTCCTTATATGATGTATTCTATACAAATGATTTTCATATCTTATTTCGAAACTCAGGATGGTTATCATGATTTAGCAGTAAAAAACTTAAAACTTCTAAAGTGGTTATATGAGAACTTAGCTTAGCTAGGTTCTTTTTGTTTGACAGATTGTATCGAAAGGACTATAATAAATTCGAAAAGACTTTCGTTAAGTCTTATCGAAAGGTGGTTATATGGATACAAGTGTATTGAAAAGAATCAATAAGAATAAAATACGTACAGCTCTTAGGACATGTGAAACAGCCAGTAAAAATTCACTGGCTCAAATGACCGGTTTAAGCGTTGGTACGTGTAACAACATGTTAAAAGAGCTGATTGAAGAAGGGGAAGTCTTAGAACTTGACCATGCACCTTCTACAGGTGGTCGAAGATCTAGAGTATTCAGGTACAATATGAACTACGCCTATTTGATGAGTCTCTATACAAGAATAGAAGACAATGTGGAAAGTATCTATTACCAGGTAACTGATTTAAGCGGAAACATTAAAGAAGAGGCCCATAGGGAGTACGACTTCATCACACTTAAAGATATTCAAGTCTTAGTAGAAACGATGCTTAGTTTGTATCCTCAACTTAAGCTTGTTTCTCTAGGTGTACCTGGTGTTGTCCAAAATGGACAAATTAAGAACTGTGATATAAAAAAACTGGCTGATACTCATCCAAAGATGATCCTTGAAGATCACTTTAAGCTTGGTGTTGTTGTTGAAAATGATGTCAATGCATCTGCCATAGGTTATTATGCTAAGACCGACTATGATGATGAATCGTTTGCCTATATCTATTATCCCTTGAATGGGTTTGCAGGAGCTGGTTTTATTGTACATAATCAGATTCTTAGAGGTTTTTCTTCTTTTTCTGGGGAAATGAACCATATGCCCTTTGAATCTTTTGTACCCAGTCATGAAGAAGGTTTCTTAAACCAAGTTGCCAAGGCATTGATTTCCATTGTTTGTATTTTAAACCCCAATCACATTGTTCTATCAGGTTTAGGGTTTACAGATCTTGACCTTGAAATTATAGAGGCAAAACTGCAAGCACATTTGCCAGGTATGCACGTACCTGAGCTGATGTGTGAGTCGGATTTTCACGATTCTTATATATATGGTTTAAGAGAACTTGCTTTAGACCATTACAATAAAATGATTTAGGAGTTTCTATGGTATTACTAGTAATTATTTATATGGCTTTCATAAGCTTAGGCCTTCCAGATTCTATATTAGGTTCGGCTTGGCCAACCATACACACTGAATGGGGACTGCCTTTGGATGCGGCAGGTTACATTTCTTTTATCTGTGTTTCTGGCACCATTGTGTCAAGTTTCATGAGTGGTAGAGTCATCAGAAGATTTGGTACTGCTAAGGTGACCTTAATAGCATGTACCATGACTGGATTGTCCCTTTTAGGTTATTCTTTTGCACCTTCTTATATATGGCTCTTGTTATTAGCTGTGCCACTTGGATTAGGTGGTGGCTCTGTTGATGCAGCCCTTAATAATTATGTGGCGACTCACTATGAAGCTCATCACATGAATTGGCTGCATTCCTTCTGGGGTGTTGGCGCGACAGCTGGTCCTGTTATTATGTCGGGTTATCTATTGAGGTCTTGGCAATTGGGTTACAGAACCATCTCTATGATTCAGCTGACCCTGGCTGTCATTCTGTTTCTAACTCTTCGCTTGTGGCCTAAAGAGCAAATACAAATTGCAGATGAACATTTAGAAAAAGGTGCATTTAAAGTAAAGGGCGTCAAATATGCTCTGGCTGTATTCTTGTTTTACTGCATGTCTGAGTTTTCAACTGGACTTTGGGGGGCTACCTACCTGGTAAAGGTCAAGTCTTTATCACCTGATACAGCTGCAAGATTTATTGCCATTTATTATGGTGGCATTACCCTTGGTCGCATGGTATCTGGTTTCTTAACTTTTAGATTAAGCAACCAACAACTGATAAGGTATGGGACATATTTATCCATAGGTGCTATGGCTTTACTTATGTTACCTTTACCAAAGTTTGGCTTGATGATCGCACTACTTCTGATTGGATTTGGATTAGCACCAATTTTTCCTGCCATGATACATGAAACGCCCAATCATTTCGGTAAAGAGCTTTCTCAAACCGTTATAGGCTATCAAGTTGCATTTGCTGGTATAGGAAGTGCCTTCTTGCCACCAGTCATCGGATTAATTGTTAAACATACTTCCATGTGGATACTGCCTATCATCCTGATACTGGGTATGGTTCTTGTCCTCATATGTACAGGTAAGGTTTTCAAACTCAAGGTATCTTGAGTTTTTTTTTCTTCATGATATAATAACCAAAGAAAGAAGGTGTAAATATGGATGTAACCATTTTAAGTATAGAGACGTCTTGCGATGAGACATCTGCTGCCATTGTTAAAAATGGTCGTGAGGTCTTATCCAATATGATTTACTCGCAGATTGATATTCATAAGAAGTTTGGTGGCGTTGTACCAGAAGTTGCGTCAAGAAACCATGTAGAAAAGATCAGCCAGGTAGTGGATGAAGCCATGGAAGAGGCTGGTGTTACATTTGATGATATAGACGGTATTGCTGTAACCTATGGGCCTGGCCTAGTAGGCGCCTTATTGGTTGGTGTTTCATATGCCAAGGGTCTTAGCTTTTCTTTGAATAAGCCTTTGGTGCCTGTAAATCACATAGAAGGGCATATATGTGCTAATTTTATTGCTCATAAGGATTTAGAACCGCCATTTATCAGTTTGGTTGTTTCGGGTGGTCATACCCATATTGTTCATGTTAAGGATTACGGTGAGTATGAAATATTAGGTAAGACACGAGATGATGCAGCGGGGGAAGCCTTTGACAAAGTGGCCAGATCGTTAGGACTTGGTTATCCAGGTGGTCCTTTAATTGATAAACTTGCCAAAATCGGTAATGAAAAGGCCATTGACTTTCCACGAGTTTATCTTGAAAAAGATAGCCTAGATTTTTCATTCTCAGGTATTAAATCTGCCGTGCTAAATTACTTGAACCAGCAAAAGATGAGAGATTTACCAATTGTAAATGAAGATGTCGCAGCATCTTTTCAAAAGGCAGTTGTAGAAGTCATTACTGATAAGGTCATTGCTGCTGCTGATAAGGTTGGTGTAACAACCATTGTTTTAGCCGGGGGTGTTGCAGCCAATTCAGGTTTAAGACATGAATTTGAATCTAAACTTGAAAACAGAGATATTGACTTTAAATATCCACCAATTGTACTTTGCACAGACAATGCTGCAATGATCGGCTCAGCAGGTTATTATGAATATATAAACAAGCGATTTGCGGATCAAACTTTGAATGCCATATCTAATTTAAAGCTAGGCGAAAAATATTATGTAAACCAAAATTAGCCATAAATTGCATATAAAATTATACTAACTTTGTGGGGATAAAATTGTGGATAATGTTGATAACTTTAAGAAAAACTCATAAAATCAATGAAATGCATGTGGATAACATTGTGGACTATGTGAATAAAGTGTGGAAAAACATTTTTTTCGTTAAAAAGTGTTTAAGTTAGTGTTAAGAATGGTATACATAAAATTGAGAGAAAAAAATAAGGTCTCATATTCTGAGGCCTTATATTTATGCAAAAAAAGATTGCAATCAGTGATTACAATCTCAATGGGAGTGTAAAATAAAGTGTGTAAATCAGAACTAAGGATCTGATAGCACACTTATTTTTATTGACTTTGTGTGCTACAATCTAGAAAGGACACAAAGGATGGTAAATGAAGTAATGGCGTCAAGAAAACAAAGAAACAGAAAATCAAA
>NZ_VANV01000125.1 GCF_022496765.1 Acidaminobacter sp. JC074 | reverse complement strand
TGACCTAAATACTTTCTTAGGATATTCAAACTACCATTGATATCTGAGTTTATTATCCCTTTTGTTGTTRTAAAGATTCCTCTAAARACACGTCTTGATTTATCAGCTGCTTCTTTCTCAACCWTTTCTAAGTCTACTGCTGACACTGATGAAGTGTAAGCTTCATTCATCATTACTACTTTTATGCCATGTTTTGCAGCTTTATAYTTAATCTGATTGATTAGACGCGTATGTGGAATTTGAACAAAATACTTGATCTTGTTCTCTTTCTTTATGCCTTTGAAATCACCTATAACGATAGTACCTACTTGATGGTYATTKGCGATATCAATGACCATTTTACTTGCTTTATGAGTATAATAATCTACAAAGCCTCTTCTAGTATCCAAAACCTTATTCATGCGATTTGTTGCCTTAAAATCATCACTTCCTACAATCTTCATATGTTTACTTTGAAGTTCAGCAATTTG
>NZ_VANV01000124.1 GCF_022496765.1 Acidaminobacter sp. JC074 | reverse complement strand
CGGTTAGAAGTTTTGTWTAAATGTATYRCCATGCTATWAARTATTTTGATTTAAGTTCTTTYCTTTCTAAGAGGTGGAATAGAATAACCCGGTTGAAGCGTAATGATCATACGTCTGTAATGCATTGTATGCCCTCTAATAGGTCCCATYCTTCTCCCCTTTCCCGGAAGTCGATGACTATTCATARCTATTACCTTGACACCAAAGAAGAGTTCGACCCAATGCTTTAKTTCTGTCCTAGTTGATCCTGATTCGACATTAKAAGTATATTGATTTTTCCCCAATAACCGAATACTTTTGTCTGTAAATACTGCATRTTTGATTCCATCCATAAATCKAWTTTCTTCCCTATGAGTTCTAGTCTCAATAAGAATGCTAKTTCTTACTGTTCATATAYTATGATATGAATATACCACACCAATTCGTTATGTATGGATGATGAGATTCCATTGATACAGAGCCAATTCCAATAGAC
>NZ_VANV01000123.1 GCF_022496765.1 Acidaminobacter sp. JC074 | reverse complement strand
TCCTCGTTTAAGGGCAATAATTACAATACCCTATCCCGGACATGGAAGAATTTCAACGGTTTACCGATACCTTTCGGCATAGGAAAAACCCGCTGACTCCACCAGTGTAGCACGCGTGCAGCCCCGGACATCTAAGGGCATCACAGACCTGTTATCGCTCAATCTCGTGCGGCTAAACACCGCTTATCCCTCTAAGAAGTTATACGAACCCGAAGATTCGCCAACTATTTAGCAGGCTAGAGTCTCGCTCGTTATCGGAATAAACCAGACAAATCACTCCACCAACTAAGAACGGCCATGCACCACCAACCACCAAATCGAGAAAGAGCTTTCAATCTGTCAGTCCTAATGGTGTCCGGACCGGGTGAGTTTTCCCGTGTTGAGTCAAATTAAGCCGCAAGCTCCACGCCTTGTGGTGCCCTTCCGTCAATTTCTTTAAGTTTCAAGCTCCACGCCTTGTGGTGCCCTTCCGTCAATTTCTTTAAGTTTC
>NZ_VANV01000122.1 GCF_022496765.1 Acidaminobacter sp. JC074 | reverse complement strand
TCTTAAAAACTTAAGAAAATCTAGCAACCTAGAATAATATCAATGAATTTTTGAATCCCTGTCTTATATGCAATTACTAACAAACACAAGCAATCAAATCAAATAATATTGCAAGAAAGTAAATTGCAAAAATAAATAAAGACGAGAGATTTATCCTGGTTCGGTCTCGTTGTGAGCCTAGTCCAGTCCTTGGGGTCTCTCCCAAGTTTTAATCTACTATCCTTTAGAATCCAACTGATTACAAGCCTGGTACAAGCCAAATTTTCCCAACAAAGCCTAGGTCAAGCYAATAGCCCAATCAAGCCTAGGTCAAGCTATTATTTGAAGTCAATTACCCAATTGACTCCCCCTAAATCAAATRATTCGAAATAGAATTATAAGCCCAAAATTGACTTAATAATTCCAATCAAATAACTCTCACCAAGTGTTYAAAATCAAAAACGCTCAATAAATTTTTTATCTCACTTGGAGCTTATAGATTGCTCAATACAA
>NZ_VANV01000120.1 GCF_022496765.1 Acidaminobacter sp. JC074 | reverse complement strand
TGATGATGACTCTAATGATGATGACTCTAATGATGATGACTCTAATGATGATGACTCTAATGATGATGACTCTAATGATGATGACTCTAATGATGATGACTCTAATGATGATGACTCTAATGATGATGACTCTAATAATGATGACTCTGATGATGATGATAACTCAAATAATAATGACTCTAATGATGATGATTCTGATGATGATGATGACGACGATGATGACGACGATGATGACGACGATGATGACGATGATGATGATGACGACGATGATGACGATGACTAGAAACAGAAAAAGTAAGAGAAGGAATAACTTTCTCTTACTTTTTTAGAATATTCATTTCTTTTACTGTAAACGGTTAATCATGCGTACCTTTTTAAAAAATAGTATAACTGATATTCTTGATAATAAGTAATAGTAAGCTCGAAAAACTGTTTAGAGTTTTTTGAGTAACTCAAGTTTATCGAGGAGGTACTTTTTATGAATGTACGAAGAGC
>NZ_VANV01000119.1 GCF_022496765.1 Acidaminobacter sp. JC074 | reverse complement strand
TGTATTCCGGAAGCCCGCAGCATGGGTCCTGATAAACCCCAATTTATTGCTTCCTCTTCACTAACAACGCCTACTCCTTCAACTCGTTCTAAAAAAATGGGATTCCGTGTAATAAGCTTTTTATATTCAGCAACCTCCCTTAAAAARTAATCGCAAAAATCCAAACATTTATCTATCCAGCCATGAGGTAGATCRGCGGCTATTCCTCCAATACGAAAATAATTATGCATCATTCGCATACCGGTGGCAGCTTCGAATAGATCRTATATTAATTCTCKTTCTCKAAAAATATAGAAGAAGGGMGTCTGTGCACCAATATCTGCCATAAAGGGTCCAAGCCATAACAAATGAGAAGCTATACGACTCAACTCCAACATAATTAYTCTRATATAGCTAGCTCTTTTWGGKACTTGAATATTTCCCAAYCGCTCTGGTGCATTTACAGTTATTGCTTCTGTAAACATAGTAGCTAAATAATCCCAACGTGTTACATAAG
>NZ_VANV01000014.1 GCF_022496765.1 Acidaminobacter sp. JC074 | reverse complement strand
GGCCACGGCTCTCCTTTGTATCGTGTAGGAATCTCGCCTACAGAATGGGATCGTATCTCAGTAAGAATGCCCCAAACGCCTTGTTAAAGCCGATCTTATGTCATTATATGTATTATGTCATTTCTTTCTGATTGTACACATGCCACATTGCTCTCTACATATACAGAGCCCATCTTTACAAGCGGTCAGTGGGTGCCGTAGAATCAGTTGTTATTACTTGTATCTGAGTCCTTTTCTTGCTATTTTATAAGCTGCTGCATCATGTGAAGAGCAACCTAATCTTTTCATCACTTTTTTTCCTTCTTTTGAAGTATTTTTTGGATTGACATACTTAAATGCTACACCTCGTCTTAAACATCTACTTTCTATAGCATTCATATACTTAACAAATGGAAATCCTGATAACATACGTTTATACTTTTTTGTCTGTCTTCTAAGATAAAGTTTTTTATGCTTAAAATCTAGATTTTCAATGACAACCATTAAACCATTGATTTCAGCATAATTCGTAATATCTACAGCTACTTTGTTTAACATGTCTTTTATTTGATCAGATGATTTTGAATACATTTCATACTTTAATGTAAAATGATTTATTGGATTTCCATATCTATCTACATGATAACAATTAAGATGATTGACATTGAAATCGACACCCAATGCCCCTACAAAGGGACTTGTAACTTCTTTTGGTGCTTCATATTCAAGTGATGCATGGACATACCATATATCTCTTTTTCTTATGAATCTATAAGATACTGCTTGATAAATCTTTTCAGTTTTAAAGCCTTTATTTACACGATAGCCATAATGCTGAGTTATTTTTTCCATCATTTCGTTACCATAATTGAAGTCAACGTCCTTAATAGTCAAATATTGTCCATATTTTTCTTCTAAACATCTCGGCATCCTAAGCTTCAACTCATCTCCAGAATATCTACAGTTTTGGTTACCATTTACTTCATCTTTCGATCCAATACAGAAAAACATATGATTCCGAGCATTTACCCATTCTTGTTTCCATTCACTATGGGATAAAGAAGATGGCTTAAATTGCTTCTTGAAGAGCTTTTTAGTGCCAAAGCAGACCCTTATAATGCCATCATCCAAATCATTTTCAAGTTTCGTTAGTTTGTGTTGAAGATTGCCTAATTTACGTTTTTTATAATGTATATTACGATCTAATTGCTTCTTTTCTTTCACAAGATCTTTAAAATGTGTATCCGATTGTTTTAGGTCCTTTAAAGTCAAACCAATTTCTTTACTTTCTAATTTAACTCTTTGTATGTCCTTTGTTAAAAACTCAAGACGCATTTTCTTATCAGAAATCTCATCATTCATCAACTCTATCCTTGAATCTATAAGTCCACTTATATAACAATACATACTATTAAACTGTCTAGCAAGTATGCCATATTCTGATATGTATTTCTTTTTAAGTTGATTTCTTTTCATTTTTTTACATGCTAAATCAACGAAAAGTTTACGTGATAAACGTGACCAGAAGTCTGCGACTTCATTAAGTACAGAGTAGTATGATTCTATTCTAATTTTCTCCTGGTAAGTGACATTAATTACAGACATAAAAAAATAACTCCTTTGAAAAATAATAAATAAATCTAGGAATTATTAATATAAGTAAACATATATATAGTGAAAGTGCAAATTAGATAATAATAAAATAAATATACTTTATTATACCAGAAAAGACACCAGAACACAAGTTCGGAGCATTTGAAAATTATAAAAATCATCCTTATAAAAATCATGTCAAAATTAATAAAGGATGTTAATATATACACACGTATGTTCAAATTCACTTTCTATGTTTTACTACATTTTTACATATTTTTCTATGTTTTTTGCAACTGCAGCTACCCCCTTGGTCTTGTCGGTATTATGTCGCCATTTAATGCGCCAGTGTCTTTGGCTTTTGATCCTGCCATAGAGGCTATTGCTGGCGGTAACAGGGTTATAATGAAATTGTCAGAGTCTACGCCAAAAACTGCAGCCTTTATGACTAAGCTGGTAGGTAAGTACTTTAAAGAAACGGAACTTGCTTGTGTAGATGGCGATTTAGAAGTGTCTAAACGATTTGCAGCCCTTGACTGGGATAAGTTCTTTTTCACTGGTGGTTCTGAAGTTGGTAAAAAGATCCTAAGCGCTGCAGCTGATCATTTAACACCCGTTATTTTAGAACTAGGAGGCAAGTCGCCTTGTGTTGTCTTAAAGGATGCTGATATTAAGGCTGCAGCTAGAAAAATTGGTCAGATTAGAGTGATGAACTCTGGCCAAGTATGCATATCGGGAGATTATGCATTTGTGCCAGAAGACAAGTTAGAAGACTTTATAAGTCATGCTGTTGGGATTGTAGAGGAAAAGTTTCCGACCATCATTCATAATATGGACTATACTGCGATCATTGATGATAGAAACTATAATCGTATTGTTGGTTATATCGATGAGGCTAGAGCTGCTGGCGTAAGAATCATTCAAGCGAATGCTGGTGGTGAAAAACTACCAGATCCTAAAACCAGGAAGATACCACTTACGGTCGTCGTCAATCCACCTATGGATTTACAAGTAGCAAGGTATGAAATCTTTGGACCTGTCTTAACTGTCTTTACCTATAACTCATTAGATCATGTCATTAAGACGATCAACTCAAATGAAAAGCCACTTGCACTTTATATATTTGGAAAAAGTAGAAGTCAAATCAATCAAGTTGTAAGAAACACATCAAGTGGTGGTGTGACTGTGAATGATTTACTCATGCATGCTGACGCCAGTAAGATGGGCTTTGGTGGTGTTGGTTATAGTGGTATGGGAAGATACAAGGGCGGTAAAATAGGTTTCTTGGCCTTTACCAATCCTAAAAGTGTTGTAGAGTCAGGCCTGATGAGACGGTTTACTCACATCTTCCAACCGCCTTATACAAGTGATCGATCTAGAAAAATGTTAAGAAATATGGTAGGCATGAAAGAATAAATTTGTATCAAATACCAATAGCATTTAGAATGTTTATCCTCTAAAATATAAGCATATTAAGGAGGGCATATGTTAGATAAATGGATCAACGAACCTGTTAATAAACACGTTACAGACAAGCAAATAGAATTTGACGTTTTACCTAAAACAGACTTTTGGCAAGTAACACATTATGGTTTTTCAAGGACCGATGGTAACTGTCTAGTAAAAGAAGTTAAAGGAGATGTATGCTTTACAGTAAAGGTCAAAATGAACTACATCAGTGAGTTTGACCAGTGTGGTGTGATTGTTTATTTGGATGAGGAAAACTTCGCCAAGTTATGTGTAGAAAATCAACTTAAGAGCAAGAATAAACTAGGTAGTGTGGTTTGCAAATCTAAGAGATCTGATTGGGCAACCAGTCCATTTTCAGATGATGACTACATTTATTACAGGGTAAGCAAAAGAGGGATCAACTACTTGTTTGAATCTAGTTTAGATGGTCTTAACTTCGACCAAATGCGACTATTTGACCTACCAGGTTCAGAAAGTGTCAGTCTAGGTGTATTTGGTGCATCACCATTAGGACAAGGCTTTAGAGCTGTCTTTAATGAGTTTGGATTTACAGAAAATAAGTGGTATTTAGACATGGATGATATTCCAGACGAAATGAAATAAGAGGCATATCCTCTTATTTTTTCGTTTGCCTATATTGTTTTGGTGTTTGGTGGGTGTGTTTTTTAAAGGTTCTTGTAAAGTGGCTGCTATCAGAAAAACCTAGCGAAAGGGCGATGTTAACGAGGGTATCATTTGTTTCAACCAGCTCTTTTTTTGCTTTTTCTATTTTAAAGTCTATCAGATACTGATAAGGGGTCATGCCAGTCGACTTTTTAAATTCATTGAGAAAATGGAATTTACCTAAGCTGACAAGGTCAGCTAATTCCTCGATAGAGATCGATTCTGAAATATGTTCTTCAATATACTCATTGATTACAAGGATCTGCTGTTTTGAAATGATCGATTGTGTTACATGATTTTCTAAAGTCTGTATATTGGAATAATTATTGATGTAATAGTTTGAAAATAGTTTTAACCAGTTATCTATAAATCCCTCACCTGAAGAACCCCACTGTGCTTCTAGGAGCAGGATTTTCATCATATATCCTAAACGCTCATCATAGATGTTGTAATCATTTAAAAAGAGGAGTTTGTCTTTTGGCAAATAGCCCATAAAATGTTTGAACATAATTTCTGCATCAATGCTTATCACAAGAAATTCAGCTGGATGTTGGTTGTTATGACTAAAAGCTGAGTTAGGCGAGTTTACCCAAATATCTTCTACTTGAGAATGAACAGTTCTTTCTTTGCCATCTACTTGAATGGTCCATTCAAACTCATGTTTTAACTCCATTGAAAAAAAGAAGGCATCTGTCATGACGTTATTTGTAACAAAGTAATCTGACGAACCTTTTTCTATTAATAATCCAGGTCTATCTAATGTACATGAAAATTCTATATGGAAGTGATCAGCACACGCTGATCTTTTTTTTGTGGTTTTATCTAAAAATTTAAGTCTTGTTTTCATTACGAGCTCCTTTTAGGAGATTCTATCACAAAAAACTCAAATATTGTACAAAGGTCTTCAATATTGTTCAAGAATCCCTTAAGTGACCTTGCTATCATTAGTTGTACATACAAACGACAAGCTTGGAGGCATCATGATTAAAGTAGTAGCGAAAAATTGGATTAAAGAAGCATACATGCAAGATCTTCTAGACTTATGTAAGGAACTGATAGAAGTGACTCACAAGGAAAAAGGTTGTATCTCATATGAAATGTATCAAGACGAATCAGATGAATGCATTTTAACCATGATTGAAACGTGGGCCAGCAAAGAGGATTTGGACAGTCACTTGCAGTCAGACCATTTCAAAAGACTGGCACCTAAGTTTGCAAACATGCTTAAAAGAGAAACAGAAATGAATATCTACACAAAAATATTATAAAGGAGTTAATTATGAAAACTATGGTTGTTATTGCACACCCTGACTTTGAATCATCAAGAGTTAATAAAAGATGGGTTGAGGAACTAGAAAAACATGATATTACAATCAACAATATCAGTTTAAAGTATCTAGATGAAAAGATTGATAAAGAAAAGGAGCAAGCCCTTCTTCTTGAACATGACCGTATTGTCTTTCAATACCCTTGGTATTGGTACAATATGCCGCCACTCATGAGAAAGTGGCAAGATACTGTTCTTGAGTATGGCTTTGCCTTTGGTCCTGGTGGTACTAAGCTGAAAGGTAAAGACTATGTGGTTGCTATTACTGTCGGTGGACCGGAAGTCTCTTATCAGGCTGGTGGATACAACACTTTTACAATTAGTGAGTTCTTAAAGCCTGTACAACAAACGGCTAATCTGACAGGTATGAACTTCTTGCCTGCTTTTAAGGTACACTCTGCTGTGGTCTTAAGTGATGATGATTTAGAGAAATCTGCAAAAGACTATGTTAAACACATCCTTAATCCTGAACTAGATCCATCAGTAGAACATGACCGTATCTTAAAAGAGATGCAGGAGAAAGGTAGCGAGCTATAATGAAAAAATCTATAGGTATCAATACCTTTCTTTTTCCACTGCCATCGGTTGTTGTGAATACCTATGATGAAAGTGGCAAGGCTAATATGATGACCGCATCATGGACTGGGGTGGTGAATTCATCTCCAAGCATGATATCTGTATCATTACGACAGGCAACCTATACACATGACTTGATTATCAAAAGACAAGCCTTCACGGTGTCTATACCATCTAAAGAACATGTCTTGGAAATGGACTATGTAGGTACTTTGTCGGGAAAACGTGTTGATAAGTTTGATCAAACAGGTCTGACACCAATAAAGAGTGATTTGGTTGATGCGCCTTATGTTAGTGAGTTCCCACTTACTCTGGAGTGTAAACTTGTGAAATATGAAAAGTTAGGCCTTCATACCTTGTTTATTGCGGAGGTTGTGGATGTAAAAATCGATGAAGCCTACTTAAATGAAAAAGGCATGCCAGACATGAAAAAAATTGACCCAGTCGCATATGCCCATGGTGAACGTGAGTATTATGAAATCGGTAATTATATTGGTAAAGCCAATAAAATGTGGCAATCAACGCTTTTAAATGAAGTCATGAACACAGAGGCAAAAAAAGATATTATCCAGTTGGTTGAAGAATATTATGAAAAAATGGACACCGGCCAGCCTTTTAGTGAATTTATTAAGCTGATTAACTGGTCTGAGTTTGTCATGATCAATGGAGACTTGAAACTAGATAGCCCTAAGAAATATGCAAGTTGGTATTCAGACGTACTTGTAACCATGTTCAACAGAAAACATACGGTAGAAAAACTTACCATAGACTCTGTGGATGATAAGACCTACAAGGTAAAGATGGATATGCATTTTAGGGCAAATGAATGGACACCTGGTGAGGCTACAAGTAAAACCATTCAAGTCAGAGGCAAGATCGAATGGCTTGTATCAAGAGATCCTGAAACATCTAAGATGAGAATAGATAAATACACTATCAAGGAGGCTTAAATGAAGAAAAATATTGGTTCTGTTATGGGCCTTTATCCAAGCATTGTAACGATAATTGGCATCAAGGATGGTGACAAAGTCAACTGGATAAATATAGCTCATGTCGGGATTATTGGTCATGATACCATGCTTTTAAGCATGAATAAGGCACATTACTCTAATGACCTGATTAAAGAAAATGGCAAGTTAACCATTAACCTTGTTAATGAAGCCATGATGGTAAAAGCAGACTATGTAGGGATGACTTCTGGCAAACAGACAGATAAATCAAAGGTGTTTGATTATACAATCGGTTCAAGTGGTGCACCCATAATTGATGAATCGCCACTTACTATGGAGTGTGAAGTTGTAGAGATTATTGATACCGGTCACCATGATAATTTTATTGTTAGGTCACTAGCTACCCATGTGGCTGAGGATTGTTTGAATGATAAGGGAAAAATTGATTATGAAAAAGTAAGACCTCTTTTATTCGAAATGCCTAACAGGCAGTATTTATCAATAGGAAAGTCAGTGGGTTCATGTTGGCATATCGGTAGAAACTATCAGGAGAAGTAGATGATTAAAAAAATGTTTGAACCCATTGAGATTGGGTCGATGCAAGTAAAAAATAGGTTTGTTGTACCAGCAATGGTATCAAACTATGTGCTAGAAGATGGTCTGGCAACAGAAAAGTTTATTGCTTATCATGAGGAAAAGGCTAAAGGTGGTTGGGGGCTTATCATAGTGGAAGACTACCCAGTATTAAAAAATGCTGGCGGTTTTAAGACTTTACCTGGTCTTTGGCACGATGGCCAAATTGATAGTCATAAGATCTTGACAACGAAAGTGAAAGCGCATGGGGCAAAAATAGTAGCCCAGATTTATCATGCTGGTAGAGCAACCTCAAGTGCTATTACTGGTGAGAGATGTGTAGCGCCTTCGCCTTATGCAGATCCTGTAGTAGGAGAGACACCTATTGAATTGTCTCAAGAGGGCATTGATGAGATTGTAGAAGCTTTTGGTGATACTGCGCTAAGAGCAAAAAAGGCTGGTTTTGATGGTATTGAGCTTCATGGAGCACATGGTTATCTATTAGGTCAGTTTATGTCTCCTTTTTCCAATAAAAGGACTGACCGATATGGTGGTAGTATTTTAAATAGGGCAAGATTTGCACTTGAAGTTATTGAAAATATAAAGAAAAAAGTAGGTGATGATTTTACCATTATCTACAGAATGTCGGTAGACGAGTTTGTAGAAGGGGGCTTAAAAGTAGCGGATAATCGTGTTGTTGCTATGCTATTAGAAAAAGCTGGCGTACATGGTATTCACTGTTCCAATAGTGTTTATAAGTCTGCAGCTGAGTTTGGCATACCTCCTGCTGCTGGTGGACATGCCTGGTCTTCAAACTTAACACAGGAGATTAAAAGTGTTGTAGGTATTCCTGTCATTACAGTTGGTAGAATCAATGATCCCTTAATTGCAGAATCTGTATTAGCTTCAAACAAGGCAGACCTAGTTGCCATGGGAAGGGCCTCATTAGCAGATCCACACTTGCCTAATAAGACCATGAAGGGGGCGTTTGATGACATCATAAGGTGTATTGGTTGTATGCAGGGATGTATTGGTAGAAACTCTATTGGACTACCTGTTCAATGTCTTGTAAATCCTATGACGGGTAGAGAGAGTGAGTGGCACTTAGATCAGGCAGATCATAAAAAGAAAATAGCTGTTGTAGGTGGTGGTATTGCAGGTATGCAGGCGGCAATAACTGCATCAAAAAGAGGGCACGAAGTGCACTTGTATGAAAAAAATCAGCGCTTAGGCGGCCAGTGGTTAATTGCTGCCGTACCACCTACAAAAGAAGAACTCTCTTCATTTACAGTTTGGCAGAAACATCAGTTAGACCATTTAGACGTTCAAATACATTTGAATACGGTGTTCTCGAAAGAAGATATCAGTAAGAATTTCTTTGATGAAGTCATCGTGGCTACCGGTGCTAGACCTTTTGCACCTAACATTACAGGATTAGACTTAGGACATGTGGTTTATGCAAATGACGTTTTAAGTGGTCGTACAGACTTAGGGCATAGGGTTGCTGTAATTGGCGGCGGACTTGTTGGTGCTGAAACAGCAGCTCATCTATCTGGTCATGGGAAAGAAGTTACCCTTATAGAAATGCAGGCTGAAATTGCAAAAGACTGTGAATACGGGGTTAGATTGTTTTTGATGAAAGACCTTAAAAAGAATGATGTCATCATGCTTACTCATACCAGTGTAGAAGAAATCTTACCTGATGGACTGATGATTAAAAATAACAAAGGAAAAATCAAGAAATTAGCCAATATAGATTCTGTGGTTTTAGCTATTGGATCAAAGTCTGTCAATGACTTTAGGGATTCAACTTACAAAGTTATCGGTGATGCTAAAGAGGTTAGAAGAGCTTTAGAAGCCATAGAAGAAGGTCACCATATTGGCTTGACTATATAGGTAGGACTATGACGGATATCAATGAGTTAACCAACAAATGTTTGTACTTCACAGCCAATCGATTAACCAGGCTGATTACAAAAATGGCTGAGGAAGCTTTTATGATTACGGGTCTTTCACCAACCTATGCCTTTATTGTTAATATAGTCAATGAAAAGGATGGACTTAGTCAAAAGGAGATAGGCAGTCTTCTTCATCTAAAGCCTTCAACGATCACACGATTTCTTGACAAGCTAGAACATAAAAAGTTGATTAAAAGAAAGTCTTCTGGCAAATTATCTCTTGTTTACTCAACCAAAAAAGGCAAGAGCCTTCAAAAGGATATTGATACTGCATGGAAGCACTTACACGACACTTATTCTGAAATAATAGGTTCAGAAGAAGGTGAAGATTTAACAGCTTATTTATTAAAAGTCAGTGATATGTTAGATGGAGAAGAGAAATGAAAGTAATAGCGATTAATGGCAGTCCCAAGGCTAATGGCAATACATTTCATGCAATCGAAATGGTTGCTGATGAGCTCAAAGCTGAAAATATTGAAGTTGAAATTGTACACATAGGCAACAAACACATTAGAGGCTGTATAGCTTGTAACAAATGTGGAGAAAGAAAAGATGAGAGATGCATCATAGAGGATGATGTTAATGAGCTTATTCAGAAAGTAAAGGATGCAGATGGCATTTTACTGGGGTCGCCTGTCTATTACTCAGGAATTGCTGGAACCATGAAAAGCTTCTTAGACAGGTTTTTCCAAGTCGCATATATGAATGATGAGATGTTAAGACATAAAGTTGGTGCTTCTGTGGTTGCTGTAAGGCGTTCAGGCGGAACTGCAACTTTCAACCAGTTGAACATTTATATCAACCATGCAGAAATGATTATGCCTGCTTCACATTATTGGCATGTTATTCATGGTACCCTACCAGGAGAGGCGGTTAAAGACCTTGAGGGTGTAAGTATTATGAAACAATTGGGTAAGAACATGGCTTGGACTCTAAAGAGTCTTCTTGATGGAAAGAAAAATCATAATCTACCTTTAGCAGGCGAAAAAGTATATACAAGTTTTATTCGATAGACATCATTTTGATGTCTATTTTTAGGTTAAATAAAGTGATGTTTGTGTTAAGTTAGTGCATTATCTTTGGCTTTAAATCTTGATAATATTTCATTACAAGCTAAGCAAATGAAATAACTGAAGTTAATCTTTGGTTTTATTAGAAATAAATGTTCGTATGCGAACGAACAACGAAGGAGAGGTTTAAATGAATAGAATTTTTGTAACTGGTGCAACTGGCAATATTGGAAAAAGTTTGGTTGAAGAGTTAAAGAAGAACCATGCTGATTTTACTTGTGGCTTACAAGAAGGTAGGACTATTGAGGGCGTAAAGACGGCTACTATAAGTTTTGATGATGTATGGTCTATGGCTGATGCGATGGCAGGCCATGACACAGTCTTCATCTTAGCACCCTTATCTGAAAATATGAAGGCCTGGAGTCTAAATATTCTAAAGGCAGCCAAGTTGGCTAAAGTGAAGCATGTTGTAAGATCGTCTGGCTATGGCTCTGATGTAAATTCTAAGCATATGCTTTTAAAAGAACATGGTCTTATAGACAAGGCAGTTATGGAAAGTGGTATGGACTATACCATTACAAGACCCAACACATTTATGCAGAACTTTGCCTATGCATATGGTGCTTCTATTAAAGAGGCTGGTATGCTTTATCTGCCAAATGCAGATGCTAAAATCACTTATTCAGATGTGCGTGATGTAGGTGAGGCTAATGCCAAAGTGCTTATGAATATTTCTGACCATAAAAACAAGATCTACAATCTATTAGGGGCACCTATAAGAACAGATGAAATTGCCTTAAGTTTAGGTGGTCTGTTAAATAAAGAAGTAAGATATGTACCTGTATCAGTTGCAGATGCATCAAAGGCTATGTTAGATGCAGGTATGCCCAAATGGGTTGTAGAGGCCATTGATAGTTTAAATGAATTTGGCGCAAATGGTGGTACAGACACAAATGAATCTGATTTAGAGCGTTTGCTAGAAAAACCATCTAAGCGCTTTGAAGATTTTGCACGTGATTATTTAATGGCGTGGCAATAGTATAGAAAGGAGAATTAAATGCCAGTAGTAAATATTACAATGAGTCATGCTGACAAGGCAATGAAAAAGAAGATTATTTCAAATGTGACCAAAACATTAAGTGAAACCATTCAAATGCCTGAGAAGGCTTTTACGGTCATCATTGATGAAAAAGATCATGATTCTATTGGACTTGGTGGTCAAACACTAAGTGAACTCATGAAATAGAAAGGTTATTATGGAAGCACGATGTCTAATAGGTGTATTCAGACAAATTTCTAAGGAGTTAGACAAACAGCTCAAAAGAAGAATCAATCAAGAAGATTTGCCTGTTTTAGTGTCCCATATATCATTGTTTTATATCTTGCCTTCTAATGGTGATCATATAGCTTTTAACCAACTTACTGACAGATGGGAAATATCCAAATCTTCTTTATCAGATATCTTAAAAAGATATGAGGAGATTGGTGTTATTTACAGAATAGGCTGTCCTTATGACAAAAGGGTCGTTAATTTTGGTATGACGGATAAAGGTATGGCAATAAGAGATAAGCTAAATCAAATAGAAGATGAGCTTTTAATTAACCTGATGGTTGATTTAAATCAGAAAGAGCGTAGAACTTTAGAGTCTATGTTAAAAAGAATTTCATAAATAAGGAGAAGAATATGTCAAAAGTAATTTTATTAAGTGGAAGTCCAAATGCAAATGGAAATACAGTACAGGTTTTTAATGAGATGGCAAAGGTAATCGAAGCTGAGGGCCTAGAGGCTGAAGTGGTGTCACTTGCAGGTATGAGCATTGAAGATCCAATGAACTTCCAAGGTGGTTATAACGATGGCTTTGATGAAATCATTGAAAAAATCAAAAATGCAGAAGGTTTAATTGTTGGTGGTCCTGTGTATTGGGGGACTGTAAGATCGGATATGATGGCTGCGCTTCAAAGAATTGCCATGGCTTCTATGCAAGATGGTAATTTCTTATCAAGAAAAGTAGGTGGACCAATCGCAGTTGCAAGAAGAGGTGGTTTGACTTCAACTTTACAGGAGATGTTAATGTTCTTTTTATCAACTGATATGATTGTACCAGGTTCAACTTACTGGAACATGGTGATGGGTCAAGGTCCTGGTCAGGCTTTAGAAGATGAAGAAGGTATGAATACTGTAAAAAGATTCGCAGAAAACGTAGCCTTTACAATTAATAAAATCAATGGTTAATGGATGGGGGATTGGTAACAATCCCCCTTATAAATGATGGAGGAATATGAGCTTAAAACTGGATGATTATAGGCAACTGATAAATCTAGATGAGAAGTATATACCTAATCAGGCGTCTTCATCTAATGAAGAACTGCTAAGATTACTAGAAAATGAGTTGGATCTAAAAACAAAACATGCACTCTTTAGTGCCTTAAAAGCAGACTATAGTAAAAGAGACTTGATTAGAGCGGTCTTAACCATAAGACCCTCTGGCAAGGTCAACCCAAGAATGCTTGCCTTAAATGATGCTATTTTACAGGAAGAATTGAAGAAAAAATGGATAACCAACGCTGATGACTTAATTAAGATAAAGTCTAGATATCCCATGGCTGATAGAGTGAGTCTTTGGGATGGAGACATAACGACCCTAAAAGTAGATGCCATTGTTAATGCTGCTAATCCACAAATGGAAGGGTGTTTTATTCCTTTCCATAAGTGCATTGATAATATTATCCACAATGCAGCTGGTATTATGTTAAGAGAAGATTGTGGCACAATCATGCGCCTGCAAGGTGCCTATGAAGAGACTGGTCAAGCCAAAATAACCAGAGGCTATAATTTGCCATCTCGTTATGTTATCCATACTGTTGGTCCAATTGTGTCTGGAACTTTACTAAGTGAGAAGCATAAAGAGGACTTAAGAAAAACTTATAGGACATGCCTAGATTTGGCTAAGGAAAGCGGCTTGATTAAAAGTATTGCATTTTGCAGCATTTCGACTGGTGTATATGGCTTTCCATTTGAAGAAGCAGCTAAGATTGCTCTTTCGGCAGTGAATGAATGGTTAGAGGAAAATCCTGATCATATGGACCATGTCATATTCAATACTTATGGTGAGGCTGCAACACAAGTTTATTCTAGACTGATTGAGAAGTGGAGATAGGTGATGAATTTAAAAGAAATAAAAGACATAATCAAGTCATCCGATAAGATTCTTGTTGGTGCCGGGGCAGGCATGTCCATACCTGCAGGCATAGATTTAATGGATGAAAAAGCATTTGCAGAAAATTATCCAGCCATGGTTAAGTATGGCTTTTCTTTTGCTTATCAACTCATGGGCTATCCCTATGAAGATGACCGCTTAAGATGGGGCTATCTATCTGCAAGTTTGAATGACATGAACAAACTAGGTATAGATGAAACGTATCAAAATTTATTGAAACTCCTAAAGGATAAAGACTATTTTATTTTGACGACAAATGTAGACAGACTCTTTTATAAAAATGGATTTGATAAAGATAAAATTTATACACCGCAAGGTGATTCTTTTCTCTTTCAGTGTAAAGAACCATGTCATGATGAGGTTTGGGATGCTAGACCACTTATAGAGGAAATGGTCAAACACGTAGATCCTGCAACTCAATACCTAACCAGGGAAGATTTGCTTCCAAAATGTCCTGTTTGTGGTGGTGATGTCTACATGAATGTTAGAAGCGGCAGTTTTTATATTGATGACCATTATCAAGAACAAAGAGACCGATTGAATAAGTGGCTAAACGACAACATTGACAAACACATTGTTCTACTAGAAATAGGCGTTGGTTTTAACACGCCTGGGGTGATCAGGTATCCTTTTGAAGAGCTTTTGAAGCAACTTCCTAATGTAAGTCTGATTAGAATCAACCCAAGTCATAGCCGTGTACCTGAAAATGCTTATAGTTTAGAAATGAATATTGAAGAAGCCTTAGATAAGTTGATGGCATAAAGGAGGATCATATGCAAAAAAATATTGGCAGTGTAAACGGTTTGTATCCCATGCCTGTTACAATTGTAGGTACTCAAGTGGATGGACGTGTCAACTGGATTAATATAGCTCATGTCGGTATTGTGGCCGGTGACATGATGTTGAGTATGGGCAAAAGACACCATTCTAATATTGGTATCAGAAAAAATAAAACCTTATCCATTAATTTACTTGATGCGTCCATGATGATTGAAGCTGATTATGTGGGTTTGGTTTCAGGTAACAGCACAGACAAGTCAGAAGTATTTGATTATTATAAAGGCCAACTTGAGGGGGCCCCTTTAATAAAAAATGCACCGCTTGTTATGGAATGTGAAGTAATAGATGTATATGAAACAGACTTGCATGAACATTTTATCGTAAGAAGTCTTAACACATATGTTGAGGAAGACTGTTTAGATACAGATGGGAATATTGATTTTCTTAAGGTCAATCCTCTTTTGTTTGAAATGTCCAAAAGACGCTACTTAAGCCTTGGTGATGAAGTTGGTATGTGTTGGCATGAAGGCAAAAAAATGATGCAAGAAACAAGTTTGAGGTAATGATGAATAAGGAAGTTATTAAGGCAATTAAAAGTAGAAGAAGCACAAGACAGTTTTTGTCTAAACAAGTTGATAGAGAAATCATAGAAACCATTGTAGAGTGTGGTTTTTATGCACCAAGTTCATATAACACCCAAACTTGGCATTTTACAGTAGTTCAGGATGAAAAGCTTATTTCAGATATTAACTTTGCTGCCAAGGAGGCGAGTAGATTGTCTGGGGACTCTAATTTGATGCCTTTGGCTGACAATAAGGATTTTGATATTTTCTATGGAGCGCCCACCATTATAGTTGTTTCAGGTCAAAAAGATGGTTTAAGCCCTGTGATTGACTGCGCCTTGGCAAGTCAAAATATGCTACTGGCAGCAGAAGCTTTAGGTATTGGTTCATGTTGGAATGGCATCGTCAAGTGGTTATTTCAAAGTGACCAAGCTGATAACTTTAAGGAAAAACTTAATATTCCTGAGTCATATCAGGTTTATCATGCTATTGCAATAGGCCATAAAGCCAGGGAATACAGCAATTTTCCGCGGAGAGATTATTACAAAGCCAACTACATAGGTTAATAAAAGTGATGTTTTGATTAAATTATTTCATTATTCTATCTATTTACTCTTGATAATATATTAACAAAGAAATTAACAAGAGAAAGGAAGTTATGATGAAATACAAACATTTATTTGAACCTATTTCTATTGGTAATGTAGAAATTAAAAACAGGGTTATGATGGCACCAATGGGGTCTAACTATGCAAGTCATGATGGTATGATTACTGAAACTTATATTGAGCACTATAGAAAAAAGGCTCAAGGTCAAGTGGGATTAATTATTACTGAAGATACGACTGTATCACCAAATGCCAACTACGTTTTTAACACTGTTGGTATGTATGATGATAAGTTTATAGAAGGATATAAAGAGCTTGTAGATGAAGTCCATAAGTTTGGTGCTAAAGTAGGACCACAATTGATTCACCCAAGTTTTAATGCAAGAGAAGCTATTTCTGGTAAACGACCTGTTGCAGCATCTCCAATCGCATCTAGAATCTATAAAGAAATTCCTGAAGAATTAAGTATTGAGCAAATAGAGAAGATTGTTGAAGACTTTGGTGATGCTGCTAGACGTGTCCAGCTTGCTGGTGGTGATTTGGTACAAATACATGCCGCACACAACCATCATCTACTGGGTAGTTTTATATCGGCACTCCATAATAAACGCACAGATAGATATGGTGGTTCGCTTGAGAACAGATTGCGTATTCTTGTAGAAGTATTAGAGAACATCAAAAGCAAATGTGGTCAGGATTTTCCAATCATTATCAGAATTTCTGGTGATGAAAATACTGAAGGTGGAAGAAGTGCTGCTGAAACACAGTATATTTTACCTGTTTTAGAAGCTGCAGGTGCATCAGCCTTTAATGTTTCCTTTGGTACAAGCAATGCCTTTTGGGATGGTATTCCACCTATGGGTGCACCACTTGCATGTAATGCAGACTTAGCAGCAGAAATGAAAAAAGCTGTAGCTGTACCGATTATAACAGTGGGGAGAGTGACAACACCTCTTGTTGCTGAAGGTGTACTGAGAATGAAGAAAGCAGATATGGTTGCCATTGGTCGTGGACTCTTAGCTGATCAAGATTTTGTTAAGAAGGCCAAAGAAGGTAGGATAGATCAAATCAGAACTTGTGCAGGATGTAGCCAGTGTATCGTCTGTGTTGCCTTTGATCAGCCTATTAAATGTATGCAAAATGCTGATATAGGTAGAGAATCTTATATGGATAATACACCGGCCTCAGATCAAAAGAAAGTCTTGGTAGTTGGTGGTGGTCCGGCAGGTCTTGAAGCTGCAAGGGTAGCAGCTGTGAAAGGACATGATGTCACACTTGTAGAAAAAGATTCGAAACTGGGTGGACAGGTACTTATTGCCAGCGTCCCACCAATGAAACAAGAGCTTACTGGCATTGTTAGATTTTTAGAAAAGGCTGTTATAAGTGCCGGTGTAAAGGTTGAACTGAATAAAGAGATGTCAGCTAAAGAGATTCAAGCATTTGGAGCAGATAAGGTTATACTGGCTACAGGAGGTGAACCTTTGATAATAAATTCTATTCCAGGTATTGATAATGAAAATGTATTAGATGCATGGGATATTTTAAAGGGAAAGATTGCACCGGGCCAAAAATCACTTGTAATAGGTGGTGGATTAGTAGGTTGTGAAACTGCAGATTTTATTGCTCATCCATATGGCGATATGTCCATAGGTGGCAATGAAGTAACCATTGTAGAGATGCGCGATCATATCTTAATGGATGATTATACACCACAGCGTCACAACTTGGTCATGAGTCTGAAAGATAAAGAAGTGGCACTCATGACTTCAACACGTGTAAAAGAGTTTTTATCAGATGGCATTTTAGTTGAAAAGAATGGTCAAACCATGGAGCTTAGAGGTTACGATAGTGTGGTACTTGCAATGGGAACGCGTCCAAATAATAAACTTGCAAGTGACTTACAAGATATTGGCTTAGATTATACACTTGTTGGTGATGCTGTAAAAGCTAGAAAAATTCTAGAGGCTATTGCAGAAGGCTCTGAAGCTGGACTGGCTATATAAGAGGTGGACTATGAGAGATGCGATAATATTTAATGAAGAACACGTTGAGAAGACCAACTTAATGGATGTAGAAACTGAAGCAGCGGGTTGGATGAAGATGATTCCTGCAGGTGGTGATTTAGGCTCTATGATGTTTGGTGTATCAGAAATTGCACCAGGCTATGCTGGACATAGATGGCATGATCATGTTTATGATGAAGGTAAAGATTTTGAAGTTAGATATCCAGATGAGTTTGAAGAAATATACTACATTTTAGAGGGCAATGGAGTGGTACAGTGGAAAGACGAAGCTGGCGTCATAAAGGAAAAAATCGTTACAGTCGGTGATACAATTGTTTTTCCAAGTGGTATCGGACAACACCAGCTTTACAATAACTCAGAAGATATGATCAAGCTTGTTTTTTCTGCAAATAAGTTACCTTATGTGACTATCAAGTAGTATAATGGGTATAAGATGTGTAGCGTCACTTGGTGGCGCTACATCTGTTATAAGGAGAATAGGATGACTGATAAAAGGAAAGAATTGATTTCATCAATTGTAAGTACAAAACAGTATAAGGCAATGGAGTTATCCAATAAAGACATAGATGATTTTATTGTGACAGACGATGTTCATTACGTTTTTTCTAAGACATTGTTTGATTTGGATTCAAAAATGTTTTCAGTTATGAGAAATGTTTATAATCTTGGAGTTGTTTCTCATAGACATGATTTCTACGAAATCCAGTATGTCTATTCTGGACTTGTCAAGCAACGTATCAATGGTCAGAAAGTAGAACTTAAAAAGGGGACCATGACACTTTTTAATAAACATGTTATGCATAATATTGAGTCCTGTACATCCAATGACAGGATGTATCATATCGCCTTAAATGAAACGGCTTTTACAGATACTTTCTTTAATTTGATAGTAGATAAGAGTCCAATCAAGGCGTATTTACAATCCGATGATCCATCAAGTGATTACTTGACCCTAGACTGTAGTCATCCATTTTTTGAACAATATTTTGAAGCGATTGAAAAAGAATATGTTTATAGACAAGAAGGTTATGAAAAAAACATACAAATGTATCTAGCTCTTATATTCAACAAGTATCAACAACTTGTCATAGAAGAAAACTCTCATGATGCATCGTCATTAAAACATAAGAGAATACGTGAAATCAAGCAGATTATGGACGATCAATATAAGGAGATTACCTTAGAAAGTTTATCAGAACAGCTTCATGTACATCCCAATTATTTGTCCAGATTTATTGCAGGAGAAATGCATTCGAGTTTTAAAAAACTTTTAATTGATATAAGACTAAAGAAAGCATCCTATATGCTATTGGCAACAGATTCAAGCATTGAAATGATATCGGATGAGGTAGGCTATAAGAATGTCAATTATTTTTACAAAGTCTTTAAGGAAGTCTATAAAATGACGCCGAGTGAATATAGAAAGAAGAACAGATAAATGCTGATTGTAGAACAATCGGTATTTTTTATTCAACTTTTTCTCTAAGAATGTTCAATAAAAAAGAATGCTTTTCCTGTAAAATTTCATTATCAAGGAGAGGAGACATATATGAAAGTAATAGCAATTAACGGTAGTCCAAGAAAAAAAGGTAACACATCATTATTAATCGGTGATATTTTTAATGAGTTAAATGAATCCGGTATAGAAACAAAAGAGGTTAATGTCGGTAGCAAGCACTTTAAAGGATGCCTTGCATGTGGTGGCTGCTGGCAAAATAAAGACAAGAAATGTGTAATAAAGAACGATGACTTAAATGACATTATTGATGATATGTTAGACGCTGATGCCATTATACTTGGTTCGCCAGTCTACTGTGCGGACGTTTCAGGACAAATGAAAACTTTTATAGACCGTGTATCTATGGTAGCTTGTGCCAATGATGATATGTTTAAAAGAAAGTTAGGTGCCAGTATAACGGCTGTAAGAAGAGCAGGTGCTCTATCAGCTTTCCATACACTCAACTCTTTTTTTACAATCCTTCAAATGCCAATCATCAGTTCATCTTATTGGAACATGGGTTATGGTTACAGTGAAGGAGAGGTCCTTAAGGATGAAGAAGGCCTTCAAACAATGAGAAATTTAGGTAAGAATCTAACTTATTTCTTGAAAGTTGTAGATATCGGTAGTCAGCATGTTGAAGAACCTAAAACTTCGACAGAAATATTAACCAATTTCATTAGGTAGTATCATGTTAGTCATACTTGTAGTCCTTACATGCATGAGTCTTCTATTGAGAAAGGTGTTTAATAAGTCTTTGATGACAAGTCGTTTTTTAAGAGATGCAGACTTATCCTTTGATGGTTTTATTAAGGCTATAGGACTTATGACAATAGGCGTGCTTTCTTTAAATCTGATTGCATATGCAAATACTTATCACCAAGAACCACTTGAAGTAAGGTTAGAACATCAGGTGGATGATCTTGATTCATCTATTTACCAAGATGGCATATATATTGGTAGTGCGCAGGGCTTTAATGGTATGGTGACGGTTCAAGTTATTGTTGAAAACAATGCAATGACAAGTATAGAAGTGCTTGAGCATTCAGATGACCCACCTTGGTTTGACAGGGCCCAAACGGTTATAGATGATATGATTGGTAGTCAAGGTACAGATGTAGATGTTGTATCTGGTGCGACCTATTCTTCAAATGGTATTATAAATGCCGTAATAGATGCACTAGATTAAGGTGGAGAATATGAAATTACAAAGAATAAGAAAAATTGTTCAGCTTGCCATGCTTGTTATGGTTATAATTGGTTTTAATATACACGCACCTATTTTACTGACAGCCCTGATAGGACTCACTTTTCTAGCGGGTGTATTCTACTGCGGCTGGGTATGTCCTTTTGGCTTTATACAAGATACAGCTTCGTTTGTAAGTAGACAACTCGGCTTTAAAAGCAGAAGACTTCCCAACAAGATTCATCAAGTGATGATCTATTTTAGATATATTTTTTATATCATGATAGTGTGTGGTGTGTCTTTAAGATTTTTAAGTTTTGAACCAAGAAGCGCTTTTTACTTATTGCTTCTAAGAAGAATTCCTATAGTTGGTGTTATGGTCTATTTAGTAGTCTTTACACTTCTAAGTATGTTTTATGACCGTTTTTTTTGCAGGTACTTATGCCCAGAAGGGGCCAAGTATGGTTTAATGAGTTTGTTTAGAGTTTTTACCATTAAAAGAGCATCCGCTTGCGTTTCATGTAAGAAGTGTGACAAAATATGTCCGATGCAAATTCAAGTCAGTTTAGTAGATACTTTAAAATCACCACAGTGCATCAACTGTTTTCAATGTATATCAGCTTGTCCTATAGAGGGATGTTTGAAAATAAAAAATAGATACGAAAGGAATTGTTATGATAAGAGTAGTCGCTAGAAATCATATTAAAAACGATAAGTTAAAAGAGGCTGTAAAATTGAGCATGTCTCTGGTTGAGACTTCCAGACAAGAAGAAGGCTGTCTTTCTTATGACCTGTGTCAAGACACCAATGATTCTCAAATATTAACTATGATAGAAGAATGGTTTTCAAAAGAAGCTTTAGAAAATCACTTAAGGTCAGATCATGTAAGAGATGTTTTTAAGAAGGTAGAGCCTTTATTAGAGAAGGAAACTGAGATACATGTGTATCATAAAGTCTATTAGATGACACATAATAAATACTATAAAAACTCAAAGAATAATAGCCTTTGAGTTTTTGCTTATACGTTGATGATTTTTTTCTAAGTGTTTATAATGTAAATATAGGAGGGGTTCTCATGAAAACTAATATACCTTTTTTAATGAAATCAGGAGAAAAATCAAACTGTGGTGATCCTTTGGATATCAGCTTATCTAGCCATCATTTGAACTGGGATGGCGTTTTAGTTGAAAAAGGGACTTCGCCATATTTTTATCCAAAAGATGTTGTGACACCTAATTTTTATTTTGCAATGGAACTTAAAGTGACCTACCATTGGTTACTTGAAACAAAAGACGGTACAGTACCTTCCATAACAGAACCAGGAGATATATGGATCAATCCTCCTAACACACCTTTTACACACAACATAGACGTGCCGTGCAATTTTTTGATCATCAATATAAGTGAAGAAAAGATGGTAAAAAGTTTTGACGGTATTTTACCAAAGGGTTTGGTTTTCTTGAATAACTACAACATTCAAGATACAACACTTCAAAACTTGATGACGATTCTCTTAAATGAGGTAGAAACAGGCGGTCATAACGGGACTTGGTTGGTTGATAAAATCATCAATGTTTTTTCAAATTATTTTATTCGTCACTTTTCAAATTATTATGATCTTCTAAATAAAAAACAAGAGGCTTCCATATTAGATGAAAATGATTTTAATAAAGTGAATAACTATATTCACAATCATTTATCAGAAGGTATTACCATTGATGATCTAGCAGATGAGCTTAACATCAGCAAGTTTCATTTTCTAAACGAGTTTAAGAAATTGACAGGCATAACACCCTACCAGCATTTACTAAAGGTACGGATTGACTTGGCTAAAAAAGCGCTTTCTAATTTAGATAAGTCAATAACCAGTATTGCCTATGATTTAGGCTTTAGTGACAACAGTCATTTCAGTAGAACCTTTAAAAAGGCGACCGGGGATTCTCCTAAAAATTATAGAGAAAAGAAGAGTAGATAACTTTGTCATCTACTTTTTTAGTAATTAAAATCTTCTAATGATGAATATTGAAGGTCTGCGAAATTTATTAAATTGTCTACCATAGTCATCTTATAAGAACCATAGAAACCACTTGAATTCTCACTTAATCTTATATGGTTGATGACCTCTACACCATCAGGAGAATAAGTTAATCTGCCAACTCGGTAAAGTAGAAACATGACTTCTCTATCGGCCCACTTTGTAATGGCTTCATTGCCTACAAAAGATCTAGATACATCAATAACCTCAGCATTTTCAGTAAAGGATTTAGAAAACATATGGAGATTGTCTTCTTCTACAGATCTTAGATAGTTGATATAGGCATCCGGTAGAAGGTCTGTTGATTCTAGAGTAAAATCACTAAAGTCATTTAAATCACTACTTGTTGCAGGCTCTATGTTTAGTTGACTGATCTGCTTATTTTCTACTTTGAAGGATAAAACAGTCATTTCTTCTTGGTTAAACCTGGCTAAAACCTGCACGTCTTCATCAGTAGCTTTAGCTCTATAGATGTCATAAGTTCCATTAAAAAGAGTGCCATTTGCATAGGCAGATAGACCATTGATACTATCAATCTCTTGATCTGTTAGAGACAATAAAAATCTAGGTGCAAACGTACCTGTATAGGCGTATATGTCTCTTGCAGCAATTGCTTGAAAATAGGTCCTAATGGTTTTATAATCTGAGATCTCTTCAGCAGATTCTATAAGTTGATCATCAGAAGTGGCTTCTTCTGAGTTGTTTTGGTTTGCATCGTCTTCTTCGGGACTTGCCGAAGATACTGTGTCAATTTCCTCAGTTGAGTTCACATCAGTTTCTCTAGCTTGTGTATCTGATAATGGATTAGATGTGTTTTCTGTTTGGCTATTACATGCAAGTAACAATAAGCATACCAAAGTCATGATAATAACAAGGATGTTTTTTTTCATTAGATTCTCCTTTACAAATAAGAGGAAGATAGACTCTTCCTCTTAAAACTACATAGTTAAGGGCTACTATGAGACTTATTTTAATATTTCGTTGAACCATTGAGTTGATTCAGCAACACTTAAAGAGACTTCTTTTTCTTGGTCGTAGAAAGAAAATTGGTGGTAAGGTGAAGGTAAAAGGTCTGTGCCCACCCAGATTAACTTCTTTTCGATTGTGTTGATTTCATTAAAGTAGATCTTAGTGTATTCAGGTAAAACAGCACCATCAGAGTGAATCATAAGTGTTGGTGTATCAAGATTCTTTGCAGATAATCTAGGATTGAATGTTAACCATTCTTCCCAAGTCATTAATGCGAAATAATCAGGCTGCCACTCTTCAATACCACCACGTTCAGGATTTAGGTAGTAATCATATGGACCGAACATAGCTGCTGTTTCATCAGTTGTAGAAATCTTCTTGATGTATTGTACTTCACCAGTTGTTTCAAATAATTCTTTAGCAGCTTGAGCTTGTGCAATTTTAGCATTAACACCTTCTTCACCACCGTAGAATAATTTTACAGCTTCTTCATCATGGATCCATGATGCTGCAGTTGCTACTGCTTGAATTCTATCATCCTCTGATGCTGCAACCAGTGTATAACCAGCACCGGCACATACGCCGAATGCACCGATAGATTCAACTGAGTCTAATGAAGTCAAGAAAGTAACAGCGCTTTTGACGTCTTCAATTTTTAAAGCAGGACTTTCAAAGTTTCTAATGTCACCTTGGCTTTCGCCAAAGTTTCTTGGATCATAAGCAAGTGCTATAAAACCTTCACGCGCAAATCTTTCAGCGTATAAACCCGCCATTTGCTCTTTAACAGTTGTCCATGAACCTGTTACTACTATAGCAGTATATGTTTGATTTTCATTGTAGTCTGCTGGATAGTATAAGTCACCAACAATCTCGTCACCATGAGAATCAAATCTAACAACTTCTGATCTAACTTGACCAGTAGAAGTCGATTGCATTTGATCTTCGTTTAACTTCAGTACTTGATCTACTTGGATTAGATTGACGTTTTCTAAATCATTTAATTTAGCAATTTCCTCAACTGTTGTATTATGGTCTTGTGCAATTCTCCAAAGAACATCGCCTTCTTTTACAGTGTAAGTATCTGCAAAAACAGATAAGAAAGTACTTAGTAGGATGATGCCTACTAATGTAATTGATATTATTTTTTTCATGTTTTCTCCTTTGTTAGACATTTTGTTTTTCAATGATCATTTGTCTTTAGTATAGATGTTTTGCTTTGGCTTTAATTGAAAATAATTAAGAGTTTCTTGTATATTGTTGTGAAATCAAATTAAATGTTGACAAAGGTTCAGAGTTGAACTATGATGTATATCAAAAGGTTGCGGCCTTTTTAAAAAGAAAATATAGTTCAAATTTGAATTAATGAGAACTTTGTTATAAATAAGAAAGAATCGACGAATATTTAAAAGGAGAGCGTTAAATGAAGACAGCATTAATTACAGGTTCTACAGATGGTTTAGGAAAAGGTGTGGCTATAGAACTTGCTAGAAAGAATTATCGTGTACTTTTACATGGTAGGGATCCAGAAAAAGGCATGGCCCTTGTAAATGACATAAAGATCCTTACTGGCAATAAGAATATGTGCTACTACAATGCTGATTTTTCAGATTTAAATGCAGTGAAGGAACTTGCTCGTGAGATTATTGAAAATGAGGCGTCACTGGATGTTCTAGTAAACAATGCAGGTCTTGGTATCGAAGATTCCAAACGTTTAAGTCATCAAGGCCATGAAATGCTATTTCAAGTTAATTATCTAGCTACTTATATGATGACTAGGATGTTAACAGGACTCTTATCGAACTCTTATGATGGAAGAATTGTAAATATTGCATCTGCTGGGCAAGAACCACTTGATTTTTCAGATGTCATGCTCGATAAGGCGTGGTCTGGCTATCAGGCATACTGTCAATCAAAGCTTTCTCAAATAGCAATGACCTTTGAGCTGGCGGATGAACTCTTTGTAAAGGGGATATCTATAAACGCTCTGCATCCTGCTTCTATGATGCCTACGAAAATAGTTAGCCATTCAATAGATACATTAGAAATGGGGATCAAGTCAGTTGTAAAGCTAGTGGATGATGAGGATTTAAAATCCGTTACTGGAAAGTATTTCTTTAAAACTGTTCAAGCTGAATCGCATGAATGGGCTTATGATAAGAAATCAAGAGTTAAACTTATCAATTTATCTTATGATTTAACTGGTTTGTAGGTTCAATAATGTTCAAAAAAGTATTAATTATCTTCTATAAATGTAAAGCCTGCTATGAGATGATATTTAAGATATAGAGAGGAGTCGTTATGACAAAGAAGATCATAGGGATTTGCATGAGCCCTAGAAAGAATAGTGAAACTGCCAAACTACTTACAGAAGCCTTAAGAGGTGCTGCCTTTGAGGGGGCAGAAGTAGAGCTAATAAAGATTGATGACAAAAAAATCAGCCCTTGTACCGCTTGTTCTTACTGCAGCAAATATTCTAGCTGTTATAAAGAAGATGATCTTAAACTAATTTTAGATAAGATGAACGAAGCTGATGGTATCATCATAGGATCGCCAGTCTATTTCTATGATGTCACTGCCCAGTGTAAAATGCTTATAGACAGGTCCATTTCCATACAGCCGATAAATGGCAATAAGGTTGGTGGTATCATTACTGTAGCAGGCTCTTTAGGTCATTCAGAAGCCATCAAAACCCTTAATATGTTCTATTCAGTTCAGGGGATTACCTCCGCTGGTTTTGTATCATCTTATGGTGAAGTTGATGATAAACCAAGAGCAAAAGCATCTGCATTTGAGCTTGGTATTAAGATGGTTAAGATGTCAAATGTGTTAAAAAATTCTGAAGCTTTTACCATGCATAATCATTATGCCTTTGGGACCCACACAAAGTGATAAAAGTCTATTGACAAAGTAAGAATAGAGGACTATACTCCTTTAAGGATATATAATTATTAAAGACCGAAAGGTCTTTGTCAATGATATAAAGGTTCAAAGTTGAACTGAAAAGGAGACATCTTATGGTTTTAGACAAGAAGTTATTAAATTTGGCATGGCCAATTTTCATAGAACTACTTTTACTGATGTTACTAGGGAACGTCGATCAGATTATGATATCAAGATATTCACAAAATGCTGTGGCAGCTGTGGGTAATGCCAATCAAATTATTGGTTTATTAACACTGTTTTTTTCTATTCTGTCGACAGCTTCAGTTATCTTGATCACTCAGTACAAGGGTGCAGGTAGAGAAGGTGAACTGAATAAAATCTATTCCTTGGCTGTGATTGTGAACCTGGTCATCAGTGGTATCATCAGCTTGATACTGTGGTTCTTTAATATAAAGATTCTAAATGCCTTATCTGTACCTGCTGAAGTTATTCCAGATGCAAGCAAGTATATGGTTTTAACAGGTAGCTTTATGTTTTTACAGGCCATGATGATTACTTTTTCGTCGTTTTTAAAGAGTAACCACTTAACCAAACAATCTATGAAAGTAAGTGTGATTACCAATATCACCAATATATTTGGTAATCTTATTCTTATAAATGGTATTGGATTTATTCCTGCTTTAGGTGTAACAGGGATTGCCATTTCAACAAGTGTCAGTAGGTGGATTGGTGTTGTTTTGATGATCATGATGTACAGAAAGCACATCGGTGATAAGATCAGTCTAAGTGTTTTAAATCCACTGCCTAAGGTCTTGATTAGAAATACCATTAAGGTAGGGCTTGCATCTGCAGGATTTTCTTTTTCATATAACCTGTCTCAAATTGTTATATTATCTGTGATCAACTTATTTGGGACGACTACCATCAATGCAAAAATTTATACATCGATCTTAGTAACTTTTACTTATCTATCAACGCTTGCAATTTCAAATGCATCACAGATTATTGTAGGTAATAAGGTGGGTGCAGGTGATTATGATGAAGCCGAGCAAAGAACTTGGGTGGCACTGAGATGGTCCATGTTAACATGTTTGATTATGTCATTAATAACCTATTCAATGTCTGATAATTTGTTTAGAATTTTTACAGCAGATCCAGAAATTATCCGTTTAGGGAAGACAATTCTATTGATTGATATTTTATTAGAACAGGGAAGAGCGGGAAATATTTGTCTCTTGCAGTCATTACAAGTAGCCAATGATAATAAATACCTTTTTAAGATCACAGTAATTTCTACTTGGGCCATTGCAGTCATAGGTGGTTATGTATTAGCAGTTGTATTTGATATGGGTTTAGTCGGCATCTGGATAGCTATGACTGCAGACGAAATCTTAAGGGCTGTACTGTCAGCTATTAGATGGAAAAACGGCAAGTGGAAAGAACATAGACTTGTAGAAAAAATGGAAGTCAAGGCAGCTTAATTTAAATATTCAAAAGTGTAGATGCTTAGCATTTATATTTTTTTTTGCAATAATCTTCATTTTTATCTTAATTATTTACATGAATCTCTTAAGCAAAACTGATAAATTGAATGTATCTAAAGAATGGAGGACGAAAATGGAAAAATCATCGGTAAATACGGCATGGTGGCAAAAGCCCTCTAAGGCGACCAATGTGAACGAACATAGAGTTGTCAGTGTTATTGAACTTTTTTGTGATCTTGTTTTTGTAGCCTATATAGGATCTATATCACATCATCTAGTTGGACAGATGACATTTAAAGGCATTACGACATTTATTATTTTATTTTCTATAGGCTGGATGATATGGTTAAACTCAGCCTTGTATCATGATTTGCATGGCAACAATGACTTTAGAACTAGGTTCAATACTTTTATTCAAATGATACTCATTGGCCTGATGACTGTATTTACTCATGATGTTTTGGGTCACTTTTATGTTTATTACGTTTCTGTATATGCAGGTATAACCATTTTCATAGGCTTTCTATGGCGAGAGACAGGGATAGCGGATCCCAGTCATTTGGTTTATTCTAAACCTTATTCGCGTGTATATTTCCTCTTAGGCATGCTTTTAATAGCGTCCATCTTCTTTCCTCATGATTATAGAAGTATTTACCTTGGTCTCTCAGTCATCTTTTTAGTCGCACCGATGATTTCTAATTATTTGCTGGCTGACAGCAAGACTAAAGTTGATTATGTAAAGAGAACAAAACTGTCAAATGCTTTTATAGAAAGGTCGAATCTTTACTTTATTATTGTACTGGGGGAAATTGTTATTGGTGCGTTAAACGGTGCATCACATGTAGGTATAAATTTTAACAGTGTTATCATGCTTATATTCAACTTTCTCATAGCCTTTGGCCTCTGGTTTAATCACTTTGAGTTTGTTGGTTATATTCAGCATAAAGAATCCATCAGCGGCTATTTTATGTGGTTATTTTCTTTCTACTTAGAAACCATAGCTGTTGCCTTTATAGGAGCTTTGGTTTATTTAAGCTATACATCCTTGTCTATAAACACATGGATTGTTCCGACCGTGATATTTTTTATAGCCATTATCATTCACTTTTCTTTTAATAAGAAAATCAATAATCCCAACATCCATTTAGATACCAAACATACAAAGCTTTTTATGGTCCTATCCATTCTTATATTAGGTGTTTCATATATGATACAAGTTTCTTCTCTACAAGTTGTATTCTACCTAGTAGCGCTCTATATACCAGTTATACTTGGGGTTGGTCTTTGGATAAGACACTCATAATGAGAAGGATACAGACTTTTTTGGTCTGTATTTTCTTGTTTATAAAAGGTATTTATACAGAAAACGTTCTATATATTAAACAATAGAAGAAAATATTGAACAAATTACGTCAATTGTATTGTCAAATTGCCTTAAATCGATTAATATTTAGGTAAAGATAAAGGAGGCGCTTAAATGGCAACTAAAATGAAAGCATTAGTAAAAAAATATGCTAAAGAAGGTTTATGGTTAGATGAAGTAGATGTACCGGAAGTTGGCGATTTTGATGTCTTAATCAAAATGAGAAAAACTGCAATCTGTGGTACAGATGTACATATTTATAACTGGGACGAATGGTCTCAAGCAACTATTCCAGTACCGATGACAATTGGCCATGAATTTGTTGGTGAAATTGTTGAAGTAGGTTCTGGCGTTACAGATTTTAAAGTTGGCGATTTAGTTTCAGGTGAAGGTCATATCGTATGCGGTCACTGTAGAAACTGTTTAGCAGGTAGAAGACACTTATGTAAGAACACAATGGGTGTTGGTGTAAACAGAACTGGTATTTTCGCAGAATATGCTGCAATTCCTGAGTCTAATGTTTGGTTATGTGATCCTAGCATTCCGGAAGAAGTGCTTTCTATATTTGATCCACTTGGAAATGCTGCTCATACTGCTTTATCTTTTGATTTATTAGGTGAAGACGTATTAATTACAGGTGCTGGTCCAATTGGTATTATGGCGGCTGCAATTGCTAAGCATGCAGGTGCTAGACACATCGTTGTAACTGATGTTAACGATTACAGATTATCATTAGCAGAAAAATTAGGTGCAACTAGAACTGTAAATCCAATGAAAGAAAAATTACAAGATGTTATGAAAGACTTACACATGACAGAAGGTTTTGATGTTGGTTTAGAAATGTCAGGTAATGCTTCAGCATTTAATGATATGGTAGATTGCATGTTCCATGGTGGAAAGATTGCTATGTTAGGTATTCAAGGTCCAGATACTAGAGTAGACTGGAACAAGGTTGTATTTAACGGATTATGGATCAAGGGTATTTATGGTCGTGAAATGTATGAAACTTGGTACAAGATTCAAGCGATGTTACAATCAGGTTTAGATATTTCAGGTGTTATTACTCATAAGTTCCACTACACAGAATTTGAAAAAGGTTTTGATATCATGAGATCTGGTCAATCAGGTAAAGTAATTTTAGAATGGGATTAATTATTTAAGTCAGCGAAAGCTGACTTTTTTTAGTTGGTAAAAATCTGTTTTTATAAGCAACGAAGCACTCGATGAGCTGAGTTCTAAATAAAAGGCACAATCGCTTGATTGTGCCTTTAGGCAAAATGATTCATTAAAAGAGCTGAGGGTCGAAGCATTTGCCTATATCAAATATACTCACATCTGTGAGCTTCTAATTATCATCTTTTGTAAACAGGTCATAAATTGAGTCATTAGCATCTTTGGCCTTGTCGAGAGGTGTTTGTCCATCCTTGTTTTTAATACTTAAATCAGCACCAGACTCAAGAAGTAGCTTGGCAGCTTCAATATTTCCAGCCCAAACCGCATCGTGAAGTGGTGTAAAACCATTTGATGATCCTTGTGCATTGACATCATAACCATTTTCTATTAAAAGTGATACAATTTCCATATTGTCTTGAAACATGGCCGCATGTAAGGCAGTACCGCCAAATGAATCCCTTACATCTACATCCTGTGGACTTTCTAGAAGCTCTTTTACAAGGTCTATATCACCTGTATAAGAGGCCTTATGGATGGCGAGTTCATCGTGCTCTATACGATCTGCAGTCTTTTCATCATCTATACTTTTAGAACAAGCGGTTAATAAGACAAGGGCTAGAAGTAATAAAAGTGTTTTTTTCATTTATACCTCTAATTCACTTGAAACGTCCTTCAGTAAGTTTCTGATTTCAAGATTTTGCGGACAGACTTTTTCGCATTTGCCACAATCTACACAAACAGACGCTCTATTTTCCTCGCTGACAAAGATATTGTATTGACTCTTAGCGGCAGCTGTATCTTGATACATGGATGCATTGTTGTAAAACAGGAATGCATTTGGTATATCTACACCAAGAGGACATGGCATACAGTACTTGCAACCTGTACAATTAACACGCGTTCTGGTCTTATAAATATTCTTTACTTGATCAAGGATCTTATTTTCTTCATCAGATAAAGTATTGGGCTTAACTCTTGATGCTTCTTGAAGGTTCTCATCAATATGATCATAATCGTTCATACCGCTAAGGACAAGACCTACTTCAGGTTGATTCCACAGAAAAGATAGGGCCCACTGAGCTGGAGAACGTTTGATTTTCGAGCTGTTCCAAATCTTCATAACATCATCAGGGATATTATTAACAAGGTTACCACCTCTTAATGGTTCCATAATAGCAAGTCCTAAGTCTTTTGCATGTGCATACTGAAGGCCTTCTTTGCCGGCTTGATAATCTTCATCCATAAAGTTGTATTGAATAAGACAGAATTCCCAATCGTAAGCGTCAACAATCTCTTTAAAAAGATCGAGTTCATCGTGGAATGAGAAGCCAATATGTTTGATTCTACCGTCTGCTTTAGCCTTATCAATAAAGTCAAAGAGACCCAATGCCATATAGTTTGCCCAATACTTCTTATTGAGGGCATGTATCAAGTAAAAATCTATGGTATCTGTTTGGAGTCTTTCTAACTGTTCGTTTAAATACTTGTCCATATCATCTCTGGTCTGAATCAACCATGATGGTAACTTAGTAGCTAAATACACTTTCTCTCTGTAACCATCTTTTAAGGCTTTACCTACCAAAGCTTCGCTCTTACCTTCGTGGTAGGGATAGGCAGTATCAATGTAGTTGACGCCTTTATCAATGGCATACCTGATCTGTTTGATGGCCTCTCTTTCATCTATATTGGCATAGACACCATCTACTACAGGTAGTCTCATACAGCCAAAGCCAAGTGGTGAAAGCATTTTTTCTGTTTTACCAAATCTTCTTTTTTCCATTGTCATCTCCTTATGTTATCAGTTTTAAAAGTCTTAATAAACATAGTAGATTATACGCTTAATGATATTTAACTAATAGAACATTATTGAGGAGAAATAGCATATTCTTAAGATTAGCCCCTTAAAACTTTATCAGCATTTTTTAGCTCATCTATAATTTTAATTGATTGAGGACAGTGTTTTTCACATTTGCCACATGCTATACACTTAGAAGGATCTTTACCAGAGGCAACCACCATGGTATCATAGACCCATTTTTGTTCTTTTGTGTTTATCAGAAGGTTGTAATGCTGAAAAATAGTTGGTATATCAACACCTACAGGGCATGGCATACAGTAACCACAGCCAGTACATTCGACGTGGACATTCTTGTACCAAGCCTTTCTAGCGTCGTCAAACAATGCATTTTCTTCATCAGACAGGCAATTTGACTGAGCGTTATCAAAGATCCTAAGATTGTCTTTAAGCTGGTCTAGGTTAGATACACCAGAAAGTATAATGGATACTTCCTCCTGATTATAAAGCCACATGAATGATTTTTCTGCATTGGAGACGTCTGTCTTCCAGTCAGCAAAGGCATCCTCAACGTCTTTTGGGACATCATTTGCCAGCATGCCACCGTGTAAAGACTCCATGGTCGCTACAGCAATGCCTTTTGAGTGGGCATATTGAACGCCTTTTTGACCCACTTGGTTAAACTTATCATAATAATTATACTGAACCATTACCAGGTCCCAGTCATAGGCATCAACAACTTCTTTAAAAAAGTCGAAAGATTCATGTACAGAAAAACCAACATGCTTTACAAGACCTTTTTCTTTTAAGTCTGTAAGAAAATCAAGAACATCGTATTTCAGTGTTGTTGCCCAAGAATCTACATTGAGACCATGTAGCAAATAATAATCTAAATAGTCTGTTCTCAGCCTTTTCAGTTCTTCATCAAAGTAACGCTTAAGGTCATCCTTGCTTTTTACTGCATAGATTGGAAGTTTAGTTGACAATATGACTTTGTCTCTGTAACCATCCTCTAAAGCATGTCCAAGAGCAACTTCGCTACCTTCGTACATGTAGGCTGTGTCAAAAAAGTTAACGCCATGATCTATGGCATATCTGATAATGGGTTTTGCCTGCGTGGGATCAATCTTTCCATCTACTTTAGGCATTCTTAGAACACCAACACCAAAACGTGAAACTTGTCTGCCGTCTCTAGGCAGTTTAATATATTGCATACTTACTCCTTTCTTCCCTCTTCAGAATATCAGAATTGACTTAAGAAAAATTGAACATTATTGCTAAGACGAGCCTTCATTTTTGTGATAGTATAAGACTAGGAGGACATGTATGGAGATAAGTCAAGTTATTCAAAATCTGGAATTAAATAATTTTGAGGTTTATCCTGTAAAAGACATCAAAGAAGCAAGACTTTGCTTTATGGAAATTTTTGATCGCTTAAAACCTTCAAGTGTTTCTTATGGAGATTCTGAAACTTTTTTTGAAACAGATCTGCGATCATGGTTGAATGAACATGCTACGGATTATATAGATACTTTTGAAAAGGGTATAATCTTTAGAGAAAAAATAAGAAGGATGCGCCTTGCTTTAACAGTGGATTTGTTTATAACAGGTTCTAATGCTATTACAGAAAAAGGCCAACTGGTTAATCTAGATATGATCGGTAACCGTATTGGTGGCATCAATTTTGGACCAAAACATGTTGTTTTATTTGTTAAGACAGAAAAAATATGTACCGACCTCGAAACTGCTATGGACTATATACGAAACATAGTAGCACCTAGAAATGCTAGAAGACATGATGATATCAAAACGCCTTGTAAGGTCAGCGGCAAGTGTGAGGACTGTGGGAGTCCAACCAGAATATGCAACCAGTGGTTGATTACAGAGAAGTCTCATCCAAAAGGTCGAATAAAAATTATTCTTATTGATAAGTAGCTATGCTACTTTTTCTTATTATAGGGCTTTAATATCTTAACTTTTCTTAATGAAAGTCTATCAAATTAGAAATAATATTCAGAAAATTCAGTGATTGCAATGTATTCCTTGAAAATAGGTCATTTGACATATTTAGAGATTCATCTAACAATAGGAATATGGGGGGAAGTTAATGAAAAAGTATGTATTAATTATAGGCTTATCTTTAGTGATTTTTTTAATGGGATGTCAAGAGGAGTTTCAAGATCAAGTTTTTGTAGATGATACTGGTGAAGAAGCCATATCAGGTGAGCAGGTTGCAAGTTTAATAGAGGAGATGCCTGGTATAGAAAGAGGCAATTATTTAACACTAGGTGCTTATCAAGTTGATGAAAGAATGAATCCTCTTCTAAATGATTCCAGCTCAAGCATGGACCCAAGAAGGTTTCTATTCAATGGATTGATTACATTAGATTATGGGAAAGTTGTTGATGATTTGGCTTCAGTTGAGGTATCTGAAGATCAAAAGACATTTACTTTTAGGCTGCATGATGTGAAATTTCACAACGGAGACCAAGTCACAGCAGATGATGTTATTTTTACATATAAGGTGCTTGCTAATAAGGACTATAAGGGACCTTATATAGCAGTCGTTTCAGATATGGTAGGCCTAAAGGCCTATCAAGCTGGGGATGAACATGCTCTTGGACTAAAAAAAATAGATGAGAAAACTGTGGTCATGACATTTGATTCAGTGGGTTCTGAAAGAATAGTAGACTTTACTTTACCTATTTTAAGCAGCAGACACTATGCTTATGACAATTTCATCGAGTTTGAAATGATGTTAAGCGATCCTGTAGGAACGGGACCTTTTATGTTAGAAGACTATGTAGAACACCAGCATATTAGGCTGAAACGTTTTGATGATTATTATGGTGATAAACCCTATATTGACGGTGTCGTCATTCATAAAATGCCTTATGATACCTCTGATTTGATCATTACGCAGGGCGCGGTGGATTTTACTTATCTTCCAATCAATGTGGACACAGATGACATGTTGATGGGGCAAGATTTGGTAGAGTATATGAAACTGCCTAATATAAGTTATGACTATATGGCCTTAAATCAATCGAATGAGATATTTAATGATGTAAGAGTCAGAAAGGCTCTTGCTTATGCCATTGATCTCGATGCTTTTGTTGATACTCAAACAGATGGTTTTGGACAGAGAGTTCACACAAGCGTTTGGCCAGAATCCAGTGCTTATCCTGAAGATCTCAACACCTATGAAAAAGATGTGGAACATGCAAAAGAACTTTTGAAAGAAGCTGGCTGGCAAGATTCTAATGGTGATGGTGTTTTAGATAAAGACGGTAGAGACTTTATAGTAGAATGGCTGTATTTAAACAATCCATCTGACATCAGTAATAGGCAGGCAATAGAAGGAGCGATTGAGGAATTAAAGGAAGTTGGTATCCTAGTTAACTTAAAATCTGATTTTCATTCTGCTATTGTAAAAAGAGTATACTTTGATAATGATTATGACATCTGTAGTTTTTACACCAGCTTTGATATGTATGAAAATCCTAGAGCGAAGTTTGGCATAGATTCTTCTTCAAACGCTACTCAATATTATAATGAAGAAGCAGAGAACATCTTTGATCAACTTGATCAAACCGATAATCTTGATGAGCGTGACGCTTTGATGAAAGAGTGGGGCATGATTGCCAATGATACTCTACCTTTTATATTCTTATCGAGATCAAGTATTTTTGTAGTAAATAATCCTAGGGTTTATAACTACTCTTCAACTGAAAATATCTTAAAAGAGATATCTCATATAAAGCTGAAACATTTAAAGTAGCCTTGAGCTGCTTTAATTTTAATATAATATCTTGACATCAAGATAAAATCATGATAATATTATCTTAACATCAAGATAATATTATTTAAGATAGATGGAGGCAGTGATGGATTTAAATCTAAAGTTAATGATTGTACTGGGAAAACTGAGTCGAGTATTTTTGGATAGGTTAAGCAAGAATTTGGAATCACTGGATATGCCCATAAGCGCTTATCCAATGTTGGCACATTTGAATGATGTCGGTAGGGCAAAAACACAGAAGTTGGGTGAAGTAGCTTTTATAACAAGTGGTTCAATTACACATATGATCAACAAGTTAATCAAGCAAAACTGGGTAAGAAAAGTTGTTGATGCTGAAGATAAACGTATAACATGGATAGAAATGACGGATGAGGGTCAAAGGATATTTGATCAAGTGCATAAAACGCATATGGCTTATCTAGATGGGCTATTAGAAGACTTTACAGATGAAGAAAAAATCATGTTTATCAATCAGATCAAATACTTTGGTAAAACAATAGAGGAGAAATAATATGAAAATAACAGATTTTAAAGGTATATTTAAGAAGACTTATGCATATATTGAATCGGTGGATAATCCATTTGGAGATTATTATGTGATTAAGTTAAAAGCTCAAGGTTTATCTTGGACATCAGGTGAACATGCCATATTCTCACTACCAGACCACAAGGTGACAGGTAAGAAATGGAGAGCCTTTAGTATTGCCTCTAGTAACCATGAAGGTGTGATTACTTTAGGCATGCGTACTGGAGAAAAAATCAGCAGCTTTAAGGATACTCTAATTCATATGAAAAAAGGTGAACGTGTACAGGTAAGAGGACCTTTTGGTTGGTTTAAGGTGATGGACAACAAGGCCCCTATGGTTATGATCGCAAGCGGGGTTGGTATCACACCAATAAGGGCCATCATGAAATCACTTGAGAACGATGAATCTAGACCACTTCATACAGTTTATTCATCTAGAAAAGACTATTTGTTTAGTGGTGAGCTCGAAGAAATTGTGGCGAAGAATCAATCTATGGAACTCATTAAGACGACATCAAGAGATGCAACTTCTGATGAGTATAAACGTTTGGCTAAGCTCTACGGTAACGAGGCCTATTACTATATTTCAGGAAGTATGCAGGTTATTAAATCCATTAAAGATGCTCTAACAAAAGAAGGGGTAAAGAAGAACCGTATCATCAACGATCCTTTCTTTGGCTATTAAATAATGCTCGGTCCAAATATGGACTGGGTTTTATTTTTCGTATTGGATTGTAGAACTAAAGCTTGATACTATGTCATGTTTAGAAGTTGATTGCGAAAGCCTATACTTATAATGATCTGAGAAAGATAGAGAAATGATTCCTATGCTGGTTTGTGCAACAAAATATGAAGCATATGATAAATGCTTTCTTTTTTTATGCAATTTTTGAGTGATACATTAAAAAACGGGTATTAAGTGGATGAAAAAAATGCACCGAGCTGGCATGACAGTATTAAGTTAATGCAAAGGATTCAACTTATGTTAGCGTTAACATTGAGCAATCGATTGCATTGATTTATATGATGATTTTATACTATTTGCTATATATGAGGTCTTATTACAAAAAATGGGTGAAAACATTTTCATAATTCAACTCACATAACAAGCAAGTGTTTTCAAGGCTTTCAGCTTCCGCTGTTTATTAGCTATCAGAAAACAAAGAAAAAAACACATATTCGCTCTTGCTTAAAATAGCAACATATATTATCATAGAATTAGCCATAACACGAGAGGTTCGTGGTTTTTATGCAAACGTATGCATTATAGGGTGGAAAAAATTAAAATATGACTGTAGGAGGAATTACAATGAAAAGAGTCGTAAGTTTACTTCTTGTATTAGTACTTGCTTTCTCAATGGTTGCTTGTGGTGGTAACAACGCTAACACAAACAATGATGCTGGTACAAATACAGCTACTAATGAAGAAACAACAGAAACTACTACTGAGGTAGAAGAGGCAACTGGTTTAGAAGCAACTATTTCTGTTCAAGTAGAATCAGGATGGTTAGAGTATTATGAAGCTGCTAAAGCTAGAGTATTAGAAGCTAATCCAAAAGCAACAATCAACTTTATTGAAACTGGATCATTTGATCACATCAACGTATTAGATAGTACAGATGTTACAAACCCAGACGTTGCAGATGTATTTGCTATTCCAGCAGATAGAATCTATGGTTTTGCTCAAAATGAATTCTTAGCTTCATTAGACGCTAAAGGTATTGCAAATGTTGTTGGTGGTTTTGAAGACTACGATAACGGTTTAGGTGGTAACTTTAATGTAAACGGTGACTACTTAGCATTCCCAATGAATATTGAAACATTAATCATTTTTGCTAACGCTGCTAACGCAGAAGCAAATGGTGTAGATTTATCACAAACTATCGAGTTCAACGAATTAAACTATGAAGATATGTTAATTCCTGCTCATAACACTTGGTTTGGTGTTGCAATGGCTAACGCTGGTGGCATCGAGATGTTAGGCATGAAGGAAGATGGTACATTATTTACTGATTTAACAACTGATTTTGCTGATCTTCCACAAGAAAAGCAAGAAGTATTCAAAGCATTATTCAACTTCTGGAAAGCTCATGATGAAGCTGGTACAGATATGTGGGATAAAGAAGCTACTTGGGGTTACATGGATTCAGTATTCGCATCAGGCGGTACTAACTCAATGAGAATTGACGGTCCATGGGGTACTCAAGGTTTCGTTGATAAGTCAAACGATGGTGCTGACTTAGCTATCTTACCAATCAACCAAGTAACAATCGCAGGTTCTCCTCTTGCTCACTGGCAAGGTGGCTGGGGCTTAGCTGTAAACGCTAGAGTTGAAGGTATGGACGATCAAATGAAATTAGCTGAAGCTATGATCGAAGAAATTGTTAATACTGATTATGCAGTAGACTTCTTTAAGGCTACTGGTAAGATCTTAGAAAATGTAGATGCAGAGACTTATGCAAACTCAGACTTATCTGACACAGATAAAAGAGTTGTTGCTGCTGTTATTGAATCATACAATGCTGCACCAGCTAGACCTTTATTCTCAGAGTGGGGTAATGTATGGGGCACTTGGGAAAATTCAGTTCTTTCATGGTCAGCTGTTAAGCCAGCTACTGTAGAAGAAGCATACGCTGAAGTTCAAGCTGCATTCAAGGCAATGATGGGTAACTTCTAAATGAAGTGATATAGTGTTTAGAAGAGAGGGGAACCTCTCTTCTTTGACGCTATGGAGGTGAAAACATGCATTCGGGTACAAAACTACCAAAAAAACATATGTATATTATCTTGATATCTTTAAGTGTTATGATTCTTTCTATGTCTATAGAAACGATGATGAGAGTTAAAGATATAACCTTGTTTGATTTATGGTATCAAGGACAGTCTGATTTAAGCAGAGAAGCAGGTTACAACATTTATGTAACAGGTTCCTTATCCTATTTCTTTCAAAGGGTTATAGTGCCAATGGCGCTGGGTATCCATACTTATTTTGCTTATACAAAAATAAGAGTTAATAAGCTATTTGTTTTTATGTGGACTGTGCTACTTGGAGGCGGTTTGGCATACAACCTCATAGCATTTCAATTAGGATCGTTATTTTATTACATCAACAATATATTGTTCATAATACTAATTGTTACGGTATTATCCTTAATCGGTGTTATCAACAAGAATAAAGGTTTATAGAAAGGGGGCGTATTTTGGCTAGATACAATGTGTACTTATACGATGAGATTGGCAACGAGTACGAAAGAAAAAATCTCTACTTAAAAGAAGTCGCAATCCTTGAGGAAAAAATTCAAGAAGGATCTGGAAACGCTGAGAGTCTTAAAGAAACACTAAAAACTTTAAAAGCTGGTAAGAAGAATCATCCATATATTAAGAAACTGAATGATTATCATACAGAGGAAAAAGCTTTTAAGGCTTCTTTAAGAGAAAAGGTAACTTCTTATAAGAAGCGTGTAAATGGAAAATATTCTAGAAAAGTGCTAAAACTTCAAGTAGATTTACTTAGAAGTAAAGAAGCTTTGGCGTTTTACAAGAATTATGTTTCGCTTGATTACGATGCAGAACTAAAATATGAAGAAGCACGTATAATGGTAGATCAACTAGCAGAAATTGTTGAAACCATGATACAAAATGAAAATCGATTAAAAGAAGCACTTGCTGATGGTAAGAAGATTAAAGATTCTGACGAAGCAAAAGCCAAACAAGAATTTAATGATTTTAAAGCAGACCAGCAGAGACTTTATGATGAAGGTTGTAAGGCGCTGGTTGAAAAAAGAAACAAGGGCTTGATTTCTAAAAAGGCCTTAAACAACGAAAAAGGTGAGCTTAAGAAAAAGATGGACGAGGCTTTAACGGTTAAGTCTTATGATTCACCAAAGAAATCCAACAAAGAGCTGATTGGCAATATTAAGTATCAATTGTCAAAAGGTTTAAAGAGAGATCTGAATGTTATGCATTCAAATATTTCTGACTATAGAAGAAAAACACCTGTAGAACTTAACAAGAAAACACCTATTCATGCATACTTTACATGGATGCTTCCAGGTGTTGGTCAGCTGTTAAATAAGCAGTACATTAAGTCATTGTTCTTCTTTGTCTTGTCTGCATTTATGTATTTTGCAGCAATTCCTTATGCTTTAGGTTTTGGTAACTACCAAGGACAAGGTATTGCTGGTTTAGTAACACTTGCAGAAGGCGGCAGAAAAATTGACCGTTCACTGATCTTCATGATTGAAGGTATCATGGCCCTATTCTTGGTCATGTTTGTTGTGGCAATTGTGGTCATATCATTTAAAGATGTACTGTCGATTGAAAAGAAAAGAATTAAGGGTACAAGACAACGTAACTGGTTTGAAACTTGGGCCAATGTAACTGAAGAGGGCTTCCCCTACATGGTATCTATGCCAGCTTTAGTAGCGGTTGTATTTATTGTACTGGTTCCTATAACAACAGCCATACTATTATCATTTACAAACCTAGATCCTGATCATCAGAACAAGTTCCAATGGATTGGCATTGACAACTATAGGATGATTGCTTTAGGTGAAGGGGTTGCAGGTGGTCCATTCTGGCAAATACTTGGTTGGACACTTACATGGACATTGGTAGCAACAACACTTGCAATTACAATAGGATTTATGTTAGCCCTAATTGTGAATAACGAACGTGTTTATTTAAAACCATTATGGCGTTCAGTATTTATTTTACCTTGGGCTGTACCAGCATTTATCACAATCATGTTTTTCTCTATCATGTTCTCACAAAATGGTATTTTAACAACTCACTTGAACACCTTGCTTCATTCTTTAAACCTCATAGGTGTTGATGAGTGGCTGGTTGTAAAAAATGATCCATTCTGGTCAAGGGTAACATTGATAGGACTTCAAGGTTGGCTGGGAAGTGCCTATGTCTTCTTGCTATCAACAGGAGTACTGCAGGCGATTCCAGCTGACTTATATGAAGCTGCACAAATAGATGGTGCAACTGCATGGCAAAAGTTGAGAAGAATCACATTACCGATTGTACTCTTCCAAACTGCACCTTTATTAGTAGGTCAGTATACATTTAACTTTAACAACTTCTCTATCATTTACTTATTTAATGGTGGTGGACCCTTTAATCCAACGAAATATGGTAACTTAGCAGGCTCTACAGATCTATTGATTTCTTATATATATAAGTTAACAATGGAGAATGACTATCAAGCCATTGGTGCTGCTATTACAATTGTGATTTCTATCGGTCTGATGTTGTTTGCATTTATCGGATTTAAGAACTCTAAGGCGTTTAAGGAGGAAAAGTTATAATGAAATTATTCAAGAAAAAATCAGACTTATATCTTTCTGACAAACAGCCTCTTACAACAATGGGGATCGTAGGTCTATTCATCTCTTATGGGGTACTGATTTTATGGTCAATAGCTATATTATACCCACTTACTCAAATGGTGATTTCGTGTTTCAATGGTGAGCAGGGACAGTATTTGATGCTCAACAATCAGTTTTCATTTTCATGGAAGCACTTTGAGTATTTATTCGCAGAAACACTGTATTTAAAATGGGTTGTTAATACAATATTTATTGCCACTTCAACGGCTGTTTTAACTTTGATCTTTGTATCTTTTACAGGGTTTGCCTACTCTAGATACAGATTTAAAGGTCGTAAGGCATCGTTAATGGCAATCATGTTGATTCAAACCATTCCAACTTTTGCTGGTATTACTGCTTACTATACCATGCATTCAATCATTGCTAGTATCTCACCAGCTTTTACAAGACAGATGATGTTGATTCTTATTTACTCAGCTGGTGGTATAGCAGGTAATACGTTCATCTTAAAAGGTTACTTAGATTCTATATCTACTGAACTGGATGATGCCGCTAGAATAGATGGTTGTTCATCAATGAAAGTTTACAGATTGATCATTATGCCTATTGCAAAACCAATGCTTGCAATAATTGCCTTATGGTCATTCATTGGTCCGTTTATGGATTTCTTATTACCAAAAGTCTTGTTAACAAATCCTGAGTCTTACACATTAGCGGCTGGTCTTCAGACTCTAATCTCAGACTTTAGAACACTGAATCAACCTGCATTTGCAGCGGGTGGTTTGTTAACAGCAATACCGATTGTAATTCTATTTATAGCGTTACAAAAGCAATTAGTATCTGGTTTATCAAAAGGATCTGTTAAGGGATAGGAGGACGTCATGAACGTAGTATTAAAAAATATTGGTAAAAAATATGAAGGTCGTGAAGAGTTCACTTTACGCGACATTAACTTAGAGATAGAAGAAAAAGATTTCTGTGTTATACTAGGCCCATCTGGCTGTGGTAAAACAACACTTCTTAGAATGATTGCTGGTCTTAACTCTATAACAGAAGGTGACTTATTATTCAATGACAGAAGAGTTAACAAGGTTGCATCAAAAGATAGAGATATAGCAATGGTATTCCAATCGTATGCTTTATATCCTCATATGACTGTATATGATAACATGGCATTCTCATTATCAATGAGAAAAGAAAGAAAAAAGATCATTCATGACCGTGTAATGGAAGCTGCTGAAGTATTACAAATCACAGATTATTTACATTCAAAGCCATCAGATATTTCAGGTGGTCAGCGTCAGCGTGTTGCCTTAGGCCGTGCCATGGTTAGAAAGCCAAGCGTATTTTTAATGGATGAGCCTTTATCAAACCTTGATGCAAAACTTCGTGAGCACATGAGAGTTGAACTGGTAAGACTTCATCAAAAGCTTGGTACAACTTCTATATATGTAACTCATGACCAAACTGAAGCCATGACAATGGCAACTAAGATTGTACTGATGAATGCTGGTAAGATTCAGCAAGCTGGTAAGCCGGATGAGTTTTATAACAAACCTGCAAATATCTTTGTAGCCAAGTTTATCGGTTCGCCAACTATGAATATCATTGAAGGTACAATGAAAAAAGGTATCTTTATCTCAGATGATGAACTGATTACAGTTAAGCCAACTCCTGAAGATGAACTTTTACTAAAGCCTTTTGAAGGTAAGAAAGTTTCTTTAGGTATTAGACCTGAAAGATTTGAGTCAGGCGGTAAGTTTGGTGATACATTTGAAGCCACAATTGATGTTGTTGAAATGTTAGGTAAAGAGAAGATTCTTTATGCTAGACTTGAAAATGACAAGGAACTTGTTATTTCTACACCGGGTCACTATGATTATTCACCTGGTGAGAAACATGGATTTGGATTCGACATTGGTGCAATTCATTTCTTTGATTCAGAAACTGAAGAGCGTATCAATTAAGGAAAAGGCGAAAGCCTTTTCTTATTTTGTTTAATGGAAAATCATGTTATACTGATGTCGGAGGTTTCTATGAAAAAAGTATTAGTTATTTTTATTTGTATGGTTCTTGCAAGTATGTTAATTGCATGTGAATCGAAAGTAGATACACATAACCGTGAAGCTCTTAAATATGTGCGTATGGGCAACTATACCGAAGCGCTCAACTTGCTTAATAAAGCTGTAGAACTTGATCCGGAAGATGACACGTCATGGAACAATATTTCACTGTGTTACGATGCTATTGGAGAGTATCAATTGGCTTTAGAAGCAGCACAGAAGGCTGTCAATCTCGGTGAGGAAAGTGAAATAGAGTATTCCAATCTTGGTAATGCTTATTTTGATTTAGGTAATATAGAAGAAGCCAAGATGGCATATGAAAAAGCATTAGAAATTGATGACGAGTATTTTTACGCCCTATATGGCATGGGTATCTATTATTCTGAAAAAGAAGAATACGAAAAGGCTTTAGAGTACTTTTACAACTTATACAATAACAATCCAATCAATGTGGATGTTGTTAGATACATTGCATTTTGTAATTATAAACTTGGCCTAGTAGATGAGTCCATAGAGTTTTTACAAGCTGAGCTTGATAAGGTTTCTTCCACTGAGCTAGAACAGCTTTTAGAGTTATTATTAGAGTATAGACATACGCATTCAGATGAATAAACGAAAAGAAGCACTGCGACTGCAGTGCTTTAAATTTTATCTAAGAATGGTATCTAGCTGATTTTCTTTAACATAGTCATTGAACTCGACTTGGTCTACGAAGGTTACACCCGAGACCAAAAGAGAACGATCGATACATTCTTTCTGTGAGAGTTTCCCAATACCATAGTAGTAGTCGTAGTGGGTCTTGAAAACTCTCAAATTAGTAGGAATTGGATATCCGCACTTAGTTTTCATGGTACACCTCCCATGTATAATTTACCCGACAAAAGTTTGTTAAAACAAAAACATTCTTATTTTTCTGTAATGTTTCAAATATTAATGGAAGGTTAATTTATTCTTACAAATGGAAGTTCCTATTGTAAGAGCGCTTACAAATCTATACAATAAACTTAGAACATAGGACTAGAAGGAGGTATACATGGAAGCATTACAAGGTTTAAACAGCATTGCACTCTCGATTATCATAATTATTGTTGCTTTGTTTTTATGTACACTGATATTTTCAGTGATGATCAGACGAACTTATGGTGGTTTGATCAGAGATATTTCTGACAAGGAAAATAGAAAGAACAGATTATTTAAGTTTAGAATAATCAATGATATTATTGATGATTTTAATGTTGCACTTAATAACAATGTTGATGAGATCAACACGGTTGCAATTGTAGATAAAAATATTAATGTACATTTAAAGAATGTGCTATTAGGCGAGAGATTTGTTAAAAAAGCTGTATCTATGATGATCATTCTTGGTCTATTAGGTACATTCTATGGTTTGATTTTATCAATTGGTGAATTGGTTGATATGTTATCAGACAGTCAGTCGATTACAGGTGTTGACGTTATTACAGGTGGTTTGATCAACTCAATCACAGGTATGTCAGTTGCCTTTATTACATCGATGTTTGGTATCGGTACATCTATTCTTGCCAATATCATGAACATTTTATTTGGTTTAAACGATCAAAAAGAAGCATTTATCACGCATATGGAAGAGTTCTTAGATAACAACTTAATGACTTCTAAGAATGGTCTTGGCGCAGTGGATGAAGATGGTAATACTGCCTTATCACTTAGCTTTGACAAGTTTAATGACACACTTGCTCATAATTTAAGAAACATCACAACAGAAGTGACAACACAACTTGCTGAAGCGACTGGTGATATGGTGTTAACAGCAGAATCTATTAAGGGTTCAGTGGTTAGATTTGATCACTCATTAAACCAGTTCTCTGAAAACATCAGAGACTTCACAGAGTTTAATCATCATTTAAGAACCAACATCCAAAGACTAAGCGTGACTTTTGATGATTTAAATGATGAAATGGATAAGAACATAGCTGATATGAAAGCTGGACATAAGAAGGTGGATGACTTAAATCAAACACTTGAAAAATTATCTAGAAAAGACGGGTAGGTGAATTATGAAGCTGCGTAGACGTAGGGTAAGACACCACGAAGAAGAGGAAAATTTCTGGCCAGCATTTACCGACATGATTTCAACGGTTGTTCTAATCTTGTTTTTCCTGGTACTGGTTTTCTACATGGAAAAAATCGTGACCATGAGAACACTGAGTGCTTTAGAAGAACAACTTGCTAATACAGAACTTGTTTTAAACGAAAAGATGGAATCATTAGCTGAAACAGAAGAAAATCTCTCAATGAGTAAACTAGAAATTGAGAGCAACACACTGGCTTTAAAGGCTTTACAAGTAGAGCTTGAAGCAGGTCAGGAAGATTTGAAATTGGCCCAAGAAGCCATTGAAGATCAAAAGAATATCATCGAGCAAAGTAATGAAGAACTGGCTTCTTTAAGAGCAAAACTAGAAGGTATTGCCCTTTTAAGAGTGGATGTGCTTGATAAGGTTAAAAAGTCTATTGAAGATGAGTTGGGTGAAACCAGTTCATCGGGTGAAGCCCTTGTTACTATTGGTGACAATGGTAATATCATCATCAATGAGTCTTTGGTGTTCGACACAGATTCATCTGATATCAAGTCAAGTGGTAAGGCCTTACTAGATAAGATGGCCATTGCCTTTGAAAATGTATTAAGTGACCCTTCGATTAGGGAAAATATTGATGCAATCAGTATTCAAGGTCATACAGATGAAAGATCGTCTGAGTCTTACAACAGAGAGTTATCTGCAGAAAGAGCCTATACGGTTGTCAACTACTTAATGGCTTCTAACACCGATTTAGCAGATGACTTTGGTCAGTATTTTGCAGCCAGTGCTTATTCTGAGTTTAGACCAATTGATAATGGCACTTCAGAAGAAGCTTATGCAAAGAACAGACGTATTGAGATTGCAGTAATCCTTAAAGATGCTCAAATTCAAAATGTTATCAACACATACTTAGAAGAATCATTAGAAGATTTTTAGTATAAGAATTAGCCCATTTAATGGGCTTTTTTTGTTATACTTATAAAGAGGTGTAAATATGATATTATATGTAATTGGTCCATCCAATAGTGGCAAAAGTAAATACATTCATAAGATGATAAAAGAAAGACTGTCATCTACAAAACAAGTGATGATCGTCCCTGAACAATACACATTACAAGCTGAAATTGAATTGATTAGAGATTTAGAATCGAAGGGGATCATTGACGTAGAAGTGATGAGCTTTAACAGGTTTTGTACCCATGTCATCAGTGAGACGGGTTCTTTAAAGGAAACCGAGATTAACAAACTGGGAAAGGCCATGGTTTTAAGGTCCATTCTTGACAAACATGCAGATGAGCTCTTGGTTTATTCTCAGGTATCTAAAAAGACTGGTTTTATAGAAAAACTCACCACACTTTTAAGTGAAATGAAACATGTAGGTATAGATGGAAACGTGCTTAGAAAAAGACTAGAGGATGCGGGTACCCAAACCTTAATCGATCGAAAACTCTTTGATGTTGCCACTATCTTGGATTATTACAATGATTTTATGTCAGGAGAATACTTTGATGAGGAAGATAAACTTCTAGCTGTAATTGACCGTTTGAAGGCTTCTGGTATCCTTGAGGAAACAGTGGTTTATTTTGATGGCTTTGACTCTTTTTCTAATCAAGAATACCAATTGATGACTGAAATGATGAAGTTGGCTAAGGGGTCTGTTTTTTCACTGTCTATGGCAGATTCTGATGTTTATGCACCCGTAAATAGGACCTTTAAAAAGATAAGAAAAATCGCTGATATTCATGGTATTAAAGAACACAAACATCTGATTGAGGATAGTCCTGTGAATAAAGAACTTTATCATCTGAAGTCTAACTTTTTCTCTTTTCCTTATGAAGTCTATAAAGAGGAAAATGACCATGTCAGCTTACATATGAACAACAACATGTATGATGAAATAGAAGGTGTTTGTAGAGACATCATAGATAAGATCAGGTCTGGTTACAGATACAAGGATTTATCGGTTGTGACGGGACATCTAGAAGGTTATACATCTATTGTAAAAAGGATTTTTGGCGAATATAAGATTCCATATTTTATTGATGATAAGGTATCAATTATGAATCATCCTATCATCAGATTTATATTATCTTCTTTAAGAGCCGTTAACTCTGGCTTTAAGAAGGAAGATGTTTTACGACTTATGAAGTCAGGCTTTTGCGATATTGAGAGTGAAGCAGTCTATCACTTTGAAAATTATATTGTGTCTCATGGACTAAGGGGCAAGAAGTGGTTGGATCCAATTGAAGATGAAGATTTAGACGAGACCAGAAAAAAGGTCGTAGAACCCTTGTTTTCTTTACTAGAGTCTATGCCTAAAAAGGCGCCGATATCTGACATGACCAAGGTTCTTTATAAGTACTTGATGGATTCAAATATACCTGAAAAAACGGAAAAGTGGATAGACTATCTAAAGGAAGAACAAGCCTTCTCAAAGGTTCAAGAAAGTGCCCAGGTTTGGAATGTGGTCGTAGAAATTTTTGACCAGCTTATCGAACTTGAAGGCGACGATATAAAGACCATCAAGGATTATATTAGAATCTTAGAAGCTGGATTTACTGAGGTTACCTTAGGCTTGATACCACCGAGTATTGATCAGGTTGTTATAAACAGTGTTGAACGTTCTAAGGCTAAAGGTGTTAAAGGCATTTATGTTGTCGGTTTAAATGATGGTATGTTGCCTAAAAAATATTCTGATGAAGGCCTACTTTTAGATGATGAAAAACTTCATTTAAAAGATGCTGGTATTGATTTAGAAACGGATGCGGATAGTATTTTAAGCCGGGACATGTTTTCAACTTATACGGCTCTCTTAAAGGCAAGTGACTTTATAAGATTTTCTTTTTCTTTATCGGATGTAGAGGGCAAAGCCTTAAGGCCATCCATATATGTAGATAAGCTAGAGCGCATATTTGATCATTTAAAGCCAATTAGCCATGTACTTGATATAAAAGAGCCAGACCAAGTATATAACAAAAGCAATCACTATAAGTCTTTGACTGAACAGCTTAGAATTTATGCAGATGATTATGATATAGATGAAAAATGGTTTTCTGCCTTGTATTGGTATGAAAAGCAAGATGAATGGAAGGCTAAAGTTGATAAACTTCCAGATGCCCTCTTTTATGATAATCAAGTGGAATCCATTGATAAAAGCCATGCAAAAGAACTTTATAAGTTACCGCTCTTATCAAGTGTTTCAAGGTTAGAGCGTTATTCGAGATGTCCATTTTCTCACTTTATTCATTATGGCCTTAGACCAAAACAGAGAAAGGAATATGAAATAGACTTGCCGGATATTGGTTCTTTATTCCATAAGTCTTTAGAAAAGTTTGATGGTAAAATGAAGACTTATAAAGAAGATTGGATGACCATTGACAAGGCAAGAACCTATGAGCTTATGGATGAGATTGTTGATGAGTTGGTAGTGAATTTCAAATATGATATTTTTTCATCCTCTTCAAGGATCAAATATATGATTAAGAAGCTTAAACGTGTGGGTAAACGTGCAGTTTGGACTTTGGTTACCCAGGTTAAGCAGGGTGACTTCTTACCATATGCACATGAAGTTGGTTTTTCTGCGTCAGGTTATAACACGGTACCACCGATTATTATAGAGCTTTCTAGTGGCGATCGTATGATGTTAGAAGGACAGATTGACCGTGTGGATATGTATGAAGAAAACGGCAAGAATTACATTAAAATCATTGACTATAAATCTGGAAGCAAGAAGTTTTCTTTATCAGAAGTTTATCAAGGCCTGCAGCTTCAATTGATGGTTTATCTAGATGCTATATTAGAGAACAGCCAGTATTTTAAAGTGGATGAACTCTATCCAGCAGGTGTTTTCTATTTTAAGATTGATGATCCTATCTTAGAATCTGAAATCCTAAAAGGAGATATGACTGAGGAGGAAATTCTAAAATCATTAAAGATGGATGGTCTCTTGGTAGAAAACATTAATATTGCCAAGGCCATGGACAATCAAGTCATAGATAAAAGAAAATCAAGTGTTATACCTTTTGAGTTAAAGAAGGATGACTCTATTTCTAGTCGTTCTAAGGTTGCTAAAGCTGAAGAATTTTACATGCTTATTGACCATGTGAAAAGCATTGTTAAAGATATTGGTGATGAAATAACAGGTGGCCGTACACTTATAGAACCTATTAAACTTGGGACCATGACAGGTTGTATGTCATGTGATTATAAGAATGTGTGTCAGTTTGATCAAGGTTTTGGCAATAGGTATAAAAATCTGTCTAATATGAAAGATGATGAAGTTTTAGAATGTATAAAAAAAGGAGGAGATGATGCCAAGTTGGACGCATGATCAAAATGAAGCAATTATCTCAAGAGGCTCTAATCTCTTGGTATCAGCAGCAGCCGGTTCTGGTAAAACAGCTGTGTTGGTTGAAAGAATTATACAGTTAATCATAAAGTCTGGCGCTTCTATAGACCAGATGCTTATTGTAACATTTACAAATGCAGCAGCCAGTGAAATGAGAGAAAGAATTGTATCTGCTCTTTATGAGGCCATGGAAAGCTCGGACAGTCCTTTTTTAAGAGAACAAGTTAACAAGATTCAAAGAGCCAGTATCATGACCCTACATTCATTTTGTATTGGTGTTGTTAGAAACAATGCTCATTTTATAGATGTAGACCCTGGTTTTAAAGTAGGTGATACCGTAGAACTTGGTATTATGGCTAGTGATGTTATGGATATGATTTTAGAAGATGCATATGAGGAAGCATCAGAAGACTTTATTAACTTTGTAGAAGCTTACAGTGAAAACCGTCAGGATAAGAAAGTAGCAAGTTTGATTCATTCTACCTATCAGTTTATCCAGTCTCAGCCTGAACCTATAAAATGGTTAAAAGAAACGGTTGATAAGCTAGATGAGCCTGATCTTTATTTAGATATCTTAAGGGTAAATATTAGTTTTGACTTAGATGCCTCTTTGGAAATCTTAGAGTCCGCTGCTACCTTAACATCTGAACCTGATGGTCCTTTAGAATACGATGAGATGATTCAAAGTGATATTTCTCATGTACTCATGTTAAAGGAAGGACTAAATGATTTAGACTCATTTGTTGATAGCGTGCGTTCTATTTCTCATATGAGATTAAAGTCTATCAAAAAGGACAGAAAAGAAGAAATTGATCCTCATTTAATAGACGAAGTCAAATCTTTGAGAAAGCAGTATAAAGATATCTTAGACCAAATAGGCGATTTATTTAAATACAAGTCAGTAAGTGAGTATATAGAGGATATTAAGCTGGTAAAGCCTTTTATGGAAACGCTTTGTTCTTTGGTTGAAAGTTACAGTGATCGCTTTATGTTAGAGAAGTCAGAGAAAAACTATGTGGACTTTAATGACTTAGAACACCTGGCTTTAAAGGCCTTAGACAATGACCAAGTCAGTGACTATTATAGAAAGAAATTCTCTCATATATTCCTCGATGAATATCAAGATTCAAACCTTGTTCAGGAAACCCTAATTAAGAAGATAAAAAGAGAGGACAATGTCTTTTTGGTAGGTGATGTAAAGCAGTCCATTTACAAGTTTAGACTAGCAGACCCATCCCTATTTTTAGAAAAGTACCATGCTTATTCAAAAGAAAGTGATGCTCTAGATAGACGTATTGACTTAAAGAAAAACTTCAGAAGTCGTAAAGATGTTTTAGAAGGCATTAACTTCTTGTTTGAGTCATTGATGTCAGAATCCTTTGGTGAAATGGTTTATGATGATGATGCCAAGCTCTATACCGGTATAGATTTTGGTGATATTGAAGATGCTAGTGTAGAATTTAGGATTATAGAAGGCAAATACAGTGGTGATCCTTTATTAGAAGAACTATCTGCTGCAGAGGTAGAGGCCAAAGCCATCTCTCGTCAGATCAAAGATTTAATAGGAAAACAAAGTTATAACAGAAAGAAAAACGAGTATTTTGATATAAAGTATAGTGACATTGTCATACTGATGCGTGCAGTCTCTTCATGGGCGCCCGTATTCAATGATGTTTTCATGAAAGAGGGCATTCCCTTATTTGCTGATTTCCAAGGCGGTTATTTTGATGCAATAGAGATAAAGATGTTTGTTGATTTTTTAAGACTCATGGACAATCCTTATCAGGATATGCCTTTACTAACGGTTTTAAGGTCGCCGATTTTTGATTTTACGACAGAAGAGCTTATAAAGATAAGAATCTCGAAACCGGATGGTTTTTATTACTCTGCCTTGTTTGACTACGAAGAAGATGATGAAATAAAAGCGAAAATCGATGATATGAAATCGACCATAGAGGATTATCAATCTAAGGCTAAGTATATGAAGCTAGATGAAATCATCTGGAAGATTATGATTGATACAGGGTACTATCAATATGTTGGTGCTATGCCTGGCGGCAAGGCCAGACAAGGCAATCTACGACTTTTAGTTGATAGGGCTGAACAGATGGATTCCAGTCATGTGAGTCTTTATCAGTTTATACAAACAGTTGATAAAATGCATAAGAACAGCGCTGATATGGGAACTGCCAAAATCATTGGTGAAAGTGAAAATGTGGTTAGGATCATGTCTATACACAAGTCGAAAGGTCTGGAGTTTCCAGTCGTTATACTTGCAGGCTGTGGTAAAAAGTTTAACCTAAGAGATGCTTATCAAGAAGTGCTTCTTCATAAAAAACTTGGTATAGGCCCTAAATACATTGATGCTGTCCACCGTGTGGCTTTTGATACTTTACCAAAGAAGCTGATAAAAAGGCAGATCCGTATGGAAAGTCTTGCTGAAGAGATGAGGGTCTTATACGTAGCTCTTACAAGAGCCGTTGACAAGCTTATTATGTATGGAACGGCAAAGGATCTCGAAAGTCATGCGAAGAAGTGGACAAGAGGTGACAGTATATTTAATCTGATGAATGGTCAAAATTACTTGGATTGGATGATGATGATATTATCCAAACATCCGGTTAGTAAAAGCATTTGGGCTATTGCTGAAAAGTCTTATTTAGGTCTAAAGAGTCATGATGCAAACTTTAGTATTCACTTGATAAAAAGAGATGATTTGTTTATAGAAGCATCTGATAAGCACCAGGCCCTCAGTCATATATTATCAGACTTATCACCTTATGAGGATAAGGACTATGAACAAGTTCTCGAATCGGCTTTTAATTTTGAATACCCTTATCAAGTACATGAGTTGCCGTCTAAGTTTTCAGTAACAGAGTTAAAGCAATTAGAAAAAGGTGGTATCAAGGTAGAACCTTTAAATACGACACCTAAATTTTTACTTGAAGAAACACCTAAGTCTGCTGCAGAAATTGGTACCTTAACCCACTTTATTATGCAAAAGCTGGATAGAAAGAATCCTAATATTCAGGGGCAAATAGATAGGATGGTAGAAAGTAAGGTAATCGATGCCGAGGATATCAAGTATATAAGAACAGAACGGTTTGTAGAATTCTTTAATTCAGATCTAGGTAAAAGGTACATAGCATCTAATCAAGTTTTTAAGGAAAAGCCATTTGTATTGAAGAAAAAGCTTGAGATTACAGGTGATGATGATATTTTGATACAGGGTATTATTGATTGTTACTTTGAAGATCAAGGTGAAATAGTCCTTCTTGACTATAAAACAGATTATCTTTATGGTGATGGTGACATACTGGTAGAAAGGTATAAAACTCAGCTTGACTTATATAAAGAAGCCATAGAAGCCATAACAGGAAAAAGGGTAAAAGAAACTTATATTTATTCTTTCTTCAAAAACAAGGCGATTCCAGTCGAATAGTCTCTATATTAACGGTTTTGTAATAGGATGGACATACGAAGTACACATAGGGGTGTTATGATGTATTCAAGAAGAGAGATATCATAGTAAATAGATGATTTTTAACTTCAATCCCCCCTATTAATATTTTATGCGAGAAATCACTTGGTGCGAATCAAGTGATTTTTTACGTTTAAAAAACACCTTTTAAGCCGGTGTTTTTTTAGCATTATTATAAACTGCAAGGGCACTTAAGATGATAATTGACCCAATTATTTGAGTAGCAGTTGGTATTTCTGTAAATAAAAAGATGGCAAATATTGAAGCAATAATGGGTTCAGTTAAAATAGCCATTGAAACAAAGGTTGCGTTGACGTATTTTAAAGACCAGTTGAACAATGAATGACCTAAAAGTGTAGGGAATATGGCCATGCCTAGAAAGAGCAGATATTCTCTAGGAGCAGTAACAATCATATCTTGTCCTACAAATAGGTTGGTAACAAAGATAGTAACCATAGCAAAAGCATAAGTTAAGTAGGTGTAGCTTGGCATAGAAACATCTTGTCTGACCTTATTGCCGATGATCAGGTAGACACATATAAAAGCTGCCCCTGCAACAGCATATAGATCACCTAAAACAGCATTAGAACCACCTGAGAAATCACCCAGTGTTAAAATGATGCTGCCTAAAAAGGCAAACAATATGGCGATGACTTCTGTCCTTGACGATTTTTCCTTAAAAATAAAATATGTAATCAGTAAAAGCATGACTGGACTTGTGTTGACAAGAACAGTGGCACTAGCAACAGTAGTAAACTTTAAAGACAGTATCCATGCTGAAAAGTGAAGTCCTAAAAAAATACCGCTTATCATTATTTGAAAAACATGTTTTTTAGTCAAAGCTTTTAATTCCTGCAAGTTTTTTGCTAGAATGAATGGTGTGAGTAGTATAACAGTTGTCAGCATTCTGTAAAATGCGATTGTCAGTGCTGGTGACTGTGATGATTTAATAAGTATAGGTGATGTGGATACACCAAGTGCACCAATTAAGATGACCAGTTTAGGATTTATTTTCATATGTACCTCCAAATAAGGTCATTATACATGAAAGAAGAGGAAAATGCTATGAGTGGCTATGTACATGTTTATACAGGGAATGGAAAAGGAAAAACAACTGCTGCATTTGGTTTAGCAGTAAGGAGTTTGTATGCAGGTAAGAGAGTTTATATAGGTCAGTTTATAAAGAGTATGAAGTACAATGAAACTGGTCTTGATAAAGATTTTGATAAAGTAACCATAGAACAGTATGGTCAACATTGTTTTTTAGAACATGACCCTACTGAAAAAGATAAGGACATGGCACTTGATGGCTTAGAAAAGATCAAGGAAATTCTAAATGCTGATTACGATGTGGTTGTCTTAGATGAGATTTTTATTGCCGTTTATATGGGTTTTATTTCAACTGAAGAACTCATAGGTGTCTTAGATAAGAGAAGTGGTGATCAGGAAGTTGTTCTAACAGGTCGCTATGCATCTGAAGAAATCATGGCTTATGCCGATTTGGTAACTGAAATGAAAGAAGTTAAGCATTATTACAAACAAGGTGTTCTGTCGAGGGATGGAATTGATAGATAATTGGTTTAAGAAATATTTTATGGGTAAATGATGATTGTAAGTTGTTTATCCATATTTTTTTCGTCTATTTCGGCTTATCTTGTGGATTAGTTTGAAAATCATACTATATATAGTAGAAAGAGTGATAATAATGTTTGATAGAATCATTAAGAGGAATCAAGAGGTTACATCATTTGAAAGAGACAAAATAGAATCTGCTGTCTTTAAAGCACTTGTTGTATCAGGTGAAGATCGACCGAGAACGTCTTTAAAGAATTTATCTGTTGCAGTAACAGACAGGGTCATAAGTGATGTTTATAAGACGGTTGGAAATGAATCGCCAAGTGTAGAACAAATACAGGATGCTGTTGAAGATGCCTTAATGGCTATGGGGGAACACCATACTGCTAAGGCCTATATTAAATACAGATACAAACATTTGGAGTATAGAGAATCTAAAAAATCGGCCATGGACATATTGTCTTTATTTGATGAATACATTGGAAAAAGTGATTGGCGTGTAAAAGAAAATTCTAATATGTCATACTCTTTGCAAGGTTTAAACAACCATATCATAGCAAAAGCGACCAAAAACTTTTGGCTCCATCAGGTCTATTCAGATTCAGTAAGAGATGCGCATGAGTCAGGCGAATTACATATACATGATTTAGGTCTTTTAAGTACCTACTGCTGTGGCTGGTCTTTAGAAGATTTGCTTAAAAAAGGTTTTGGCGGTGCGCCTGGTAAAGTAGAATCAGCACCACCTAAGCACTTTGAAGCTGTTTTGATGCAGCTTGTCAACTTCATCTATACACTGCAGGGCGAGGCTGCTGGTGCACAGGCAATTTCAAATTTCGATACCTTACTAGCGCCTTTTGTTAGACATGATAACTTAGATTACAATCAAGTTAAACAGATGATGCAGGTATTTATATTCAATATGAACATAGCGACTCGAGTAGGTTTTCAAACGCCATTTTTTAACATCACCATGGATAAGGAAGTACCGGTAACACATAAGGACTTGCCTGTAATTCTTGGTGGTCATATCCAGTATGACCTTAAGTATGGTGATTATCAAAAGGAAATGGATATGATCAACATAGCCTTTTGTGAAGTTATGATGGCTGGTGATGCAAAGGGGCGCGTTTTTACTTTCCCAATTCCTACTTACAATATTACCGATGGATGGGACTGGGATAACCAGGTTTCAAATAAAATCATGGAAATGACAGCCAAGTTTGGCACCCCTTATTTCAGTAATTTTGTTAACTCTGAACTGGACCCTGAAGATGTGCGTTCTATGTGTTGTCGATTAAGACTTGATAATAAAGAGCTTCTTAGAAGAGGTGGTGGCTTATTTGGTGCCAATCCTAAGACGGGTTCCATAGGTGTTGTGACCATCAATATGGCAAGACTGGGCTATGTATCAACTTCTATGGAAGACTTGATGAACCGTCTGGAACGTTTGATGGTCATATCAAAAGATGCTTTAGAAACCAAGCGCCGTGTACTTGAAGAAAATATGCATAAGGGTTTGTATCCTTATTCAAAATATTACTTAGAAGACATCTATGCAACTTATAAAGAATACTGGCATAATCATTTTGCAACCATTGGTCCTAATGGCATGCATGAATGTATCATGAACTTTACTGGTGGTACTGAAACCATTGTTACACCAGTCGGCAAAGAGCTTGCAGAAGAAATACTGGATTTTATGAATGAAAACCTTTTGAAGTTTCAAGAAGAAACAGGTCATTTATACAATTTGGAAGCAAGTCCCGCAGAAGGTGCTGCATATCGGTTTGCCAAAATGGACCGTGAAGATTACCCAGATATTATGACTTCTGGCCATAAGCGTCCTTATTATACAAATAGCACCCAGTTGCCTGTTGGCCAAACTGAAGACCTGTTTGATGCGCTTGATCATCAAGAATCTCTTCAAATCAAATACACGGGTGGCACAGTCTTTCATGGTTTTGTTCCAGAACGAATCGATGACATTGATATGGTCAAACGCACTTTGAAAAAAGTCATGCACAATTACCGTATACCGTATATTACCTTAACACCAACATTTTCTATTTGTCCAGACCACAAGTATTTGCCGGGGGAACATCTCTTTTGTCCTCACTGCAAAGAAGAAACAGAAGTCTGGTCTAGGGTGGTTGGTTACCATAGACCGGTTAAAAACTGGAATGAAGGTAAAAGAGAAGAATATGATGACAGAATAGAGTATGAATTATGAAGATAGCTGATTACCTAAAGACATCATTTATAGATTACAAAGACCATGTTGCCAGTGTTGTCTTTACATCAAAATGCAATTTTTCTTGTCCCTTTTGCCATAATAAGAACATCCTGAAAACAGATGATCTTATAAGTGAAAAGACCGTACTTAAACATTTGGAAAAGAGACGGAACATATTAGATGGTATTGTGATATCAGGCGGTGAACCAACTTTACAAGTTGGTTTAACTTCTTTTTTACAAGATGTAAAATCTTTGGGATATGATGTTAAGCTAGATACCAATGGTTATAGACCACAAGTTGTACAGAGGCTTATTCAAATGTCTTTGATAGATTATGTGGCTATGGATATAAAAAATACCTCATCTGCATATGCTGATACAATTGGTAGAGACCTTGAATTATCTAAGGTCTATAAGACCATGGAGATCATAAAAAATACACCCATTGAATATGAGTTTAGAACAACCATGATTAAGGACTTTCATGCTGATATTGAGTCCTTGTTTGAAATGGTTTCTGATGCCAAAAGATTTGTCATGCAACAGTATCGGTATTCTGAAAGTCAAATTGTAGATTGCAAGTATGACTATTTTACTTTAGAGGAAATGTATGCCTTTAAGAAAAGATATAAAAGTGTGTATAATATAGGTGAGGTAATCGTAAAAGGATCCTACTAGGGGGCAAGATGAACATTATTGAAATCAAGGAACTGACCAAGTACTATGGCAAACAACTTGGCATAGAAAATGTAACTTTCAATGTTAAAGAAGGGGAGATATTTGGTTTCATTGGACCCAATGGTGCTGGTAAATCTACAACCATTCGAACACTTCTTTCGTTGATTTATCCAACAAGTGGCCAGGCTAAGATATTTGACAAGGACATCATTAAATATGGTTATGAAATAAAAAAAGAAATAGGCTACTTGCCATCTGAGGTTTTTTATTATGACAATATGAAGGTTATTGATATTCTAAAATACTCTGCCAGTTTCTATAAAAAGGATTGTACAAAACGCATGTATGAGCTTGCTGAGATCATGGATTTGGATTTGACTAAAAAAGTAGATGATTTATCTTATGGCAACAAGAAGAAAGTGGGGATTGTTCAAGGTTTGTTACATGAACCTAAGCTTTTGATATTAGATGAGCCTACAAGTGGTCTAGACCCTTTGATGCAGCAGAAATTTTTTAACCTTATTTTAGAGGAAAATAAGAAAGGAACAACGGTCTTGTTTTCTTCGCATATTTTAACAGAAGTCCAGAAGTTGTGTCATAGGGTAGGTATCATTAAAGAAGGCACCATGATTCGTGTGGACGACATCAAAGCCCTAAAAGGTGACAACTATAAGAAATTTACAGTTCATTTAAAGGACACCAGTGGTTTTGAAATAGAGGGAATCAATAATTTATCCATCAAAGAAGATGGTGTCCACTTTTTATACAAGGGTGACATAAATAAGGTCATTGGACTTTTAAATACTAAACATGTGGATAATCTGGTGATAGAAGAACCAACACTAGAAGAGATCTTTATGCACTATTATGTCTAGGGGGCTTTATGAATATATTTAAACATGAGTTCAGACTGTACATAAAACCCACACTGGGCTGGGTGCTAGCTTTCTTTATTATGCTGGCTGTATTCTTTGGAATCTATCCCATGTTTCAAGACAGTGTGGCTACTGTAGAAAAAATATTGTCTTCATTTCCTGAAGCCTTTATTAAGGCCATGGGCTTTGATTTGATGAACTTTACGTCAGAAATTGGCTTTCTAGGTTTCTTGATGACCTATATTATTTTAATTGGCGGTATCCAGGCCATGAATCTGGGTTTATCCCTTTTGTCTAATGAGTTAAGAGATAAAACAGCAGATTTTTTATACTCAAAGCCAGTCATGAGGATAAACATCATTCATTCTAAAATTTTGGTTGGTATCACATGCATACTGATTACCAATATTTTATTTGCTATAGGATCATTATTTACTCTAAGCTTAATGGTAAAAGCTGATTTTTCATTAAAACTCTTATCATTGTTTTGGGGTTCTCTTCTTTTGACTCAAGTGTTCTTTTTAACTTTTGGCATGATGGTATCTGTTTTCATGAATAAACTGAAGTCAGTAGTACCTGTTTCCTTGGGAACAGTCTTTATGTTTTTTATCATCAATATGTTAAATGAGTCTATTGAAGGAAGACCTTTAACACCATTAACGCCATTTGCCTATTTTCATGCAGGTCAATTGATTCAGGACTTAGCCTATGATTATAAGTGGTTATTATTAAATATCTGTTTACTTATTATCTTTGCTATAACCGCTTATATCCGTCAAATGAAGAAAGACATTCCATCTGTTTAAGGGGGCTATATGAATATTATTTTAAGAGAACTAAAATCTATACGCCGATCTTTAATCATTTGGTCGACCAGTATACTATTTCTTATATATGTAGGTATGGTAAAGTATGAAGGTTTTTCTAAAGTGGGTGAGGCAGCCAATGAAATGTTTGATTCCCTGCCAATAGCTGTAAAGGCCATACTGGGTATTGGGTCTATGGACCTGGCTGTGGCATCTGGATACTATGTGGTCTTTTTCTTATATTTCTCTATGGTGGGTGGTATCCATGCCATTATGCAAGGGGCTATGGTTGTTTCTAAAGAAGAAAGAGATAAAACGGCAGATTTCTTGATGGTCAAACCTGTAAAAAGATCTTATGTGATACATATGAAAATCATTGCCAGTCTAATTGCAATGATTATCATCAATGCTGTTACATGGATCGGTTCTGTGGTAGTGGTTGATCTTTTTAATGAAGGCCCGTCTATAAATGATTTGATAGGTAAATTGATGATTGGTCTTTTTATGATTCAACTGATCTATTTTGCCATCGGATTTTTGATGGGGATATTAATGAAATCTACTAAAAAGGCGACAAGTGTGTCATCGGCTATTTTGCTATCCACTTTCTTATTATCCATCATTATAGATATCAACAGTGAATTAAATGTGGTTAAGTATCTGACGCCTTTTAAGTTTTTCGATGGTAAGATGATTTACCTTGAAGGTTTAAGTGGCTTTTCCTTTATCTTATCTTTTATTTTAATATTTACTTGTTTGGGCATCAGTTATTATGTCTATGAAAAAAAAGACTTACATGTATAACCTAGCGAAGACTGCTAGGTTTTTTTCTTTGCAATATTATTTGAATTTTAAGAAAAATTAAGATATAATACTTACTATTAGGACTTGGTGCTAAAATGCAAGCTAACTTTCTTGCGAAAACAAATTTGCATATAGGCATTCTTTTTATCGATTGTATTTTACAAACGTTTAACTTTGTGTATAATGAACATGACAAGAAATTTTGCAACTTAAATATTACAAAATTGCAAAATCGCTATATAATGGAGGAAAATATGAGTAAGGTTAAAATTACGGAAACCGTGTTGAGGGACGCTCATCAATCATTAATCGCGACTAGAATGAAATATCATGAAATGGAACCTATTTTAGAGGACCTAGACAAGATTGGCTACAACGCTCTAGAAATGTGGGGTGGCGCGACTTTTGATTCTTGTTTAAGATTCTTAAATGAAGATCCATGGGAAAGACTTAGAAAAATTAGATCAAAAGTAAAAGATACCAAACTACAAATGCTGTTAAGAGGTCAGAACATTCTTGGTTACAAACACTATGCAGATGATGTTGTAGAAGAGTTTGTTAAGAAGTCTGTGGCAAATGGTATTGATATCATTAGAATTTTTGATGCACTTAATGATACAAGAAACTTAAGAGTTGCTCTTGAGACAACTAAGAAGGCTGGTGCGCACGCACAAGCAGCTATTTCTTATACAATCAGTCCAGTTCATACAACAGATGTGTATGTTAAACTTGCAAAAGAAATGGAAAGCATGGGTGCTGACTCAATATGTATCAAAGATATGTCGGGTTTATTAACACCTTACTATGCAGAGGAATTGGTTGCTGCTATTAAGAAAAATACCAATGTACCTTTAGAAGTTCATTCACATGCAACAAGTGGTCTTGCATCGATGATGTATCTAAAAGCTATTGAAGCGGGTGCAGATATCATCGATACAGCAATTTCTACGTTCTCAATGGGTACTTCACAGCCGCCAACTGAATCATTTGTTGCGACTTTAAAGGATACGCCATATGATACAGGTTTAGACTTAGAAAGACTGAACAAAGTAGCTGAATACTTAAATCCTATTAAAGAGAAGTATATGAAAGATGGTACATTAAACCCTAAGGTTTTAAGTGTAAACATCAATACATTATTATATCAAGTACCTGGTGGTATGTTATCAAACTTAGTATCTCAACTATCAATGCAAAATGCACTTGATAAGTTTGACGATGTACTTAAAGAAGTACCTCGTGTAAGAGAAGATTTAGGTTTCCCACCACTTGTTACACCAACAAGTCAAATTGTTGGTACACAAGCTGTGTTTAATGTTATCTCTGGTGAAAGATACAAGATCATTCCAAAAGAAGTTAAAGCTTATGTAAAAGGTATGTATGGTAAGTCAACTGTACCTATGAAGCAGGAAATGATTGAGAAAATTATCGGTAATGAGGAAATCATTACTTGTAGACCGGCTGATATCATCAAACCTCAATTAACTGACTTTAGAAATCAGATGAAAGAATACTTAGAGCAAGAAGAAGATGTATTATCATATGCATTGTTCCCACAAGTTGCTGAAAACTTCTTTAAGTACAGACAAGCTGAAAAGTATAAAATCGATTCAGAACTGGTTGATAGAGAAAACAAAACATATCCAGTATAGGCTACCGAAAGGTAGTCTTTTTTTCTTGCAATGAAAAGATTATAGTGCTATACTGAAATCGCTTGAACCCTTTGAATGACTTTAATGGAGGTCGTTATGCTAGGTATTGGAATTGATATAATAGAAATTGACAGAATCAAGAGAGCCATAGAAAAACAATCCGGTTTTTTAGATAAACTCTTTACTGAATACGAGCAAAACTACTATATAAATAAAGGGGAAAAAGCAGAAACAATTGCAGGTTTTTTTGCAGCCAAAGAAGCCGTTTCCAAAGTACTCGGGACAGGTGTGAGATATTCGTGGAAAGACATAGAAATCAAGCATACTGAGTTTGGAGCGCCTTTTGTTGTTTTACATGGTCAGGCTAAAAGCATTGCTGATGAAGCTGAAATCGGCAAAGTTTTGGTTTCTATTTCACATTGTAAAACATATGCTGTAGCAAATGCCGCGGGCGTTAAGGGGGATGAAGATGTTAAATAGAGCAGTATGGGTAGAAATTAATTTAGATCACTTAGCACACAATATATCTGAAGTGAGACGTGTAACGAAAAATGATGCAAAAGTGACTGCTGTTATTAAGGCAGATGGTTATGGACATGGCGCGGTTCATATTGCAAGAACTTTGTTAGATAATGGTGCAGACAGATTAGCTGTTGCAACACTTACTGAAGCACTCCAATTGAGAAAAACATTTAAAGAAACCGAAATCCTTATCCTAGGATTTACGGAGGAATCTTCTGTTCATCTTGCAGTTGAAAACAACTTAATACAAACGATTTACACGAATGATCAAGCGCGAAAGTTTAATGAGATTGCAAAATCATTAAATAAGACTTTGAAAGTGCATATCAAGTTGGATACAGGTATGACGCGTCTTGGTATGATGCCAGAATCGAAAACGATTGAAGCGATTGAAGAAATGAAAAAGTGTGAGAACTTATATGTAGAAGGCATGTATACCCACTTTGCAAGAGCTGATGAATTTGATAAGACAACCACTCAAAAGCAAGTTGAAAACTTTGAGTTTATAAGAAAAGGTCTAGAAGAAAAGGGGATTGTACTAGATATCTATCATGTATCTAATTCTGCTTCTATCATAGACCTGCCAGAATACAATTACGATATGGTTAGAGCAGGTATTATGCTATATGGTCTGTATCCATCAGATGAAGTCAATAGAGATGATGTAAAACTCAAAGAGGTTATGTCGCTTCATACTAAAATTTCTAGGGTGCAAGAAGTTGAACCTAATGTAGGTGTTTCTTATGGACATAAGTATGTGACGGATGAGGTAAGAAAAATTGGAACACTCCCTATCGGTTATGCCGATGGTTTTTCTAGAAGCTTAACTTTTAAAGCAGAAGCCATTATTAAAGGCAAAGATAAGAAAGTGCCTGTAATAGGCCGTATCTGTATGGACCAGTGCATGATTGATGTAACTGGTATAGATGTAGCCATTGGTGATGAAGTTATATTATTTGGAAAAGACGGTCAAATGGCCATTACAATAGATGATATTGCAGGACATTTAGATACAATTAACTATGAGGTTGTTTGTATGATTAACAGACGTGTTCCAAGGGTATATAAAAGCTCGGGGAAGGTTGTCAAAGTAGTTGATTATATCATGTCTCTTTAGTATAATAGATTAAAGAGGCTAGGAGAAAATATGAAGCGTAAACGCAGAAGTGTATACCGTTATAACGATGCCGTTCTAAAAAGCGGGTATGAAGAAATGGCACAGATCAACTTGGGATTTGCAGAATCAGGAATGGTTAGCTCTACTGACGACCTAATGTCTTATGAAAAGACATTGGTAAATCAAATGATGGAGCGTGATGATTTTGTCGATTAAACGTGGTGAGATTTATCTTGCTGATTTAAGTCCAGTTGTTGGGTCTGAGCAAGGTGGTCAAAGACCTGTACTCATTGTACAAAACGATGTAGGAAATAAATACAGTCCAACTGTCATAGTTGTTGCTATTACTGCACAAATTACAAAGTCTAAACTACCAACTCATGTGGAGCTTCCTGGCAAGGGAAATGGTTTGAATAAGGATTCTGTAATTTTATGTGAGCAGATTAGAACCATCGATAAGAAAAGGTTGATGCAATTACTAGGTAAATTGGATGAATCCTATATGGAAAAAGTAAATGAAGCATTATCAATTAGTATGGAACTGGTTGATTTTATTAACTCATAATCTATCTTCAGATACTGTAGGTGTCTGAAGATTTTTTTGTCTTTTGTAATAAATAATCTCTTGTAAAAAGTTATTAAGATAGGATATGGATTGAGCTCATTTCTTGTATTACAGGCTGAGTTATAGTAAAATGTTGAAGAGTAAGGGAGGCTTGTATGAAGAAAATTTCATTGAGTATAAATTTATTGTTGGTTATTGTGATTATTTTATTATTAGGTAGTGGGGCTGCCGTTGCGAATAATCCGGGATCGACAAGTGATCCAATTGTAACACAATCCTACGTTGAAGGACGTATTAAGGCATTAAGTGATGACGTTGATGAACGACTAGCAGCCTTGGAAAGTCAACCAAGTGGTGATAGTGTTGCTTTTAAAGTACTTGAAGTAAAAGTGGGACAAATCATTCATTTAGAAGAGAATAGTCTATTTATTTTAAGAGCGGGTGAAGCTCTTGCCATAGCAGGTCAAGGTGGCGGTTTATCTGACTTAACAACAGGTTATGATGTAGGAACCGACAGTCCTGTAGAATTGAATCACTTACTTTTAACACCTAAGACTGATGGAAGAGGTGTTAAGATGACCTACGACGGTTGGGTAATGATCAGTGGTGGCTACACTATAGAATAGGCAGAAAAGGTTTAGGACAACTAAACCTTTAATTACGTTTAAGTGAGAGGAAGCAAAATGAAGAAGAACATAGTCTATATACTATTAATCATACTACTTGTCGTAACAACTGGCATCAATGTGATGGATAGAATGGCAGTAGAAAATGCAGCAAAAACAGTAGAAATTACTTTATCTTATGATGATATGGTAGAAATGAGTGACCAATCAGATGAGGATGTAGTATGGTGGTTCAATGAGTTTTCAAAACTAGGCGTTGAATCTGTCGCATTAACAGAAGAGACCTTTCAAACACTTGTAGATCAAGGTTATGAGTTAGAACTAAAAATTTTGCATAATCTGAAAAAGGATACATTATGGGAAATGAGGTACCCGGCTCCTTTTGTAGATTATGTTAAAGATAACGAAATTGATTTAAATGATGTGGTTGTTGTATCTGATGACCAGGATTTAAAAGACTTCATTATTAAAGGTTTAGACAGACATTATCCTAAGGATTTTTACACACTATTTGAAGAGGGTGATCACTACGCCTTTTTATTAGATGGTTTACAATCTGAAGTTAGGTATACTCAAATCTATAAGAATATAGATACAGATAATGTGCCTGTAAAGCAAATTAAAGATGTTCATTCATCTGCTATTTATGATTTTGCCATTGATTTTGATCCTGATAAAATCCAAAATATCAAAGATGGTAATTTACAAGTCAATCTTAGACCTTGGAACAATAAGAGATTTCCTGATAAGCTGATTGATGCTTATGATGAGGCCTTGAATATGTACGATATTAAAGCGACCAATATCATATTCGCAGGCAAGGAAATTCTAGGTTATCCTGATAAGTACGTAGAACTGTATGACTATTTAAGCGAAAATAATATCACACCAGTTTTAATAGAGACAGGTGTTCAAAGATCCAATGTAGAGCAAGAGGACCTATTCCAATTGGTTGAGGATATGAACTATCAATCAGTCAGAGCTTTACCACTGGTATCTTATTTACAGGAACGTTTTGAGCATTATAATTATGATGGTGGTCAAGAGATAGAAAATGTTATGTTTAGAGGTATTACTGAGCGTAACATGAGAATAATTTATTTTAGACCATTTAAACTAGAAGCAGAAACATATGTAACTGATATAGACGAGTACAAAATCTCATTTGAGCGTTTACAAAAGCGATTAGATGACCATGATATAAAACTTGGCAAGTTCAGTGTCATGCCTTATAAGTCAGATAATTTATGGTCTGGTATTATTATTGGATTTGGCCTTGTATCGATTATGATTCTTGCCAGCAGATACTTCTTTAAGTTACCAGCATGGTTTGAGTATGTAACACTTGTAGTAGGCGGTCTATTAGTGGCAGCAGCACTTCTTGTAGCGCCAAACTTTGGTAGACAGTTACTTGCCCTAGCGGCAGCAGTGATTATTTCATGCCTTGGTAGTGTTATATTAATTGCATATGCAAAAGACTTAATCGGCAATCGCAAGGTCTTAAAACTCCATGAAATAATCGGTAGAAGTATTTTATTTACTTTGGCTATGAGTGCCCTTGCTTTACTTGGTGGTATGATTGTAGGCGGCTTGTTGTCTCATTCAAAGTATCTGCTTGAAATTGAGTTTTTCAGAGGTGTAAAGGTTAGTGAAATCCTGCCTTTAGTAGTCTTTGTTGTCTTATACCTATTGAAATTTGGTTACAATAGGTCAGTGGATGAAATTAAATCCCATGATATTTTACCGAAAGACTTATTGAGATTTTTAAATGTAGAGATCAAGGTATCTTACCTACTTGCAACTGCTCTAGGTGGTGTGATTCTTTATATTTATATTGCAAGATCAGGCCATGAAACAACGGTTCAACCATCTGATATAGAAATGATATTTAGAAACTTCTTAGAGCTGGTATTACTTGCTAGACCTAGATTAAAAGAATTCTTGATTGCAGTCCCTGCCATGATGATGTTTGCTTACATCTCTTATAAGGGATACAAGCCGCTTGTTGCCTTAGTTGGTTTACCAGCAGTGATTACATTTACATCTATCATCAATACATTCAGTCACTTAAGAGCACCTATTTACTTATCAATTGTAAGAACCCTTCTTGGCATTGGTTTTGGTCTGGTAATTGGCTTGATAGGCATCTTGGTATTTGATGGTATCATAAGACTTGTAAAACGCATTAAGAAACGTTATTTAGCATATGAAAGTGAAGAAAAAGAACTAGGGGCTTAAGTATGAAGAAGTTAGTCATTTCTGGCTATCATGGTTTTGGAAATATTGGTGATGAAGCCATTTTGAAAGCCATGCTTACAGAATTTAATAAGATGGATAAAGACATTGAGTTGACGGTACTGTCACAGCGACCAGAGGAGACTGCAAGAAACTTTAATGTTAAAACTGTCGATAGATCAAGTATTTTTAAAGTAATAAAGACCATTTACCAATCTGATATTTTAATCAGTGGTGGTGGTAGTCTTTTACAGGAGTCTACAGGTAGACTCAGTATCTATTATTATTTGTTTATTTATTTTGTTGCCATGATTTTTAAGAAGAAAACCATTATTTTTTCTCATGGCATTGGTCCGATTTATAGAAAAAGAAGCAAGAAACTGGTACAGTTTGTTTTTAACAGGGCAGCTTGTATCAGTGTAAGAGATAAGTATTCAAAAGAAGAATTGATATCTTATGGCGTAAAACCATATAGGATTGATGTTACAGCTGATCCTGTTATCAGTTTTAAGAAATTTGGTTCAGAGCTTGGTCTAAACTTATTTAAGAAGTACGGTAACTTCGATCCGAATCTTAAGACCATTGGTTTTGCTGTTAAGGGGTCGAAAGTTAAAGATGTGACAGACGATTTTGTAGCTGTCATAGACAAGCTAAAACAAGAGCCTTGTAACATCGTTTTGATTCCTTTTCATTATTCTGAGGACTTGTCTTTAATAGAAAAAATTATAGAAAAGTCTTCTCATGAACTTATCAGTATTAATGAAAAACACAATGTTAGTGAAATATTCAGTATTGTAGAAGCTGTAGATGTTTTGGTCAGCGTTAGATTACATGCTTTGATTTTCTCAGCTGTGTCTGAAACGCCGATGGTAGGGATTACTTACGATCCTAAAATCGATGCATTTTTAGAGTCGATACATGAAGAAGCTGTTTGTAGTATTGATGATATGCAAACAGATTTATTAGCCGACAAGATTCACCATCATTTGGACAACAGTCAAGCAATCAAAAATAGGTTGAAAAGTGATGTGTTTAAGTATAAGGTACTACTTACAAAGTACAATAGCAGTATTGAAGCTATGATAGATTAGAGGTTTTTATGGATGATAATATTGTAAAACTATTTGGAGTGAAATTTCATAAAGTAGATGAAGATGGTGCTTTTAAAAGATTTCTATATCTCCTAAATAGAAAAACATATTCAATGATTTTTACACCAAATCCTGAAATTGTTATGATGGCACAAAAGGATTTGGAATATAAGGATATCCTGGCAGAGGGGGATTTGGTAATTCCTGATGGTATTGGTATTATTATGGCGTCAAGAATTAAGAAATTGGGTCTTGAACAGAGATTACCAGGTATAGAAATGATGGAAAGTATTTTGAAGTATTGCAATAATGCTAAAAAATCGATATACTTACTAGGGTCGAGTAATGAGAATGTGGAAAAAGCTGCTAATAACATCAAAGAAGCTTATCCAAATCTTGTTATTGCAGGCTATCATGATGGTTTCTTTGATGAAGCCGAAGAATTAAAAATCGTTGATAAAATCAATGAAGTAAAACCTGATATTTTATTCGTAGCAATGGGAGCGCCTAAACAGGAAAAATGGATGTACAAACACCGTAAAATTCTGAATGTAAGAGTTTCTATGGGTGTCGGTGGCTCATTAGATGTATGGGCAGGCGCTGTTAAGAGAGCACCTAAGATATTTAGATCAATTGGTATGGAATGGTTCTACAGAGTCATTACCAATCCGAGTCGTATCAAGAGAAGCTTGGTGTTACCTCAATTTTTATTAAAAGTTCTTTTATCACGTAATGGGTAAACTATATAAATGGAGGAAAACAATGAATTTAGGCGAAATGAAAGGCGTTGCTAGCCAGATTAGACAAGATATTGTTGAAATGGTTCATGCAGCAGGTTCTGGTCATCCAGGCGGTTCATTATCATCAGCAGACTTAATGACTGTTCTTTATTTTGATGAGATGAACATCGATCCAAATGAAGCAGATATGGCTTCTAGAGACCGTTTTGTTCTTTCTAAGGGACATGCGGCACCTGTGTTGTATTCAACACTTGCAAGAAGAGGATTCTTTGATCCATCAGAGCTTGTACAATTAAGAAAAATGGGTCACATGCTTCAAGGTCACCCAAATATGACTTATATTCCTGGCGTAGATATGTCTACAGGTTCTTTAGGTCAAGGTTTTTCAGCTTCAGTTGGTATGGCGCTTTCTGCTAAGTTAGACGACGCTTCATACAGAACTTACGCACTTTTAGGTGATGGCGAATTAAATGAAGGTTTAATTTGGGAAGCAGCAATGAGTGCTGCACACTATAAGTTAGATAACTTATGTGCAATGCTTGACTACAATGGTTTACAAATTGATGGTGCAAACGAAGAAGTTATGGGCATTAAGCCTGTAGATAAGAAGTTTGAAAGCTTTGGCTGGCATGTTATCCACGTAGATGGTCATGACTTAGAAGCAATTCAAGCTGCATTCAAGGAAGCGAAAGAAACTAAAGGCAAGCCTTCTGTTTTAATTGCACAAACAGTTAAGGGTAAGGGCGTGTCATTTATGGAAGGTGAAGCTTCTTGGCATGGTTCTGCACCAAATAAAGAGCAGACAGAACAAGCGATTTCTGAATTAGGAGGTGCTCATGAGTAAGATTGCAACACGTGAAGCTTATGGTAAGTCTTTAGCACGTTTAGGTTTAGAAAACAAAAATATTGTTGTTTTAGATGCCGATTTATCAAAATCAACTAAAACAGCTGAATTTAAGAAAGTGTGCCCAGAGAGATTCATCAATGTAGGTATTGCTGAGCAAAACCTTGCTGGTATTTCTGCTGGTCTAGCTACAACTGGTAAAATTCCATTTATGTCGACTTTTGCTATGTTTGCTGCTGGTCGTGCATTTGAAATTATTAGAAATGCTATCTGTTATCCAAACTTAAATGTTAAGGTGTGTGCAACGCATGCAGGTTTAACAGTTGGTGCTGATGGTGCATCTCATCAAGCGATCGAAGATTTAGCTTTAATGAGATCTATTCCAAATATGGTTGTATTAAATCCTGCTGATGCAGTATCTGCTGACAAGATTATTGAAGCAGCTGTTGCTTACGATGGTCCTGTTTATGTAAGACTTGGTAGAGCACCTGTTCCAGTGGTATACAATGAAGATTCTAAGATTGAAATTGGTAAAGCCAACACAATCAAAGAAGGTACTGACGTTACAATTATTGCAACTGGTATCATGATTGCTGAAGCGATGGATGCTGCTGAAACTTTAGAAGCTGAAGGCATCAGTGTTAGAATCATTGATATGCATACAATTAAGCCTTTAGATAATGAAGCAGTCATTAAGGCTGCTAAGGAAACAAAGGCAATTGTTACAGCAGAAGAACACACTATCTTTGGTGGTTTGGGTTCTGCAGTAGCAGAAGTATTGGTTGAAAACCATCCTACTAAGATGAGAAGAATTGGTGTGAAAGACACATTTGGTGAGTCTGGTACGCCAGCTGAACTTCTTGAGAAGTATGGCTTAACAGCTAATGATATTGTAAAAGCAGTTAAAGAAGTATTGTAATTAAGCGCTCTTATGAGCGCTTTTATAATAACTTAAGGAATTTGTAAGGATTATTTATTGTTCTTGTTATCTTTATACTTTACAATATTCTTAAGGAGGAAATATGAAGAAATTTAATCAAAGAAGCTTTATCGCCTTACTTGTGTTTGGTGGTATTTTATTCTATTACGTTTTAAGTAATTATGATTTGTTTCCATTAGTAAAAAAGGCCTTATCTCCAGTCATCGGAGGTTTTGTTATTGCCTATCTAATGGATCCGATGGTCAGATTTATTACTGAAATTAGTAAGGGAAAGATTCGTCGAGGATTCTCGATTTTAATATCTGTTTTCATCATTATCGGTATGCTGATTCTAATGGGTTCAGTCTTGATACCAAGTTTGGTAAATTCTATTACAGATATAGTTGGTAAAATTACAAATCTTGTAGATGGAGGTTTTGATTTTACATTCTTGCAAAACCTTTTAAATAGGATTAATAGTAATTTAGCTGATCAAGTTATAACAACTATTGAGTCATCTTTACAATCGATTCTATCAACTTTAGGAACCTTGACAACATCTATTTTAAATGGTGCATTGATAGCACTTGGAGGCGCATCGTCAGGTATTTATTCATTCTTTATGGCCTTTATTGTGGGCTTGTATATGTTGGGTGGAAAGGCCGATTTAATCAGTCGTGTAAAAAGACTTAACTATGCCATTTTTGAGAAAGATACAGCTGATGAACTCCTAAGAATCACTAGAAAAAGTGATGAAATATTCTCAGCCTTCTTCGTTGGTAAAATCATTGATTCTGCAATAATTGGTGTTTTATGTTTCATTTTGATGTGGATCTTCAAGATACCAAATGCAGCAGCTATTGGCTTCTTTGTTGGTGTGACGAATATTATTCCATATTTCGGACCGTTTATTGGGGCAGTTCCTGCTGTTTTGATTACTTTGGCAAGTGGAACATTCGTCCAAGTGTTTATTGTCATTGCACTTATTGTTGCTTTACAACAGTTTGATGGTCTGATTTTAGGACCTAAGATCTTGGGTGACAAGGTGGGTGTTGGCGCTTTCTGGATTATTGTTTCAGTAACCGCTGGTGGTGCAATTGCAGGTGTTGTAGGTATGCTTATTGGTGTGCCAGTTGTGGTGCTTTTCAAGACTCTAATTGAAGAGTATGTCGACAATACATTGAAAGAGAAAAAACTAAATGTGTAGCAAGTGCTACACATTTTTTTTAATTGAGATAAAATTGCAAGATGTAATAGAATTTTAAGTTTTCTGAATTGTTCGTTCAAATCAGTATTTATACATTCTTATAAATAATTATAAAAAAAGTGTTGACACCCAAATGTGGTATATGTATAATTGCTATTAATAAATCAAATGTTTTGATGGAGACAGAAGTAATAGAAACTGTTTTGCAGAGAGTCATCGTTTGCTGAAAGATGATAAATAAGACTTTTACTTAAATCACTCCTGAACTGCTCGTCGATATGTAGACGATGCCGCCTGCCACCGTTAAATGGCTATATGGTTGAACAAGATTAGCTTGCGACCTGAGTAAGAGAGACACGTATGTGTAATTAGAGTGGTACCGCGGATTTAGAATTCGTCTCTAAAATCCCGGACCTATATAAATGCTTTGATGGAGAAGAAAAATACTGAAGATCTGTTGTAGAGAGTCAATGGTTGGTGAAAATTGACACAGGTTAGTATAGAATGGTAGCTCCTGAGCAGTTTGCCTGAACAGTTAGTAGGGTAAAACGGCTGTCCCCGTTACAGGACTATATGGTTGAACAAGATTGGCTTGCGACCTGACGGACTACAAGAAGATTCTTTTATCTTTATGAATTTAGGTTCGTAGAGATAGAAGAGTCTTTTTTTAATATCAAATTTTACAGAAGGAGGAAACGATGGAAAAATTTTTACAAGCAAAAGCAGATCACGGTGTGGATACACTCTTAAAGGTTGTTGGTGTACTGAGAAGGAAAGAATTCACGGTCAGTGATGTAAAGATGTCATCACCGCCTAATGCCTGTTCCAAATTAGAGATTAGACTGCAAGACTCAAGTGATTTAAGTTTTAACAGAGCAATGGCTCATTTAGAAAAAATTGTGGGAATTAGAGATGTTGAATTAATGGAGGAGTTTTAAAATGAAAATGTATTACAATGGTGACAGTGACTTAAAAGTATTAGAGGGTAAAAAAGTAGCAGTAATCGGTTATGGATCACAAGGTCATGCACATGCACTTAACTTAAAGGAATCAGGTGTAGATGTGGTAGTTGGTCTTTATGAAGGTTCAAAGTCTAAGGCTAAAGCTGAAGCTGAAGGTTTAACAGTTATGCCCGTTGCAGAAGCTTGCAAGTCTTCTCAAGTGGTTATGATGCTTATCCCGGATGAAAGACAAAGAGATGTTTATGAAGCTGAGGTAAAGGCAAATTTAGATGATGGTGATGCTTTGGTATTTGCACATGGCTTTAACATTCACTATGGTCAAATCACACCACCAGAAAACGTAGATGTATTTATGGTAGCGCCTAAGGGTCCTGGTCATTTAGTAAGACGAGTTTACCAAGAAGGCAAAGGTGTACCTGGTTTATTAGCAGTTTACCAAGATTATACCAAAACAGCTAAAGACAAAGGTCTTGCATATGCTAAGGGTATTGGTGCAACTAGAGCAGGTGTTATTGAAACAACTTTTAAAGAAGAGACAGAAACAGATTTATTCGGTGAACAAGCTGTATTGTGTGGTGGTGTTACTGAGCTTATTAAAGCTGGTTTTGATACTTTAGTAGATGCTGGTTACCAAAAAGAAATTGCCTACTTTGAATGTCTACATGAGTTAAAGTTAATCGTAGATTTACTTTATGAGGGTGGTTTTGAGAAGATGAGATACTCTGTAAGTGATACAGCTGAGTATGGTGATTACATGGTTGGTAAGAGAATCGTAAACAATGAAACTAGAGATGAAATGAAGTCAGTTTTAGCTGAAATTCAAAATGGTGAGTTTGCTAAAAACTGGTTAAACGAAAATAAAATCAACAGACCACAGTTTAATGCTATTAAGAAGCAAGAACTAGAGCATGATATTGTAGAAGTTGGACAAAAGCTAAGAGGAATGATGTCGTGGATATAAGAAGTAAAGTAGTCAAGTCAGGCGTTGAAAAAACGCCTCACCGTTCACTTTTAAAGGCACTTGGCTTAACGGATTATGAGATGAAAAGACCCTTTATTGGTGTTGTTAATTCATACAATGAAATAGTACCTGGTCATGTGCATTTAAGACAAGTTGCTGAAGCTGTAAAAAATGGTGTGAGAATGGCAGGCGGTGTACCATTTGAGTTTTCTACCATAGCGGTTTGTGACGGTATTGCCATGAACCATGTTGGGATGAAATACTCTTTAACTTCTCGAGAGTTAATTGCAGATAGTGTAGAGATTATGACAAGAGCTCATGGCTTTGATGCTCTGGTATTTATACCTAACTGTGACAAAACGGTACCTGGCATGTTAATGGCTGCAGCAAGACTTGATGTACCATGTATCTTCATTTCAGGTGGCCCTATGTTAAAGGGGTATACAAAGTCTGGTAGAGCCATAGATTTAACATCTGCCTTTGAAGGTGTTGGTGCATTTAAGGCTGGTAGAATTGATGAAGTGGAGTTAAAAGATATTGAGGACAATGCATGTCCGACATGTGGTTCATGTTCTGGCATGTTTACAGCTAACTCGATGAACTGTATGACTGAGGTATTGGGACTTGGACTTTCAGGTAATGGAACAGTACCAGCGGTATATATGGAAAGAATGAGAATGGCAAAAGAAGCTGGTATCAAGGTTATGGAGCTTCTTGAAATGAATCTTAAGCCTTCTGATATCTTGACTGAAAAGGCTTTTGAAAATGCAATGGTTTCCGATATGGCCTTAGGTTGTTCAACCAATACGGTATTACACTTAACAGCCATCGCTCATGAAGCAGGCGTTGAACTAGACCTTAATAAGATTAATGAGATAAGTCGAAAAACACCGAATATCTGCAGGTTGAGTCCTGCTGGTCCACATCATATGGAAGACTTAGAAGCTGCTGGCGGAATCAGTGGTGTATTAAAAACTTTAAGTCCTTTACTACATATGGATGTGATGACTGTAGAAGGTGTATTAGAAGACAAACTTAAAAATGTTGTTGTTAGAGACCGAGAGGTCATTAGATCAATTGAAAAGCCGTACAGTGAAACGGGTGGCATTCAAGTACTATTTGGTAATTTAGCTGAAGACGGGGCGGTCGTAAAAAAATCAGCAGTATTACCTGAGATGATGACTATGAAGGGGCCTGCAAGAATCTTTAACTCTGAAGAAGATTGCGCAAAAGCCATATTTGAAGGAAGTATTAATAAAGGGGATGTTCTTGTGATTAGATATGAGGGACCTAAAGGTGGACCTGGTATGCAAGAAATGTTAACACCGACTGCTGCATTAAATGGTATGGGATTAGATGAATCGGTGGCTTTAATTACAGATGGTAGATTTTCTGGTGGCACAAGAGGTGCAGCCATAGGTCATGTTTCTCCAGAAGCTTATGAAGGTGGCTTGATTGCCTTTGTAGAAGAAGATGACTTGATTGAAATTGATATACCTAGAGGTCGTTTAGAACTCTTGGTAGATGTGACTGAAATCGCTCTTAGAAGATCGAGACATCAACAGATTCATAAATCATATCCTGGCTATTTAGAAAAATACCGTTCAGGTGTTTCATCGGCAGCAAAGGGAGCAATTTGGGAGAAAAAATAATGAACAATGGTGCTGAAATATTATTAAAAGCTTTGAAAAAGCAAGGGGTAGATGTTTTATTTGGTTATCCTGGCGGTGCGGTCATTCCTTTATATGATGCACTTTATAGAATGGGTGGCTTTAAGCATTATAGAACTGCCCATGAACAGGGTGCTGTTCATGCAGCAGACGGTTATGCTAGAGCAACTGGTGAAGTAGGTGTCTGTATTGCAACTTCAGGTCCTGGTGCAACCAATACCATTACAGGTATTGCTACTGCTTATATGGATTCAGTGCCTTTGGTTGTTATTACAGGACAGGTACCAAGTGGTCTTTTAGGAAAGGATTCTTTCCAGGAGATAGATATCACAGGGGTTACCTTCCAGATTACCAAACACAATATGTTGATTAAAAATGTAGAAGACTTAGAACAGGCTGTACACGATGCCTTTCACATTGCCAAAAGTGGCAGACCGGGTCCTGTACTGATTGACATACCAAAAGATGTTTTCTTACAACAAACAGCTTATCATGACGGCTCTTTATTTGAAAAGGCAAGTTTTGACTTTGCTGATTCTGACAAGGTAAAAGAAGTAGTTGAGCTTATTGAAAAGGCTGAAAGGCCAATCATTTATGCAGGTGGAGGTGTCAAACTTGGAGAAGCTTCAGAAGCCCTTCGAAAACTTGCAATCAAAAATGATATTCCTGTGTGTAACACCTTGATGGGCTTGGGGACTTTTCCTAGGGATCATGACTTATCACTTGGCCTAGTAGGCATGCATGGTTTTCCAGAAACCAATCTTGCCATAGCAGGCAGTGATTTGATTTTGGCCATTGGAGCTAGGTTCTCTGATCGTGTAACTGGTAATACCAAAACCTTTTCTACAAAAAGCAAGGTTGTTCATATTGATGTTGATAAGACAGAGTTTAGTAAGAACATCAAGGCTGATTTGACTGTTTTAGGTGATTTAAATGATTTGCTTGTAAAAGTAGAACGTGGTTTGTCTGTTAAGAAACGCGATAAGTGGAAGTTCCAAATTCATCAGTACAAGCCAACTAAAGAAAATATCGGTCCATTCCATCCGAAAAAAATATTTGATTCACTGAATGAACACTTTAAGGATGCAGTTGTATCTACAGATGTAGGTCAGCATCAAATGTGGGCAGCTCAGTATTATGATTTCAAGACCCCAAGATCATTTATAACATCTGGTGGACTTGGTACCATGGGCTTTGGCTTAGGTGCTGCGATTGGTGTTTCTGTTGGCCATAAGGAATCGCTTTTAATAACAGGAGATGGTTCTTTTAGAATGAACTTAAATGAGCTTGCAACAGTATCAAAGTATAAGTTGCCAGTAACCATTGTTCTGTTCAATAACCAGGCTCTTGGTATGGTTAGACAGTGGCAGGGCATGTTCCAAGATGAAAGATATGCTGAAACTTGTATCGATGACGAAGTGGACTATATTGCACTCGGTCATGCTTTTGGTATCAATGCCTACCGTGTAAGTAATTCAGAAGAGCTTGAAAGTGTGCTTTCAAGAAGAAAGAGAGATGAGCCATTACTGATAGAATGTAGAATTGATAAGGATGAAAAGGTATTGCCTATAGTACCACCTGGACAATCTATTAGTAACTTCATTTTAGGATAGGCTATGCCTATCCTTTTTAATACGGCAAAATATCTAATAGGACCAAGGCAACAGCAATTGCATTTAAGATGCATAAAATTAGATGGACCCATTTCACATTGAAGTGTTCAATATGATTGTTGGATAAATTTCTTTCAAAGGCCATGTTCTTTTGAAGTGTATGGGTATCCATTGGGTTACCTCTAAAGCTACCGGTTGCTATTTTATGGGCTCTCATGTTGACAACTGCCTGATTTTGACCGATGGCTCTTCTAATAAAGAAGTAAGCAAATGTAAGAGCGCCTAAAAGATAGATCATAGATTTGTCAAAGTTTAAAAATATCAGGCATAAAACTTCTATTGTAAGTAATAAGATGGGTTCGATGAATCGTTTCATAAGGTCCTCCTTTAGTATCTATTATAATAGATACATTTTACACTTTATAAAGAAGAAAAAAAGGGTCATAACATGAAAAGGAAAGAATGAGACATGAAAATGTACTTATTAAAAGAAGATTAAACTATTGGAATGACCTGTCTATCTAGTGTATAATAGTGGTGATTAATATTTAAGGAGGGTTTTCATGACAGAATCAATGGATGCCTACATGGACGAAATAGAAAAGTCTATGCAGGTACTAAAAAAAGGAGATATTGTAGAAGGTACAGTTATTTCTGCAAATGAGGATGAGGTACTGGTTAATGTAGGTAGTGCTATGGATGGCGTAGTAACTGTTGAAGAGTTAGAGGATCATCCAATTAATCCATCAGAACATTACAAGGAAGGCGATAAGATTACTGTTCTTGTTATCAAGGCTGATGATGGAGAAGGTAATATGCTTTTAAGTAAAAAGCGTGCTGAATATGTACAAGTTTGGGACGACTTTGATGCATCTATAGAAGGAAATAAGACTTTTAAGATTAAAGTTAAAGGTGCTATCAAGGGTGGTGTAACTTGCGAACTTAAAGGTGTAAGAGGTTTTATTCCTGGTTCGCAATTAGCACTTAATTATGTTGAAGATTTAGAATCGTATGTTGGCGAAGACTTAGAAGTAAAGGCTATGGAATACAACAGAGAAAAGAACAGTGTTGTATTATCAGCTAAAGCAGTGTTAGCTGAAAAAAGAGAGCAACTTGGCAAACAGTTATATGATTCTTTAACAGAAGGTCAAATATATACAGGTACTGTAACAAGACTTGCAGATTTTGGTGCCTTTGTAGATATCGGTGGTGCAGATGGTTTGATCCATGTGACAGAGTTATCTTGGAAGAGAATCAAACATCCATCTGATGTTGTAAATGTTGGTGACAGAGTAGAAGTTGCGGTTATAAAAGTAGATAAAGAATCAAAGAGAATTGGTCTTAGATTAAACGATGTTCAAGACAATCCTTGGATGAATATGGATGCATATTATCAAGAGGACGATGTTGTAACAGGTAAAGTTGTAAGACTTGCAAGTTTCGGTGCTTTTGTAGAGCTAGAGTCTGGTATTGATGGTTTGTTACACGTATCTGAAATCTCTGAAGAACGTATCAGCAAGCCAGCAGATGTGTTGGAGCTTGGTCAAGAAGTGGAAGTTTTAATCATTGGTATAGATACAGAAAATCAGAAAATGAGCTTTAGTATGAAAGCGCTTGTTGAAGATGAAGTAGAAGATTTCGATGAGTACCTTGAAGAAGAAACTCATGAAACAACTATAGGAAGCTTGTTTAAGGATAAGCTTAAGAATCTAAAGTTATAATCCTAAGTTTTCTTAGGATTTTCTTTTGTATATTGGAGAAAATATGAGACGAGAAAAAGCGAACAAGATAATTGATTTACTTCATGAGACTCATCCAGATGCGGTATGTGAACTTGATTTTACATCCCCCTATGAGCTTTTAGTGGCAACAGTACTTTCTGCTCAAACAACAGATGTGAAGGTCAATCAGGCAACAAAAAAACTCTTCCCAGTTGCCAATACACCTGAAAAAATGATCACATTGACGCCAAATGAGATTAGATCCTATATAAAAACACTTGGACTAAGTAATTCTAAAGCGGGCTATGTATATGACTTATCTATGTCTCTTTTAGAGAAATTTGATGGTCAAGTGCCGACAGAAATGGATGATTTGACATCTTTAAGTGGTGTCGGTAGAAAAACTGCCAATGTGGTTAGGAGTGTGGCCTTTAACATTCCATCTATGGCTGTTGATACACATGTCAAGAGGCTAGCCAATCGTATAGGTTTTTCTAATACTGAAAATGTTTTAATTATTGAAGAGGACTTGAAAAGACAAATACCTAAAAAAAGATGGATACTTGCCCACCACCTGCTGATTTTTCATGGCAGGAGGGTTTGTAAAGCTAGAAATCCTGAGTGTGACAGGTGTTCTTTAGTATCCCTATGTAAATATTATAAGAAAAACACTTAATATGGTATACTGTTTTGGGAGGGTGAATTATGAACGAAGCTTTATTCTCATTGGATATCGGGACTAGGACAGTCGTTGGTGTTGTATCGGTATTAGAAGGTGATCAATACAGGGTCATTGATTATGAAATCAAAGATCATCCAGACCGAGCTATGTACGACGGTCAAATCCACGATATCAGTAAAGTTACAGAAGTGGTTTCAAGTGTTAAAGAGACTTTAGAAGATAGAAACAATCTGACATTTAAGAGCGTGGCTATAGCCGCGGCGGGTCGTGCCTTAAAAACAGAAAAAATAAGCGTTGAAAGAGAGCTTGAGCCTGGTCAAACCATTACTCAAGAGGTTATCAACAATGTAGAAATGGAAGCCATACAAGAAGCCCAAAGTCAAATTGAAGTTGACAAACGTACTGGAGAAAGTCGTTATTACTGTGTGGGTTACAATGTATGCAACTATTATATCGATGGTGTTATTAATATCAATCCTAAAGACCATAGAGGTAATACTTTAAAGGTAGAGTTGATTGCGACTTTTTTACCTCATATTGTTGTGGACAGTTTATATACAGTAGTGGACCGTGTGGGACTTGAAGTACTCAATATGACACTTGAGCCGATTGCTGCTATTAATGTAGCCATTCCACAAAACTTAAGGCTTTTAAACTTAGCTTTAGTCGATGTAGGCGCAGGCACATCGGATATTGCCATTACAAAAGAAGGGACTGTTATTTCCTTTGGTATGGTTGCATCAGCAGGTGACAGGTTTACTGAAGAAATTGCCAAAAGTTTTTTACTTGATTTCGATCAGGCAGAGAAGTTAAAGGTGTCATTGAATCATCTAGATGTTCATACCTATACTGATATCATAGGCATGACTCATGAAAAAACAACTGAAGAAATCATTGAACCTATTAAACCTGCTATGATTCAGACTGCTGAAATGGTTGCCAAGCAAATACTTGAATTTAATGAAAAATCACCAAGTGCAGTATTTTGTATAGGTGGTGGTTGTCAGGTACCTGGATTTACAGATTTACTTGCAGCAGAATTAGAGTTGCCTAAAGAAAGAGTGGTAATAAAACCTGTAGAAACTTTAGATAAAATCAGTTTTGATGGTCAGGCCTTAAAGGGACCTGAGTTTATTACACCACTTGGTATAGGTGTGACTGCTATTAAAGAAAAAGAAAATGATTTTCTTCAAATCATGGTTAATGATAAATCTGTTAGACTGTTTAATTCAAAAGTATTGACTGTATCGGATGCCTTGATATTAGTGGGCTATCATGCCAGGGCTTTATTGCCTGAAAGAGGTAGGCCTCTTGCGTATACCATGAACAATCGCTCAAGAGTCTTAAAGGGTGGGCATGGCACGCCTTCTAGAATATTTGTTAATGGTAGTCTAGCTGCTTTAGACTACAAATTAAAAAATAAAGACGTTGTTCACGTTGAAGCAGGTGAAAAGGGTTCAGATGCCAAAATGAACTTAAACGATCTATTAAGACCTTTTGAATTTGTTTTTAATGATGAAAGACTAAAAAGCAAACACAGCATCAGGGTCAATGACCTTACGTGTGACTTAGACTATGATATTCAAAGTGGTGATGAGATTTCTTATGAAGAAATGCGTACTTTAAGTGATTTAATGTTATTTAGAGGGATTGATTCAAAACAAGTTGAAATCTATGTAAATGGTGAAATTGCTACTGGTGACAGGCTCTTACAAGCTGATGATATCGTAAGAACACGTATGATTCAAGAAATGCCTGATATCACAGAGATAATCAGTGAAGAAGTCATTCAAGACATTGAAGTAGATGATTTTGTGATTGAAGAAGTTGAACAAGCTACAAGTGAAGAAGTTAAGCCAGTTATTATAGAATCATACAACTATGAATTGATTGTTAATGGTCAACCTGTATCAGTAAAGGGCATCAACAGAAAAATGGTTTTCGTGGATGTTTTTGAGTACATTGATTTTGACATTAGCAAACCTCAAGGCATTTTAGAGCTGACTCTGAATGGGCAAAAAGCCAATTATAGGGAGTTCTTAAAAAATGGTGATGTGATAGAAATTTATTGGCGTCAAATGAAAGGGATGTGATTAAGATACACCTATATGATAAATCTGTAGTGTGCCCAGTGTGTAAACATGAGTTTCTAACAAAAAAAGTAAAATCAAAAAGTATAAAAGTCTTAGAAAGGGATACAGATTTAAAAGCTGAATACGAGTTCGAAGATCCAACCTTTTATGGAGTGAATGTGTGTCCTAATTGTGGACATGCAAGATTTGAAAGTGATTTTAACGATGTTAATGTAACTGCAACAGCTAAGATAAAAAACGAAATTTCTTTAAAGTGGAAGGCTAGAGACTTCTGTCAAGAAAGAACAATAAAAGAAGCTATAGAGGCGCATAAGTTAGCGCTTATCAATTATAATTTAACCAACTATAAACCTAGTGTTATTGCCAAGACTTGTTTAAGATTGTCTTGGTTTTACAAAGAAATAGATGCTACTAGCTCAGATAAGTTTGCTATGTATGCCCGTCAGAAGTTTGAAGAAGCCTATGTAGAGGAAGCTATAAATAATCCAAAAGAAGAACTGATGATTGTCTATCTTTTAGGAGAGTTTAACAGACGAGAGGGTAACTACAAAAAAGCCATGGATTGGTTTACAATGGGTTTAAGAAATCCATTTTTAAGAAATGATCGATTTCTTAATAGAACCCTCAGAGAGCAAATGGCTAAAGTCAAGGATGAATATAAGAAGACTAAGGAAATAGCCAGCTAAATACAAATTTATTTGCATGAAACTCTTTAGCATGACTTTGAATGGGTATTATAGAAAGTGTACGGTTAATTATGTACAACCGAAAGGAATGTGATTAATATTTATTTATATGATAAATCTATCGTATGCCCAGTGTGTAAACATGAGTTTACAACAAAAAAAGTAAAATCAAAGACAATTAAAGTCGTTAAGAGAGAAAGTGATTTTAGAGCAGAATATGAGTTTGACAATCCAACCTTTTATGGTGTAGATGTATGTCCTAATTGTGGCCATGCTAGATTTGAGAGTGATTTTAACGATGTGAATGAAGCTGTAAAAAAGGCCATTCAGGATAAAATCGGATCAAAGTGGAAATCTAAAGACTTCTGTCAAATCAGGTCTCTAAATGATGCTATAGAAGTTCATAAACTTGCTCTTTTAAACTACAATATATCTCATTACAAACCGAGTGTTATTGCCAAAGTATGTTTGAGACTGTCTTGGTTTTATAGAGAGATGAACAGTGAAGATGCGGATAAGTTTGCCATGCATGCCCGTCAAACCTTTGAAGAAGCATATATGAAAGAAAACTTAGATGAGAATCCTAAAGAGGAGCTTACTATACTTTACCTGTTAGGAGAGCTTAACAGACGAGAAGGCAACTTTAAAAAGGCTATGGAATGGTTTTCTTTAGGACTCCGTAGTCCGGTTATTAATGATGAAAAGTTTTTAAGTGAATCATTAAAAGAGCAGATGGTTATTGCAAAAAATGAGTTCAAGAAACTAAAGGATAAAGAAAATGAATAAGATGGCTTATGGTTTGATTGTTACAGGTATAATAATTGTTCTTGCTTATATAGTTTATCAACTATTAATAGCTACCATGCCTTTGATACTTAAAATCGCCATCATATTCATACTAACAGGCATTAGTCTTTTAATCTTTAAACTCTTGAAAGATAGAAAAACAGAAGTCAAAGAACAAGAAAAATACAAAGATTTATAGTCAAAAAAGCATATCGCAGAGATGTGCTTTTTATTGGTTTGAACACTTTGTTTTCATAAGTATCGAAGCACTCGATGTGCTGAGTTCTTATTTTTTTGTTTTCTCTTCAGATATGTTTGTAATCTGATAAAGTCTTGTCTATAATAAGGATGTATAAAGGAGTGATTATGAGTAAAATAGTGCTTGTAACAGGTGGTGCAAGAAGTGGTAAATCTACATTTGCAGAAAATGAAGTTAGAAAACTAAATAAGAAAACAGCTTATATAGCAACGGCTATTGCTTTTGATGATGCTATGAAAAGCAGAATCAAGAAACATATTGAGCAAAGACCGAGTATTTGGACGACTTATGAAAAGCCAACTCAAGTCCATGAAGTCATTGATGAAGTAAGAAAGTCTAATGAGGTTGTCTTATTAGATTGTATTACAGTATTGATTACAAATACCATGTTTCAAGATAGACTTGATTTTGATAGATTGACAGAAGAAGAAGTGGATGCAGTTGAAAAGAAAATAACAGATGATCTGAAGTTATTGGTGGCTGAGCTTGAAAAGACCGATTTAACAGTTTATATGGTAACCAATGAGGTCGGTTCAGGTATTGTGCCGGAAAATAGACTGGCAAGAATTTTTAGAGATTTTGCAGGACGTGCCAATCAGTATTTGGCTTCTCTTGCTGACGAAGTATATATGACGGTATCTGGTATACCAGTAAAGATAAAGGGGTAAAAATGAAACGTTTGATTCTGATGTTGCAGTTTTTAACCAAGTTGCCTTTGCCTTTTGAAATAAATGCCACTGAAGAGGATTTCTCTAAAGGGGTCATTTATTTTCCTGTGGTTGGTTTGATCATAGGTCTTCTAATGGCAGGCATTTTTTATGGGGTAAGTTTAATCAGTAACAGTTTGATAGCTGCAGTTCTAGTTGTAGCTTTTGAAGTCTTTATTACAGGTGGTCTGCATCTGGACGGACTTGCAGATACTTTTGATGGTCTGTATTCCTATAGAGACAAAGACCGTATGCTTGAAATCATGAAAGACAGCCGTGTGGGTACAAACGGGGTCCTGGTTTTAGTGATCAGCTTGACTTTAAAAATGGCACTCTTATATTCTATTAGTGACCCTGTTAAAGTCATTATTCTTATGCCTGTGGTATCTAGATGTATGGTTGTTCTGACAGCTGCTATTTCAAAATATGCTAGAGAAAAAGGCATGGGTGGCTTTTTTATTGAAAAAACAAGTAAGGGACAACTTGTAGTTGCACTATTGATAACTGCAGTTCTTCATATTATCAAACCTGAACTCTTGTTTGTGACTCTTGTGGTTTTAGTTTTAACCCTTATCTACAGATATCATGTCTACAGTAAAATAGATGGTGTCACTGGCGACGTCTTAGGTGCAATTGTTGAGTTAAGTGAAGTTTTTTATTTAATGATTTATGTATTGGTTTTAGGAGTTTAAGATGAAAGTTTATTTATTACGTCATGGTGAAACAGATTCTAATATTCGTCATGAATTTGCAGGGATAACAGATTCAAAGCTATCGGATTTAGGTAAGAAGCAAGCGGTTGATGCGCATTTAAGATTTGAGCATTTAGAGTTTGATACGGTTTTATCATCACCTCTTTCTAGAGCGCTTGATACAGCGCGCGTTTTTACAGACAGTAAGGTTGTTGTCCATGAAGGTCTAAAAGAAATGAACTTTGGCATGTTTGAAGGCCTTACCTATGAAGAAATCAAAGAAAAATATCCAGAGCAAATAGAAATCTGGCACAAGGATACTAAAAACTATGTTTTTCCTGAAGGACAGAGTTTGAGAATGTTTTATGACCATGTGGTAGAAACATATCAAGAAATTCTAGATACATATAAAGTAGAAAATCTTTTGATTGTTGCACATTCTGGTGTTATTCGTTGTATTTTGGCACATGAAATTGCAGAGAACTTTGAACATTATTGGAGATACTCAGTTGATAATTGTAAACTTGCAGTAATTGAATATACTGAAGATTATCATTACTTAACAGGATTAAACTTATAGGAGTTGTTTATGAGAATTATGTTAGCTGGGACCAGCAGTGATGTTGGCAAAACAACCGTTGTTCTTGGCATTATGAGGGCTCTTAGAAACCGAGGTTTAAAGGTACAAGGTTACAAAGCCGGTCCCGATTATATAGATACAGCATTCCATACCTTTGCAACAGGCGTTTCATCTAGAAATCTAGATACCTGGATGCTTGATGAAAACATCATAAAGGGGCTTATGGGCAAGCATTCAAGCCAAGCAGATATTGCCATTATGGAAGGTGTTATGGGCATGTATGATGGTGCCGATGTTAAATCTTTGGTGGGTTCATCAGCACATCTGGCAAAAATGACAGATACACCAGTTATCTTGGTCATCAACGGTGCTGGGGTTGCTGCTAGTGCTGCAGCCATGGTTCTTGGCTTTAAGATGTTTGATCCCCATGTAAATGTAGCAGGGGTTATTGTTAACAAGGTATCTGGTAAAGGACATTATGATCTTATAAAGGAAGCCATTGAACACCATGTGGGTATTCCATGTGTGGGTTATTTGACTAAGAATGAAAATATCTCTTTAAAAAGTAGACATTTGGGCTTGATACCAAGTGTTGAGGTAGACGCACTGGATGAAAAAATTGATGAAGTTTCAAAGATGATTGAATCGACTGTTGATTTAGATCTCTTAATGAAACTGGCGACACAGGCAAAAGATCATCCGGCAATAGAGTCTACTGTTAAGGATAAGATTTTAAAGATTGGTCTTCCTCTAGACAATGCCTTTAACTTTTACTATCAGGACAACTTAGACCTATTAGAAGAGATGGGATGTGAATTGATTAAGTTCAGTCCACTTGAAGATGAAAAACTACCTCTTGGGCTTGATGGCCTTTATATAGGCGGTGGCTTTCCAGAAGTCTTTTCCAAAGACTTATCTAATAACAAGTCTATGATTACGTCTATTAAAGACAGTATAGAAGCTGGTTTACCAACCTATGCTGAATGTGGTGGTCTTATGTATTTGACGGCCTATATTGAAAACTTAGATGGTCAGAAGTTTGATATGGTGGGTATTTTTGAAAATGGTTCTAAGATGACCAAAAGGCTTCAGAGATTTGGTTATGTAGAGGTCGTTCAAAATGCACCTACTCCAATTGGAAACAAGGGACTGGAGTTTAAGGCCCATGAGTTTCATCGATCGGTTGTATTGGAGTCACCTAATGATTTGGGACCTATACAAAAATATGATATTAAAAAACAGAAAAAAACGGACTTATTGTCTTGGCATTGCGGTTATATGAAGTATAATTGTTTAGGAGCTTATCCTCATATACATTTTTACAGCAATAAACAAGTGGCAAAGGGTTTTGTTAACACATGTATGACATATAAAATGGAGAAGAATAATGAAGCGTAAATCAATTATGATACAAGGGACGGCATCTTCAGTAGGGAAGTCTATTTTAACAGCAGCATTTTGTAGAATTTTTAAGCAAGATGGCTATTCAGTAGCACCATTCAAGTCTCAAAATATGGCTCTAAACTCATTTATAACTGAAGAAGGATTAGAAATGGGTCGTGCTCAGGTTGTACAGGCAGAAGCTGCACAGGTTACACCGCATGTTCTTATGAATCCAATACTTCTGAAGCCATCTACAGATAAGAAGGCACAAGTTATTTTTATGGGAAAAGTTCATAAGAATATGAGTGCTGTAGAATACCATGAGTTTAAACCAGAGTTAAAATTAATGGTAAAGGATGCTTATAGTAAGTTATCTGATCAATACGATATTGTGGTTTTAGAAGGTGCTGGTAGCCCTGCTGAAATCAATTTAAGAGAAAATGACATCGTTAATATGGGGATGGCAGAACTTTCAGATTCTCCAGTAATCTTAGTTGGCGATATCGATAGAGGCGGTGTGTTTGCTTCTATCTACGGTACCATCATGTTGATGACTGAAGAAGAAAAGAAACGCATCAAGGGTGTGATCATCAACAAGTTTAGAGGGGACATTGAAATCCTTAAGCCAGGTTTAGAGATGATTGAAGATTTGACGGGTGTTCCTGTTCTGGGTGTTGTACCATACACACACTTACGTATTGAAGATGAAGATTCATTATCTGAGCGTTTTAAGTTCGATGCAGAAAAAGAAGGTCAAATCAAGGTTGAAATTCTTTATTTACCGCATGTGTCTAACTTTACAGATTTTAATATTTTTGAAACTCAGGAAGATGTTAATGTAAGATATGTTATGAGAGGTCAGACTATTGGTGATCCAGATGTTTTAATCATTCCGGGGTCAAAAAATACCATTGAGGATTTGATTTATTTAAGAAATTCAGGTCTTGAAGAGCAAATCATCCGATTATCTAGAAAAGGCAAGAGAATTGTCGGTATTTGTGGTGGTTATCAAATTCTAGGTAACAAACTTTCAGATCCGCTTCATACTGAAAGTGCCATTTCTGATATCCATGGCCTTGGACTTTTAGATATTGATACCGTTTTTGAAGCAGAAAAAACAACAACACAAGTTTCTGGTAGAATCACATCTTCTACAATAGAAAGTTTAAATAACCTTGAAGTAGCAGGTTATGAAATTCATATGGGTGTGACAAGCTTAGGTGAAAAAGCGAGTCCATTTGTAGAGATTACTGAACGTTTAGAAGAAGAAGTCTCAATTATGGATGGAGCTATTTCTGATGACGGTAAGGTCTTTGGTTCTTATATTCACGGTATTTTTGATGATGTCAACTTTACTAGAACCTTCTTAAACGAAATTAGAAAAGAAAAAGGTCTAGATGATCTTACTTCAAAAGTACAAAGTTTTGATGAGTTCAAAGAAACAGAGTATGAGAAGTTAGCAGATGTTGTTAGAAAGAATGTCGACATAAAAAAAGTATATGACATTATAAAGGCTTGGTAAGATGATACAGATTACAGTCGGTTATGTCATGGACTTGATATTAGGTGATCCTTATTTCTTATACCATCCGGTTAGGATCATAGGTCATCTGGTAAGGTTCTTAGAAAAAGGACTTCTAAATTTAAATGACAAGCCAAATGTTCAAAAATTTAAAGGCTTGATACTTTTAATCACAGTATCAGGTCTATCTTTTCTTGTCCCATTTGTCATTTTATTAGCCTTACATAAAATTCATCCACTATTAAATCATGTTATGGAAAGTATCATGATTTATCAGATATTTGCAACTAGGTGTTTGGATGTAGAAACAAAAAAAGTATATAGGGCCCTAAAAGAAGGAGACATGGAAACCGCTAGAAAGATGATTGGCTATCTTGTATCTAGAGATACAGATGTGATGACTGAAGAAGACATCATCAAGGCAGCTATAGAAACCATAGCTGAAAATCTAGGTGACGGTGTTATAGCCCCTATGTTTTTTATTTTCATTGGCGGTGCACCACTGGGCTGGTATTACAAGGGTGTCAACACCTTAGACTCTATGGTGGGTTATAAAAATGACAAGTACAATCATTATGGCTATTTTTCGGCTAAATGGGATGATGTTTTAAATTACATACCAGCTAGACTGACAGCCTTGTTCATTATAATAGCTGGCTTCTTTTTACGATTGGATGTAAAAAGGGGCATGAGAATTTTAGCTAGAGACAAACGCAACCATTCAAGTCCAAACAGTGCTTATCCCGAATCTGCCGCAGCAGGCCTTTTGGGTATACAGCTAGGTGGCAAGGCCTCTTATTTTGGCAAGGTATCTATGAAGAAAACCATGGGTGATCCTTTTAAGCCTATTGATCTTTTAGACCTACTTAGAACTAGGAAGCTCTTATACATGACTTCTATAGTAGGATTTGTTGTTTTCTCTTTAATTAGATTGGGGTTAGTATGATCAAAAAACACGGTGGCAATGTTTATAAGTTTGCAAAAGAAAATCATATAGCAGTCAGCGAAATTCTGGATTTTTCTGCTAACATCAATCCACTAGGTTTGCCGAAGGGTGTTCATGAAGCTTTTTCAGATTTAGAAAGTATTTTAAATTATCCAGATCCAGATTATGTGGACCTTGTAGAGGCCATTGCAAGATTTGAAAACATATCAAGTGATTATATTCTTGTTGGCAATGGTGGTATAGAGTGTATTTTTCTTGTTGCTGAACATTTAAAACTTAATAGGATGTTGATTCCAGTACCGACATTTGTTGAATACGACAGGGCCTATAGCAAGTATGGTCAAGTTGAAAAAGTAGTTATTGAAGAACCTTTTACTTTGGATGTTGAAAAACTTATAACTAAACTTGATTCCTGTGATGGCATTGTTATCTGTAACCCTAATAATCCGACCGGTCATTTGGTTGATAGAAAGGATTTACTAAAGCTCTTAGAGACTGGTAAGATGATTGTTGTAGATGAAGCCTTTATAGATTTTACAAATGATGAGGCTAGATCGTCAATGGTTAAATACATAAATGATTACGACAATCTGGTTATCACTAAGTCATTAACAAAGTTTTTTGCCATGCCTGGTTTAAGGCTGGGTTATCTGATGACCTCGAATAAAGCACTTTTAAATGATATCAAAGAGTCAAGGATGCCTTGGTCAATAAATGCCATAGCAGCAAAAGCTGGTAGCCTCGTATTAAAAGACGAGGACTATATAAGTAAAACCAAAAGTTGGATTAAAGAAGAGCGACAGTACATGCTTAAAGCATTAAGAACTTTAGATATTGAGGTCTTTAACACAGAAGGAAATTATATTTTTTTAAAGTCTATACTTGAATTAGACAAAAAGCTTGCTAAATATGGTATCATGATAAGAAGCTGTTCAAATTATGATGGACTTACAGCAGGTTACTATAGATTTGCTATAAAAGATAGAGAAAAAAATGAAGTATTATTGGCAGCACTAAAGGAGATATTATGGAAATCATAAAAGTTATCATATTAGGAATTGTTGAAGGTCTTACAGAGTTCCTACCGGTTTCTTCTACAGGACATTTAATTTTGGTTTCAAGATTTATGTCTTTAGAAGGTAAGTTCAATGATATATTTAATATTGTCATTCAATCAGGCGCTATACTGGCGGTAATCGTTTATTTCTGGAAAAAGGTCTTTCCACCGCTTCCTAAGAAAGGTGATCTAGACAGTGCAGATAAGCTTAAGAGATACATCAACCTATGGCTTAAGGTTATTGTTGCTATTATACCTGCAGGTGTGATCGGCGTTTTATTTGAGGACAAGATAGAAGAACTTTTGTTTAATCCACTTACAGTGGCCATAGCCCTTATAGTGGGTGCAGTGATACTCTTATACATTGAATCCAAACCAAAACCAGAAAAAGTAACACATGAAGATGATATTACATATAAAGAAGCTTTTATTGTTGGTATTTTTCAATGTTTGGCTTTGATTCCAGGTATGTCTAGGTCTGCTTCTACTATAATAGGTGGCCTGGTCATGGGCTTTAGAAGAGCTGTTGCAGCAGAATTTTCATTCTTTATGGCCATTCCTGTTATATTAGGTGCATCGCTGATTAAGCTATTAAAGGCTGGTTTTGGCTTTACATCTTATGAATATTTACTCTTAGGCATTGGTACTCTTGTATCATTTGTTGTTGCATATGCAGTTATAGCAGTCTTTATGAATTTTATCAAGAAACATGACTTTAAGGTATTTGCATATTATAGAATAATCTTAGGTATTGTTGTTTTAATTTCAATGTTTATTTAGTGGAGTTATCATGAATGTATCAATTAGAGGGTGTGACTCATATGATGAAACCCTACTTTATAACCAAATAAAAAAGAATATTGAAGACTTAGGTGGTTTAGACAAGTACTTTGAAGTCGGCCAGACCATACTTTTGAAAGTGAATCTTTTAATGAAGAGAAGGCCGGAGGAGGCAACAACGACGCATCCAAGCTTCGTTAAGGCGCTGGCAAAACACCTAGTAGACTTTGGTTTAAAGGTCATCATCGGTGATAGCCCTGGTGGACCATATAATAAGTCGGCTCTTGCCGGTATTTACAAAGTATGTGGTTATGAAGACTTGGTGAATGACCATATTTCGCTGAATCAAAATTTTGGAAGCTTTACATCCGCTTGTGATCAGGCCTTATTAATGAAACAAATTGAAACCATTGATGTCATTAATGATGTGGACCATGTTGTTTCTGTATCAAAACTTAAAACACATGGCATGACCCTATTTACTGGGGCAGTAAAGAACATGTATGGTACCATTCCTGGTCTTAAGAAGGCAGAGTATCATTATACTTTACCTTCAATAGACGACTTTTCAAACATGCTTGTAGATGTATGTTTGAATGCAAAACCGACCCTATCTTTTATGGATGCTGTTGTTGGCATGGAGGGGGCTGGGCCATCAAGTGGCGAGCCAAGACAAATAGGGCTTGTAATCGCTTCAAATTCCCCGTATTATTTAGATGTAGTGGCATGCAAGATTGTTGGCATAGATCCACAAGATGTACCAACTATCAAACGTTGTTACGAAAGAAAAATTATATTAGAAGAAAATTTAAAGGTTGTGGGAGAATCGGTCGAAGACTATTATATCTCTGATTTTAAGATTCCAAGTATTAAAGGTGTTGGTTTACTTGAAAACCGAGTACCCAAGTGGCTTAATAATATGGTTGATTATGTTATTAAACCCCGACCAGAAGTTATGTCAACCTGTATTGGTTGTGGTGAATGTGCAAGATGCTGTCCAGCAAAGGTTATAGAAATGGTGGATGATAGACCGGATATACATTTATCAGAGTGTATCAGATGTTTCTGTTGTCAGGAACTTTGTCCAGCAAAAGCGATTAATATTTACAGGCACCCAATTGGAAAAATTATGATGAAAATTTAAGAAGTATAGGTTATTCTTTGTTAATATGGGTATACGAGAAGTAATCGCGACTATATCAGGAGGTTCGAATGAAAGTTGAATATATAAATCCATTTATTAAAGCAAGTACTGAAGTGTTAAAAATGATTGCACAAACTGAATTTAAAACAGGTAAACCATATATGAAATCAAGTCCGTTTACACCATCGAGTGTTCTTATAGTTGTCGGGATTACAGGTGAAATACAAGGTCAAGCTGTTATCAGTATGACTCAAGAGTTGGCTATGGGTGTTGCATCAAAGATGATGATGGGCATGCCGGTAACTGAGTTAGATGAAATGTCTAAATCAGCCTTATCAGAGTTAGGCAATATGATCATGGGTAATGCTGCGACTTTATTATACAATGAAGAAGTACAAGTAGACATTACACCACCATCATTAATGGTTGGAGAGGGCATTACTATATCATCTTCTACTATGACAACAATTGGTGTACCGCTGAATTCAGAATTAGGTACAATGAACTTTGACATTTCTATTAAGGAGAATTAATGATAAACATCGTATTATATCAACCAGAAATTCCACCTAATACGGGCACGATTGCAAGAACATGTGCAATAACAGGTATTAAACTTCACTTGATTAAGCCACTTGGCTTTTCAATAGATGACAAGGCCGTAAAAAGAGCGGGATTAGACTATTGGCATCTACTTGATTTAGAAGTACATGAGTCTGTAGAAGACTTTTTAGACAAGTATGGTGAGGAAGATATATATTTAGCTACAACTAAAACAAATAAGTTTTACACAGATGTTAAGTATACTGAGAATTCTTTTATCATGTTTGGTAAAGAAACTGCTGGACTGCCAGCTTGGTTACATGAAAAATATAAGGGAAAAGAAATAACAATACCGATGAAAAGTCATCCAGACGTGAGATCTTTAAATCTATCAAATTCGGTGAATATCGTTGCATTTGAGGCTTTACGCCAACTTGATTTTCCTGGTTTAAAGTAAGAAATAGCGGGTAATTTGTATCATATACACTTTACCTGTTTTTATTTTTTTTGTAATTTCACATTAACATTTTTAACAAAAAATCTGCTCTGTTAACAAAGTTAACACAATCTTAACACAAGACATAAAAAAGTAGTGTATAGTAACCTTGTTAGTTATTGTTTATTTTATTGGGAGGAATATTTTACATTATGAAAGAACTGATGAGCACACCCGGTTGGGAAATGTTTGTACTTCTATTTTCTGGTTTAGGTTTATTCTTATATGGAATGAATTTAATGAGTGAAGGTCTTGAAAAAGCAGCGGGTAACCGTTTGAAATCTATTGTAGGTGCATTAACAACCAATCGATACGTTGGTGTAGCGGTAGGTGCATTTGTAACAGCAATTGTACAGTCATCTTCAGCATCGACTGTAATGGTAGTAGGTTTTGTTAATGCAGGTATTATGACATTAACACAAGCCATTGGTGTTATTATGGGTGCCAACATTGGTACAACAATGACTTCTGTTCTTGTCGCTCTAAAGTTAACAGACTTAGCACCGTTCGCTATCGGTATTGGTGTTATGTTGATGTTATTTTCTAAAAATACAAAAACAAAGAAATACGCACAAATTTTACTTGGCTTCGGTATCTTATTCTTAGGTATGGATACAATGAAAGCTGGTATGAGTGATCTTAAGAAGAATCCGGTACTAGGAGAAATCCTTGCATCATTTGGTGAACCAGGCTTCTTTAATACAGCGGCAGCTATATTTGTTGGTTTTGCTATGACAGCTATCGTACAATCATCATCTGCAACAACAGGTATCTTAGTTGGTCTTGCGGCAACTGGTAATATTTCATTAGCTGCAGCATTCCCTATCTTATTAGGTACAAACATCGGTACATGTGTAACAGCTATGTTATCTTCAGTAGGTGCCAATAAAAACGCAAGAAGAGCGGCGGTGATGCATTTAACTTTCAACTTGATAGGTACAGTTCTATTTATTATAGCTCTTAGAATACCAACCCTTTGGTTTGTAGAAGAAATACTAGCAGGACGATTTGGATTTGATACAGCTAAGCAAGTTGCATCTGCACACGTTATCTTTAACTTAGTAACTACATTCTTATTAATATGGTTTGCACCTATCCTTGTTAGATTTGCAAAACTTATTATTCCTGAAACGGAAGATGAGAAAGAAGAAGTTGAAGGTGTTAAGTACCTTGATGAGCGTATCTTAGAAACACCATCTATTGCAATGGCTCAGGTTTCAAGAGAAGTACTTCATATGGGTAAACTTTCATTAAAAGAATTCCAGTATGCTGTAGATTCATTTATTGAAGGTGACGTAACAAAAGCTAAGAAGACATTTAAAACTGAAAGAATCGTTAATGAGTTAGAACATGATATTGCAAACTATCTTGTTAAACTGACGAATACAAGCATTTCTTACCAAGAAAGAGAAATGATCGATGGTTTATTCTCAACAATTGGTGATATTGAAAGAGTTGGTGATCATGCTGATAACTTAGCAGAGATGACTGTATATAGAGTAGAAAACAATTTATCATTCTCTGAAAGTGCTATGGAAGAAATCAAGCACATGAGTGAGAGAGTAATTAAGTCTTACAAACAATCTTTAACTGCTATTAAAGAAGGCAACCATGAATTAGCCAGATCTGTTATTGAACGTGAAGGCGAAATCGACTTAATGGAAAAGAATTTACGTAAGAAACATATCAGAAGATTAAACGAAGGCAAGTGTCAACCTGCTGCTGGTGTTTTATTCTTAGATATCATTAACAACCTTGAAAGAATTGGTGACCATGCAAGTAATATTGCAACAGCAGTTCTTGATAGTGCAGTCGCATAAACTAGTGCCAACTGACTTTCAGTTGGCCTTTTTTTGTCCCGATTTTACTGGGAAAAAAATTGCTCAACGCTAGTTGTTTCAGTGGTCTAAGTAATATAACACAATCTGCTTATTTAGGTGTATAACCTACTAATTTTCATCCAATTATTGTCAAAAAGGAAAACGTTTTCTAGAAAAAATGCATTTTTCGTGATTTTTTTTAATTTTGACAAAAATATATCATTCTTTTTCTTGCATTTTGAGAATTAATTATATATAATCAACGTGTAACAAATCAGAAGACGAAAATTTCATATGAAGATTCTGAATGACGAAACAGGGAGAGAGCTCATTGGAGCCGCCGAAGGCATAAGTTGTATACACGCCCGTATACAGTGAATTTCTCAGGCAAAAGGACCGGTTTTTGACAGATCTCTGGAAAGCAAATAGAATTTGCACCGACGGGGCAATTCCTTTTAAGGAAGGAAGAAACTCTCAGGTTATTAACAGAGGAAGTGGCAAGCTTATTTGTCATTTCCTTTTTTTATTTTCGATTTAAACATAATCTATTGGGTATGAAGAGGATGTTTTTAGAAAGGACAATCATGATTATTATTACAAATAATGAATCTGTATATAATACATATAAAGATGACATTGAAATAGAATATTTTGAGGCGTACAAATTTCTCGATGTGCTGAGATATTGTAGAGATCGTGTACACAAAGGTGCCAAACTCTTAACGCACCCCTTAACAGGGAGTATAAAGCCTAATGAAACACCTTTCAAATCTGTTATGATGTCAAAGGAAACAGGTCCATTAGATGTGGAATCATTAATGATGATTGACAGTGCCATTGAAGTAACTGAAAAGTTTTTAAACAACCATGAAGTGAAAGATTGGCCTGAAAAGATTTTAGATGATTTTAGACTGATTGATTTTGGCCTTATAAAAGGTGCAATCGAATCAGCTGGAGTGTTAATTACAGGAGGATTAAAATGAGCAAGTTATATGATGTAATCATCATCGGCGCTGGTCCTGCAGGTTTAGCTGCTGGTCTATATGCTGCAAGAGCTAAGATGTCTGCTTTAATCATTGAGAAAGACAGAAATGGTGGACAAATCGTAACAACTGATGAAGTTGCTAACTACCCTGGTGGTGTTGAGGAAGAAACTGGTCCTTCTCTAATCGCTAGAATGGTTGCTCAAACTGAAGAGTTTGGTGCTGAAAGAGTTAAAGCTACTGTAGTAGATGTTAACTTAGAAGGTGACATCAAAGTTGTTAAGTGTGAAGAAGCTGAATACCAAGCAAGAGCAGTAATCATTGCTACTGGTGCTTCTCCAAGAAAATTAGGTTGCCCAGGCGAGCAAGAATTAACTGGTAAAGGTGTTTCTTACTGTGCTACATGTGACGCTGACTTCTTTACTGATTTCGAAGTATTCGCAATCGGTGGTGGTGACACTGCAGTAGAAGAAGCAATGTTCTTAACTAAGTTTGCTAGAAAAGTAACTTTAGTTCACAGAAGAGGTGAGTTAAGAGCTGCTAAGTCAATCCAAGAGAAAGCATTCAAGAATGAAAAGATTGAAATCATCTGGAATTCTGAAGTTGCTGAAGTTAAGGGTGACGGTATGGTAGAGTCTATCGTATTAAGAAACAGAGAAACTGGCGAGTTAACTGAGCATCACGCTCACGAAGATGATGGCACAATGGGTGTATTCGTATTCGTAGGTTACATTCCTCAAACTGGTTTATTCACAGATAAGATTGAATTAGACAAAGCTGGTTACATTTTAACTGACGTTGATATGAAGACAAACGTTGAAGGTGTATACGCTGCTGGTGATGTTAGACAAAAGACATTACGCCAAGTAGTAACTGCTGTTGCAGATGGCGCTATCGCTGCTGTACAAGCTGAAAAGTACATCGATAACAAGTTCCACTAAGAGTGGATTATACAAGATAGGTAAGCATTTAGCTTAAATATATAAGGAGGTTAGTATGTTAGTACTAGATAAAGATAACTTTCAAGAGAACGTATTAGATGCAAGTGGTTTTGTACTTGTAGATTACTGGTCAGATGGTTGTGAGCCATGTAAAGCTTTAATGCCAGACGTAGAAGCATTAGCTGCTGAATACGAAGGTAAAGTTGTGTTCGCTAAGTTAAACACAATGAAAGCTAGAAGATTAGCAATTTCTCAAAGAGTTCTTGGTTTACCAACAATCATTCTTTACAAAGATGGTGAAAAAGTTGGCGAAGTAACAAAAGACGATGCTTCAAAAGATGGCATCAAAAACATGATCGAAGCACATATCTAATGTGTTTATCTTGCAGGGGATTCAATTGGGGGACCCTGCAAGATGATAAATAAAGTGGTTTATAAATATTAGGAGGTGGCATCCATGCGTTTAGAACTAGGACATATCATAATCAAAGATGTTCAGTTTGGGGATGTTAGTAAGGTAGAAAATGGTACATTGTATGTAAATAAGGCTGAGTTAAGAGATTTACTATTACAAGACGACCATATTGCTGAAATTAACATTGAGTTAGCTAAACCAGGTGAATCAACAAGAATTACACCAGTTAAAGATGTTATTGAGCCAAGAGTGAAAGTTTCTGGCAACGGTGGTATCTTCCCTGGCGTGAAGAACAAGGTAAAAACAGTAGGTGAAGGTAGAACTCACGTACTAAAAGGTGCAGCGGTAGTAACTGCTGGTAAGATCGTTGGTTTCCAAGAAGGTATCATCGATATGAGTGGTGTTGGTGCTGAGTATACACCATTCTCAAAGCTTAACAACGTTGTAGTTGTTATTGAACCAAAAGAAGGCTTAACACAATATGAGTATGAAGCTGCAGCAAGAAATGCTGGTTTAACAGCTGGTTTATACTTAGGCGAGTTAGCTAAAGAATTAACACCAGACGAAATCGAAGTATTCGAAACTAAGCCATTATTTGAGCAAGCAAACGAATATCCTGAACTTCCAAAGGTAGGATACGTATACATGCTTCAAACTCAAGGTTTATTACATGATACTTACGTGTATGGTGTGGATGCTAAGAAAATTGTTCCAACAATCTTATATCCAACTGAAGTAATGGACGGCGCGATCTTAAGCGGTAACTGTGTATCTGCATGTGACAAGAACACGACTTACCATCACTTAAACAACCCAATCATTAAAAACTTATATGCTCAACACGGTAAAGAAATTAACTTTATGGGTGTTATTATCACAAATGAAAACGTATTCTTAGCTGATAAAGAAAGATCTTCTGACTGGACAGCTAAGTTAACTGAGTACATGGGTCTTGACGGAGCAATCGTTTCACAGGAAGGTTTCGGTAACCCAGATACAGACTTAATCATGAACTGTAAAAAAGTTGAAGGTAAAGGCGTAAAGACTGTAATCGTAACAGATGAGTATGCAGGTCAAGATGGTGGTTCTCAATCACTTGCTGATGCTGACAAGGCTGCTGATGCGGTTGTTACAGGCGGTAACGCTAACGAAGTTATCACATTACCTCCAATGGACAGAATCATTGGTATGTTAGACTATACTGACACTATCGCTGGTGGTTTTGCTGGTTCATTAAAAGAAGATGGTAGCATTGTAGCTGAGATTCAAATCATCACAGGTGCTACTAACGAGTTAGGATTTAATAAATTAACTGCTAGAACTTACTAATTTCTAGCCTAATCGAATAGAACGAAAGGATGACTGAAATGAATATTTTAGAAAATAAAAAAGTAATCATTATCGGTGACCGTGACGGTGTACCGGGTCAAGCAATTGAAGAGTGTGTTAAAACAGTTGCATCTGCAGAAGTTGTTTATTCAGCAACAGAGTGTTTTGTCTGAACGGCTGCAGGCGCAATGGATTTGGAAAATCAAAATAGGGTTAAAGCATTAACAGAAGAGCATGGTGCAGAAAATGTAGTTGTAGTTTTCGGTGCTGCTGAAGCAGAATCTGCAGGTTTAGCTGCAGAAACAGTAACTGCTGGTGATCCAACTTTCGCTGGTTCGCTTGCAGGTGTTGAACTAGGATTAACTGTATACCATGCAGTAGAGCCTACTTTCAAAGACGCTGTAAACTTTGATGTTTACGACGAGCAAGTTGGTATGATGGAAATGGTTCTTGAAGTTGAAGAAATTGAAACTGAAATGAACAACATCAGAAACGAGTTCTGTAAATACTTATAGTATTTAAATATTAATGTTACAATGATCTAACCCGTCAGAGTAGCATAGCAACATTTTGATTCCAAATCATTTGTAAGAATAGCTCGTGGAGCTATTGGAAATAAAAGAATTACCGTAAAATCGGATAAACGTGATAACGTGCATATAAGAGTTTAGAGGTGGATAAAATGAGTAAATTAAGAGTAGTTCATTATATCAATCAATTCTATGCTGGCATCGGTGGCGAAGAAAAAGCTGACATCAAGCCTGAAATCAGAGATGGTTTCGTAGGTCCTGGTATGGCTTTAAACAAGTCGTTCGGTGAGGAAGCAGAGATTGTTGCTACAGTAATCTGTGGTGACTCTTACTTCAACGAAAACATCGATGAAGTAAAAGCTGAAATTATTGATATGATTAAGTCATATAATGCAGACGTGTTTGTTGCAGGTCCTGCATTCAACGCTGGTAGATATGGTGTAGCTTGTGGTGCTATGTCAAAAGAAGTACAAGATGTACTTAACATCCCAGCAGTTACTGCAATGTACGAAGAAAACCCAGGTGCTGATATGTACAAGAAATTTGTATACACAGTAGCAACTGGTAACTCTGCTGCAACTATGAGAAAAGCTGTACCTGCTTTAGGTAAGTTAACTTTAAAAGTTGCTAAGGGTGAAGCTATTGGAACTCCTGCTGAAGAGGGTTACTTAGCTAGAGGTGTTAGAAAAAACATCTTTGAAGAAAAAATCGGTGCTGAAAGAGCGGTTGACATGCTTGTTTCTAAGTTAAAAGGAACTGAGTTTGTTACTGAGTATCCAATGCCTGCATTTGATAATGTTGAGCCAGGAAAAGCTATCGTTGACTTATCTAAGGCTAAAATTGCTTTAGTTACTTCAGGCGGTATCGTTCCAAAAGGAAACCCAGATAGAATCGCATCTTCATCTGCTCAAAACTATGGTAGATATGACATTACATCAGTAAACGACTTAACGTCAGAAACTTATGAGACTGCTCATGGTGGTTTTGACCCAGTTTACTGTAATGCTGACTCTGATAGAGTTTTACCAGTTGATATTCTAAGAGAAAAAGAAGCTGCTGGCGAAATCGGTGAGTTATACAAATACTTCTACACAACTACAGGTAATGGTACTTCAGTTAAGAATTCATTAGCATTCGCTAGAGAGTTCACTAAAGAGTTAATTGCTGATGGTGTTGACGCTGTAATCCTAACTTCTACGTGAGGCACTTGTACTCGTTGCGGTGCAACGATGGTTAAGGGTATCGAAGAATCAGGTATTCCAGTAGTACACATCTGTACAGTAGTACCAATTTCATTAACAGTTGGTGCAAACAGAATCGTTCCTGCTATTGCTATTCCTCATCCACTTGGTGATCCAAACTTAAGTGAAGAAGAAGAAACAAAAGTAAGAAGAAGAATTGTAGAAAAAGCATTAAATGCATTAACAGTTGAAGTTACTGAGCAAACAGTATTCGAAGACTAGAAATTAGAATAGGGAGATTTTTAATCTCCCTATTTTTATAAAAAATTGAAGTAGAATCACGGAGGTGTAGTGATGAATAATGCTGTTATTAAAGCGGCGGGTTATGTATTAGTGCATACACAAGATATGATTATGCACAATGGTACGACTCAAACTGTTGAGATGAGAGTCAATCCAGAATCAGATTACTTAAAAGCAGTGCCAAAGCACTTAAGAACTTTTGAAGAAGTGGTAAACTATGCGCCAAACCAAACTTACATTGGTAACATGACGCCAGCTGAGCTTGGCCAAATGGAAAAGCCATGGGTTGGTAAAGATGTGCCAAACGCAGATCGTTTTGGTAAATTTGGTGAGATCATGCCTCAAGAAGAATTCATCCTTATGCTTAAGAATGCAGATGTGTTTGACTTAGTAATGTTAGAAAAAGGTTTTGTTGCTGAATTTAAAGCGAAATATGCAGATCATAAATTAGTTACAGAGGAAGAACTTGCACAATTAGGTGAAGGTGTTGAATTATCAGAGATTGAAGAAGCTGTTGCTGATCATTCTGAAGCAATCTACCACAACGAAAAGTTAGTTGGTTGTGTTAAGAAGGCGCATGATGTAGACCCTAACTTAAATGCTCACGTTATGTTTGAAAACCTTGTAGTAAAGGCTTCTGGCGTATTAGCATTTAAACACTTAGTAGCAAACAACAACATTAACGTTGAAGACATTGATTATGTTATCGAATGTTCTGAAGAAGCATGCGGTGACATGAACCAAAGAGGTGGCGGTAACTTTGCTAAGGCGATTGCTGAGGCATGTGGTGCTGTAAACGCAACAGGATCTGACTTAAGAGGTTTCTGTGCTGCTCCAACTCATGCATTAATTTCTGCAGCTTCACTTGTTAAGTCTGGTACATACAAGAACGTAGTAATCGTTGCAGGTGGTGCAACTGCTAAGTTAGGTATGAACGGTAAAGACCATGTGAAGAAAGAAATGCCAATCATCGAAGATGTATTAGGTGGTTTCGCAGTGCTTATAAGTGCTAATGATGGTGTTAACCCTATGGTAGTTTCAGACTACATTGGTAGACATACAGTAGGAACTGGTTCGTCTCCACAAGCGGTTATTCAATCACTTATTACTATGCCGTTAGATGCTGCTGGTTTAAAAATTACTGATGTTGACAAGTACTCAGTAGAAATGCAAAACCCAGATATCACTAAGCCTGCAGGTGCTGGTGATGTACCAGAAGCGAACTATAAAATGATCGCTGCACTTGGTGTTAAGAGAAAAGAATTAGAAAGAGCTGACTTAAAAACATTTGGTGAAAAGCATGGTATGCAAGGATGGGCACCTACTCAAGGTCACATTCCATCAGGCGTTCCGTACTTAGGATTTGCAATAGATGATATGACGACTGGTGATGTTAATAGAGCTATGATCGTTGGTAAAGGTTCATTATTCTTAGGAAGAATGACAAACTTATTTGATGGTGTTTCTGTAATGATCGAAAGAAACCCAGGTAAAGTAGAAGAAGTATCAGCAGTATCTAAAGAAGAAGTAAATAAGATGGTTGCTGAAGCTATGAGAGATTTCGCTAAGCACATGTTAGCAGAATAGGAGTGTACAATGTCTGAAAATAATATTAAGAAGATGTTGGGAAACACTTTTATGGATATCGCTGATGCGATTGAAACTGGTTCATTTGGTGCAAAAGTGAGAGTTGGTATTACAACTTTAGGTTCTGAGCATGGTACTGATAACTTGGTACAAGGTGCTGAACTAGCTGCAAGAGACGCTGCGGACTTTGAAATCGTACTTATTGGTCCAAAAGTAGATACTGAGCTAGAAGTTGTAGAAGTTCAAACTGAAGCTGAAATGCATAAGAAAATGGAAGAATTACTTGATAGTGGTTATATCCAAGCTTGTGTAACAATGCACTATAGTTTCCCAATTGGTGTATCGACTGTAGGTCGAGTGATCACACCAGCTGTTGGTAAAGAAATGTTTATTGCAACAACTACAGGTACTTCAGCGACAAATCGTTCTGAAGCTATGGTTAAGAATGCTTTATATGGTATTGTAGCTGCTAAAGCTATGGGCCAAAAAGAGCCAACTGTAGGTATCTTAAATGTTGACAATGCACGTGGTGTTGAAAGAGCTTTAAGAGAGTTATCTGATAATGGTTACCCAATCAACTTTGGTGAGTCAAAAAGAGCTGATGGTGGTTCTGTTATGAGAGGTAACGACTTATTAATGGGTTCAGTAGATGTTATGGTTACTGATACTCTAACAGGAAATATCATGATGAAAGTATTTTCATCTTATACAACAGGCGGTAGCTATGAAGCCTTAGGTTATGGCTATGGTCCTGGTATTGGAATAGATTATGATAAGGCAATCTTGATCTTATCAAGAGCTTCAGGTGTACCAGTAGTAGCAAATGCTATTAAATATGCTGCATCTTTAGCTAAAGGTGGTTTATTAGATGTTGCAAAATCAGAATTTGCTGCAGCTAAAAAAGCTGGTCTAGATGAAATCTTAAAGTCTTTCCATAAAGCAGCGCCAGCTGCAGCTACTGAAGAAGTAGTTATGCCTCCAAAAGAAGTGGTTACTGCTGATATTAACGGCATTGACATATTAGATTTAGAGGATGCTTGTGAAGCATTATGGAAAGAAAAAATCTATGCTGAATCTGGTATGGGTTGTACAGGTCCAATGATTCTTATTAGTGAAGCTAATAAAGAAAGAGCCATTGAGATCTTAGCAAAAGCAGGCTATGTTGCTGCGCAAAAGCCTGACTGTTAATTAGTTTTTTAGGGATAAGCCCTTAATATATGTCCCTATAATAAGCAAATACTTTGTAAGGCCCTTTCTAACGAAAGGGCTTTACTTTGTTTGTAGGCCTTGAAACGACCCTGTTTCAGTCGTCAGAAAAGTTGAAAAATCTGAGACACTTTTAGCACATATAACATTTATAAACATTTGCTTAGAAATGCCTAAAAAACCTTTGTGTATGTTTAACAAAAAAGAAAATGGGTATGACTATGCATGTGGACAAATGTCCTTATTTCTTCTAGAATACTTTTGTACCTTAATCAGGAGTATATCTTGAAATTGTTAAGGTTTTGATTCACAAGAAGAAGTTCTTGTAACTTTTTAATGCACTTTGAAAACAAAATCATTAAAAAATGGTGATATTATTTTCACGGATTTATTTTTGAGTATTGGGAAATCGTTTTTCTTAGTATCTTCAAATAGTCTGTGGGAATATTCCGTTAATTTTAGCGGTGTGTGTGACATTTTCACAGAAAATATTAGTATATATTTGTATATAAATTATATTGTGTTTTTTTGTAAAATGAAGCACAATAAAGTGTATGGTTAATTTGCGACATTAGTCGCATTGTATTACATGAGTAATATAAAAGAAATTAGGGGAGGAACTAACATGTTAAAAAGAACAATAGCTATGCTATTAGTTGTGTTATTAGTAGCTGCAAGTTTCGTAGCTTGTGGTGGTTCTAACAACGCAGCAAACGACAATGCTGGTACTGAAACTGCTACAGAGACAGAAACTGCTACAGAGACAGAAACTGAAACTGAAACAGAAACAGAAGAAGCAACTGAGCCAGCAAATGATTATGCAGGCACAAAAGTAGGTATGGTAACTGACTCAGGTACTATTACTGATAAGTCATTCAACCAAGGTACTTGGGAAGGTATTTTATTAGCAGTAGACGAGTTTGGTATTGCTGAGAAGTACTTACAACCAGGTGGCGAAACTACAGATGATTACTTAACTGAAATTGGTAACTTAGTTGATTCTGAGCACGAGATCATTATCACACCAGGTTTCAAGTTTGAAGAAGCAATCTTCATCGCTCAAGATGAGTATCCAGATACTAACTTTGTATTAATCGATGGTACACCACACTCTGGTGACTACTCAGAGTTCAGACAAGAAAACAACGTTGTATCAGTATTCTTTGCTGAGCACGAAGCTGGTTTCTTAGCAGGTGTTGCTGCTGCTTTAGAGTCTGAGACTGGTAAAGCTGGTTTCATCGGTGGTATGGAAATTCCTCCAGTACAAAAGTTTGGTTGGGGTTTCACTGCAGGTGTTGCTTATGCTAATGCTAACTATGGCACAAACGTACAAGTTGTTGATTATATCTACCAAGGTACTTTCCATGAAGTAGATGCTGGTCAGCAAATCGCTGCTTCAATGTTCGATAAAGGCGTTGACGTAATCCATGCTGCTGCAGGTGGTGTTGGTGTTGGTGCTATCAACGAAGCTAAGACAAGAAAAACTAACGACGAAAAAGTATGGATCGTTGGTGTTGACGTAGATCAATATGCAGATGGTATGATCGAAGATGGTACATCAGTAATCTTAACTTCAGCTATGAAGAAGATTGATGTTGCTGCTTACGACTACATCAAAGCTCACTTAGAAGGAAACTTCCCAGGTGGTCAAACTATTTCATTAACTGCTAAAGAAGGCGGTGTTGGTCTTCCAGCTGAGAATCCTAACTTACAAGCAGATACAGTTGCTAAGACTGACGAAGTATTAGCTGGTTTAATCGATGGTTCAATCGTTGCTCCAGATACTGCTGAAGCTTTAGGCGAGTTCTTAAATGCTAATGGTTACACTACTCCAGATGGCGTAGTATACTAAGAAATTTTATAAGTCACTAAGTATTAGTACTTAGTGACTTTTCTTATGAAGTAATTTTATTGTATAATAATTAAGTACACCAGTAACAATAATGGTTGAGAGACAAACTGAATAAAAGTAAAATACCTGATAATATCAGGTTATTATATTGTAAATCGGGTATAAGTTTATTCAAGTATGAATTGAAAATATACAGATATTTTTTGTTACCTAGCAACTATATTGTAATCGGTTACAGTTGTTATTGAGGAAAAGGAGGGAAAGAATGGATTATATTATTGAGCTTCTCAATATAACAAAAGAATTTCCAGGTATCAAAGCAAATGATAATGTCACATTAAAACTAAAACCACAAACAATCCATGCTGTTTTAGGTGAAAATGGTGCTGGAAAATCTACTCTAATGAGTATTCTTTTCGGGTTATACCAACCAGAGGAAGGAAAGATTAGAGTTCGTGGTAAAGATGTTAAAATCACTAATCCAAATATTGCGAATGACTTAGGTATTGGTATGGTGCATCAGCACTTTAAGCTTGTGGAAGACTTTACAGTTGTAGAAAACATCATACTAGGTTCAGAGCCTACAACGAAGTTTGGTACAATCGATATTGCTTCAGCAGCTGAGAAAGTATCAAGAATCAGTGAGCAATACGGATTAAAAGTTGATCCTTATGCTAAAATCAAAGATATTTCTGTTGGTATGCAACAGAGAGTTGAGATTTTGAAAATGTTATATAGAGATGCCGAGGTATTAATCTTTGATGAGCCTACTGCTGTATTAACACCGCAGGAAATTGAAGAACTATTGAATATCATGAAGGGTCTTATTAAAAAAGGTAAGTCTATTCTTCTTATCACTCATAAGCTTGCAGAGATCAAACAAGTTGCTGATGAATGTTCTGTTTTACAAAAAGGTCGTTATATCGGTACAGTTAATGTTGCTGAGACAGACACATTGAAAATGGCTGAAATGATGGTTGGTAGAAACGTTAACTTTACAGTTGAAAAAACAGAAGCTAAACCAAAGCAGACAGTTTTAAAAGTTGAGAACATCATGTTACAAGGTGAAACGGATAAGCCTATCATAAACAATGTATCATTTGAAGTTAAGGCTGGTGAAATTTTCTGTGTAGCTGGTATCGAAGGTAACGGACAAACAGAACTAGTAGAACTAATTACTGGTTTAGAGAAACTGACATCAGGTAAGATAACGCTTAATAATAATGAAATTCAGAATCTTTCTATTAGAAAGAGAACTGAAGCAGGTATAGGTCATATTCCTGAAGATAGACATAAACATGGTCTTGTACTTGAGTATTCAGTTGAAGAAAATATGGCACTTCAAACTTACTACATGGAACCATTATCTAAAAATGGTATCATCAACAGAGGTGAGGTTAGAAAGTTATCTGACGAGCTTATTGAAAGATTTGATGTTAGATCAGGTAAGGGTTCTGAGACAACAGCAAGATCGATGTCTGGTGGTAACCAACAGAAGGCGATCATCGCTCGTGAAATCAACAGAAGTCCTGATTTATTAATCGCTGTTCAGCCTACTAGAGGTCTAGACGTAGGTGCGATTGAGTATATTCATAAAGAATTAATTAGAGAAAGAGATTCTGGTAAAGCAGTACTTTTAGTATCTCTTGAATTAGATGAAGTATTAGATGTATCTGATAGAATTGCCGTTATGTACGAAGGTGAAATCATGGATACAGTTTACTCTAAAGATACAAACGAAAATGAATTAGGTCTTATGATGACTGGTTCTAAAAAGGCAGGTGACAAATAGTGAGAGAATGGTTAAAGAAAGAAAAAACTTTAGAACGTATAGCCCCATTTGCTGCTATTTTGTTCGGTTTAATTGTTGGTGTTCTATTAATCTTATTTACTAAGAACAGTCCAGCAGAAGGTTTTAAATACTTATTCCAGGGTGCTACAGGCATCAAGAACTGGGAAATTACTAACTGGAAAAAGATTGGTAATTTACTTCTAGTAGCGACACCTCTAATGTTAGCAGGTTTAGCAGTAGCATTCTCATTCAGAACAGGTATCTTCAACATTGGTGTATCTGGTCAGATGTTAGTTGGTGGTCTTGCTGCTACAGTAGTAGGTACTCAATTTGAATCAATCCCAAGACTTATTCATGTACCTATGGTAATTGTTGTTGCAGCTATCGCTGGTGCTTTATGGGCCTTTGTGCCTGCAATACTAAAGGCTAAATATAAGGTTAATGAGGTTGTTACAACCATCATGATGAACTATATAGCCTTAGAGACAGTAAGTTATGTTGTAAGAAACTTCATTCAGTCAGATCACTTCGATACTGAATCTATGAAGGTTTTACCTACAGCTACTTTAAGAATGGATTGGTTAACAGCTTTATTTGATAGATCAAATGTCAATATGGGTTTATTTATTGCCCTAATTGTTGCAGTAATCTATGCATTTATTTTAAATAGAACGACATTTGGTTATGAACTAAAGGCCGTAGGTTATAACAAAGATGCTTCTGAATACGCAGGTATCAAGGTAAACACTAGAATTCTACATGCATTAATGATTTCAGGTGGTATCGCTGGTTTAGCAGGTGTTACATTCTACTTAGGTAATACAGATCATATTGCAATTGGTAAGTTGCCAACTTATGGTTTCGATGGTATCGTTGTTGCTTTATTAGGTCTTAACTCTGCTATAGGTATCGTATTATCATCATTGCTTCTTGCATTCTTCAAGGTTGGTGCTGGTTCAGTTAAGGCAAACTTAGTTAACAATGTACCGAACCAGTTGGTTCCAATGATTATTTCAGTTATTATTTACTTCTCTGCAACATCTGAGATGTTCAAGAAGATGATTAAAAAACTGGTTTCAAGTAAGAAAAAAGGAGGTGCTAAATAATGTTAGAGTTCTTATATCAAATATTCCCATATGCACTAGCATTTACAGCACCGATTCTTATAACAGCTATTGGTGGTTTGATTTCAGAAAGATCTGGTGTAGTTAACATTGGTCTTGAAGGTTTAATGATCATCGGTACTTTTGTAGGTGCTTATGTCATTCACTTATACACTCAAAACTTAGACCCTGGTCAAGGTGTTTCCTTCGGCATGGTGTCATCAGCTTTATTAGCTGCTGCCCTAGCAGGTGGTATATTTGCACTGCTACATGCTTATGCGAGTATTTCTCTTAATGCTAATCAGATTATCTCTGGTACAGCAATCAATATGCTTGCTGCTGCATTTGCATTATTCATGTCAGAATTATTAACAGGTTCTGAAAGATTAGGTGTATTATCAGGTGTTGAAAGATTTGACTTCCCTGTATTAAGTAAGATTCCTTTAATAGGACCTTTGTTCTTTACTAAAATGTATATGACAACTTACTTGGTACTGTTCATAGTATTAATCGTATGGTTTGTACTTTATAAGACGCCATTCGGTTTACGTTTAAGATCATGTGGTGAATTCCCTCAAGCTTCAGCTTCTATGGGTATCAACGTTATCAGAATGAGATACATTGGTGTATTCTTCTCTGGTGTATTCGCAGGTCTAGGTGGTGCAATTCTAGTATTAACTTACAAGGGTGAGTTTACTGGTGCCGTTGATGGTTTAGGTTTCTTGGCCTTAGCTACATTAATCTTCGGTCAGTGGAAGCCTTGGAGAGTTGTTGGTGCTTCGTTCTTCTTTGGTTTTATGAGAACAATGTCAACTATGGCTTCTGTTAATGACAGCTTAAAGGCATTAGCACTTCCACAAGAACTTTACAAAGCGTTACCATACGTATTAACATTAGTAGCATTATTACTATTCAGTAAGAACGCAGTTGGTCCAAAAGCAGCTGGTGAAAGCTACGATGCAGGTAAAAGATAAAGTATTTAAGATCAAAATCTTAGGATTTTGGTCTTTTTTTTAGTTTTTGACTTAAAATTAATTATTTTAATGTATATATTAATATTATTTAGTTTATAATTAAAAATATTAATTTTGGTATTGACTTAAACTTTTTTTGGGTGTATATTGAACTTAAGATAAGACATAAGGAGGAAAAATGAAAAGAAATGTTTTAGGTACTTGCCCAGTTTGTTCATCACACTTAGATGTTACAGAATTACATTGTCCGGACTGTCATACAAGTATAAAAGGTGAATTTAAGCTAGATAAGTTTAATTACTTGTCTAAAGAAGAAAAGTATTTTATTGAAATATTTGTGAAGAATCGTGGGAATATCAAGGAAATTGAAAAAGATTTAGGGATATCTTATCCGACTGTTAAGAAAAACTTGGAGCAGGTTATTGAAGCTTTGGGTTATGGACAGCAAGCAGAAGAAAAGAAGTTGAGTAAAGAGGAAATACTTGAGAAACTTTCAAATGGCGAAATGACATCAGAAGAAGCCATGAGAATGATCAAAGATTTATAGGAGGTTGGTATGTCTAGTGAAAAGATGAAGATACTTGAGATGGTCGAAAAAAAGACCATATCAGTCGATGAAGGTCTAAAATTATTAAATGCTTTGGAAAAACTTGAAAGTTCAACGGTGCTTTCAGAGGCATCTAAAGAAAGCATACAAGAAAATATAAATGAAGCCCTCGAAAGTGCTGAAGAAGATAGGGCGGAAGCTTTAGAAGAATTATCTGAGGAACTTGAGGAAATTGTTGAGGACCTTGAAGAAGAAATTGATGAAATGGTTGAAGAGATTGAAGATGCCTATGATGATGTGACAGACAATATGGATGAAGATGCTAAAGAGGCACTTCATGAAAAAGTGGATGAAATAAGATCCAAGGCAGAAGAAATCAAGGAAAAAGTGAAGGTTAATGTTAACATCAATGGTCAGAAGTTTAAGAAGGAATTTTACACTGATGACTTTAAGAACATCTTCCACAATGACTTGAAAAAAGAATTTGAAGGACTTAAAAAGAGCTTCAAAGGAGACCTTAAATCATTTAGTAAAGAGGCCAAAAGATTTGGAGAAGAAATGTCTAAACTCGGTAGAGAAACTGCTAACATCACAAAGGATGTTGTTGATGAAGCATTTTCAGTTTTGAATGAAGTTGACTTAACAGGCCAAGCAGAGTTTTCAGAGGACGAGTTTCAAATGGATCCGGACACAGAGGTAAGAAATTACAACTTAGCCCAAGAGTTTTCCATAGACTGTGACGGTAAGAAAGATGTTGCCATTAATGTGATTTCAACAGATGTAAATATAGTGACTGAAGAGAGAGATGATATACTGGTTAATTACATCAAATACAATCCAGCAGATGAAGGGCGTTTTGTAGTTGTGGTTGAAGAGGACTCAAAGAAAGTTAAAATTACTGAAAAGTCTGATGCCAAGAAGAAAAGAATGTTCAATTTTCAATCTGGCGGCAGAGAACTATTGGTTAGACTACCACGTAAATACAAGGAAAGTTTAAGTGTTAAAACAGTATCAGGTGATTTAGACTTAAACTACTTAGACAGCGATTTCTTTAGATTCACTTCAGTGTCAGGGGATGTAACAGCTGATATCGTTTATTCAGTCAACAGTCTGGTGAAGACAACATCTGGTGACTGTGAAATAGGCTTATTCAGAGGCTCTATGATGTTTTCAAGCGTATCTGGCGATCTGCAGATGAAATACGAACACTTAGATGGCGATATGACAGCTAAAACAGTATCAGGTGATTTAGATGTTGTTCTACCTAAGAATTCAGAGTTTGAGGTCATGGCAAAAAGTGTTTCTGGGTCTATGACATGTGATTTTCCAATGACAGTCATAGGTACTCAAAAGAGAGGTAGAATGAGAGGTCAGGTTGGAAGTGATGCCAATAAAGTAACTGCATCAACTACTTCTGGAAGTTTACATTTAATCAGGTATTAAGGAGAAAATCATGATAGGTTGTCTTGATTGCATGGCACTAAAGGATTCGATAGAAGATAAAACTGAATATTGTATATCACCTAATAAACCATGTGAACAAGTAAAAATCAAGAAGAAAAATGATACCTATTACTATGGTGAAGTGATTATACTTTGAAGACAGACGGCATTGCCGTCTGTTTTAATGTTTTAATAGTGGGTAGGTTATCTATGAAAGGAGATGAGATAATGAAAAAGTTATTTGTAATGATTTTGGTTGTCTTATTGGTACTGGTTGCTTGTGGCAAAGAAGCAGCATTAGAAACTCAGGAAAAAGTGATAGAAAGTCAAGAAGGCATAGAAAATGTAGAAGTGGATAAGGATCAAACAGAAATTACGACAACAGATGGTACCAAGGTAACCGTATCCAATGATATGGAAGAAAGTATTGCCATACCTGAAGCCTATCCAGAAGATGTCTTACCAGTCTTTGATGATGCACATATCGTAGCGGCTTCTGAAAATGACGATGGCTCTTTTATGATTATGGCAGCAACAAATGAGGCATTTGATGAAATCGTTTCTTATTATGAAGAAATCTTAGATGGCTCAGAGGTAACCATGCAGCAAACATCTGCTGATACTTATCTTAATATGGGAAATCTAAAGGAGCATGGTTACACAGTGACCATTTCAAAGTCAATGGATGAAAGTTTTGGTTTTGAAAATTCATTTACATTGATCATCATGGAGCAAATAGATATGGGAGAAACTGAATCAGAAGAGGTAATCGTTGATGAGGTTGTAGACATGGCGCCAGCAGAACTTGTTATACCTGATGGTGTGACTTGGCCTGAAAATTATCCAGAGGACATCATACCTGCTTATGACAAGGCTTATACAGAAGTTAAAATGGCAGTAACTCAAGGAGATGAGTCTATGATTGGATTTATGACTGAGGACAAGTTAGATGTTGTTGTTGATTATTATACGGACTACCTTGAAGGTGCAGGGGATTTTACAAAGGTGGAGATGTCTGGTACCAATATGCTTTCTGGTACCATTGATGGCTTGATGATTACAATTATGTTAACTGAAAATGATGGCTCATTTGGAGAGGATGAACGCTTTAAGACCTTGATTCAAATCGTCTATTAGAGTGAGATTAGAAAACAATTAGAAAGCATTTTGACCTATTGTTATCCTATTTTTCGCGTGTTATTCTTGACCTAGGAGGGGTGACATGAAGAGATTATTTTTATTAGGATTGATAGCTTGGGTATTCTTATCGGGCTGTAGTGTAGATTTTAACTTAGGTTCATTAGGATCTAACGAGGCAATTAGGTTTTCTGGCTATGACGAGTTTAAGAAAATGGAAGAAGAATTAGATAGTGATTATTTTGCAGTAGACAAAAGTATTGAAGTAAAAGAAAAGGATGTGGATGCCTTATTATTTGGTACAGTTTCAGGTGACATTGAGATTGTCTATGAAAACAGAAAAACAGTACTGATTCATTATTATGGTTTCTTTAGTGATAAAGACAAAGAGCCAGAATATAAAATCAGTGAAAAAGGTGATGTTAAATTTGAGGTGACATGGAATAATCTAAGAGGCCCTCACCATACAGAAATGATGGTTTATCTACCTAACGATATGGATGTTTCTATGACAGGTGATTCAGTATCTGGTGATATCCGTTCTGACAAGCTTTTATCTGAAGAATTGAAAATGAACACGGTATCTGGTGATATAAAGTTGGCTACTGTTATGGCTGAAAAAGTTACTTTTGAATCTGTTTCAGGCAAAATTCATATAGAAGAACTTGAAGGTGAAGATCTTAAAGCAGAAACAGTATCTGGCGATGTAACAATATATTCTGATTTAGAGACATGTAGGATTGATACAACATCGGGAGATATTAATTTAGAAGTCAAAGAGCAAAAAGGTGATTTAAATATAGATACAGTATCAGGTGATGTTTCACTAGCTTCAAAGAAGTACAATGCTTCTATAGACTTAGATAGCGTATCAGGTGATATTCAAGTTCAGGTAAATATGGACGTTGTGACAAAGAAGGATCATTCATTAACAGGTAAGATTGAATCTGGCAAGTATGCCATAAATATTGAAACCGTTTCTGGTGATATAGAACTTAAATAAAATACTCCCTTAATAGTAGCCGTTTTGAGAGAACAGCTTGCCATTAAGGGAGTTTTTATATCTTGTTAAAACGATAGCCCGCCCCCCATACAGTTTCAATGATCTTAGGGTCGGATGGATTGATTTCTATCTTTTCTCTGACTCTTTTTATATGAACAGCAACAGTTCGAATATCCCCATAACCATCAAAACCCCAGAGTTTTTCAAATAAAGCTTCTTTACTGAAAACAATATTAGGATTGGTCATTAGAAAGTGAAGGAGGTCAAACTCTCTTGTTGTTAAAACGAGTTCTTCATCAAATTTATAAACCCGTCTTGAATCAGCTTCAAGTGTTAAAGAAGAGAGTTTAATGATGTTCTTCTCATCACTGGTGTTGATCAGTCTTTTATAACGGCCTATATGGGCTTTGACACGAGCAATCAGCTCTTGTGGACTAAAAGGCTTGGTCATATAATCATCTGCACCTAAGCCGAGACCTCTTATTTTATCAATATCCTCACTACGTGCTGTTACCATAATTATCGGGATTTCCTTTTGACTTCTTATGTCTTTACATATTTGAAAGCCTGAAACTTCTCCTAGCATTACATCTAAAATAACCAGGTCAAAATCTTCCTTAAGAGCTAAATCCCACCCTTTCTTGCCATCTGTCTCAATGGTCACATCATAACCATTTATGGTTAGATAATCCTGTTGCAGTTCTGCGATATCAATTTGATCTTCTATGATTAATATTTTATCCATTGTGTTCTCCTTGTTTAGGAAGTTCTATAGTAATGGTTGTCCACATACCTTTTTTACTACTGGCATAAACAGAACCCTGGTGATTTTCAATGATTTGGTAAACAATGGCCAGTCCGAGGCCAGAAGACCCCATATTGGTATTTCTTGAGGCGTCTGCCCTATAAAATCTTTTAAATATATGTGGTAGATTATCTTCGTGGATGCCTTTGCCGTTGTCTGTGATTTCGATAGTCAAAGTAGAATCAGTTTCCGAAAGGCTGATGTCAATTATTTTATCATTTTTATCAAAATGTTTATCCGAGTTGGATATAATATTTTGCATGACTTGTCTAAGTCTTAATGTATCGGCATGCACAAGCGTATGATTGAGCTGAGGCATGGTCCAGTTTACTTGTATGTTTCTTTCTTCTAAATCAAGTTTTAGTTCATCTACATAATAGTCTAAGAAACGATCAAGGTGAATAGGCTTCAAATCAAACTCTACTTGGTTAACATCTAATTTAGAGTACAAGAACAAGTCGTTGATAAGATTATCTAAATGCATGGTGTTGTTGTATATGATGTTGAGATACTTATCCATCTTCTCAGGTGTTGTTGCCAAACCATCATTAATTGCAGTAACATAACCCTTGATTGATGCAATTGGGGTTTTTAAGTCATGAGAAATGTTTGCAATCAGTTCTTTTCTGTTATTCTCATAAGTCTTAAGATTATTCCTCATATTGTCAAAGGCTTTATAGACATCACCAATCTCATCTTTTCTAGGTGTATCAAACTCAAAATCGTAGTTTCCATGACTGACATTATTAGCTACTGTAATAAGTTGTTGTGAATCGGGTAATGCTTTTTTAGTAGCAAAGAATATAAAGATGGCATGGAATATGGTAAACATGATAAGACTTGTGAAAACACGTTCAACAAATATATTTCTCAGTTGCTTGGAAGCAGATGTAAACTCAGCATGTTGGTAGGTAATCTCATATATTTTATTATTCCGCTCTAGTGTAAATTGTGAGCTATGAAGCGGCACATCTTCTGGAATTTCCTTGTTGGCTTCATAAATAACTATACCGTTTTCTTTTATGAGTAAATCTGCTACATCGAAGTATCTGTTAAATAGCAAGTTGATATAAGCTTGACTGCTTGCAAGTGAAGGTTCCGATTCTGTAGTAGCAATCAGATTTCTCTCAAACGGGTGGGTTTGGTCTGCTTCTGAAGACGGCGTTATTGTTGAGAACTCTCTTGTGATAAAAGTTCTTACTTTTGTGTTAAGACTGGTGGTCATAAATGCAAATATGATTAGAGGTATAAGTACACTTAACATATATGACAGAATTAATTTTCTTTTTAAACTCATAACTTATCCTTTCTAATATTATTGTACATTAAAAGAGAAAACCAACCAAGAAGGTTGGTCTGAATTATTCGTATCTAAGTGCTTCGATAGGATCGAGCTTGGAAGCTTTATTAGCAGGGTAAACCCCAAATCCTACACCGATTGCTGTTGAAAAAGTTGTTGCAAGTAGAATGGATGTCATTGAGATACTCATTTCCATGCCCATGATGTTAGCAGCAATTTGAGTAAATATGGATCCCAGTCCAACGCCTATCATACCACCGATTAAACATATGGTAACTGCTTCTATTAGAAACTGAACCAGTATGTCAGGTCTTTTGGCACCTAGAGCTTTTCTGATACCGATTTCTCTTGTTCTTTCAGTTACAGATACCAGCATGATGTTCATAACGCCAATACCACCAACAACCAGTGAAATACCGGCTATAGCACTGACTAACAGAGTGACTTGACCAAGAACGTCTGTTACCATTTCGATTTGTGATGCCATACTGTAGTAGCGGTACTTAAAATCTCCAAAGTTTTGATGTCTTTTTGAAATAAAATCAATGATCTCTTGTGAGACGGTTTCTATATCTTGGTTTTCATTGAGTGTAATTGAAATTGTGTTAAACTCACCATTCTTCTTAAGTACTTTATCAGCTGTTGTATAAGGAATATATGACGATGACATAGAAAATCCAAGTGAAGAATCTTCCACTTCATAAACACCCACGATGGTGTACTTTTGAGTATTTTTTCCTGTTTTGATAAGTATACTCTCACCAGCTACTTGCGTTGTGCCGTAAAGTGCTGTAGCTGTTTCGTTGTCTATAATAATGACATTGCGGTATTCTGTGACATCCGTTTCAGCAAAAGTTCTGCCGGCAATCATGTTGAGGGTGTTAACATCTTCAACGTGTTCATCAGCAGATTTAAGTGTAATATCAGTTTCTGTTACATCTGCGATAATGGTACCATTGCCTTGATAATTAGGAATGGCAGACAATACTTGATCACCAAATTCTTCAGTGATGGCAGTAATATCATTTTGATTGAGCTCCTCAGAAGGCGCAATGTCGACATTTCTCTCATATGTCACACTGATATTATTTAGGCCTAAAGAACCTAAATCGGAAGAAATAGAGGCTTGAGAGCCGTCACCAATTGCCAATATAGTTACAACTGATGAAATACCGATGATAAGACCCAGCATGGTTAAAAGGGATCTCATTTTGTTTGATCGGATAGATGAGATTGCTATGTTAAACAGCTCTAGTATTTTCATTGTTCCTCCTATCCTCAGCTATCTTACCATCTCGGATGGTTAATGTTCTTTCAGTATGAGCAGCTACTTCGTCTTCGTGTGTAACGATGATGATGGTTGCACCATCTTTATGAAGATTATCAAAGAGCCCTAGTATATCTTTTGTTGATTTTGAATCTAGATTCCCTGTTGGTTCGTCAGCAAGTATGATAGATGGGTTATTGACAAGCGCTCTTGCCACTGCAACCCTTTGCTTCTGACCACCTGATAATTCGGATGGCTTATGGTCGTATCTGTCAGAAAGACCGACACGATCAAGAACAGTTTTAGCCATTTCTCTACGTTTTTTTCTTCCGATACCCGTATATATAAGGGGCAGTTCAACATTCTCTAATGCCGTTAGCTTGGGTAGTAAGTTAAAGGATTGAAAGACAAATCCAATCTTGTTGTTTCTGATATCAGCTAATTGTGCGTTTGACATTTCACTTGTTTCACTTGTATCCAATGAATAACCCCCATCTGTTGGCTTATCCAAACATCCAAGAATATTCATTAAGGTTGATTTTCCAGAACCAGAAGGACCTATGATTGAAACATATTCGCCTTCTTTGATATAGACATCAATGTTATCAACTGCTTTGACCAGTGTTTCATCCATACCATAATATTTTTTTAATTCTTTAATATGAATCATAAGTCACCACCTAATTGCCGTTCTTTTGCATACCAGCTGGTCTCTGGCCGCCGTTCATGCCACCCATGCCTGGTAATCTTAAACCATTTGTGTTAGTCATTTGTGCAGTTGTAGCATTGATTACAATTTGGTCATCTTCCATAATTTCATCAGAAATAATCTCTACAAACATATCCGATACAATACCCTTTTCAACAGGAATTGTCATTTCCTCACCGTTTCTAGAAATTAAAAGCATGGTGCCTTTTTGTGTTGTTATAAGTGATTCGTAAGGTACCATCATGGCATTATCTTTTGAGGCAACAACAATTTCAATGTTAGCAGTAAAGTTAACCTTGATATTTTGATCGACCTCATTGATATCGATTGTAATCGGAACGATGATCTCACCACCTTCATTAGAGGCTTTTGGAGCAATGTATGAAACTTGACCATCATAAACCTTATCATCGCCTAAAAGTTCTATTTTAACTGTTTGTCCCAATCCGATAGAGTTAATGTCGTACTCTGATACTGATGCTTCTACAGTTAGATTTTGAAGGTCCTCAATTGCAAATAAGAGTTCGCCGTTATTAAAAGATTTGTTGATGTCATCGTAAACTGTTACAAGTGTACCGTTTACAGGTGCGTAAATAGTTGCCGCTTCGATATCCTCTAATATGTTATCAATTTCTAGTTGGTCTATTTCAATTTTAGTTTCTAGTGACGCAATGGCTTCGCTGTTATCTGTATTTTTCAGATTTTCCTTAGCTGTTACATAAGATACATAGGCATTTTCTAAAGCCGTTTGGCTGTTAGTTAATGCTTCTTGTGTGATAATGCCTGAGTCATACAATGCTTGATTGTTGTCCAAATCTTTCTTTGCCTGATTATAAGCATTCAGGGCCTTGTCATAATTGGCAACAGTTGTCGAGTTGCTTTGATTGAGTAGATCATTTAATGACTTCTGGTCATTTTGTAATGAATACTCAGCAGATTTTAGCGATTTTTCTAAATCTGAAGTATCTAAAAGTGCGATGACGTCACCTTCTTTTACAATGTCACCTTCTTTAAAGTTGATGACGGAAAAAGTAGAAGCATATGCCGCATAAAGATTGTTGGTGTTTTTTGTCGCTACAAGACCATCGCTGAAGATTGTTTTTTCTATGTGTCCAGTCGTAATAGGGGCCAGTACTGTTGTTGGTGTTGCAGCTTCAACAGGTTGGTTTGTAGATTGGTAATAGAAGTATCCTCCGCCAGCTAATGCTAAGATTAGTAAACCTATAATTATTTTCTTTTTCATGTTATTCCTCTCCTTAAGTTCTTTATGGCTTAAGTATATTGGAGAGAATTAAACTGACATTAAAATAAATATTAAAAAAATATGAAAAACGAGTTTTCATATTTTATAGTAGCGGTAATTCAATTTTTAAGAAGAAACCCTCATGTGGCGTAGAATGACAAGAAATGGTGCCTTTATGAGATGAAACGATATCTTTTATCTGGCTAAGACCTAGGCCGTGATGTTCTTTTCCCTTCATACTATAAAGGGGTTTGAAGATATTATTAAGCTCTTTTTCCTGTATACCGTTGCCGTTATCATGGTAATTGATTAAGAGTGTTTCCTGTTTTTGAATAAGTTCTATCCTTATCTCTTTGTGTTCTAAACCTTTAAAACCATGTTCTATGGAATTCTGTATAAGATTATTAAAGATTTTATAGTACTCTCTCTTTTTACCTTTGATAATCAAATTGTCTTTACTGATTAAAATGATCCTATGCTTATGGGTTGAAAGAAGGGGGGCGTAGGTTGTGATCAAGTTCTTTAAATAGAAGTTTAAGTCAAACTTGTCTGTGTCATCATTTTCATGATGGTCAGAAAAAACTTGAAAGGCGGAAATCAGTTCATTGGCACTTGTTAAGCTTTTCATGAGCATATCAGAAGAATACTCAATATGATTAAGCTTTTCTAGAAGTAGTGATTTTGAAAGCTTGCCATCATTAAATTGATTTAAAAGCTGTTCGTTTGATTTAACAATATAAGATGCATTGGTCAAGCTGTTTCCCAGAGGTTCATTGAGTTCTGTAGATATCCTGTTAATCATTTGACCTAATGAGGCCATTTGATCAGCTTCGTCAAGCTTGCTGTTATAAAGTACATTCTTTTGATGCTGGTATTTAACTTGATACCTGAGTACAAGAATGTAAACCACAAGTATAGTAACAATTAATACAGATGCCCAAATCACATTGGCATGTCTTTCTATAAAAGATTGTGGCTTGTTAATAATGAGTGAATTCTCTGGTAAATGTCTGTCTGTAAAGCCTGCTGCCTTTAAAGCTGAGTAATCATATTTATGAAGGTTGGCGTCAAAGGTCTTAATAAGATTGTCCTTGAGTTCACCAGCAAAATAATTGGTCATAATGGTGTTGATGGCCTTACCATGTTCATAACCTGATGTGAGCTTACCTCCGACAATACCATGGTTAAAACTAAAATCATAAAGACCGAATACAGGTACTGTAGAAGCCTGGGTAATACGCTCTGTCATAATATTTGTATCGTAGGAAGTACCAATTGGATCAACAATATAGAAGGCTAAGAGAACTATGGCATTTGGATCATCAATCTGACGTAAGGCAAACTCTATTTCATCAAGGGTCTTGTTGTCGTAATAAACAACATTAAAATGGCTGGAGAGCTTTTTCTTGATTTCTGCAGTTGTAGATTGACCAGTTGGACTAGAATCAGCTACCACATGAATGGTGCGCAGTACCGGCATCAAAGTAGTGGCTGTATCGATTGTCTCTTCAATAGATACTTCTTCAATGATGCCATATACATTTTGATAATCATCAAAATTATAAGCATCTGCTGAATTGATACCAACAAAAAAGATGGGTGCATTCCCATAAAAGTCTCTATTGTTAATGGCATACTTAAAAGCAGCATCATCAGTCGTGATAATAGCATCTATCTTTAAGTCGCTGTATTTATGTACCATGAGCTTATGAAAAGCTCTAATGTCTTCATCAGAATAAAAGTTTTTAGCATCCATATATTCAACTCTTACGTCTAGGTTCTGATCAATGGTGTCCATAATACCGTTCATGGTTTCACTGGTCCAATTGTAACCTTCGTTGTATGAGTTGATGATTAATATGCGCTCTGGATTTTGTCCCTCTGCTAGAGTAAATGAGAACATAAATGCTAAAAGAATGAGTAAAATTTTTTTCATATGACCCCTCCATCTTCTTATATACCCAAGTCTTTTGTCGATATGCAGATGGTATGGGAAATTATGCCGTTGTTTAAGAAGGCAAATCTTGCTATAATGTGATAGGGAAGGTGACGTATGAAACTTAGTTATAATTTGAATTTACAGCAAACGCAAAAACTTGTTATGACACCTGAACTCAAGCAGTCCATAGAAATACTTCAGTATAATGCTATGGAACTGAATGAGTTTATTAATGATGCGCTACTTACCAATCCCATTCTAGAAAAAACAGATACCTCTAAGGTTGAAGAGCCTAAGAAGGATGACTTAGAAAGTAAGATGGATAAAATCGATTGGACTCAGGTTTCAGACGATATTCAGATAAAATCACGTACAAGGAAGTATCAAGAAGCAGCGGAACAAGTTAACTACGATAATTTTGTTGCTTCAGAGATTACTTTACATGAACATCTTTTGTCACAGCTTCAATATACTTTAATAGAAGAAAAGTATTTTAGGGTGGCAACCTACATTATTCAGTGTATTGATCCAAGTGGTTATCTTCATATGGAAGATCAATACGTGATGGACCACTTTAAAATTGATGAAGATACCTTAGAAGAAATCATTTTGACGGTACAGACCTTTGATCCTGTAGGTGTAGGTGCTAGAGATTTAAGCGAATGTCTTTTGATACAGGCTGTCTATAAACACATCGAGGACAAGCTTGTCTATAAAATAATTACAGACTATTTAGAAGATGTTGGTGCCAACAAGTTAAACAAGATTGCCAAAGATCTAGACGTAACCATTGAAGAGGTAAAAGAAGCCATAAAAACCATTAGGTGTTTTGAGCCTAAACCAGGAAGAGCTTTTGCATCCTTAAAAGATATTGCCTATATAAAACCTGATGTAACCTTAAGACGCATCGATGGTGAGTTTACCATTTTAGTTAATGAATCTACAGCACCAAAGTTATATATCAATAATTTTTACAAGCAAATGCTTAATGAAGCTTCTGTTAATGAAAAGGCTTCTGAGTACATTTCAAAAAAACTCGGTGCGGCACTTCGATTGATAAAAAGTATCGAGCAAAGACGTAACACAATTTACAAAGTGGTGGAGGCAATTCTAGAATATCAACTAGATTTCTTTGAAAAAGGTCCCATCTATTTAAAAACTTTAACGCTGAAAACGATTGCCGACCAAATTGGGGTTCATGAGTCGACAGTCAGTCGTGCAACGAGTGGTAAATATATTCAATGTCCCAATGGTTTATATGAGCTGAAATATTTCTTCCAGTCTGGTGTAGCTACCAATAGAGGAGAAGGTGTTTCTGCAGAAAGTATTAAGATCATAATCAAGGAAATGATTGAAAAAGAGCCATCTGAGAAGCCTTTGAGTGATCAAAACATTTCTCTTGAGTTTGATAAAATAGGCGTTAAAATATCTAGGAGAACGGTTGCTAAGTATCGAACAGAACTTGGAATTCCATCGACTTCTAAAAGAAAGAAATTTTAAACCGATTTTCGTGTAAAAAATGTATAAAATTTGAGTTTTTCTATTGCATGTTATTCAAATTATGATACAATAATACACGTTAAGAGGTTTTTTTTTGGAGTTGATGGGTCAAAAAACGTATCTAGGGACGAAAACCGACCCGATAGTGAATGAGGTGCTGTGTTGAAGATAGAAAGTGAATTGAAATTTAGTGAAATTGCTGAGGTCTTAAAGCAAGTCGCACCCGAAACTATTGAGCTTCTAGAAAACAGATACAATATCTTAAAAGTTGTAAGTTTACTACAGCCAATAGGCAGAAGAGTTCTTTCTACTAAAGTAAACTTAACAGAAAGAATCATTAGAAAAGAAGCCAACATTTTAAAAGAACAAGGTCTGTTGGAGTTTTCACTAGAAGGCATGACCATAACAGATGCCGGTTTAGAAACCATAGAAGTCTTATCGGTATTCTTTAGAAAGATAAGAGGTATTCACGAGTTAGAAACCAAGCTTAAGGAATACTTAAATATAAAGAAGGTTATTATCGCACCAATGGTTAACGATGATAACGAATTGACTTTAGATGAGATTGGTAGAAAAGCTTCTTCTTATACTAAGAAGCTAATTGACAAAGATAAGGTCATAGGTATTACTGGCGGGTCGACAGTTTATACAGTCATCAATCAGTTTAAGCCTAAGAACAGAGAACAAGATAATTTAATGATACTGCCTGCTAGAGGTGGTCTTGGTAGAAAATCTGATTATCAAGCCAATACCCTGGTAGAGAAGTTGGCAGAAAAGTTAAATTGTCAATACAAGCTTCTTTATACACCAGACTGGATCTCAGAAGAGGCAAAAGCAACACTTTTAAAAGAGCCTGAAATAAAAGAAATTGTTTCAATGCTCGAAAAATTGGATATATTAATCTTTGGAATAGCACGTGCAGATGTTATGGCAAAGAGAAGACAATTAGACGATGCTTCTATAACAGATATTGCTTATAAAGAAGCTGTCGCAGAGGCTTTTGGATATTACTTTGATAAGGAAGGTAATATCGTACATGAGATTACAACCATTGGTGTTGAACTTGAAAAGCTTAACCAAGTTAAAGAACTGATTGCAGTAGCTGGCGGAGTAGATAAAGCCGAAGCGATTGCAGCGGTTTGCAAAATAAATAGAAATCTTGTCCTAGTGACGGATGAGGAAGTAGCAAAAAAAATATTGAACAATATTTAATTGTAAAATGGAGGAAGAATAATGAAAACAAGAGTAGCGATTAACGGATTTGGTAGAATTGGTAGATTGGCATTCAGATTAATGTTTGATAGCCCAGAGTTTGAGATTGTAGCACTTAATGACTTAACAGACGCTAAGACATTAGCTAACTTATTAAAGTATGACTCTGCTCAAGGTAAGTACAAGCAAGATTCAATCACAGCTGGCGAAGGTTCAATCACAGTTGATGGTCAAGAAATCAAGATCTACGCTGAAAGAGATCCAGAAGCATTACCATGGGGTGAGTTAAACGTAGACGTAGTTATTGAGTCAACTGGTTTCTTCAGAACTAGAGAGTTAGCTGAAAAGCACATCAAAGCTGGTGCTAAGAGAGTATTAATTTCTGCTCCTGCTAAAGGCGACATGAAGACTGTTGTATTCAACGTAAACGATGATATCTTAGATGGTACTGAAACAGTTCTTTCAGGTGCTTCTTGTACAACTAACTGTTTAGCTCCAATTGCTAAAGTATTAGACGATAACTTTGGTTTAGTAAAAGGTTTAATGACTACTATCCATGCTTACACAAATGACCAAGTTACATTAGATGGTCCTCACTCTGACTTAAGAAGAGGTAGAGCTGCTGCTTCAAACATCGTACCTACAACTACTGGTGCTGCTGTTGCTGTTGGTCTTGTTTTACCACAATTAAAAGGTAAATTAGATGGTGGTGCTATGAGAGTTCCAACTATCACTGGTTCATTAGTAGACTTAACTGTAGAGTTAGGTAAAGAAGTAACTGCTGAAGAAATCAACGCTGCAATGAAAGCTGCTGCTAACGAGACTTTAGGTTACACTGAAGACCCAATCGTATCTACAGATGTTATCGGTATCGAGTATGGTACATTATTTGATGCTGGTTGCACAAAGGTATTAGAAGTAGAAGGCAAGCAAATGGTTAAAGTTGTTATGTGGTATGACAACGAAATGTCTTACACTGCACAAATGGTAAGATTAGCTAAGAAAATGGCTTCTTTCAACGCATAATTAATGTTTTAAATAAGTGTCATAGCGGGTTTTCCCGCTATGACGTTTGTTCTGATGTTTATAATTTATTCCCCAAATTATTAACACATGGATGACCTAGATTATAAGTTACTTTAACGAGTGGCTATATACTGGTGATCAGAACTTAATAATTAAGCATTGTAATCTAATTACTTTCCCCCAATTGTAATTATATTGTGAAACGATGACTTAATTATTAACTTTTGATAATCAAAAACAACTTATAAGAATAATGATAGGAGGATCCTGGTCTTATGGCTAAGAAAAATGTAAGAGATCTAGAACTTAAAGGTAAGAAAGTTTTAATCAGAGTTGATTTTAACGTACCAATGAAAGATGGCGTTATTACTAACGATAACAGAATCGTCGCTGCACTTCCAACAATCAAGTATATCTTAGAGCAAGGTGGTAGAGTTGTAGCATTTTCACACTTAGGTAAAGTAAAGACTGAAGAAGATAAGTTAACAAAGTCTTTAAAGCCTGTTGCTGAAAGATTAGCTGAGCTTTTAGGTCAAGATGTAACTTTTGTTGCTGAAACAAGAGGTGAGGCTTTAGAGGCTGCTGTAAATGCTTTAAATGATTCTGAAATCATGTTATTTGAAAATACTAGATTCGAAAAAGGTGAAACTAAAAACGATCCTGAATTAGGTAAATACTGGGCGTCATTAGGTGATGTATTTGTAAACGATGCATTCGGTACTGCTCATAGAGCACATGCATCAAACAAAGGTATTGCATCTCACTTAGGTGCTGCTGCAGGTTTTCTGATGCAAAAAGAAATTGACTTTATCGGTGGTGTTGTAGAAGCGCCTGAAAGACCATTAGTAGCTATCTTAGGTGGTGCTAAGGTTTCAGATAAGATTGGTGTAATTAACAACTTAATCGAAAAAGCTGACAAGATTCTTATTGGTGGCGGTATGATGTTTACATTCATGAAAGCACAAGGTAAGGAAATCGGTAAATCATTATTAGAAGAAGATAAAGTGGAACTTGCTAAAGAGTTAATGGACAAAGCTGCTGCTAAAGGTGTTGAGCTTATTCTTCCAGTAGATGCTTTAGTATCAAAAGAGTTCTCAAACGAAGCTCCATTTACTACAGTTTCTGTAGATGCTATTCCTGCTGATGAAATGGGTCTAGATGTTGGCGCTGAAACAGTTAAATTATTTGCATCTAAATTAGAAGGTGCTAAGACAGTTGTATGGAATGGTCCTATGGGCGTATTCGAAATGTCAAACTTCGCTGGTGGTACAATTGGTGTTTGTGAATCAATTGCCAACTTAGAAAATGCAACAACTATTATCGGTGGTGGTGATTCTGCTGCTGCAGCAATCCAATTAGGTTTTGCTGAGAAATTTACACACATTTCAACTGGTGGTGGTGCATCACTGGAGTACTTAGAAGGTAAAGTATTACCTGGTATTGAGTCAATTGATAACAAATAGGAGGCTATCATGAGAAAACCAATTATTGCTGGTAACTGGAAAATGAACAAGACAATCAAGGAAGCTGTTGAGTTCGTTAACGAAATTAAAGGTCAAGTTGTAGATACAGATGTAGAGGTTGTACTTTGTGCACCAGCTACAATGCTTAAAGATATGAAAGAAGCTGCTAAGGGCTCAAACGTTAAGATTGGCGCTCAAAACATGCACTTCGAAGAGTCTGGTGCTTTCACTGGTGAAATCGCTCCAGCAATGTTAAAAGAGATCGATATGGACTACGTTATCATCGGTCACTCAGAGAGAAGACAATACTTCAATGAAACTGATGAAACAGTTAACAAGAAAGTATTAAAAGCTTTAGAAGTAGCTATCAGACCAATTATGTGTTGTGGTGAAACTTTAGAAGAAAGAGAATCAGGTAATATGGAAGCTGTTGTTAAGACTCAAATCACAGGAGGTCTTAAGGATGTTCCAGCTGAGAAACTAGCTGAAGTAGTTATCGCTTACGAGCCAATCTGGGCTATCGGTACTGGTGTTACAGCTTCAAGTGAGCAAGCAAATGATGCAATTGCATTTATCAGATCTTTATTAAAAGAAATGTACAATGAAGCAGTGTCTGAAGAAGTTCAAATTCAATACGGTGGTTCTGTAAAGCCAGCTAATGTTGAAGAAATCATGAACCAATCAGATATCGATGGTGCTTTAGTAGGAGGCGCAAGCCTTAAGACTGATAGCTTCATGCAATTAGTTAACTTTTAAGGAGACATTATGAAAAAGCCAATAGCTTTAGTTGTCCTTGATGGTTGGGGAATTAATAAGCCGAGTGAATCCAATGCGATTCATTTGGCTGATACACCTAACATGGACGCATATTTTAAGCAGTATCCTAATACTAAACTTCATACAAGTGGTTTAGCAGTAGGTTTACCAGATGGTCAAATGGGTAACTCTGAAGTTGGTCATCTAAACATTGGTGCTGGTAGAGTAGTTTATCAAGCACTGACAAGAATTACTAAATCGATTAATGATGGTGACTTCTTTGAAAATGAAGCACTTCAAGTAGCGGTTAAGAATGTAAAAGAAAATGATTCTGCTTTGCATTTAATGGGACTTTTTTCACCGGGCGGCGTTCATAGTCACACGGAACATTTAAAAGGTTTATTACAATTAGCAAAAAAAGAAAACGTTTCAAAAGTATATGTTCACGCATTTTTAGATGGTCGTGATACACCACCTCAATCTGCAATTGACTTTGTTAAAGACATGGAAGACTACATGGCAAAAGAAAACATTGGCCAGGTAGCAACACTTTCTGGACGTTATTATGCTATGGATAGAGATAAGCGTTGGGAAAGAGTAGAAATTGCCTATAACAACCTAGTTTTAGGTAATGGTAAGAAGGCAGAAAGCGCTGTTGAGGCTTTAGAAGCTTCATATGCTGAAGAAGTTTATGATGAGTTTGTAATGCCTACAATCATCAATGAAGATGCTACTGTAAAAGATCATGATTCTATTATCTTCTTTAACTTTAGACCAGATAGAGCAAGAGAAATTACAAGAGCTTTTGTTGATAAAGATTTTAATGATTTCGAAAGAGCAAAAAAAGACGTTACTTATGTTTGTATGACTGAGTATGACAAAACAATTGAGAACGTATCTGTTGCATTTAAACCAGAAATCTTAAAGAATACATTAGGAGAGTACTTATCTAAGCAAGGTAAGACTCAACTGAGAATTGCTGAGACTGAGAAGTATGCTCATGTAACTTTCTTCTTTAACGGTGGTGTTGAAGAAGCTGAGGAAGGTGAATCGAGAGTTCTTGTTAATTCACCAAGTGTTGCTACTTACGATCTTAAGCCTGAAATGTCAGCTTACGAAGTAACAGATGCTTTAGAAGCTGAGATTGACAAGGATATTCACGATGTGGTCATCTTAAACTATGCTAACCCTGATATGGTAGGGCATACAGGTGTCATTGATGCAGCTGTTAAGGCTGTAGAAACTGTAGATACATGTTTAAAGAGAATTGTGGATAAGGTTCTTTCTAAGGGTGGTACGCTGTTAATTACAGCTGACCATGGGAATGCAGAAGAAATGGTGAACGAAGAGACCGGTAAACCACAAACTGCACATACAACTTATGATGTACCACTTTTAATGATTGGTACAGACAGAGAACTTAACGAAGGTAAATTATGTGATTTAGCGCCAACACTTTTAGAACTGATGAACTTAGATGTTCCAGAAGAAATGACAGGGAAATCACTTTTAAAATAATTAAACTATTATGGAGGTAGAACTATGTCAAGAATTATTGATGTATATGCTAGAGAAATACTTGATTCAAGAGGTAATCCAACTGTAGAAGTTGATGTACAATTAGAGTGTGGCGGTTTTGGTAGAGCTGCTGTACCATCTGGTGCTTCAACTGGTGAAAGAGAAGCTGTTGAGTTAAGAGATGGCGACAAAGCTAGATACTTAGGTAAAGGCTGTTTAAAAGCTGTTAAGAACGTAAATGAAATTATCGCACCAGAAGTTGTTGGTATGTCTGCATTTGATCAAGTTGAAATCGATAGATTAATGATCGAATTAGATGGTACTAAGACTAAAGCTAAATTAGGTGCTAACGCTATCTTAGGTGTTTCACTTGCTGTAGCTAAGGCTGCTGCTAACTCTTTAGGTCAACCACTTTACAAGTACATCGGTGGTGTTAACGCTAAAGAATTACCACTTCCAATGATGAACATCTTAAACGGTGGTTCACATGCTGACTCTGCTGTAGATGTTCAAGAGTTCATGGTACAACCAGTTGGTGCTACGACTTTCGCTGAAGGTTTAAGAATGGGTGCTGAAATTTTCCACCACTTAGGTAAATTATTAAAAGCTAATGGCGACTCTACAAACGTAGGTAACGAAGGTGGTTACGCGCCTGCTAAGATCCAAGGTACTGAAGGTGCTTTAGATATTATCATGGAAGCTATCAAAGCTGCTGGTTACAAGCCAGGTGAAGAAGTTACTTTAGCATTAGATGCTGCTGCTTCTGAGTTCTGTACTAAAGATGGCGAAGATGGTCAAAAGACTTACCACTTCCAAAGAGAAGGTGGTCACAAGAGAACAACTGATGAAATGGTTGACTGGTATGCTGGTCTTGTTGAGAAATACCCAATCACTTCTATCGAAGATGGTTTTGATGAGAATGACTGGATTGGTTTCGCTAAGTTATTAGACAGAGTTGGTGATAAGGTTCAAGTTGTTGGTGATGACTTATTCGTTACAAACACTGAGTACTTAGCTAGAGGTATTGAGAAGAAATCTGCAAACTCTATCTTAATCAAGTTAAACCAAATCGGTACATTAACTGAAACTTTAGAAGCAATCGAAATGGCTAAGAGAGCTGGCTTCACTGCTGTAGTATCTCATAGATCAGGTGAAACTGCTGATGATACAATCGCTGACGTTGCTGTAGCAACTAACGCTGGTCAAATCAAGACAGGTTCTGCTTCTAGATCTGATAGAATGGCTAAATACAACCAATTATTAAGAATTGAAGAAGAATTAGGCGCTACTGCAGTATATGCTGGTAGAGGTGTATTCTACAACTTAAACAAGTAATAAATTCTACCCAGCAGACGCTGAGTCTGCTGGGTATTTTTCTAAAATTAAATAATTCAAACACTGTCCTTATATTGGGTGACAAAACCTCGTTACTAAACTAATTGAATTTTGTGATTTTTAGGGAGTTATAAATAGTTTACAAGTAGAAAAATGTAAGCGTATTTTTTATTGCTTTTAAAGAGTCCTTGTGATAGAATGTTTATGTTAAATACGACGGAGGCTATTTTGTGGTGCCATTTTTTATTTTATAGAAAATACCGTTGTATAAATTATAAGTATAAGGAGGTACTGCAATGAACGTAGTAATCAAAGTATTATTTGCGCTTTCAAGTTTGGTGTTAATCGCTAGTATTTTAATGCAATCTGGAAAGTCAGCAGGTTTATCAGGTTCTATCGGCGGTGGCGCTGAGCAGATTTTTGGTAAGAATGAAGCTAAAGGCTGGGAAAAAGTATTTGATAGAATGACTAAAATTGCTGCAATAGTATTTTTACTTTGCTCACTTTTAGCATATGTATTTGTATAATTTTTTTAGTCTAGTTTAGTAATTAGGGGGACAGTCGATGTTTGAATTAGGAGTATTTCCATTAATTGCAGCCGGTGTCGGGGTACTGGCTTTACTTTTTGCGCTGTATTTAGTTGTTTCTAAAATTAATACAGTGGATGTAGGAACAGAGAGAATGAAAGAGATTTCTACATACATTCAAAAAGGTGCAATGGCGTTTTTAATGAGAGAATACAAAGCTTTAGCAGTATTCGTAGTAGTATTAGCAGTTATTATATTCTTTGGTCTTGGAGCAAAGACAATGTTTGCATTCGTTCTTGGTGCATTATTCTCTACTTTAGCAGGTTTCTTCGGTATGAGAGTTGCAACAAAAGCTAATGTAAGAACCGCTAATGCCGCAAAAGAAAGTGGTATGAACAAAGCATTATCAGTAGCATTCTCAGGTGGTGCTGTAATGGGTATGAGTGTTGTTGGTTTAGGTGTTGTTGGTGTATCTGTGATATTCCTTGCATTTAGAGATCCAACAATTTTAACAGGTTTCGGTTTAGGTGCTTCATCTATCGCCTTATTCGCAAGAGTAGGTGGTGGTATTTACACTAAAGCAGCAGACGTAGGTGCTGACTTAGTAGGTAAAGTTGAAGCTGGTATTCCAGAAGATGATCCAAGAAATCCTGCAACAATTGCAGATAACGTTGGTGACAACGTAGGTGACGTTGCTGGTATGGGTGCTGACTTATTTGAATCATATGTTGGTTCAATTATCGCAGCAATCACATTAGGTTCATCATTAATGATTAATGGTTCTTCATTCTCAAATGAGGGTGTATTATTCCCATTAACATTAGCAGCAGTAGGTATTGTTGCATCAATTATTGGTACATTCTTCGTTAAAGGTAAAGAAGGTTCTGATCCGCATAGAGCTCTTAAGATGTCTACATACGTATCAGGTGCGTTACTTTTAATCGCAGCATTTGTATTCTCTAATATGTACTTTGGATCATTTAACGCAGCATTTGCTGTAGTAGCTGGTTTAGCTGCTGGTATCTTAATTGGTCAAGTTACTGAAGTTTATACTTCAGAAGAATATAAGCATGTTAAGAAGATTGCTGAGCAATCTCAAACAGGTCCTGCAACTACAATCATTTCTGGTTTAGCTGTAGGTATGTTCTCAACAGCTGCTCCAATTATCTTAATTGGTGTTGCTACATTAGTATCATATGGTTTCATGGGCTTATACGGTATTGCACTTGCTGCAGTAGGTATGTTATCAACAGCTGGTATCACTATCGCTGTAGATGCTTATGGTCCAATCGCGGATAACGCTGGTGGTATCGCAGAAATGTGTGAACTTCCTAAAGAAGTTAGAGGTATTACAGATAAGCTTGATGCTGTAGGTAATACAACTGCTGCAATTGGTAAAGGTTTCGCAATCGGTTCTGCTGCACTTACTTCACTTGCATTATTCGTAGCATTCGCAGAAACTGCTGGTTTAAGTGGTATTGATATTCTTAATCCACTTGTAGTTGTTGGTTTATTTGTTGGTGGTATGTTACCATTCTTATTCTCAGCAATGACTATGGAATCAGTTGGTAAAGCTGCTGGTGCAATGATTGAAGAAGTTAGAAGACAGTTCAGAGAAATTCCAGGTATCATGGAAGGTAAAGCGACGCCAGAGTATGAGAGATGTGTAGATATCTCTACTGGTGCAGCACTTAAAGAAATGATTTTACCAGGCGTTATGGCTGTTGTATCACCACTTCTTATGGGCTTCTTATTTGGTCCTGAAGCATTAGGTGGTATGTTAGCTGGTGCCTTAGCATCAGGTGTTGTTATGGCGATCTTTATGTCAAACGCAGGTGGTGCATGGGATAATGCTAAGAAATACATTGAAGAAGGCCATCATGGTGGTAAAGGTTCAGAAGCACATGCTGCCGCTGTAACTGGTGATACTGTAGGTGACCCATTCAAAGATACATCTGGTCCATCAATTAACATCTTAATCAAGTTAATGACAATTGTTTCATTAGTATTTGCAGAGTTAATGGGTTCAGGTATTTTAGCTAACTTATTCGTTAAGTAAATAATTATAGAGCTATCTCTTAGGAGTTAGCTCTTTTTTTAGTTTTTGAATTTAAATCTAAAGAAAAAATTAACTCATACTTTGGAAAATAGATTTCTCATGTAGTGTAAGGTAAAATGGTAGATGTTTAAAAAGAGTATGACAGTAAATGGAGTAGTTATGTTAGAATCATTTGGTGGCATTATATTAATCATTTATTTTCTTCTATTAGTGACGGTACTAAATATAGTAGATTATAAATACTTGAACCTAAGAAGAAAATTTTATAAGAAGAATAGGGTTTTTAAAGTGATTGGTCTGATAAGTCTTTTCATTTTATCAGAAGCCATAATGGGAGAAATGACTTTATATAATAAGGGATATTTATATTATACGAAATTAGGACTGCTCGTTTTTTTCATCTCTTATTATGAGGTAAGTTATTGTAAGTAAACGACTGTCTTACAAGTGGTTTTGTCAACTGAATGAAAAGAGGTAAAGATGGTTGAGTTTATAGTCATGAGTGTTATAGAAATTTCAGTAGTCATTGCATCTCTTATGATTTCTATTAAGTACTTTCATAAAAACAAACGACATAAAAGGTTATGGCAATCTATTAGAAACAAGTTTGCCTTCATTAAGCCTATGGTTATCTGGTTTATATCTTTCTTTATCATCTATATGATTGTCAACCTAACTACTATAGTTGTATTCGGTGAGGGCTTAATAAAAGAAATTATTGAAAACGCTTGTATGGGGATATTATTAAGTTTAATACCTGACTTGAAGATCTATGATAAAAAAGAGTCGTAAAGTAAAAAGCTATCACTTTCGTGATAGCTCATCTATATTTTCTGGGAAATATTTTATGCCCCATTTTTCAAGGGTATTTAAAGCTGGTACAAGTTCTTGGCCTTTATCGGTTAGAGAAAATTCAACTCTAGGTGGTACTTCAGGGAAAACTTCTTTTTTGATAAGGCCATCTTCTTGAAGTTGCTTTAGATTATCATTTAAAACCTTATGGCTGATACCAGGTAGGTATCTCTGTAATTCTAAAAAACGTTTAGAGCCATCTATAAGGTGGCATAGGATAACTGCCTTCCATTTGCTTCTAATAAACTCCATGGCAAAATCTAAGTGGCAGATGTACTCTTTATTTTTGTATTTAAGCATTTTAACCTCTTTTCTATCCTTATTCTATCAATATCACAAGTGTCTTTCAAGACTAACCATTTGGTTAGATACCTTACTTAAAAGTGCATACTTGCATTATTTTTTGAATGATATATGATAGATAATGAAAAGGGAGGTAAGGATGAAAGTTATAGCATTTAATGGTAGCCCGAGGGCAAAAGGTAATACACATACAGCAATAGAGCTTGTAACAAAACCGCTAATTGCAAATGGTGTAGAGGTTGAAGAAATTCATGTTGGTAACAAGGTTATCAGGGGCTGTTTGGCATGTAATCAATGTGGTAAAAATAGAGATGAAAAATGTGTCATAGATGATGAGGTAAATGGTTGGATTCAAAAGATGAAAGAGGCAGATGGTATCATCATTGGTTCGCCAGTCCATTACTCAGGTATTGCAGGTACAATGAAGTCATTTTTGGATAGAGCCTTTTATGTAGGTGGCATGAATGGTGGTCTATTCAGACACAAGGTAGGTGCTTCTGTTGTGGCTGTTAGAAGATCTGGTGGTATGACAACATTTAATGCACTTAACCACTACTTAAACTACTGTGAAATGTTGATGCCAACATCAATGTATTGGAATGTTATTCATGGTACAAAGCCTGGTGATGCTCATGAAGATCACGAAGGTGTTCAATTGATGGAAACTTTAGGTGAAAACTTTATGTATATGTTAAAGCTTAGAGAGACTGAGGTTCAAGGTCCTGATCCTAAGAGAAAGGTATACACCAATTTTATCAGATAGACTCTTTTGAGTCTTTTGATTTTTTTTTGATAAAACATTATATAATGGACATGGAGGTGGATGATGTTTTCCTTGTTAAAAGATGTTTTAAAGTTGGATAGAGAAATAGTTGGTGTGACACTTTGTATGAATAAAGAGGACTATCTAGTCTCTGGTGTAAAAGAGCTTAAAGAAAAAATGTCCTACTGCAACATGGTCAAGTATGGGACTAAAGGTAAGGCTTTTAAAGCAAGACTTGATCACTTCTTTTGTGGTGGTTCACAAAGGGCTCTTGGTATGAGGCCTCTTGAAGACAATGTTATGACCGGTGAAGAATACTATTCTTATAAGATGTATGAATCTTTACAAGTTGCCAAATCGGTTCAAGAAGAAGTAACCTATTTACCAAATGGTACTTATGGTGTGATTGTAGAACCTTTAAAGGATGCTAGAAAGCCTGATATCGTGATAATGATTCTTAATCCCTACCAAGCTATGAGACTTACCCAGGCTTATGCCTTTTCTAATGGTGTTGCAAAGAATATTAAATTCACGGGCAATCAAGGTATTTGCTCAGAATGTACAGCTGTCCCATATATCAATCAAGATATGAATGTATCTTTACTATGTGCCAATACGCGCTTTTCTGCAAAGTGGCAAGATCATGAAATGGCTGTAGGTCTTCCTTATCAAATGTTTGAGGACCTTGTTACAGGTCTGGTTAAGACTCTAAATGCCAGTGAACCTGATAAAAGAAAAGTTGAAATGATGGATTTAAAGGATAAGTATGGTTTAGATATTTCTCTAAAAACATCCTACTATAAGAGCTCTAAAAGATAACTACTACATATGTGGTAGTTTTTGTTGTTAAAAGCATGTAAATTTGGGTCTATTATTATTTGAACCTTGATTACTATGGGTATAATAGTAATATCATGTTACAATGGGATGAAGAGAATCGAGGTAATAATGGTAACTAAAATAGAAATTTTAAAAGTATTAAGAGAAGACGTAACAAAACCAATTTTTGATTTTGATTTGTTTAAATTGATGGAATTAGATAAAAAAGACAGTGATGAGTTTTTAGAAATGCTTGATGAACTAGAAGCTGAAGGTAAAGTATTAAAAACTAAGAAAGATAAGTATGGCATTCCAGAAAGATTTGGTCTGGTATCAGGTAAGGTTCAAGTAACCAAAAAAGGTTTTGCCTTTTTATTATCAGAAGAAGCTGGTGTATCGGATACATTTATTCCTGCAGCTGAGCTTAATACAGCAATGAATGGAGATACAGTCCTTGTAAAGCTTACCAAGCAACCAGAAGACAATAGGCGTGGTGAAGGTAAAGTTGAACGTGTGATCAAGCGTGCTTATGATACAATCGTCGGTACTTTTGAAGCCAGTAAAGATTATGGTTTTGTTGTTGCTGATGATAAGAAGATGGGGAGGGACTTCTACATCGGGAAAAAAGACACCAAGGGTGCTGAGTCTGGTGACAAGGTTGTTGTAAAAATAATTAAGTATTCGGAACAGAATAGAAATCCGGAAGGAAAAATCATAGATATACTTGGTAAAGCAGGAACGCACGAAGCAGAGATCCAGTCTATTATTAAGATGCACGGTTTACCAGAGGCATTTCCTAAGAAAGTACTGCGTCAGGCTGATAGAATTGATACAAGTATCAGCCAGGAAGAGATTGATAGGAGAAAAGACTTTAGAAATGATTTGGTAGTAACCATTGATGGTGCTGATGCAAAAGACTTAGATGATGCGATTTCCATTTCTAAGTTGGATAACGGTCACTATGAACTGGGTGTCCATATTGCGGATGTTACCCACTATGTACAGGAACGTTCAAAGCTTGACGTTGAAGCCTTAAAGAGAGGTACTTCTGTCTATTTAGTAGATAGAGTTATTCCCATGCTTCCAAAAGTATTGTCAAATGGTATTTGCTCATTGAATCCTCATGAAGATAGACTTACCATGTCTATTGTTATGGAAATCAATGAACATGGGAAGGTGATCAACCAACAGATTTATGAGTCAATCATCAACTCCAATGAACGATTAACTTATACAGATGTATCGGATATTTTAGAAGACAATTTAGAAGGGAAAGACTTAAGTAAATATGATTACTTAAATGAGACCTTTATTTATATGAGAGACTTGGCTGCTATTTTAAGAAAAAGCCGTGAAATGCGTGGTATGATTGACTTTAATTTCCCAGAAGCTAAGGTAGTTACGGATGAGGAAGGTCTTGTTACAGATATTGTTATCAGAGAAAGTAGAGTTTCTAATAAGATTATTGAGGAGTTTATGCTTAAGGCAAATGAGACCATAGCAGAATATATGTATTGGTTGGAACTGCCTTTTGTATACAGAGTCCATGAGAATCCGACGGAAGAAAAAATTGCTGAGTTTAACAAGCTCATTCATAACTTCGGTTATACCATTAAAGGTAATCTTGAAGAAATACATCCAAGGGAAATCCAGAAGCTTTTAAATCAAGTTGAGGGTAAAAAAGAAGAAGCCCTGATTAATAAGATGATGCTTAGATCACTTAAGCAGGCCAAGTATTCACCATTTAATGATGGTCACTTTGGTCTAGCTGCCCAGTATTATTGTCACTTTACATCACCGATTAGAAGATATCCAGACCTTCAGATTCATAGGATCATCAAGGAGTCTTTAAATGGTACAATTGATAAGGGGAGAACTGACGAACTTGATGTTATTGTTGCCAATGCTGCTGAACAGGCTTCCAAACAAGAACGTATTGCTGAAAAAGCCGAACGTGACACTGTAGATCTAAAGATGGCTGAATATATGTCTAACTATGTCGGTGAAGAGTATGACGGCATCATTTCATCATTAACTTCATTTGGTATCTTTGTTCAGCTTGAAAATACCATTGAAGGCTTAGTTAGAATGGTGGATTTAGTAGACGACTACTACATCTTTGACGAGGCAAATATGTTATACATTGGTGAGCATACAAGAAAGACTTATCATATTGGTGATGAGCTGAGAATTAGAGTAGAAAATGTATCCATAAAAGATCGTGAGATTGACTTTACGATTCTTGAGAAAAAGGAGTAATATGTACAAAATGATAGCTTGTGATCTAGATGGCACACTTCTAGATTCCAATCATGAAATCACAGATGACAACAGACAGATCATCGACAAGCTGAAGGAAAAAGACATCCCATTTGTCATAGCGACGGGTAGAATTTATCCATCAGCAGCAGAGTTTTCTAAAGACTTAAATCTATCCACACCCATTATAGCTTGTAATGGTGCTGTGATTAAAGACCCAGTTGAGGACAAGATTCTATTTGATTATCCTGTACCAACAGAATCCATGCTTGAGTTGGTAAGAATATGTAAGAAGCATGATATCTATTTTCATATCTATACCATAGATACTGTCTATGCTGAAAGAAATGAAAGGCTTATCTTAAAGTACAATGAGTGGAAGAAAAAAGATCCTATGAGATCTCTTGTTAAGACTGCTGTTGTAGAGGATATTGTTCCAATCATTGAAGCCAATATAGTTTATAAATTAGGCATTTATGTGGATGAAGAAGGTGCCCAGGAAGCTTATGAGGAAATGGTAAAAGTACCAGGCATCACATCATGTTTTTCTTTAACAACTCTTGTTGATATCTTTAACGAGGAAGCTTCTAAGGGAATAGCTGTACAGGCTTTAATTGACATGTATGGCCTAAATAAAGACCAAGTAATGGCGCTTGGTGATAACGAAAATGATATTTCTATGCTTAAGCATGCTGGTCTTGGCATTGCTATGAAGGATGCAAGAGACCATGTGAAAAGTGCTGCAGATGAAGTGACTGAAAGTAATGATGACAGCGGTGTTGCAGTGGCCATAAAAAAACATCTTGCCATTTAATTAAAAGTAAATTACACCTGCCTTAGCTAGTTGACGCAGGTGTTTTTTTTTGGTAAACTCAGTAGGTACTAAAGGAGCAGTTATGGAAAAACTCATTGCTAATAATAAAAAAGCAAGGCATGAATTTTTTATAGATGAAGTACTTGAAGCGGGTATCGTTTTAAAGGGTACTGAAGTTAAGTCTATTAGAATGGGACGTGCCAATATAAAAGAATCATATGCAGTTATTAATGGTGGTGAAGTTTTTATTCAAGGAATGAACATTACGCCTTATGAAATGGGTAATCGTTACAATCCTGATCCTCTTAGAACGAGGAAACTGTTACTTCATAAAAGAGAAATTGACAAGTTGATTTCTTTAACCACTAGAAAAGGTTATACACTGGTACCCCTAAGACTTTATATCAATGATAAAGGTCTTGTAAAACTTGAAATTGGTGTTGCAAGAGGTAAGAAAATGCATGATAAAAGACATGATCTTGCCAAGAAAGATGCCAATAGGGATATACAAAGAGCACTTAGGGATAAACAACGTTATTAATGTGGATAATATGTGAAAAACATGTTAGTAACTGTTGATAAGTTGATAAGTATGTTAGTAAGTCAAAAAAATGTGCATTACTATACTACTTGTTGTATAAAAAACAGTGGATAAGTATTCAAAAACCTCCAGTTATCCACAAAGTATGTGAATAACATATGGATAACTGTTAATAAACACTGAATATCTTGTGAAAAACTACTTGTGGACAAGTTTCGCATGTGGATATTATACAAGGGGATGTACAGGTTTCGACAGGGGTTTAGAATTTATATAAGCGAGCCGTGTTTCTTTTTCCTGGGGTACACGTTAAAGAACTGGGAAACTAAATATAAACGCTAAAAATAATAACTTAGCTATCGCAGCGTAATTGCCGCGACCCACTCCTAGATAGCCTTTCTCTATTGCCGCGCTAGGACTGGTCATTTCTGCAATAGACGAAACTAATGGGTGTCATGACATTAGGGGGTATTTATCGTGACTGGTTTGTTATTTCGTTGGTTTAGAGACCTGGTAACAAATAAGATTTGAATCTAAACTGCGCTCGGAGAAAGTATTTAGGACAGGCTTTTGGACATGGGTTCAATTCCCATCATCTCCACCAAAGAAAAGACCATCATTTGATGGTTTTTTTATTTGCAATTTAAAATATGGTTTGCTTTGATTACATGACTTAATATGTCTAAATACAGGTATTTTTAATAAGTCATTAGAAAGTTGAAGACGTAAATTTTGTTTTGATGCAGCATGTTGACAATGTTTATTTTTATGTGAAAAGTGTATAAATTAAATAGAGAGGAGGTATTGATGAACATACGAAAAAAAATTGGTATATCATTGGTCCTTCTTTCTTTGATTACAGGGATTATGATGCTTGGGGTGACCAATGTGATTGCTAGGCGTATATTGATTATACGAAGTGAATCATTTATGACTTCTATATTGTCTCAGAATGCTCAAAATCTTAACTTGCACATTGGTGCTGTAAAGAAGGTAACAGATTCTTTGTATGATGATATTAATCTTACTTACAATGACAATGATGATGCTGAGTATATGGATATATACTTGGAAAAAATCGACTCTATGGTGAAGATAGCAGCGGAATTGTCACCTTCAAAGTCTGCCTATGTTGTGTTTCAAGATACTCATGATTATGTTTGGTACTCGGATTTTAACTTCACAGGTAGCCCTGAGAGATATTATCCTGATAATGATGATAAGCTTTTGCAGATAAGAGATATGCTTGAGCCACAGTGGATTACGGATTTTTCAACTAGGACCATTTCTTACAGAAGACCCGTCATAAGAGATTCAGAAACTGTCGCTTTAATCGGCAATAATTTAAACTTTACTCTGATTGAATCCCAGCTTAACCTGGTTAGATACCTCAGTTCAGGCTACTTGTATCTTGTTGATGAAAATGGTCAAGTCGTCTATCATCCAAAGAGAAATACAAATCCAGTCCAGATTGACAAAATGACTGAAGATGGCATAATTGAAAACAATGAGTCAGTATCAGCCCTTTACAGGTTGGATAATGATTTATACTTGGTTCTTACCATCAATATTGATGAGATATATGAAGGCTTGAATTTACTGGCTATTGCCACAACGGTCATTGTTTTTGCTTCTATTGTCTTTATCATCGTATACAGTGTGTATGTATCAAAACTCATTGGTGAACCCTATGTCTATCTTGCAAATCAAATAAACAAAGTAGGACATGGTAACTATGACATAGACTTGGAACAAACATATTTTGAACGAAGCGACGAAGTTGGCACTTTGACTAGAGCACTGGCTTCCATGATTGAAAAACAGCAAGAAAGCTTTGAGAAAATAAGAACTTACAATCTCAACTTAGAACAGCTTGTAGCTGAACGAACAGAAGAGCTACAAGAATCAAATGCCTTGCTTGAGGAATCGGTTGAGGAAGTTCAAGCACAAAAAAGTTCTTTGGAAGATGCAAATCGAAAGTTGATGTTGTCCTTAGAGGAAATAGAAAATACGCGTAAGCAATTGATTGAATCAGAAAAATTAGTTTCAACAAGGTATTTAGCCATTGGGATTGCTCATAATTTAAATACACCGATTGGGAATATTATCTCTTTGATCAGTTATATGGAAACAAAAGTAAATGAACTTAAAGATAAGGTGGAAAACAAAGAGTTGTCAAAGTCTTATTTAAATGATTATATTTCTGCTTACCAACAATCCATAGATAATATACAATTAAGTCTATCTGCCAGTAAGGCTCTGATTGATCGATTACTGGATCTATCCATGATCAATACGACACATTACTTAACTGATTTTAATGTGATTGAGGCCATTATAAGACAATATGAAGTTAAAAAATCCAATATGAAAATAGAAAACACTTCATTGAAAGTTCTTGAGGGTGACCATCAACTGATTAAAGGCAATTACGATGCCTTTAATCAGTTGATGGCTGAGCTGATTGAAAACTCATTTGTTCACTTTCAGAACGAAGAGGAGTTGGTTATTACAGTTGCCTTTTACAGAGATCAAGCAGAGGCAAACTGCTTTATACTGGAATATGAGGACAACGGACCGGGTGTCTCTGATGAAAAAATCGAAGAGATATACACACCTCTCTTTACAAGTAAACTGAGTCAAAGGCATGGATTAGGTTTGTCCATGGTATTCAATTTAGTGACTCAGCAATTTAAGGGAAAGATTGAAGTAAACTCAGAGGCTGGTTTGAAGTTTAGAATTCTTTTGTATGAGGAGGGATAGGATGAAGAAATTTGTGATATTCATTTTAGTAATCTTCCTGGTATCGTGTGTTTCAACAGAGGAAGATGTTACATCTAAACAAGTACTTAACTTTATGTTACCAAGTGAACCAAGTGAGCTGGATCCTAATTTGATTTCAGAAACTTATGCTGCAGCCATTATAACCAATACCTATGAAGGTTTGGTTTTATTGGCCGAGGATGGTTCAGTAGCACCTGGTGCTGCTGAAAGTTGGAAAGTGAATGATGATAACAGTGAGTTTACCTTTTACCTGAGACAAAATGCAAAATGGAGTGATGGTTCTCCTGTGACAGCGGAAGATTTTAAGGACTCCTTTATCAGAGTTTTAGAGGAATCTGAAACTAATGGTGCTTTACTTGCAGGTTATGTACGAAATGGTATAGAGTATTTTGAGGGCAACTATGATCTTGAAGTTGGTATTGAGGTCGTCAATACTTATGAACTTAAAATTACCACATATGCACCAACACCCTTTTTCCTTGAAGTTTTAACTTACTCTGGATTTGTGCCTGTACCTCTTTCTATAAGAAATGGACAGGATTCATCTTGGATTACTAACAAAGGGTTAGCTATTTCAAATGGCCCATATATGGTAGCTGACTATAAGAAAGATGAGTATCTGACAGTAGAAAAAAATCCACATTATTGGGATGCAGAAAATATTAAACTAGATCAAATCAAATTCTTGTTTAGGGCTAATGATACAGATATTATGGCCATGTATACAAATGATGAAATTGATGGTATATATGAAATAACAGCCTCCGAATTAAGAATGATTCCCAATAGTGAAATTGACACATACTCAAATGTACTTGCAAGCACGGCCTATTTAACTTTTAACCATGACAGTGATATTTTCTCTAATAAAGACATGAGAGAGCTCTTGTCCATAGCCATTGATCGAGAGGGTGTTGTGGCTGAAGCCTTGTTAGGAGCAGGAATTGTTACTGAGTACTTTGTACCTTTTCAATACAATGTAGAAAAGGAGAGTTTTAGAGACTACACAGAGTTAGGCTCGGGACAAGAATTAGAAAAGGCAAAGAAATTGCTGCAATCTGCAGTTGATAGTGGTACATACGATGGTAGGCCTATTAAATGGTATTATATGTTAAATGGACCGGATACAGATACCACAGAGTATATGATCAAGCAACTTGAAAGAGACTTAGAGCTTTCTTTTGAACTCTATCAATTACCGTGGGCTGAACTCTATGAAGTTGCAGTAGGGGGCGATTATGATATCTTGACCATTGGCTGGTCAGCAGATTATCCTCATCCTATGACTTTCTTATCCACTTTTGGAAGTAATGGTATCATATCTAAAATTACACGGTGGTATGATCCAACCTATGATGATATGATAGATGATTTCTTTTCAGGTGACTTTGAAGGTTCTATTCTAGACCATATGAAATCAATGGAAATTATGATCCTTGAAGACCATCATATTGCACCTGTATATTACCGAAAAGGTTTGTCTCTAATTGATAGAAATCTAAAAGGATGGTATAGAAATACATCATCTATGTTTAATTTCACGAGAGCATATTTTGAAGACAATTAAACTTAGCGTAGCAGAAAACTGCTACGCTTTATATTAAGCCCTGAATTCTACTCTTTTACTACTTATTTACGCCCATAGAGTAATTTATTTGAAAGATGGATTATCGTATGATTTAAGTAGAAAGGGGGAGTTGACTTATGAGAATAAGGCAAATTTGGATTATATTTTTAATTGGACTGGTTATGATTGCCTGTTCACAGTCAGAAGTGCCCGGGGGTCAGTTTATTGAATTTCAAGATCCATTTCTAAAAGAAGCTCTTTTATTAAAGTGTACCAGTGAGAACTATGAGTTTAGAGAGTCCTATCTTGATATTAACAGGGATGGTGAGATTTCCTATGAAGAGGCAGCTTCAGTTGAGTTTTTAAGTATTGTTCAGGGAAATATAGAAAAGCTTGATGGCCTTGAACATTTTGTTAATCTAAGAGTATTGAAAATATCGAGTAATCGAGTCAGTGATTTAAGACCATTGGCAAGTTTGACTAAACTAGAGAAAATTGATGTGTTTGATAATGAACTAGAAGATTTAAGAGGATTAGAGAATCTTGTTAATCTAAAAGTACTAGGTTTAGAAGGCAATCATCTGAACAACCTTGATGAAATCAAGGATTTGAAGGAGATAAGAGATTTAGATGTATGCAGTAATGGTATTGAAGATATTTCTGCTGTAAGTAACTTTGAGAAGATAGAATATTTCTGTATATTAGGCAACAATGTCACGGATTTGAGTGCGCTTGAAAACCTAGAGAATATCACATCTCTGAATTTAAGTCTAGGACCTGTAAAGGATTTAACATCTCTTAAAAACCTGACATCATTGGAAACTTTGTTCTTATGGGACTGTCATGTAGAAGACTTATCACCTTTAGAAGGGCTGGTTAATTTAAGACGGTTGGGTATTGATGAAAATAGGATTTCTGATATCAGTTCATTGGCGTATCTTGAAAAGTTAGAGGAGCTAACAGCTGGATTTAATGAAATCGAAGATATTTCTGCCATAAAATTTTTGAATGGTTTAAAGGTAATTGATTTTGAGAATAATAATATTATAGAAATAGATGCGCTTGAGAAGATGACAAATTTAGAAGAGTTGAATTTAAGAATGAATGATATTGAGGATGTTAAGCCGCTGGTAAACCTAAATCAGTTGGTGTGGGTTAATCTAGGCGGTAATAAAATAAAAAACATCCATCTACTTGAGAAACTAGAAAACACACGTATCTATATGCAGTAGGGAGGTTACCATGTATCTAATAGCATTAATTGTAACGCTTATTATTATGATGTTGGCTGTATTTGGTTCAGGATTGTTTTATGTATTTGATAGCTTGTCGTTGATTGTTGTATTTGGTGTATCTATAGCCCTCTTGCTTGTAACAGGCTTATGGAGAGACTTCAAGCGCTCTGTAAGAATTATGTTTATCAAGAAAAATCCATACAATCTCCATGAACTCTACAGGGCAAAGCTTTCTGTAACAGCCTTTCAGGCCTTGCTTTTAACCAGCGGTTTGTATGGTACTGTGCTTGGCTTAATCGCACTATTACAAGGTAATCAAAGACCCAATATCTTTTTACCATCTGTTTCAGTCTCTCTAATTACGCTTTTTTACAGCTTAACTGCAATCATCATATTGATGCCTATACGGTTTAAAATAAAATCTCTCATCATCGATCTAGAGCATAAGAATGATTAGTTGGTGATCTCATGAGAAAGTATATTATTAATGGGATCGTATTGGTAGGATTTCTTATAACGACTATGATCGTTGTTGATTTTGAGATTGTTAGGATATTTAACTTAAGAGTTCTACTTGCCATGGTACTAGGAACAACACTCCTAACTATTGCATCTTCTTGGAAAAGTCATGCAGATTTTAAAACACTTTTTGCCTATCAAGTTGTCATAACCAGTATATTTACAACAACCCTTTTATTCATTAAAGAGTTTTCAAGAACTTCAGCTGTTGATTTTTATTCACCTTTGCAACCCATTTTGTATGGTATTTTAATTTACTTAATTGGCTTTGTTTATTATGAGTTAACCCATAAACAAGCATCCAAACAGGTGGATGAACAAGTGCTTAGAAGTAAATATAACTTATCTGACCGAGAGATCATGATTGCCAGGGAGTTGTTAAAGGGAAAATCCAATGCTGAAATTGCAGGATGTCTTTTTATAGCGGAATCAACCGTAAAGAAGCATATTCAACATATTTATAAGAAAACTGAAGTGACTTCTAGAGGAGAATTTAAAAAGATATTTCATGAGTGAGCTCTAGGGTTCACTATTTTTTTGCATCTAAAAATACTGAGTTAAGATATTATTAAGTAGATTTATCTCGAATTATAAGGTAATATAAGGCTTAGAGATATCAGAATTTTCTGAGAAGGAGGGCTATTATGCTATGGATTGTATTACTTTTGCTATCATTGCTTGTTAATATTGTTTTACTTGTCAAGCTTAATAAGAAGCCAGAGGTAAAAGAAATCGTTAAGAAAGAGTATCTTGTTGATGAATCCAACAAGGCCTTGTATTTGAGTAATAAGTTTTCATCTTTTACAGATGAGTTTTCAATTGAAATGCAGAATCTATTAAATCGAGTGGTGCTCTTGTCTGCAAGTACAGAAGAACAGACCGCTAATCTGAGTTCAATTACTGATCATGTAGACAAGGTTTTTGAACAGATTGAAAGCAATTCCAGTCAAACTGTAGAAATATCAAGTGTTGCAAAAAAAGCGTCCAGCACAGTTTCTGAAAAGGTGGATAATATAGTACAGTCTATTGAAGCTTTTTCTGAGGTCAGTCGTTCTCTAGATACCACTGTGGCCTATGTTGATAGTTTATCAACTAAAACATCTGAAGCTGAGGCCATGATAGACTCTATTGACCAGATCTCAGATCAAACCAACTTACTTGCCTTAAATGCATCTATTGAAGCGGCAAGAGCAGGAGAAGCTGGAAGGGGATTTGCAGTTGTAGCAGAGGAAATCAGAAAGCTTTCACAGCAGACATCTGATGTTGTCATCCAAATCACAGATTTGATTAAAGATATCATTACCATTTCTAACAATACAAGAAGCAACTTGTCAGATACAATAGACAAGATACATGTACAGGAAGTATCACTTGAAAGCTCAAGAGCAGATTTAAGTCATGTTCAATCTTCAACAGCTTCTTTATATGATATGAATCAAATGGTAGAGCAGTCCTCAGCAGATATGTTAAAATCATTTGCTGATGTAAGGGTCTTGATACAGGATTTAGATCAGGCTGTTGAGGAAGTTGCAAAGAACACAGATGATATCAGTATGGGACTCGATGAGCAAAACAGCGCCCTTAAGATATTATCAGATACCATTCATCTGTTGAGAGATATGGCGATTGGTCTAGAAGAAAAGCAAAAGCAGGAGAAAGTCTTAAAAGTTGTTTCTACACCCAATGAGCCCTATTACATTTATGATGACGTTCGAGATGAGTTCAGTGGTAGAGATGTTAGTATGCTTAGAGAGGCTTTTAAAGATACAGATGTGAGGCTGGAGTTTAAAATAGCCAATTGGGATGACGCCATTGAAATGCTTAGAGATGGTGTTGTAGATATGATTCCTAATATCGCAAAGACTAAAGAGCGAACCATGTATATGGACTTCTCTAATTGTTATCGCGATGAATGTAGCTTTGCCTTTTATTATTTGAATGAGCCTATTCATACTTATGAAGACTTATCTGACAAGCGTATTGGCGTGGTAGAAGGGTATGAGTATTTTTCTAAGTTTGATACAGATGCCAGACTTAACAAGATTGACAATGTCAATGAGAGCATCATGTTTAAGAAACTTCTTAAGGGTCAAATAGATGTTTTGATTATGGATGAAAATGTTGGTGACTATTATTTAAATGAAGTTGTTAAGGCAAATATACATAAAGCACCTTATAAGTATATAGAGAGTGATCAGGAAATTGCAAACCTTGCCTTTTCAAAGAAGAATAAGTTGACTGACTATATCCAGATCTTTAATAATCATATAAGTAAAAATGAAAGTAAAGTTAAAACTTCAATTAATTAATGCAGCTTAAAGCTGCATTTTTTAAGGTGTATAAGATGTTATTAGGCGTAATATAAGGCCTATAGCTTGACATTTAGCTTTGGAAATTCATTATATTAATATTTTGTTCTTTATATTGACATTGTTAAATTATTGGCGTATTCTTTATATAGGACATAAGTTCATTATATTGTTTATCGTGATGATATCATATAAGCTTCCCCAAGCATTGTTACACGACCCCGTAACAATTATGACTCATCATATCCAATAACGCATTTTATGCGTTATTGTTATTTTGGGAGGATAAATGGAACAATTAAAAAAATGTATTGGTCTCAATTTGTATAATTATAGAAACAAAGCGGGATTAACTTTACAACAGTTGTCGGAGTTGACAAAGGTGAGCAAGACCATGTTAAGTGGTATTGAAAAGGCGGAGATGAACCCTTCGATAACAACATTGTGGAAGATAGCAGATGGTTTAAAGATTCCTATTTCTTGGTTGATGAATGAAAAGAAGAGAGAAATCACTTTAGTAAGAAATCATGATTGTACACCAACCATAACGGAAACAGGCTATTGCATCAAAACCATTTTTCCTTTTGATCCACAAAAGCATATTGAAGTTTATGTAAAAGAAATTGAGGAATCTCATATTATCCATTCAGATGGCCATAGAGAAGGCATTATGGAATATCTGATGATTCATGAAGGCACACTAGAGATCAACATTGCAGATACTATTTATCAACTCTACGAAGGGGATTCTATAAGATTTGCAGCAGATGTGGAGCATTCTTATAAAAACATTGGCAAAGGTTCGGTTAAGGCTTATACAATAATATATTATCCAGAAAAAGATATGATAGAGATCACCTAGGTGGTCTTTTTTGGTTGGAGGCAAAAGAACTGGTTTGGGTGATTTCATCCTTCTTATTATTGTTTACAATAAGGTAAAGATGGAGGTGTCTATGTATCCGAGACTGGAAATTGATAAAAATAAGATAAAAAATAATCTGAATGTTCTGACGACGTTTTTAAATAAGGAAGGTATTAAGATGACCAGTGTCATAAAGGGATGTGCTTCTATGAATCAAGTAGCAGAGCTTTATGTGGCATGTGGTTCTGATTCACTGGGTTCTTCTAGAATGAGTCATTTAAAAAGAATTAAATCCTTTTTAGATATAGAAACCATGCTCTTAAGAATTCCAATGCTATCTGAAATAGAGGATGTTGTTAAATATGCAGACATCAGCTTAAATTCAGAATTCCAGACCATTCAAGCCCTTAACCAGGCATGTAAAGAACAGAAGACAAGCCATGACATTATTTTGATGATGGATTTAGGTGATTTAAGAGAAGGTTATTTTGATGTAGATGAGATGATTGAAGTTGCTAAAGAGGTTGAACGCATGAATCATATAAACCTAAAGGGGATTGGTGCCAACTTAAGCTGCTATGGTTCCATTAGGCCGACTTGTGATAATATGACTCAGTTAGTTGAAGTTGCTGAAATGATTGAAAGTGAATTAAATAGAAAACTGGACATTATTTCAGGCGGTGCAACATCTACCATACCACTTATCTTTGAAGGGTGTTTACCAAGTAGGATCAACCATTTGCGTATAGGGGAGTCAGTTTTATTGGGAAGAGAACTAGGTGAGTTTTATGAATGTGATTTGCCTTTAGAAACAGACAGTTTTGTTATAAAAGCTGAGCTGGTTGAGCTTAAGGAAAAGCCATCATACCCCATAGGTGAAATGCTTTATGATGCCTTTGGTAATAAACCTGAGTATATTGATTATGGGATCCAAAAGAGAGGTATACTAGCTATAGGCAAACAAGATATAGGAAGTCACGAGAAACTTATTCCAAAAGATGATAGAATATTAGTAGTAGGGTCAAGTAGTGATCATTTAATAGTAGCACTTGATGATACAGACTATATATTAGGTGACGTGATAGAGTTTGAACTCTACTATCAGCCTATGTTGTTTGCAGTACTAAGTTCAGACGTATACAAAGTATTTAAAGGATAAATATGATAACAATTGATTGGAAACCAGACAAAACACTGCCAGTAAAAAAACAGATAGTTGAATATATGAAAGAAAGAATCAATGAGGGGCACTGGCCCATTGGTTCTAAATTACCGACTCAGCGCACCTTAGCCGAAACTTTTGGTGTTAACAGGTCTACAATTGTTACTGCGCTTGATATTTTAAAATCAGATGGTTTAATTGAAGGTAAAGGAAGAGCTGGTATGGTTGTGGTTGCATCGACGGTTCCGCTTTTAGCCCTGTCTCAGACCAGATGGGTAAATTACATTGAAGAAGGCATCCATTTGCCTAATTATAAAACTATTAAAATGATCAATGATTCTGATCCTGATACGACTATGAGACGTCTGAGCTCTGGTGAGTTGTCTCCTGAGATATACCCAAAAGAGAGTATGGGGAAAATCTTACAAGATTTATCCTCAGAAATTGAACACTTAGGCTATGAATGGCCAACGGGAATGGTGCCTTTAAGAGAAGCCTTATGTGAGTATCTTTCTAAGAAAAACATAAATGTTAAACCCGAAAATATACTTATTGTATCAGGGGCCCTTCAGGGCTTTCAGTTGATTACCATGGGGCTTCTCCAGATGGGCTCAACAGTCTTTGTGGAAAAACCCTCTTATTTGTATTCGCTTCAAATATTACAAACACTTGGTATGAGAAGGATGGGGGTCTCTATAGACGAAGATGGATTAATACCAGATGAGATTGTCGATAAGATTCCTAGCAACCATGCATCAATTCTATATACCATTCCAAACTTTCAAAATCCTACTGGCTTTGTTATGTCAGAGGAGAGAAGAAAAAGGTTATTAGATATTTGTTATAAATCTAAAATGCCTATCATAGAGGACGATGTTTATGGAGATTTGTGGTTGGATGATCAGCCACCTGCTAGCCTAAAATCTATGGATAAGATAGGCAATGTACTTTATGTAGGCAGTGTCTCAAAGACCTTAAGTCCAGGCTTAAGGATTGGATGGGTTGTTGGCCCTGAAACGGTTATCAATAGACTTGCAGATATTAAAATGCAAATGGATTATGGTTCAAGCTCTATATCACAGTTGATAGTTGCCAAATACTTATCGTCTGGTTTATACGATCAGCATATGACCTATGTTAGACAACACCTTAGACAAAGATTGGATTTTACCATGGCTCTATTAGACAAGTATTTTTCTGACTTTGCTACTTGGAAAAGACCGAAAGGCGGTTTTTATATCTGGGTAGATATTCATAAGGATATCAGCATGTTTCGCGTGTTTGAGACGGCCTATCACAAGAAAGTCCTATTCAATCCAGGTTATATATATGAGGCTGCTTCTAATCATTCCTTAAGGATATCGTATTCTTATGCACCATATGATGAATTAGAAAGCTCTATTAAAACATTGGCTGAAATAATTAGTTCTAGTAAATAAGCTCTTACAACCGTAAGAGCTTATTTTTTATAATAATTGAAAGATTGTATCCAATTTTGTTAATACGTCAACAGAAGTCATTGAAGCGTTGGCGCCAGAAAGGTAGCCATCAATGTCCTTAAGTTCGTTGATTACGAAATCACTACTGCCTTCGTTTTCTTTTGCGATTGTATCAGTAGCAGTCTTTAACCAAGTTCGACACATGGTTCTCTGACTTGCTTCTTCAAAATTGTCTTTTATAAACTGAAGACAAAACATTATTGTATCTTTGGATGATGTATTCATATTACCTCCTGACTAGATTGTATCATAAAAAGGTTATGAACCGTATGAATTTTGCATAAATCTCGAAAAAACGGGCATATATAAATGTGGAGGTCTGTATGAAAATATTACATGTTGAACATAGTAAGATGATTAGAAAAGCATCGAGAGATATCATAGAATCATTAGGTCATGAGTATCTAGAATCAACTGGTGTAAAGGAGACTTTTGATATTTTAGAAAAGGAGAAAATCGATCTCTTGATCACAGGTCTTGAACTGGATGATTTAGATGGAGAAGGTCTTATTGAATTAATAGCTGACTCAAAAAATTCTATGACACCTATTGTTGTATTGACATCATATGATAATCTCGAGATTAGAAAGAAGCTTTTTAATCTTGGTGTTGTAGACTATCAGCTTAAAAAGAACTTCAATCATAATAGGTTAAAGACCTATATCAATGCCATTCAATTAAATGAAGATCTGCTTGTGACTATGAAATCACTTAAGGTGGCAGTCATTGATGATTCTATTTTAACAGTTAAAATCATTCAGAACATATTTGAACTTAATAAGGTGACCAATGTAGATTATTTTCTAGATGCCAGCTCTTTATTAGAAAGTGATAGAGACTATGATATATATATTATAGACCTGGTACTACCTGAAACGACTGGTGAAGCTTTAATCAGTGAGTTAAAGTCCGTTGAGAAGGATAATATCATCATTATGATTTCATCAACTTCTAACTTTAAGACCATCTCTCATATCTTAAATTCAGGCGCAGATGATTTTATTGTGAAACCATTTGATGCAAACACCTTTTTAGTAAGGATTAAAAATCATATCAAGCAACACATCTTGATGAAAGAATTAGAGGAGACCAATGAGAAGCTGCTAAAGGTTTCTATAACAGATGGCTTAACCCAGGTATTCAATCATAAATACATCATTCATCGATTAGAAGAGGAATGCATTAGGTCTGAGCGTTATGATGAAGACTTGTCTATTATCTTACTGGATTTAGATTACTTCAAGAAGGTCAATGATACCTATGGTCATCAGTGTGGTGATGAAGTCTTGAGAAGGGTTGCTGAAACCATTGAAGATACCATTAGAGAATCTGATATAGTTGGAAGATATGGTGGTGAGGAGTTCTTAATCATACTGCCTAATACCAGTAAAGAGGCTTGTTATCAGGTCGCCAATAAGATAAGACAAGCTATTTCAGAAATTAAGTTTGAACAGGAAGGACTAAAAGTCACAATCAGTGGTGGTGTTTCCACCTATATGCACTTTTCTTACAGCCAAATGATTATGACTGCTGATATGAATCTTTTATCTGCAAAGAGAAATGGAAAAGATAGAATTGAGTAATGCACCTGATTAGGTGCATTATTTTAAGTAGGTCATTAATTCTCTTAGGATTTCAGAACAATCCCCAATGATTTGGGTAGCATGTCCTTGATAATCAATGGGTTCCTTATTGATGACAAAAACCTCAAGGTCCTTATTAGGATTATTGTAGGATATCATGTTGAAGGGAGATACCACATAGGATGTTCCGATAATGATATGTGTCTTGACGGCGTTTGAAAGCAAAAGACTTTCAGACCATTTGGTAATTCCTTCTCCATAAAGAACAACTTGAGGCTTATATATGTATTTACCTTGCCTATAAGCCAGTTGATTACCGTCCATAATAGAATGAACGGGAACATCCGAATTAATAATCCTATAAAGTTGTCGGTTCTTATCAGTCACATGTATTAAGTCATAATCAAATATATTACCATGAAACTCAATGACTCTTTTTGAGCCACCTTTTTGGTGGAGACGGTCAACATTTTGCGTAATAATGCCCTTAACATAGCCAGCTTTTTCTAAATCAGCAAGTATCTTATGGCTATCATTTGGTTGTGCATCAAAGACACTAGAAAACTTCTCCCAAAAGGCTGTAAAGAACTTATCAGGATCATCGAAATAAGCTTCGATGGCCAAATCATCTTCATGATATTTCTTATAGAATCCTGTCTCACTACGAAAGTCTGGGATACCCGAATTGGTACTGACACCTGCGCCAGTAAAAACAACTGCAGGTGATGCTTTTAAAGCACCTGCTAATCTTTCAATAGGTTTCATAATTACCTCCTTAAGAACATCCTCTGAATAGGATAAATAGTATAAATACAATCACACCAGCAAAAGGTTTTAACTTTTCTAGATCAAACTCATCTTCTGTTGGATCATATTTTGGAGGTGAAAAATCCCTTCTTTTAGGTTCTGTAGTTACAATCTTATCTAAGTCATGTTCAAGAATATGGTTGATGGTTTCTTCATCGTAGACCCTAGTTTCTTCCTGATAAGATCGATTAAGAGGCCTAATTTGTTCTTGATGAACCTTTTTTTCTTCTTTACTCGGAAGTTCATATCTTTTTTCAGGCACATTTTCTACACTAATCAGGTTTTCTATGAACATGTCATTAAGTTCATTATCACTCGCCTGTTCATGAACTTGAATTGAATCTTTTAAAGTTATATCTTCAACTTGAAAAGAATCATCTAGAGTTATCTCTTCGAAATCGGATTTGCTTGTAACAAAAGCTTCTATTTCTGCAAGCTCTTCAAATGCTTCAATTTCTGGCAGTTCAATAGAAGTATTCCAGTTATCAGGTGTGACTTCTAGTTTTTCTGCCAAATTTGCAAAGTCAGAAGACAGCTTTTTTTTATTGATTTTTTTCTCGGGCTTAATGATGATTTCAGGCTTGTATTTAGGGTCTTGATTATAGCGTGGCAATCTAATGGTGTATCTACTAGTAGAATGATTGTATTTTCCTGTACTTCGATTATATCTTCCCATAATATTTCCTTTCATTATCATAATTTTAGCATGAAATACTTTTGCAAATCGATAGAATATGAAAAAAACTTTGATTTTATGCGGATTAATAATACAATAAGTACATATAGAAAATGTGAGGTATTTATGCATGAATTGTTGGAACTCTTTGTAGAACTTACAAATAGAGTTGGTTTGATTATTATGTTGGCGTTTGTTTTTTCTAAGACAAGTGCGTTCAAAAATGTCTTCGTAAAAAAGGATGCTTTGACCTTTAGTGAGAAGGTCATTATGGCACTTTTTTATGGCGGACTGGGGATATTGGGATCTTTAAGCGGTATTGCCTTTAAAGGTGCAATCGTCAATACTAGAGTCATCGGTGTTGTAGTAGGTGGTCTGTTAGGAGGCCCTTTGGTTGGTGCCATGGCAGGTGCTTTTGCAGGCATTCATAGATATATGATTGATCCTGGTGGGATGACTTCCTTTGCATGTGCGGTATCCACTATTGTAGAAGGTGTATTTGCAGGTTATTTAAGTCATCGCTTTTGGCGGACATCAAAACCTGTTATATTTGCATGGCTAACAGGTTCTGTAGCAGAAATACTTCAGATGGCTATTTTACTTTTGTTAGTAAGACCACTAGCATATGCTGAAAATCTAGTATCTATTATCAGTGGACCTATGATTATTATGAATGCCATAGGTATCGCAGTCTTTATAGCCATTACACAAAATATCAAACAACTACAGGATTCAGAAGCAGCCTTTAGAGCCGAGCAGACTTTAAGGATTGCAGATCGAACATCACAGTTTTTTAGGATGGGTTTAACTTCAGAAGCGGCTATAGCCATAACCGACATTATCTTGGAGATGACTGATTTTTCTGCTGTAGCCATGACAGATGAAGTCAGCATACTGGCCCATACGGGTATGGGAAATGACCATAAAAGAGTTGGTGAGAACATTGAAACTGATATGACCAGGCATGTACTTATGACTGGAGAGCCATTAATCAATCAAAATGTTCATGCCATTAATGAGTTTTATTCGAAACATAATCTTAAAAGTGCAATACTTGTACCACTTAAGCTAAAGCAAAAGACCGTTGGTACTTTAAAACTTTATAAAGATAAGGAAAATGACATCAAGAGGGTAGATGAGGAATTGGCGATAGGACTTGCCAACTTGTTTTCAACGCAACTTGAACTCAGTCAAATAGAAGAAGAAAAGAGTTTAAGAGACAAGGCTGAGCTCAATGCCTTACAAGCTCAAATCAATCCCCACTTTTTATTTAATGCTATTAACACCATTGTTTCATTGATAAGAACTGATCCAGATCAGGCCCGTGAACTGATGATTCATTTAGGGGATTATTATAGAAACAACATGCAGTTTAACAAGGATATGATTCCTATTAAAGATGAACTGAAACATATAGAAGCTTACTTAAAAATTGAGAAAGCAAGGTTTGGTGACAAACTTCAAATCATCTATGAAGTGGATCAAGAAATAGAAAGAAAGGTACCGCCTTTATTGGTTCAGCCACTTGTAGAAAACGCAGTTAAACATGGGATTTTTCCTAAAGAATCCACTGGAACCATTCATATTAGGGTTTATGAAAAAGACAAGTTCTTGCGTATAGAAGTTGAAGATGATGGTGTCGGCATGGATGGCAAAATCAATGATGATTCGATCGGCCTTATGAATGTGGAGAAAAGACTTAAGGTCATCTATGGTCATGATTATGAGTTTGATATAGAATCTGAAAAGAACAATGGCACTAAGGTGATGGTAAGTATTGGTGAGGTGAGTGTATGATCAAATGTATCATCGTTGATGATGAAAAACCAGCTCGTGATGAGCTCTCATATTTAATATCTAAGGACTATAGATTTGATATAGTTGAGTCATATGATAATGGCAAGAAACTTTTAGAAGCAGTTAAGTCATTGGATTTCGATGTGCTCTTTATCGATATCAATATGCCTATTATGAATGGCATTCAAGTCGTTGAAGCCTTAGTTGAGCATGGTGTAGCCTGTCATGTTGTATTTGTGACAGCCTATGATGATCACGCCATAAAGGCCTTTGAACTCAATGCGGTTGATTATCTTTTGAAACCTGTTTCTGATGAAAGATTACAAGCCAGTCTTGATCGGATTGTCCAGCATGTAGATGAACTGAACTATGAAAATAAAATCGGTCAACTGCTTTTGCAGCTGAATAAAGACAAGAAAGAGCATGTTTGTTTTCATAAAAACGGTAAGATTGTTCCTGTGAAGTTTGAAGATATCATCTATGTAAAGGCTGAAAATAAAGGAGCTATGGTCAAAACGAGAAATGATGAATATATTTCTTCCTCAACACTTCAAGAGTTTGAGAAGAAGTTATTTGATGGTAATTTCTTTAGATGTCACAGATCTTATTTGATTAATGTATCCTTTATCACCCATATTGAACCTTGGTTTAACAGGACTTACCAAGTAGATCTAGAAGGTATAGAGGAGAAGATTCCTATATCAAGAAACTACGTTCAAAATTTTAAAGACCTCATGAACATAATTTAATCCTCATTTTGTGCAACTAAGTCACCAATATGGGTATCTGAGTTTATAATTTCTTAATATTTCTCTTTTTAAGACTATAATTTAAGTAGTCTTGAAAGGAGATTTTTTTATGCTTGGATATAGAGAATATCTCAAAGGAAGCTTAGAAGCTTACTTTGATATCGAAGAAAATTATGAACTGGGTCGTGAGAAGTTTGATTTATTTGCCACATTTAATCAGAGAAATGCAAAATACATGCTTCTTAAGAATGTAGAAGTCTATGCATTTACAAGTAATGAGTATATTTTCCACAAGAAAATAGATCGTGAAATTACTTCAGATGATTTAACTTGGATTAAAGACTTTATAAGAGATAACTTAGACCAGATCGTGAATAAAGATGATGAGCATATGTCAAGTGTTTTAACGTTTATCTTAGAAGGGCCTATGCCAGATGAAAAAACGAAAAAGAGAATTGAAAAGTTTAAGTACTATAAGAGTTTTTCATTAGGCTTAAAGGGGTGGGTAAACACCAAAATTATGTTAATTGATCCTGTTCAAAAGGACGGGATAACTAATAAACTTGGAAGACCAGATCTTCAAAGGTTTATTATGAACTAATTATATATTATTGGGAGGTAATAATATGAGTGCAATGTTTTTGGTTTTAATCGCAGTTGTTGTTTTTTTAGCAGCATATGCAACCTATGGTGCATTCTTGGCAAAGAAATGGGGCATTGATGTCAACAGAAAAACACCAGCGCATACGCTTAATGACGGTGTAGATTATTTACCGGCAAAAGCACCAGTCTTGTTGGGGCATCATTTCTCATCAATTGCAGGAGCTGGACCAATTGTAGGTCCAATTGGTGCAGCAATCTTTGGTTGGGTACCAGTATTCTTATGGATCCTAATCGGATCAATCTTCTTTGGTGGTGTACATGATATGGGTGCATTATTTGCATCAGTTCGTCACGATGGTAGATCTTTAGGTGAAGTTATCGGTGAAAATATCGGTTCTTCAGGTAAAAAGTTATTCTCAGTTTTCTCATGGTTAACATTACTATTAGTTGTTGCAGCATTTACAAATATTGTTGCAGGTACTTTTGTAAGTGTACCTGAGGCAGCAACAGCTTCAGTATTATTTATTGCAATTGCAGTAGGTTTTGGTATCTTCGTATACAGAAGAGGTGTGAGCTTAACAGTTGGTTCTGTTATTGGTGTTATCTTATTGGTTGTATGTATTTGGTTAGGTAACATGTTCCCACTTGCATTATCAAAAGAAGCATGGATGTTTATTCTATTAGGTTATATCTTCGTGGCAAGTGTTACGCCAGTATGGATCTTATTACAGCCTAGAGATTACTTAAACTCATTCTTATTGTATGCTATGTTAATTGGTGGCTTAGTCGGTATCTTTATTGCCAATCCAAGTATGGAGTTAGCACCAGTTGTAGCATTTAATGTTGGTGGTAAGGCAATGTTCCCTATGCTATTTGTTATTGTAGCATGTGGTGCAATTTCAGGTTTCCACTCATTAGTTGGTTCTGGTACAACTTCTAAGCAGTTAGACAGTGAAAAAGATATAAAACTAGTTGGTTATGGTTCTATGTTAATTGAAGGTGTATTAGCAGTTATCGCACTTATTACTGTTGCATATATTTCAGCTGATAAGGCTGCTGAACTAGCTAACCCAGTGACTATCTTCTCAACTGGTTTAGGTAACTTTATGTCATCATTTGGTTTACCAGCAGAAGTTGGTACAAGCTTTACAGCACTTGCTATTTCTGCATTTGCATTAACATCATTAGATACAGCAACACGTCTTGCTAGATTTATATTCCAAGAGGCATTCACTACAAGAGGCGAAACTTTATCACCAACAACTAAAGTTTTAACAAATAGATTTGTTGCAACTGGTATTACAGTAGCATTCGGTGGTATGTTAGCATTTAAAGGTTGGACTGCTATTTGGCCGATATTCGGTTCTGCAAACCAATTATTATCTGCGATTGCCTTACTGGCTCTAGGTGTTTGGCTTAAGGCTATGGGTAAAGAGCATAGAATGGCAACAATCCCAATGTTCTTTATGTTCGCTGTAACATTAACTGCACTTTATCAGTTAATCTTAGCAAACTTAACCAACTATGTACTTTTATTCTTCTCTGTTGCATTGTTTGTTTTAGCAATCGTATTGATTGTACAAGCATTTAAGGCATTTAGAAATACTTCTTCTCTAGAGAATAGAAAAGTTGGTTAATAACAAGTATAATAAGTTTAACAAAAGCATAGGCTATGCCTATGCTTCATTTTCTAAGGAGTTATTATGTCATTTCTAGAAAATATAAAGCTTTTTTTTGAAGGCGCACTGGATTTAAAGGGACGGTCAGTTCATCATATTGAAGCTGAAGCAGATGAAACCATGGATCAGTTTATGATGTTATGTTATTCTGATTTACTTGGGATTGATATGCCCACAACCTATTATGCATTAGAACTCTTGCCCTACCTAGGGGATGAGTTGGAAGATTGGATGAAACGCATGGACAGCAAGAAATCTGTTTGGGAAGCAAGAGGCGCTTCACTAGATATGGATCCCTAGGAGTGTGTATGAGTAAGATATTATTTTTCGGTGGAAAAGGCGGCGTAGGCAAAACTTCATGCTCGTCTGCATTTGCAGTAAAAAGAGCCAGTGAAGGTCATAAAGTTTTATTGGTATCAACAGATCCAGCCCATTCAACATCAGATTTATTTGAAAGAAAAATTGGTCCTAAAATTGTGCCTTTAAGAGACAATTTAGATGCACTAGAAATTGATCCACAAAAAGAAGCAGATGACTACATTAAAATGATCAAGGGGAACATGAGTCAAATTGTAAGTCCTATTATTTTAGATGAAATGAATCAGCAATTAGATGCAGCTAGAGTATCACCAGGTTCTCATGAATCAGCTCTTTTTGACAAGATGATTGAAATCATCAATAAGACCTCTGCTGATTATGATTACATCATATTTGATACAGCACCGACAGGTCATACGGTTAGACTTTTATCATTGCCTGAAATGCTTGGTGCATGGATGGATACACTTTTAAGGAAACGCCGTAAGACAATGGCTTTAAAAAGAATGGTAGACCGAGCCAAGGGTAAAGAATCAGAACAAGATCCTATCATCAAGATTCTCATGAGGAGAAAAGAAAATTTAGAAAAAGCTCGTCATATTATGATGGATGAAAAAAGCTTGAGTTTTGTCTTTGTAATGAATGCTGAAAGACTGCCTATAGAAGAAACTAAAAAGGCTGTGAAGCTTTTAAAGAAGTATCAAATACCGGTTCAATCTTTGGTGGTTAATCGAATCTTACCTGAATCAAAAGACGAGTTCTGGAAAAATAAAAAGTTGAGTGAGACCAAATATTTAGAGGAAATCAATGAATCCTTTGATGTATCACATATCTATAAGATACCAATGTTTCAAAGTGATATGAAGGCATCTTCCATTGATCAAATGGCAGACTACTTTAGAAAGTGACACTGTTTACAGTGTTATTTTTTTTGCTTATAATATAGAAAACATATAAAAAGGAGACAGCATGTATAATACAATCTTATTTGATCTAGACGGTACCATCACAGATTCTGCACCTGGTATAACAAGAGCAGCAGCTTATGCCTTAAAAAAATACGGCATTCAATATGAAAATTTTGAGGATTTAAGATTTTTTGTAGGACCACCTTTAATAGACTCTTTTAGGAAATACGATGAGATTTCTGATCCCATGGAAGCGGTAGCATTCTTTAGGGAGTATTATTCAGAAAAAGGTATATTTGAATGTGATGTTTTTAAAGGTATTGAGATCATGCTGAAGAAACTCAAAGATATGAACAAAAGATTGATAATAGCTACATCTAAACCAGAAGCTTTTGCTGTAAAGATTTTAAAGCATTACGACTTGGATGCTTATTTTGATTTTATAGCAGGCGCTACTATGGATGAGACAAGAATAAAGAAGAGTGATGTGATTGATTATGCCTTAAAATCTAATAATATTGGAGATTCAAAAGGTCTTGTTATGATTGGAGATAGACACCATGACATAGAAGGGGCCAACTTGCATCACCTGGATTCTATAGGTGTCTTGTATGGTTATGGTGATTTTGAAGAACTAAAAAAAGCAGGGGCCACATATATTGTTAAAGATGTTAATGAACTAGAAAGCTTATTATTGAAGTAGCAGATATTTTCTGCTACTTTTTATAATCGTGAATTTCTTTTCTTACCATCTGAATGTAGTTGTCTGACCTTGTTTCCCATAGTTCAACAATGTTTCCAAAAGGATCTTTAATCTGTGCAAACTTGCCATAGTCATATTCTTTGATAGGACTGGTGATTTGTACAGATTTCTCTTTAAGCATGTTAATAAAGTCATCTAGGTTATCTACAGTGAAGTTTAGGACTGTTTCACCTTCAGATGCTTCAAATGTGATGAGTGTGAGTTCATTTGGGACTAAGAAATTGAGTCCATACTCAGTGATATCTAGTTCTAAGACATCTCTATACCACTCCAGCAGTCTAGTAACTTCTGATTTAGTTTTAATAAAGACGCCACCTAAACCTGTTATTTTTGCCATAAATCCTCCTCCTGTATAGGTGTATTATACACCTATTGATAATCCTCATGCAAATAGATATACTTCAAAAAAAGGAGTGATTTTATGAAGAAAATGTGGTGGCATGATTCGGTAATTTATCAGATATATCCTAGAAGTTTTAAGGATTCTAATGGAGATGGCATTGGTGATATCAATGGTATCATAGAGAAAATCGACTATTTAAAGGATTTGGGTGTAGATATTGTATGGTTAAGTCCTGTTTATACTTCTCCAATGGACGACAATGGCTATGATATATCCGATTATCAAAACATTGCAAGTGAATTTGGTTCCCTTGAAGAAATGGATAAACTTATTAAGAAGTGTGATGAAAAGGGCATCTCGATTATGATGGACTTGGTAGTTAACCATACTTCTGATGAACATGAATGGTTTGTTGAATCTAAAAAATCTAAGGACAATCCTTATAGAGATTACTATATCTGGAGAGATGGTCAAGGGGACTATCCAAATGACATCATTTCAACATTCTCTGGTCCTGCCTGGGATTATGATGAAAAGACAGACCAGTATTATTTTCACTTGTTTTCTAAGAAGCAACCTGATCTAAACTGGGACAATGAGAAGATGAGAAATGATATCTATCAGATGATGAACTGGTGGTTAGATAGAGGTATCCGTGGCTTTAGAATGGATGTTATTGACTTAATAGGAAAGAACATCGATAAGAAGATTGTAGGAAATGGTCCGACCCTTCATGAAAGACTTCAGGAGATGAACCAAAAGACCTTTGGTCATAGAGACATTGTTACAGTTGGTGAAACTTGGGGTGCGACACCTGAGATTGCAAAGCTTTATTCAAAGCCTGAAAGAAATGAGCTTTCTATGGTTTTTCAGTTTGAACATGTAACAGCCTTTCATGATGAGAAGTTTGGCAAGTGGGCATCTAAACCAGTTGATTTTTCAGTCATCAAAGACATTTTGTCAAAATGGCAGGTAGAACTTAAAGAAGATGGGTGGAATTCATTATTCTGGAACAACCATGATTTGCCTAGAGTGGTATCTAAATACGGCAATGAAGCCTACAGAGATAAATCTGCTAAGATGCTTGCGACTATGATTCATATGATGAAGGGCACCCCTTATATCTATCAGGGTGAAGAAATTGGTATGACAAATGTTCAATATGATTTTTCTGACTACAGAGACATTGAACTTATCAATGCCTATCATGATCTTGTACCAGAAAAGCTTTCCCACGATCAAATGATGACAGGTATTTATGCAGATGGTCGTGACAACGCTAGAACACCTATGCAATGGGATTCAAGTCAACATGGCGGCTTTACATCTGGTCAGCCTTGGTTAAAAGTAAATCCTAACTATAAGGATATCAATGTAAAAGAATGTCTAGAAAATAAAGTTTCTATCTTCTATTACTATAAAAAACTGATTGATTTACGTAAGAAACATGATGTGATTGTATATGGCGACTTTAAAAGACTTTATTCAGATCATCCAGACTTGTTTGTTTATGAAAGAACCTATATGGATGAGAAACTCTTGGTTATTTTAAACCATACTGATAAAGTGATTTCAAAGCCTCAAGGTCTAGATCAAGGTCATCTTATAATCTCTAACTATCAAGATAGTGATGAAGAAATCAGACCATATGAAGCCCTAGTCTACAGCTTGTAAGTTTTATCTATTTATGATTAAATGGATAAAAGGAGAGCTTATGGATCCATATGAACATCATAAAAAAGTATACGACATCATTGATAGAGCCTATTTTCTTAGAACAATGATGTCCAATTTTTCTAAGGTAATAGATGAGAGTTATCAACTGCCCAATTCATTACAGGCACTCTTAGGCATGATTTATAGATATGAAGGTTCGACTCAATCGGAACTTGCAGTCATTTATAAACGTGATGAAAAGAACATCATTCATTATGTATCAGATTTGGTTAAGAGAGACTTGGTTTATAAGGTCAAAGATGGTCAAAAGAAGAGACTCTATTTAACAGATGAGGGCAAGACTGTCAACAATCATTTGATGATCAAAAGAGGCGAGTTGATAGAGGTCATACTAGATGCCATCGATGATAAAGATTTGGAGATTACCAAGGCGACCCTGGATCAAATAATTACAACCATAAATACTAAGATTGAAAGTAGCGGGTAAGACGTTTTAAATGGCTTATATTCGGTATAATGATATTAGTAGCTCTATATTGCTATTTTATGTGATAACATGTAAAATGATGTCTATAAGGAGATATTATGGGGGAATCAAGGGTACATGAGAGGGTACCGTATCGAGTAAAACTTTGGTGCTATCATTATTATAATGACTTGGGTGAAAGGGTTAATTTTGAAACACCTGTTATGATGGAAGCTTTTGATGTTTCCTTGGGTGGACTGGGTATAGTTACAAGACTGCCCTTACCTAAAAATTCTACTTTAGAGTTTACATTTTATTTAGAGAATATTCCATATCAGGTAATGACTCAGATAAAATGGCACAACACCAATTACGTTTTTCATAGGTATGGTTTAGAGATAATTGGTCATAATAACATGTTGTTTAGGCATTTACAGCAATTTGTTAAAGGTGACAGTATATTAGAGGCAAAGTAAAAGACATCGTAAGATGTCTTTTTTAGTAGCCTCTTATTTGACCGTCGATAATCTTTAATTTCTTATAGTCTCTGATGGCGTCTCCATATTCATTGAGATAATAATTGCCTGTAAAACCTTCAACCTCATCTAATTCATCTAAGGCTTTCTTTACACTTTCTACATCTGCTGAACCACTCTTTTCAATTGCTGCCTTAAATAGATATACGGCATCATAGGCCAGAATACTTGTAGATGCAGGTTCTGTTGAAAAACGTTCATAATACTTTTCTTTAAAAGAAAGAAGTTTCTCGTCTTGACTATAAGCATCATAGAAGCCAAGACCTAATACACCTTCAGACTCCTTGCCGCTGTTTTTAATAAGCTCTGTTGATAAAGCCCAAGTAGAGACAAACTTAGTCAAATGAAGGTCTTTTATTTGCATTAGTTGTATTAGCTCAGAGACATGTACAGAACCTGTTAGGAAAACAAGACCATCAGGTCTAATAAAATCAATTTGATCAACCAAAGCGACTAAGTCAGTATTTTTACTCAGTTCCAGTACACCTAGTAATTCAACATCTCCAGATATGATGTACTTTGTTAAATCTTCTTTGATGGTTTGAGTCATCTGTGAGTTATCGGTATCTTGAATAATCACAATGCTATTTACATCTGTAGAGGCGATTAGGTCATAAATACCACTTGCCATCATATGTGTATCTCCAATAACTCTGTAAAATTGATCGTCTTCATTGGATAGATTAGAAGAAGTAATGGTTGGACTGATATACAAATGGTTGAAATTTTTCATGCCGACCCTTATTTCCGGTTCATGACTAGAGATGAATGGACCAACGATTAGATGAATGCCTTCATCATGAAATTCTTGGTTCACACTTGCCAGTCCTTCTAAAGTTGAAGCATCATCTTTTGTAGTGATTTCTATCAGGCTGCCATTGATACCACCTGCTGCATTAATTTCCTCTGCAGCCAAAACAAAGCCATTTCTAGTAGCAATAGCCTCGTCAGATAATATGCCGGATAAACCGGCTGTAAAGCCAAGTTTTATGGTATCTTCTTGACATCCCATAAGAAAAATACATAAGATGATAAGAATTAATTTTTTCATATGACCTCCGCTATTTTTATACCCGTTTTTAAATGCTCTAATCGAGTGAATGTGTTATCATAATATTATGGAGGTAGTCATGAGTAAAGATTTTTATAAGAATATATTAGAGAACATCAAAGATGGTGTCTATTTTGTTGATAAGGAGCGGAAGATAACATTTTGGAATAAAGGTGCTGAAGCCATCACAGGGTTTAAGGCAAATGAAGTGACCGGTTGTCATTGTTATAACAATATACTTAATCATATGGATAAGGACGGGATTTACTTGTGTAAAAACGGATGTCCCCTACATAAAACACTTGAAGATGGTCAGGAGCGAGAGACTGTTGTTTATTTAGATCACAAGGAAGGACAGCGCATAAAGACTCATGTACATGTCGTACCTATATATGAAGATGAAGAGATTATTGGGGCTGTAGAAACCTTTTCAACCGATGAAGACAAAACTCAATTAATCCAGCATTTAGATGAGTTGAAGGAATTGGCCTATTACGATCAATTAACTGGATTACCTAACAGAAGGTATTTAGATAATAGACTAGACCATTTAATAGAGGAAAATAGGGTGAATAAGATTTCCTTTGGTGTTGCCATCATGGATGTAGATTTTTTCAAAAAGTTTAATGATAATTATGGTCACGATGTTGGTGATGAGGTTCTTGTTATGTTGGCAAAAGTTTTCAAAGGGGCTCTAAGAGGACATGATTTCATTGGCAGATGGGGTGGAGAAGAGTTTGTAGCTGTTATAAAAGATGTAAATGATGAAAACTTTTACACTGCTTTAGAGCGTATAAGGTTATTAGTAGAAAGATCATCACTACGACAATATGATCCGCCGCTGAAAGTAACCATTTCAATTGGTGCAACACTAGCAGGTGATGATGATATAGATAGTATTTTTAAGAGAGCAGATAAGCTTTTGTATACTAGTAAGGAAAATGGTCGTAATAGAGTAACGATAGGATAAAAAATGAATCAAGATAAAATACATAAAATAATATTAGCTGTAACCATTATACTTATTCCCATAATTATTATGGTATCTGGTATGATTAAAGACCAGATGAACATACCGAGTTTTTATACTCAAGACTATGAAGAAGCCATCGTCAGACTGGTTTTAGAAGAAAGATTAGAAGATGATCCAGTTGTTGAGGATTTGGTAGTTGGTCGACAAGTACTTGCTTTAGAAGTCTTAACAGGTAAACACAAGGGCTTTATTCAAGATGTCATCAATACCATCGATCAAGGACATCAGGTTGTTTGCCATGAGGGTCAGCGTATTATTGTTGGCATCACAGAAAACGATGAAGGCCCAGATTTATGGGTGTATGCACATAAACGTTCACCGGTACTTTATATCCTAATAGCTCTTTTCTTAGGTGTTATGATTTACTTTGGTGGTAAGCAGGGCTTTTATTCAATTGTTGCCTTACTCTTTACAGCCACCATGTTCATATTTGTCATGGTGCCAATGATCTTTAATGGCTTTCACCCAATTGTCATCACCATTATATGTGCAATCATTTCTGCAGTTGTATCCTTTATTCTGATTGGTGGTTACAATGAAAAATCATTTGTGGCCATATTAGGCACCATGATGGGAATTATTGCAGCAGGCCTAATTGCCTTTGTATTTGGTAAGATGGCAAATATCACAGCTGTGAATATGGACAAGGGAACTCAGCTTGTCTATGTCGCACTAGAGTATGGTGTTAAGGTAAAAGGTCTTTTATTTGCATCTATTCTAATTGCATCCATGGGAGCAGTTATGGATGTAAGTATGTCTATTGCATCATCGATACAAGAGATTTATCAGTTGAATCCAAAACTAACCGTCAAGCAGCTCTATAAATCAGGTATGAGCATTGGTAGAGATATCATGGGTACCATGTCCAACACCTTGATACTCGCTTTTATGGGTGGCTCATTAGGTCTTATGCTGATTATTTGGGGCTACAATATGGAGTTTGTCCAGCTGATCAACATGCCATTTTTATCAGTGGAGTTGATACAAGGATTAGCGGGCTCTATCGGTATTGTTTTAACGGTACCCTTTACAGCATTGATTGCTAGTCTAATATACAAAAAAGGTAGAAGCTAAGCTTCTGCCTTTTTCACTTTTACGATGACCTTAAACAAGTCCCCGTCAATATGAATTTCTGGTCTGCCATCTTGCAGATAAATAAGTTTTTCCATAATAGACAAGCCAAGGCCGCTGCCTTCAGTCGTTCTAGAAGCATCACCTCTTTTAAATCTCTCAAACAACTCATGGGGTTCCACATTTAGAGGGAAAGCTGAGATGTTTTTAAAGATCAGCATCAAGTAGTCGTCATCTTCTTCAATATTGATGTAAACCCGACTGTTCTTTAGTGAATACTTGAAGATGTTTGACATGACGTTCTCAATGATTCTAAACATCAGATTTCCATCTACAAGAGCAAGCTTGTGGTGGTGATAATAATTGATGACAAATTCTAGTCCTGAATCCGACATCTTTTCACTAAGCTCACCTAGACACTGAGACAATAGAAACTGTAAGTCGATGACTTCTAAGTTGATCGGTATATTGCCACTGTTGACTTTAGAAGCTTCGAACAAGTCATCTGTTAGGTTCTTTAGCCTTTGTGACTTTTGATCAATGATCTTTAAATACTCATCCTTCTTTTCAGGATCGTCTGTCCTTTTTATCAAGTCTACATATGTGATGATGGATGTCAGAGGTGTCCTTATGTCATGGGAAACATTACTGATAAGCTCTGTTCTCATCCTTTCACTTTTAAGTTCATTTTGTACAGCATTTTTTAAACCATCTGTAATTGTATTGATGTCTTCAGCTAGGGTCTTATAAAGACCTGAGGTTCTGGTCTGAATGCTGTGGTCTAGGTCACCATTGGAAATAGACCGAACACCGTGAATGATATTGTCCAAGTCTTTTGCCTTAAAAGGGGTTGGGATCATCCGTATCATGGTTGGCAGTTTTGCAAAGATTGTCCCTATATATTTACAGATGTTAAAGAAGACCTGTAAGACCAATATGCTCTTTACAAAATTTCTATCATGATAGTGTTTCACAACAGACAAATAAACATTTAATAGGGTAAATGACAATACCAAACTTGCAGGTAATACAAGGTATAAACCGAAGTACCTGTAATACTCAACCTCAAACATGGTGATAATAGCTGAAAAGAGCATAAAGAGTATAAATTTTAGATCAAAGTACATAGAATTTTTTACCCAAGGGAAATACTCAGTTTTGTATTCGTATGTCATATAAAAGAAACCTACTAAAAGGAATAAACCTAGGCCAAAGAGTAAAATAATTGAGGGTTTATAGATCCCCATTTCAATATTCCAAGTTCTAGCCTGATTCTCTAAAGTTGTGTTATTGACTGTTAGATAGAGCGTGTCTTGCGGATAGGACTCTAATGCATGAAGTCCATATAAGAGCGGCTCATAATCTGTAAATGATGATAATACATTGTCAGCATCAAATGTGTAGTAGACTTTGGAATTTAAAAAGTAATCCTTATTTTTATCAGGAACATTGGTCAATTTGACGCCTTCTGATTCAATGTAGTACTCTACACCATATTGCTCTAAGTGACTTAATTTTTCTCTGTAATCAGCTAAATCCTTATTGATCTTTTCCTGGCGATAAGCTTTGTATTCCTCGGGATAGTCTTCAGCAAGTTTTTCGAAAACAAGAGATTCTGGAATAGATTCATCATCGTTACGTAAATCATCCTCTAACTCCTCATAGATGAGTCTTAAGTCAAAGGGGAGACTATTTTCGTTGATAAAGAGGGTACCACCACTAATAATATTTTCTTCGCTCTTGTAGTAGTTTAATATCTCAGTTAAATTATAGAGATAATGTGTGATATTATCTCTTAATTGAAAACTTTGATAGAAATCCTTTTGAACAACAATTTCTACTGAGGAATCCATCCTATGAGTCAGTACAAACATGGCATTAATAATTACCGTAATGATTATTAAACAAACAACAAAGGTTATTCTTTTTCTAGTGCTTTTCGATTTTATATCCAACACCCCACACCACCTTTAGATATTTTGGATTTTTAGGATCAATTTCTATTTTTTCGCGTATCCTTCTAATATGAACTGCAACGGTATTTTCTGGTTGATAAGCAGGTTCATTCCACACTGATTCGTAGATATGGTCAATGGAAAAGACCATACCAGCATTTTGAAGGAGTAGATGAAGAATATTGTATTCTATCCTTGTCAGTTTAACCTTTTCACCATCAACAGTGACTTCCTTGGTTTCGTCATTGATGACTAGGCCGCCTGATTGACATGTAGAATGAGTCACGGCAATACTGCCCAGTGAAGTATAACGTCTAAGCTGCGATCTTACTCGAGCAATGAGTTCTAATGGATTAAAGGGTTTTGTTAGGTAATCATCCGCTCCCATATTCAGGCCCATAATCTTGTCCATGTCTTCTGATTTAGCAGAAAGCATGATAACAGGAATATTGTACTTTTCTCGTATTTTATGAGTGGCATTTAGACCATCCATATATGGCATCATGATGTCCATTATAATCAAATGTACTTCGTGATCTTTTAAAAGATCAATGGCCTCTTGGCCGTTATAAGCTTTGATTACATCATAACCTTCATTCTTTAGATATATTTCTATAGCACCTACAATAGCTACATCGTCATCACAAACTAATATTCTCATAAGTCCTCCTATTTTCATTATAACCACGACCTTTTAAGGTAAACAGATAATTTTCTTAAGACTTTATTACATTATAGTTTAAAGCGGGTAAATTACCAATAGCAATAAACTTATAATGGTGGTATACTATTTTGGAAAAGGGGGATTAATTATGGAAATCAAAAGATTTGAAGGCACAGGAAGAATGAGCCGCGCAGTTGTACATAATCAAACAGTTTATCTATGTGGTCAAACACATGGCGAAAAAGACGCAGATGTTAAAGAGCAAACAAAGGTATGTTTAGAGAAGGTTGAAGCTTTACTTGAAAAGTATGGTTCTGACAAGAGACACATCCTTTCAACGACAATTTATTTAAAAGACATCGCTTTATTCCAAGACATGAACAGTGTATGGGATGCATGGGTTGAAGATGGTTTTGAACCAGCTAGAGCATGTGTTGAAGCTAAAATGGCTAGAGAAGATATTCTAGTTGAGTTATCTGTAATAGCAGCTGTAAAATAATATCTTATCCTTTTTCATGTTATAATGAAGAAGGATATTTATTTTTTTGGAGGACTTTATGTTGCAGTTTAAATCATTTAATAGAGACAATTACGAAGAAGCCTTAAAGATGTGTGTGGGTGACGATCAAAAGGCTTATGTACCATCCGTTCTTGAAGCCTTGGCATATGCCTATATAAAACCATGGGATGAAGCCTTTGATCCTTATCTGATTTATGACGGTAGAAAAATGATTGGCATGTTCTATCTTTCTTATACGCCAGACAGCAAAGATAATTATTGGTTAGGTGGTTTCTTTATTGATAAAAAGTATCAAGGACTTGGCTATGGGAAGAAATCTCTGTCATTGATTATAGAGTATATAAAAATGAAATATGCAGCTTGTCAGCAGATAAACTTAACCGTTGTTAAAGATAATAAAAAGGCAACAGGGCTTTATAAATCACTGGGCTTTAAAACGGATAATAAAGAGAACCGAGATGGAGAAATAATCTTTACTTTTAAGCTGTAGTGTTTGCAATAGTTGTATGAGGTCTACTCCTAGGATTATCCCTAGGGATAATTGTATTACATGTCGATATCTTGTAAGCTAAACACAATATTGAAAGGAGCGTTTTATGTTTGCTATTGCCATTATTATTGTTCTTGCTGCCATGATTTTCGCAACGGGTGGAGGTCTAGCTGCCATTCTTGATATTCCTTCTGTTATAATCCCGCTTGCAATTACCCTTGTTGTACTTGCTGGTGCAGGTTTGTTTAGAGATTTTTTTAGGGCAATAAAGATATCTGTTGAAAGGATAACATATATACAAAAAAGGAACTAGAAAAGTCCAAATTGTCCATAGGTTTGGCTATGAAATCCTTACTTTTATCAGGACTTGGAACTACTTTTATAGGTTTTGTTGTCCTTTTACCAAGATATGATGATCAATTGTCTTTAAAAGCCAGTATGGCTGTGTCTATGATTTCGTTTATGTACAGTATATTTTTGATGCTTTTATTGTTACCGGATGATTAAAAGATTAGAACTATATTATTTGATTTAGAGGAAGAAAATGAATAAATACAGTAAGGTAACAATCATTCCAGTTTATTTGTTTATTCTTTTCTATCTAGTTGACTTCAAGTTATCATTAATTATAGATGTGAAGATGATGTTTGTTATGTTAGGCTGTATTTCGTTACTTTATCTGAGTTCTTACAAAAAAGATAACATAGATCGAGTCAGATTGTTTGGAATGGAAACACTATTGACATCAGTATTAGCTGCAACTTTACTTTTTCTAAAAATGCTCTCATTAGATGCCTATAGTTTAGAACCAGTAAGACCCTTTTTCTATGGTGTTTTTTATTTTATTATTTTTAAAATAGGGCATGATTTGTATGGAAAGGTGGAGGAAAATTTTTTTGACATTGATAAATTTAACTTAACTGAAAGAGAAAAGATGCTTGCAGAACTTCTCTTAAAGGAAAAGACCAATAAGCAGATTGCTGCAACTCTCTTTATTGCTGAAAGTACAGTGAAAAAGCATCTTCAAAATATATACAGAAAAACTGAAACTAAAGATCGACATGATTTTATAAAGAAGATAAGACCAGAATAAAGTGCGAGAGCACTTTATTGTGATTTTAAGAGAGTTTCAAATTTATCATAGTCTAGAGAATCAAAAAATGATTTTGGTGGATAGTATAGAGGACATTGACTGTCTTTAATAAGTGGACTTGAAATACTGCCTCTACTAACCAGTAACTCATGAAATCTTTCGTTGGCTATCAGCTGGTCATATATGTATGTTTCTGTTTCTATGTCGCATGACTGATGAACGGCATAAAAGGATGGTATAGCAATAGCACCTTCTTGAGGTACAACTTGAATGATATCATTGATGCCGGCTCTGTTAGAAAAAATAGTTGGTACAATGGCGATGGGATAATCACCAGATGTGGCTAGTTTAAATGCAGCTGCAGGCATAGAAGCTGCAAAACTATTGTTGATAAAAGACTTAACATCATCCATGCCATACATTGACCATATTGCTTTTAAAAGTGATTTGCCTGCTGAGTTGTCAGGTCCTCCATAAGTTACAAGATCCTTATACTGACTTGAACACAATTCTTTAAATGATTTAGGTCTTAAATGTGTTTTTTTCGTATTTATAACAATCACTAGTGGAATGGCTATAAAAGGTTTAAAGAAGGTATGTTGATCAATTGCATTGTTGAAGTTCATAGCTAGACTTGGCTTCTTTAAAGTAATTAACTGCTTTTTAAGCACACAAGGGTCATGAAAAATTTCAGTATCAGTAGACACCAGTACTTGCCAAGTATCATTGTTTTGCAAATATTTTTTTAGATTTAAAGGTCTTCCTAAGCCAAAATATGAAGTGTCTATAGTAGGAAGAGTTTCATCAATGTAGGCTTCTTCAAGTCTGGTTAAAAGACACACGTTATTCCATAGTAACTTTTGCATGGTAATTTTCCTCGATTCTTAATCCATTTCTCAATGATTGACGAAGATGAAAGATATAATCATCGATTTTGGTCAAATCATGGATGAGTGATGCTTCAAATGATGAACGATGTATCATGTCAACGATACTACCATTCTTTAATGCAATTCTATAGTCAGCCATTAAAGCTAAAAGGGGATCGTGGGTAATCATGATGACAATTTTTCCCTTTGTTCTTAAAAGATTGAGCACTTCCAAGCGATTAATACCTGCATTTTCAATTTCATCTAACAAAATGATATTTGCTTTTGGATTAATAGCTACAGTTGCTATCATTAGAGCTCTAGATTGTCCGCCACTTAGACAGGTCAACTGACTGGTTTGTGTAATTGGCTCTCCGCATAGGGTGTTTGCAAGATTAATTATGGTTTGTGCATATGACTCTAGGTTATGAATGGACAAACTTTCACCATAAAGTTTTAAAAAATCACCTATAGACATATCCACCATATAGTGCATTTTCTGTGATAGATGTTGGATATTAGGCTGGATCTCTGAAATAACTTTTCTACCAGTTACCCCATCTCCAGGACTGAGGCGTTCTATATCATCGAGAAGTTGTGTTTTTCCGGAACCTGTAGGTCCCACTACACTATAAATTCTGCCCACTTCTAGATTCAATCTATCAAATGATTCAGGTTCATTTGTCTTGCTATAACCAGGGTATATTGTGATCAATTTGCACCTCCCAAAATAGTGTTAACAATGCCTTGATGAAAATCCTTTGATAATCTTTGTTCACCAACGCAATATGAGCATGTACCAGATGGCATGGTGTACTTTAAAATTGAATTTTCTAAGGTTAACAGTTCATCTCCATCAAGTATACAGTTTGAAAGCGTTTCATACCCTTGGCCACTGATACCGTTGACATCAATATATTTGGCATGGGGGTTAAGTTTTTTTAGATTACTTTTAAAGACGATACGTTCACTTTGTGAGATTAAGTCACCTTTGCTAAGAATGATAACATCTGCTGTTTTTACAATTGGACCAAATTTCAGTGGAGCTTGAATATGCGTTGTGTAATCTATTGAGCATATGTTAAGAGCAATGTCGATAAAGGGGGCGCAGCGATTACATAGTCCAGCGGTTTCGACAATCATTAAATCAGATTGATTATTAAGTCCCCATTGGAATAAGTCAACATAATTTGTTGCTAAATAGTGGTCGGGGCATAAGTCTTTAGATAAACCTTCTAAATAATCTATATCTAAAGTACGATAAATACCATCGCTGGTAGCATCAACACAATCAATTTTTGCTACTGATATTTTGAGTTTCTTCTTTAAGAGATTACTGATTACTTTACATATGATAGAGGTTTTTCCTGTAGAAGGACCTCCAGCGACGATTATAAATTTCATTTCTTGACTCCTTTTGCGAGAACGGTTATCATTATCATGTACAATATACTACATTTTGTATGTACTATATGTGTCAAATGAAACGTTGGAGGTTGTTTTGTTAAAGGTTTTGTTAAAAAATCCAATATTTAAAGATATGAGTTATGATGAACTGAAGACCTGTTTGGAAGATATCGATACAGAATTTATGTCTATGGATAAAAATTCCGTAGCCTATGATTTCAATAGAAATAAGAAGGGCATCATGTTTTTACTCAAGGGACGTGCAAAAGTAGAACAAGAACATATTGATGGTACAAAAACATTTATGAAATACATAAAACCTGGTGATGTGACTGGTGTGTTATCCATATTTTCTGATGGAGACTTTTATCCAACTTTTGTCCATTTTGATTTATCAAGTGAAGTCATGTATCTATCGGAAAGTGCACTTATGATGCTTATACAAAAGGATAAGAGACTTATGAGAAATTATTTTTCATTTCTTAATGGACAGGTCAAATACTTGTTAAAGAGAATTGATTTGTTTTCTGTTCAAAATACAGAGGAGAGAGTTGCTCAGTTTTTCCATATGACAATGGAAATGAATCAGGCAAAACTTGAACTAAAGAAAATTGAGTTGTCAGAATATTTGGGTATCAGCCGTTCCACTTTATATAGAATCATTGACAAGTTTGAGGAAAATCAAATTCTGACCATCAAAGACCAAAAGATTGATTTTGATTACAGAAAGTATGCTTTAATGGCTGACTTATAAAACTCCAATGTGTTATGATATATAGATAAGGAGTATGCCATTGACTAAACGAAAAACTAGAGAAGAAAGAAGACAAGAAATATTTGAAGCCGCTAAAACTGTTTTTGTAAAGAAGGGCTTTCAAAGAACTACCATGGAGGATATTATTGAGTTAACAGATTTATCTAAAGGTGGATTCTACTATTATTACAGCAGTACTAAAGAAATTCTAATTGATATGATGAAACGCGGTAATACACTTTATATGACTCTCAACCCATACTTCCCAGAAAATTTTTCTTCTCTTAGTGAGAATAGAAAAATTGATCTGTTAATGGATGCATTTATTGAGAAATGTACTGTTGTCACTGATGATCGTAAAGTGTACACGATGTTTATCCATGAGTCTATGTACGACGAAAGTATCTGGAGGGAGTATGTCAAACTAGAAGAGGAATTCTATAGTTTTGTTTGCACATGCCTTAATTTGAATCAAGTCAGTGCAAAAGAGGATTTTCTTTTTTTAAGTAGAATGATGAACGCCATTTTATTTGGTCAAAATGTCTCTAGACAACCAGATATAATTTTAGATCGAGATGTTAAAATCAGACAAATGTTCAAGCCACTTTTGGTAGAACTTATCCATAAAAATAAAATTTAGTTGACAGAAATCATATTAGTGATAGACTGTTAATGATAACGGTTTTCAATTGGAAGGGAACCATTTTATTTAGTTTTAACCGACGCATTCGTCGGTAAGGAGGTTTTATGGAGAAGTTAAAACAGAAACATCTCATTTTAAATGACAATCTTTGGCAGGTAACTTTTAAGCTGTCTTGGCCAGCAATATTGGCCATGGTTCTTTATGGGTTAAACACAGTATTTGATGCTTTTTTTGTAGGAAGATTTGTTGGTGAAGATGCACTTGCAGGTGTATCACTTGCATACCCACTAACACAGTTGAGCTTGGGATTAGGTTCCTTAATTGGTGTTGGTGCAGGATCGGCTTTAAGTATTGCTATTGGGAAAAATGACACAGATACACAGAAAAAACTGCTTGGAAACGTCAATTACTTAAGTATAGTGATTTCCCTAGTCTTCATGATGTTGGGATTGATTTTTACAAATCAGCTAATTCAATTTATGGGGGGGAGTGGTCTTACATTAGATTTTGGAGCTGCATATTTTAGAGTAACCGTTTATGGAGCCTTATTTTGGATCGCAGGTCTAGCTGGGAACATGATAGTAAGAGCTGAAGGAAAGATGAAAACAGCAGCTCTTATGATGGGGATTGGTCTAGGTGTGAATATAGTATTTAATTACATATTTATTGTGATTTTCAAGTGGGGTGTAGAAGGTGCAGCCTGGGGTACCAATATTGGTATGATTATTTATACACTGACCTCACTTGTTTACTTCAAGAGAGAGGGGGCAAGTTTTGAAGCCAAGCCATTTTCTATTAGAAGAGACAAGGCAATTATGAAACGTATTATCTCAATGGGGGTACCATCTCTAATAATGTCTGTAATGAGTTTGTTGCAAGCTGTAGTGGTATTAAATGCAATCAGTAATTATGGCAGCAACAGTGATCTTGCTTTTTATGGAGTAGCCTTTAGGATTTTTACATTTATGTTAACACCAATTTTTGGTTTAATGCGAGCTCTACAGCCAGTCGTAGGGATTAATTATGGTGCCAAAAATTATGAACGTGTTATCAAAGGTTTTAAGGTATTCGCTGTAGCAGCAACTTTGGTTATGTTACCATTTTGGTTATTGATGATGATTGGGCCACAATTGCCTCTAAATCTTATGATGCCTGATAAGGTCTTGGCTGCTCAGGATTTATTCAATTTTAGAATTTTTATGGCCTTGCTACCTATACTGCCAGTCATATTTATGGGGATGACCTTCTTTCCTGCAATTGATAAGGGGAAGATTGCTTCTATGATTGGTATAGCTAGACAATTGGTTTTCTATGTTCCATTAATGTTGATATTACCAAGATTCTTTGGTGTGGATTTTGTTTATATTGGTGCTTTTGCTATTGATTTTATTATTGTACTTTGGAGTGTATATCTTGTGAGAAAAGAGTTTAAAGCACTTCGTGAGTTAGAAGAAGTTGACTTAAATAGATCGGCTTAACTGTGGATAAAAGTTAGTTTCTATAATATTGTCTGATACTTTACTATTTTAATGCAGTTTTCTTGAATTACTGATCAAATGTTGCTAAACTGATTCGGTAGTGAGAATAATTATCATTAAAGGAGGGCATATGGTATTAGAAGGCACAATCGAGTTAATTATTTCCATGATAATCTCAGGATTAATTGTATTTAAATTTGGAGAATCTCTAAGGAGCAACTCAAAAAGGTGGTACTTAGGTGGAAGTTTAATCTCTTTGGTTAGCATCGTCATTTCTGTGATTGTTTTTCTTCAGATTATTGAAGTTGACTTTACATCTTGGTGGGTGAGGACTATACGTGGGGTAGTAAGTGGTTATCTTCCAGCGACGATGTTTATGTATGTAATGTACGCAGGGGTTTTGTCCAAAGATCATAATTGGAAGAAAAAAATGATGAGCATTCGAACGGAGTTGTCTATTCTTGGGGTTATACTATATTTACCACATACACTCTTGTACACTATATTTTCTGCACCTTATGGTATAGGTCAGTTAATGAGTGGTGAGATAACACTATTTACTCAATTGATGACTTGGACTGGTTTAATGAATAGCCTTTTATTAGTTGTTCTAGGGATCACATCTATTAATGTGGTTAAGGTGAAGATGACATTGCCTAAATGGAGAAAGTTACATAAATGGTCTTACTTATTCTATTTTAATTGCTTTGTTCATTATATGACCTTGAGTATTCGTCATGAAAGTTATGAGCGTGCATTCATGTATACTCTTATATATGGTTTATACGCCTTACTTAGGCTTAAAAAAGAAACCATGAGTGAAAAAAGTGAATTAGCAAGAGCTTCATAGTTGTTTGAAAGAATCAATATTGACTTATTGATTCTTTTTTTTGTCCATTTATGGAGTAATTATTTAATCTAATCTTGAAATTATCAGAAAAACTTGATATGATATTCTAAGTGAAAATGATTCTCATTTAGAAAAGTGAAGGTTAAGTAAAATGAAAAAAAATACATACTTTGTTGAAGAGATATATTTTGGTTTTCAGATAATCATAATGCTAATTCTACTTAATATTGGATTCCCATTGTTTGGATCAAATGATGATTTAGCAATGAAGGTTCTGAGTGTTGCCTATGTGCTTGTAATCGCATATAGGTTCTATCATATCCTACTACATTCATCAGATAATCAGTTGATCTTACATGATGTTAATCACAAAATGCTTGTTGGTTTTATAGATGGATTATTCTTGTTTGCATATGTTGTTATCTCAATTGAATCAAGTATGAAGTTGAACAATTTAGTAATCATATATGTTCTGATACAATCTATAAGAATGCAAAATAAAAAGCCCTATGTTTCATTGTTTATGGGTTGTCTGACTGTAGCCTTTATTGACACACATACTGGATCGACTACTATGAATTTAATGTCGATTATGAGTGATATTGTGTTACTTTTTTTCATTGATTGGATTATAGGCATTGTTTTTAAAGAATTATTCAGATTACAAGAGGAAAATGATTTTTATTTAGGCGAGTTAGAGGAGACGAATGAGAAACTTGGGCAATTAGCAAGTACAGATTACTTAACCGGATTATACAATCACAAATCTTTTTATTTAACCATTTGTGAAATGAATCGTAACGATAATGAAAACCGTGAATCTATCTGTATGGCATTGATAGATATAGATAATTTTAAACAAGTTAACGATTCTTATGGTCATTTAGCGGGAGATGAAATTCTTATTAAATTATCGGAGCTAATGAGAAGAAGCGTAAGAAAAGAAGATTTTATTGCTCGATATGGTGGAGAAGAATTTGTCATACTTTTTTCAGAGTTATCTTTAGAAGATGCTGAAAAACTTTGTGAAAGACTTCGAAAAAATGTGGAAGAGGAAGTTTTCCTTGTTGATAATAAATCTTTGAGAATTACTATAAGTACAGGTCTTAGTTATGTGGAAACGATAGAAGAGAAGAAAGTACATTCTTTTGTTAAAGCAGTTGATGAACTCCTATATGTTGCAAAGAATAATGGGAAGAACAAGGTTGTTTCTAGTATGTTTTCCACTTAAAGATTTACTTGGGTCATTGACTCCTTAAATTGGGGTTAGGTGTTTTCCTTTACCTAAAAGAGTTACTATTTGACTTGATAATCACTAGGCTGTGCTTTAAATAAATCTTTCAAATCCCAGTAAAATACTGAGTCTTAGCAGTGGTTAACACAAATAATGATTCTCACTTGATTTTAACTTGTTTTTGAATTTTCTTTTGTATTTTTGTTGCATGGCGTCAAATGATTTCATATAATCAAGACAGTTAAGTAAAGAAAATATAAAAGGAGGTCATTATGGCTTATAAAATTACAGATGCATGTATTTCATGTGGTGCTTGTGAAGGTGAATGTCCAGTTAGCTGTATTTCTGCTGGTGATGCTGCATACGTTATCGATGCTGATACTTGTGTAGATTGCGGTGCTTGTACTGGTGCTTGCCCAGTTGACGCTATTGTTCAAGGTTAATTAGACGAAATCTCATTGAGTAATCAATGAGATTTTTTGTAGTGTGTATAATAAGAGATTTTTTTAGACATTGGTTTATTGGATTAAACCCAGTGTCTTTTTTATTGACTTAATTTCTAATTGATATTGAATTTCAATTAAACTAGAGTTATGATGAATGAGAAGGATTCTCATTTGATAGATATGACTTCTATCTTGAATCTAAATGGGATTTAGTAAATGGAGGTGTAATTAATGGAACAAAGTAAGAAACAATCACTCCTAAGTAGGTTTAAACCCTACATGGGAAGTAAGAAGAGTTTATTGCCATTAGCACTATTTTTGTCAGCAGTGTCGGCAATACTCAACATGATACCATTTGTTTTAATATGGTATATTATCAGAGAAATATTAACAAATCCAAGTGGTGGGGTAGCGAATGTATCTAATTTTGCTTGGTTGGCATTCATAGCTGCTATAGCGGGTGTTGTAGTTTATTTTCTAGCACTTATGTGCTCACACTTGGCCGCTTTTAGAGTTGAAGTAGGCTTACAGAAGGTAAGTATGAAAAAGGTTTTATCAATGCCCTTAGGTTTTTTTGATACACATTCAAGTGGTAAACTGAGAAAAATTATCAATGATGGTGCTGGTACAACACATACTTTTCTTGCTCATCAGCTTCCAGATATGGCGGCCACAATGATATCACCAATTATCCTATTGATCCTAATATTTACAGTAGAATGGAAAATGGGGTTGGCGTCGTTGGTACCAATAATCTTAGGATTTATAACAATGAAATTTATGACTTCGACAAAGGGCAAGGAGTTTCAGAACAGATACTTTGATTCTTTAGAAGAGATGAGTGCCGAGTCTGTTGAGTATGTAAGAGGTATTCCTGTAGTTAAGACTTTTGGACAGTCTATCTTTTCTTTTAAGAGATTTTACAATTCAATTATTAGATATAAAGAAATGGTTCATGCTTATACATTATTGTGGCGTTCACCCATGTCTTTCTATACGATTATCATGCAGTCAGCAGCCTTTTTCTTGATTCCTATGGGTATATTCTTAATTGGTAGCGGTGGTGACATAGCTTTGGTCTTATCGGATTTTATATTTTATCTCTTGATTTCTCCAATTTTCACTATGTTGTTAATGAAGTCTATGTATTTCCAACAAAATACACGAATTGCAGAGCAGGCAATCAATCGAGTTGATAACTTGTTTATCTATCCAGATATGGTTTACACATCTCAGAAAGTTCCTGTTAAGAAACGGACAATAGAGTTTAAGGATGTTGTTTTCTCATACAAAGGTACAGATGAACCAGCAGTTAATGGCATCAGTTTCCAAGTTAATGAAGGTGAAACCGTCGCACTAGTCGGTTCGTCCGGCGGCGGTAAAACAACTCTTGCAAGGCTAGGAGCGAGGTTTTTTGATGTTGATCGAGGACAAGTCCTAATCGGAGGGATAGACGTAAAGGATATTGGTAAAGAAGACTTAATGGACCATATCTCTTTTGTATTTCAAAGTACCAAACTCTTAAATGGTAGTCTAAGAGATAACATTATTTTTGGTAAGGAAGATGTAAAGGAAGAGGAGCTAATAAGAGCTGTAGAACTATCTCAGTCTAAAGAAATCATTGATGCTTTGGAGAATGGTTTAGAAACTGTGATTGGTTCTAAAGGGACTTACTTATCTGGAGGTGAACAACAAAGAATTGCTCTAGCTAGGGCTATTTTAAAGGATTCTCCAATTGTGTTTTTAGATGAAGCAACGGCTTTTGCAGATCCTGAAAATGAACATTTGATTCAACGTGCTTTAAAAGAACTGAGTAAGGATAAAACGACTCTTATGATTGCTCATCGTTTAACAAGTGTTACTGATGTAGATAAGATACTTGTTATCGATCAAGGGAAGATTATTGAAGCAGGAAGTCATAAAGAACTCATTGATAAAGCCGGTCAATACAAGAAAATGTGGGATGAATATCAGACTTCTGTTGCATGGAAACTAGAAAGTGATCATGCTAGTGAGAAAAGTGAGAAAGGAGATTTAAATGTCTAAGTTACTTCAGAATAAGTTTGCCTTGTCTCAAGAAGGGGCAAGGAATCTTATTAAGGCGATTATCTTATCTAGCATACTAAATATCAGTTTTATGTTGCCGGTTATGTTTGGTTTCCAGTTTATAGACCAAAGCTTAAAACTTATGTCTGGCGATTCGATGGCATCTCTTTCGAGTCTGGGCTATTATGGCGGATTTTCAGTACTGTCTTTAGTTATTATGTTTGTAATTGCCTACTTTCAATATGATTCTACCTATACACGTATATATGAAGAAAGTGCTAAATCAAGAATTAACTTGGCTGAAACACTAAGAAAATTGCCCTTAGCCTTTTTTGGAAAAAAAGATATTGCTGATTTAAGTGCTACAATCATGGAAGATGCGACGCAAATAGAGCAGTTATTTTCGCATGTGGTACCACAGATATTTGCTGCAGGTATTTCAATTTTATTAATGGCTATTATGATGTTTGTCTATAACTGGCAAATGTCACTTGCAGTATTCTGGGTTGTACCAGTTGCATTTTTAGTTTTCTTTTCATCTAAGAAACTTCAGAATAAAGCACATCTTGAAGTGTATCAAATCAAACGTGGTATCTCGGATACAGTTCAGGAAATGCTGGATTCTGTTCATGAAATCAGATCTTATAACAGAGAAAGGGATTTTTCAAATAAGTTAAACGATGAACTGACTGGTTACGAGAGGTATCTTATTAAGACGGAGCTGGTCTTGGGTGCTTTGATCAATTTTGCTTATGTAGTCCTAAAATTAGGATTACCAACTGTTATGATTACAGGTGGTTATTTGCTATCTCAAGGTGGTATAGATGTGTTTACCTACATTGTCTTTCTAGTTGTAACGGCAAGAATTTATAACCCCATTATGGAAATTATGGACAATTTAGCAGCGCTTTTATACTTAAATGTACGTATTAAACGCATGAAAGAAATGGAAGCGATGCCACGACAAGAAGGTAGAACGGAATTTGAACCAGATTTCTTTGATATTGAGTTTAAAAATGTTGATTTCTCATATATAGAAGGTGTTCAAACTCTTAAAGATGTGAGTTTTACAGCGAAGCAGGGACAAGTGACAGCACTCGTTGGCCCTTCGGGTGGTGGAAAATCTACAGTAGCCAAACTGTCTGCTAGATTTTGGGATATCGATTCTGGATGCATTACCTTAGGCGGTCAAGATATATCAAAGATAGATCCAGAAACATTGTTAGGCTACTATTCAATTGTTTTCCAAGATGTGACCTTATTCAATTCTAGTGTGATGGAAAATATAAGATTAGGCCGTAAGGATGCAAGTGATGAGGAGGTTAGACAAGCTGCCAAACTGGCAAGATGCGATGACTTTATAAAAAAACTACCTAGTGGTTATGACACATTAATTGGTGAAAATGGTGCTAGATTGTCAGGTGGAGAAAGACAACGTATTTCTATAGCAAGAGCTATGTTAAAAGATGCTCCAATCATTCTTCTTGACGAGGCAACAGCTTCATTAGATGCAGAAAACGAAACCAAGATCCAAGCTGCATTGAGTGAGTTGATTAAAGATAAAACTGTCTTAATAATAGCCCATAGAATGCGAACTGTATCAGGTGCTGATAAAGTTGTTGTTATAAAAAATGGTTCTATTGAGGAAATGGGCTTACCTTCAAACTTGAAAGATGGCATATTCTCAAGTATGTTAGAAACACAATACCAAGTTGGATAATCTAAATTAGAAAGTCTCGATTGAGATTTTCTTTTTTGGTGCGCTGGGCATGTGCGTGAGCTGATAGTCTGAAAAGTTGACTATCTCACCTACCAAGCTTGGGAAGAGAAGCTGTAAGCAAGGGCGTCTTTGGCGACAAAGGGGTCTGAAGGAAGCTGATGGCGGCTACTGGTGTGGAGT
>NZ_VANV01000118.1 GCF_022496765.1 Acidaminobacter sp. JC074 | reverse complement strand
AAATTTTGTAGCTGAATAGAGACGTTTCTTTCCGCCCCACATGGATAGAAGTAAATAAACAGGAATTAAYTCTAACTCCCACATGATGAAAAACAGTAARAGATCTTGMGAAGAAAATAATCCTATTTGAGCACTGTACATTGMTAACATCAAGAAATGGAATAATCGAGAATCTCGAGTAAYCGGAAARGCTGCTAAMGTAGCTAAAGTAGTGATGAATCCCGTGAGTAAAATGGGTCCTATAGAAAGYCCATCTATTCCYAATTTCCAGTGGAAATGAAAAAAATCGATCCATTTATAATCTTCAACTAGTTGAATTAATGGGTCRTCCCATTGAAAATGATAACAGAATACATAGGTCGTTAACAGAAGTTCCAATAAACAGATACYYATAGTATACCAACGGGTTATTCTATTTCCTCTATGGGGAAGAAAGAAAATGAAAGAACCCAAAAATATGGGAAAAACTACAATTATTGTTAACAAACTACAATTATTGTTAAC
>NZ_VANV01000115.1 GCF_022496765.1 Acidaminobacter sp. JC074 | reverse complement strand
ACAAACCCACTCATACCCGGCAATGCAAGAGAGGCCATTGAAAAGCTACTGAACATCGCGAATATTTTTGGCATTAGGATAGCTATTCCRCCCATTTCGTCGAGATAAGCAAGCCKTAYTCTATCATAACTCGTKCCTGCYAAGAAAAAGAGYGCRRCASCAATAWATCCATGAGAKATTATTTGTAAAATGGCTCMATTGMGTCCKGTATCTGTTATCTAACCTATTCCTMTAATTATAAAACCCATATGAGATACAGAAGAATATGCTATTCTTTTCTTTAAATTACGTTGACCAGAAKATGTTRAAGCTGCATAGATTATTTGCATTGTGCCTATTATCATTAACCAAGGAGAAAAWAGRGAATGYGCGTGAGGCAAGAATTCCATATTGATMCGAAYCARCCCATATGCTCCCATTTTTAAYAAAATTCCAGCKAGAAGCATACAAGTACTGTAATGTGCTTCTCCATGAGTATCTGGTAACCATGTATGTAGAATGTATGTAGA